>JBGSJV010000001.1:0-5101 GCA_041741535.1 Pirellulaceae bacterium
GGAGCAACGGGGCCGCAAGGGATCCAAGGTGCTACGGGAGCAACAGGAGCTCAGGGGCCAGCAGGCGCTGACGGGGCACCGGGAGCTGATGGCGATGACGGGGCGGACGGTGCCAATGGAACCAATGGCACTGACGGCGAACGCGGTGGGGTTCGATATAACTTTTCATCGAACACAGCGGACGCGGACCCCGGCGTAGGTATTTTTCGCGCGAATAATGCAACCGTGGCATCGGTAACGCAAATTTTCATTGATGGCACTGGGGCCTCGGGAACTAACCTAGCAAACTGGATAACATCGTTTGACGATTCAACCAGCACGATTAAAGGCTTTATCGTTATCCAGCCAGCGAGTATTGCAAGCGCCGCCCCATTGATCTTTCGAGTTACCGCCGTTGCATCGCCAATTGGCTACTACAAACTCACGGTGACTTATGTTGCTGGGGCACTTCCCGCCGATACTACCGCTTGCGTTCTATGGTTTGCTCCAACGGGTGACAAAGGGGATACAGGAGCGACCGGGCCAACGATTCACGCGCTGCAATACAATTTCATTAACGGCGTTGCATCCGATACAGCACCAAAGCGGTCGGCTTGGTTTGCAGGCTCAATGACAGCTTGGCGAATCGATACCGAAGGATCAGCGGAACCGATATTCGACGTTCGAAAAGTCGCGTCCAATGATGACCCAACGGCGCTCGATTCAATTACTGACAGCAATTTCCCAACCGGGGTTTCCGGCACAACAGGCGATGCGTCAACATGGGACACCGACGCCGTTTCAGTTGGCGACGTCATCATGGTCGAATTGCTTGACCCGGATGGATCGGTAGATTGCACCTTGACTATCTTTGTTGAGGAGCCGTAAGCGATGCAACAGCTAGCTTTTGTACCTGGACTTGTGCCATCGTCAATAAACACGGGCGTCACACTTGATGCTAGTGACGAAGGCGTAACGGTTGCTTTCATCGCGCCCAGAACGGGCAATATCGATCGATTGGTATTTGGCGTCGAAACGTTAACGGGATCATCGCCTACTTTCCGTTGGAGGCTCGAAACGCTTGGGGCAACAGGCAATCCACCGCGCGGCAGCGGAACACTGTATCACGCAAACGGCGATGTTACGGGCACCGTCACGACTAACAAAAATGTCGTCACGTTCGCTACCCCGGTTCCAGTTACAGCCGGAGATATTATTACCGTCGTAATGACCCACTCTAGCGGGACAATCGACGGCAGTAACTTTATCATTCTCCGAGCCTCTGCAATCAATGGCGCAATTCAGTTCATGGGGGTAAGAGGTTTCCCGTGTTCTGCCACATTCAAGGCCAGCACTCATGGCACCTACACCGCCATGCCGCTAATCGTTCCTCTTTATGATGATGACTACCCGGCCTGCTCGTCTATTTTGCTTTCGTCCTCAAATGCCGCCGCTAACACAACGGCCAACGGGGAGGATGGAAACAAGTTCACGCCAAATTTCTCGATGGACGCACTTGGCTTTTATGGCTTTGTTCGGTACAACTCCGGCGCTTCAACCGTCTTGAATTTTCGGCTGTATGATTCGAGCGGTACCGTACTGCGAAGTGTGCTAAGTACCGATGGACGCTGGGGCGCATCGAACAGCACACAATCGGGCACATTCTTTCCGTTCGACCCCATTACACTTGAAGCCGGAGAAAGTTACCGAATGGGCTGCCACAACACAGGCAGCGTCGGTCGCCTTGGATGGATGACGTTCTACGATGCTGCCTGTAAGAACATTTTTTACGGCGATCTATACTCGGAATTTTCCCGCACAACGCGAACCTACAGCGGCACATGGAACGAAGGCGATTGGACTCAAGACGCGACCAGTGTATCGAGCCTGTTGCCATACGTCCGAGGGATTAACACAACTCCAGGTTCAAACAAACGAATCACTACATTTTTTGGTTAGGTGGAAAATGGCACTCTTGAAAACACGCGCGGAAAAAGTGGTCGACGAGATATTGGCCGGTGTCGAAAAGTCAGCACGGGAGCTAGTCAAAACTCACCGCGAAGGATTTCGCCGAGTTTGGGAAGATCAGCTCACACCCGATGAAGTGGTGGCACAAATGGGCTCACGGGCTGGCGGCATCATGGCATCAAGCTGGGCGCTGGTTCAGCTGCTCTTGACCATCGACCCAAATATCTTGCAAGAAAACCAGTACATGCCACGGCGCGGGCTCAAGTTCCACGAAGACGGAACGGTGACTCTGGATTCTCCGCCGGAAGGCTACGACGCATGGGGAAAACTGATTCCACCTCCACCGGATGAAGGCGAGGGCGAATAAAGTGTCTCAGGGCCTAATCACTGTCGAAGCTGCCAAGTCGAACTTCTTTGATCGCGCACTAGTCCAAAATGCGATCGGAAAAGAACGTGCCGGCGCACTTGCAAAGAGTGCGGCGTTTGTCCGCACTGACATGCGGCGGTCGATTAAGCCATCACGGCGATTGCGACTGGATGAAATGCCCGACGAAATGCGAGCCCAGTACAAGGGCCGGCCTGCCAAGGATCGGCCGCTTGCAAGTTCCGCACCAGGCGAGGCCCCACGAGGCCGAACAAAAAGGCTTAAGGGTTCGATCCTGTTTGCGTTTGATTCGCGGTCGAAGTCTGCACTTGTTGGACCAGCTCGTCTCCCGAGCTCAAGATCGCCACATGCGCCGCGAGTTTTGGAGGAAGGCGGGCAGAGTACAGTTCTGGTGCCCAACCGCCGCACCAAGAAAAGTGGTCGCAAACCAACTGAGGCACAGTTCGCCGGATTCAAAAAAGCGCAGGAAAATGGAAAACTCGAGAAATCGACTCAGCCACGATCCATGCTCGAAATCCCCGTCACCGTCAATCCACGGCCCTATGTTGGACCAGCCCTACGAAAAAACCTCAACCGGATCCCGCGTGGGTTCCGCAATTTAATTCGCAACACTTAGGAGAGAACCATGTTACCTGTCGTCCGAGATTTGTATGTCGGCATCGAGAAACTAAAACCAACTCAGGAAATCTTTGTCGAAGCGAGGCACCTTCGCGCTGTCGGCGTGAGCGTAAGCCAGGAAAAGAAATGGGTCGAAAAGGATCCTACAACTGGCGAAGGTGATTTTGAAATGGTCGACGTGCCCGATACGCGTCCGATCGCCATCGAGGTCGGCCAGCTTCGGGCGGCTCTGGACGTCGCCTCCAAACCAGTTGAAGTCACCGAATCGAAAGCAGCTGCTCCGGTGGTCGACGCGCCTTAACAGGCAGCTGCGGCCATCTGGTTCACTTCATTTCCAACCAATCCACACACTTTTTATCTTGAGAACCAACCATGTTAGGACTTAGCGCAAAACTTTACCGCAACACGGGCACTTACGGCACGCCCACGTGGACACTTGTCAACAATGTGACCGATCTGACCGGGAACGACTCGATGGAAGAGGCGGACGCTTCAACTCGAGGCGACGGCGGCTTTGCAGCGAGCGAGCCAACACTTCGGGCCTTGGAACTGTCATTTGGCATGATCAACAAGCCGGCGGACACAGACGTCGCTGCCTTCCTCGCCGCATACATCGCCCGGACGTCTCTCGACATTGCCGTGATGGATGGTCTGATGGCGACGGTCGGCAGCAAGGGCGTCCGGGCTCGCTACAAGATCCACCAGTTCCCACGCGCGCAGGAACTGCGTGGCGTACAAACGTTTGACGTCATGTTGAAACCGTGCGTCGACGCGAATCCGCCAGTGGATATGACAATCTCCTAACTGCTCGGAATCTTTTCACTGTGCTTTTGAAGTTCATTTTTTAATCGGAGTACTCTAGCGTGCCTCAATTTAACGACTCGCTCAAGCGCCCCTGGTCGATTGCCATCGACTACCAAAGTGTCAAGCAGCTCCGCGAATCACTCGGCGTCAACCTCTTATCGGTGGTCGAAAAAGATAGTGACCTGCTCATGCGACTGGCAAACGACGAAGTTTTGCTGGTTGACGTGATCAGCGTTTTGCTCACCGACCAGATTCAGAAGCAAGGGTTGACGCCAGAACAGTTTGCCTCAGGAATGCTGGGCGAGGGCCTTCAGAGTGCTGTGGATGCACTGATCGAGGGTATCGCAAGTTTTTCCCGGCCCCAGAAAGGGGCCGTGATCCGCAAGACCTGGCAGGCACTCTCAGCGGCGCAGACCCACGCGAGCAACCGGATAGTCTCGTCGGAGATGATGCCAGCGATTCGGGCCAAGGTCGACAAAATCGTAGATTCAGCGCTGGCGACGTTGACGGATTCATCTGGCGACTCGCAGGAATCGTAGGCGTATCGCCCTGGACGCACACACTGCGCGAGCTTTGCGCGATGGGAGAAGGCAAACAAGAACACGATTGGATCTGACTGATCAAGACAATACTCGTATTCTGATTCCAATTCGCGAGATCGAGATCCAGTGGGACTTTGTAGACGATCCGCCACTCAACACGCTCGATGGACTGATGGGCTGCACAAACGCGGGAACGTTCATGGGTTGCGAAGCGGAAACGCTGTTGTTCGAAAACTACTCTGTTGCCGAGTCGTTTCGAGCTGCTCCGATCAATCCCCATACCAACCGATTGACGCTCCAGCTCCGACGCCGGCGAATTGTTGACGGCGTGAATATCCGTGGATGGAATCACGACTACCGTGAATCTCCTGTCGGCTGGGCAAAAGTCTTGTTTAAGAACAACAATAAGCCGCGGTATGAAGTCAAATCATTCACCAACATGTTTGTCTAATGTCCCGACCATCTTGGCGTAATGCCCAACATATCGATCGACCGGAAATGTCCTCGGCTCAAACCGGGTTTTTCGACACTAAGCGCGGCTGGACCGGTGAACGCACGCGATCAGCATCGCCGACATACGATGTCTTTATTTCCACAATTGGTCAGGTCCGCAGTTTCACCACGGCTGAGCTCGATGCGGCCACGAGCGACAGCCCAGCGCAGGTACCCAGACTTGATTGACTTGGTCAACTACAACTCCTTCGAGCAAAAGATTTTCGTTGTACCCGAGCGTATGTTTACTCTCCGTCGTCCTGGGTTTGAACGACTTGGGCTGAATTGCGACAAGGCCCATTTTTTCCATGTT
>JBGSJV010000002.1:0-6275 GCA_041741535.1 Pirellulaceae bacterium
TGGTCCGTTCGAATTCGAGATTCGACATCTATCGTGAAAAAAAGCTGAATCTGATTGTTTTCTCGACCGCGCATTCTTCTCTCCATGATGTGACCTTGGTATGGTAACAAATCCGAGACTTTTTCAGCACCCTGCTAGTGCTTTGTCTCAACCAAAACGTGGGGTCTGGTAAAGGGGGCAGGAGTCAATTGTGCGAAGCACCCGAAGGGCCGTTTCGGCAATTGACTCCTGACCCCTTTACCAGACCGACCCCCAAGTTAAATGGTGACAAAGCACTAGTTTTACCAGCGTTTACGCGATTGTGGCCACCACTACTTTTGGAAACTTCCTCCATGAGTCCGTGCATCTAACGACGGATGTCGGTAAACTGAGGGAGTAATTCGGGCATGGCGCAATGGAACGAACGGCGTCTTCGGCGTTCAAGTCGTTTGGACTGGACAACACCAAGAACGTTTGAAAGCAAATGAAAAAACACGGCTCGAATCTCGATCCAGCCAATCGCTTTGAGAAGCTCCACCGGGTGGTCACGCCGGAAGACTTGGATCAATTGGCACCGGATGACGAATTGCTGAGTGGACCCGACCGTGCCATCGAATACTTCGCCGATCAATCCGAATCGATCCTCTCAGAAAACCAGTCGCCCGATATCCCATTTCGATACAGCATCAATCCCTATCGAGGCTGCATTCATGCTTGTGCGTATTGTTATGCCCGGCCGACTCATGAATACTTGGGGTTTAACGCGGGCTTGGATTTTGAGACTCGGATTGTGGTCAAGCATCAAGCGGCTCGGTTGTTGCGGGAACGCTTATCGCAAAAGTCGTGGACGGTTGAGCCGATCGTGTTTTCCGGCGTGACCGACTGTTACCAGCCTGCGGAGCGCAAGTTTCGCATCACCCGCGAGTGTTTGGAGGTGGCGGTGGAATGCCGGCAACCGGTGGGGCTGATCACCAAAAACGCGTTGATCGTCCGCGATTTGGATTTGTTGCAGGACTTGGCCCGAGACAACCGCGTGCATGTCTTTGTTTCACTCACCACGTTGGACCGAGAATTAGCCGGCACGATGGAACCTCGCACCAGCACGCCGGCCGCTCGACTACGCGCGATTGAAGCTTTGTCACAGGCCAAGATCCCGGTTGGCGTCATGACCGCACCGATTATCCCTGGGCTGAATGACTCGGAATTGCCACAGCTACTGGCGGCTGCCCGCGAACGGGGGGCTTTGGCAGCCGGCTACACGCTGGTGCGATTGCCTTTGACAGTGGCCCCCGTGTTTGAGGAATGGCTGCACCGAACGCAACCGTCACAAGCTGAAAAAATACTGGGGCGAATTCGCGAGACCAGAGACGGTGCGCTGAACACGACGAATTTTCGAGAAAGGATGAAAGGCAGCGGGCTGATCGCTGAACAAATCAAATTGATGTTCCAACTATTTCGCGACCGCGAAGGCTTGGCTCGATCATTGCCAGAATTCAACTGTAGTGTTTTTCGTCGACCGAAGCCGCACCATGGTCAAATGTGGTTGTTTTAGAACTTCGTTGATTCACGTTATTACGGGCGTTCATTCTAGCTATCCAAATGCCGCAAACAATGGCTCGCCATGTTTTTCAACGATTGGCCGGTCCGTCGGGGCACACAAACCTTCCTTTACGCTTCTTCGCAATCTATCGCTGCCTTCCTCGTGCCTTGGTGGTGCATTCTCGTTACCGCAGAGACACGAGGAACTCCGAGAGTTTCGTCGTCATGGGAAACGACGAAAAGAGTTGGCGTGAAGTCCAACGTGTTCAATCAACTCCTGCTCCATTTCGTCCATTGGATCACAATCAACTTCCTGGCCAACCGTCAACTTTTCTGAAGGCTTCCAAAAATGACGCGATCTGGAGTAGGATGTTAGGCTTCCGAATGCACCCTTGGTTTCCAATTTCACATTCGCTGATCGTCATCCGATGCCGAACAACTCTCCAGAAACACCTAAAACCGTCGACGAACATGTTGAAGAGTTCCTTCGACGTCGTCATGCCGGCGAGGTGACTTCGGCGGAGCGATACCTGCAGGAATACCCAGAGTTGGGGCCAGAGTTCCGGGACATCTTGTGTGCTTTGGATTTGTTGGAGCAAGACAAGAATGGACTTCTTGGTTTGCAACAGACGAGCGATGCGAAAGAAATACCGCTCAAGCCGCTGCGGTTACCTAACTACGAAATTCTGGGCGAGATCGGTCGAGGCGGGATGGGGATCGTTTATCGCGCCTTGCACAAGACGTTGAATCGCGAAGTTGCCCTGAAGGTCTTGCCCACGTCCGGGATGGAAAACCCCCAGTTGCTGGCTCGATTCGAACAGGAAGCACGAGCCTGCGCGAAACTTCACCATACCAACATCGTGCCGATTTTTGAGGTCGGAAGTGCCGACGGCATCCCGTTCTTTGCGATGCAATTGATCGATGGACTTGGACTGGACCGCTTGATCGAGAGACTATCGCGCGGCCACGGAAATCGCCACCGGCATCCCGCGTCCATCGGAAAACAGGATGTGCACGACCAAGTGATCGCCGGATTTGCCACTTGGGACACGGAGGACTTTTATCGTCAAGTTGCCAAGATTGGATTACAAGCGTCGGAAGCGTTGACTTGCGCGCATCAACATGGTGTGATCCATCGTGACATCAAACCGGCGAACTTGATATTGGATCGGAATCAGAACGTTTGGTTGACGGACTTTGGTTTGGCCAAGTTGAACGAAAGTGATTTGACTCGCACGGGCGATGTGTTTGGCACGTTGCGTTATCTGGCACCGGAACGTCTGGTTGGTTGCGCTGAGCCGAACAGCGATCAATACTCATTGGGAATGACGCTCTACGAATTGGCAGCATTGCATCCGGTTTGGGAAAAAGGGGACCGTTTTAGCGTTTTGGAACGGATTCGGCAGCACGATCCGAAGCCATTGCGTGGACTGGCTCCTGGATTGCCTCGCGATCTGGGCACAATCATTGCCAAAGCGATGTCCAAGAACCTGACCGATCGTTACGCGAGCACAGCGGAATTGTCGGACGATTTGCGTCGCTACTTGGATGGCCGTCCGATCCGCGCGCGGCGTTTGGGCACGGTGGAACAATTGGTTCGATGGGGAAAAAGAAATCCTGCGTTGGCGGCCTCGTTCAGCTTGATTGTCGTGTTATTGACGGCTGGTTTGGTGTCCACGTTTGTCGCCATGAATCACTTCCGAAGCCAACGCGACATTCAAGCACAATTGGTGGAAACCACTCGCCAACTGTTGTACAACTCGGAAATGATGTCGGGCTTTGACGAAGTTCGCAGTCCAACGGGAGTAAGCCGAGTCCACGAAGTATTGACGCGGTGGCAGCCCAAACCCGGTGAAACGGACTTGCGTGGCTGGGAGTGGTATTACTTGAGAAACGCCAGTGGGTTCGCGGAAACTCCTCAAACCGCGGCCTATCAGTGGCATGGGTCGGCACTAAAGCCCGACCAAACTCAAATCGCGGTTTACTTGGGAACAGTTTCGATTATCGACCAGAAGTCGCAGCGAGAAATTACCGAGTTAATGGAGCAAAACGAGAGTATTGTCGTGGCCGCTGGTTGGATGAGCGATAACCGTTTTGTTGTCGTCAACGAAATCGGTGACGTCATTCGATTTCACGGGGAGACGTATGCTGAGGTCGACCGGCATTCTTTTGATCTACGGATACTCGGTGCATCCATTCATCCCAACGAGCCAAAATTGGCGCTTACTACCGCGGACTCCAACCTGCTAATTATTGATTTCAACCTAACGGATGCCCCGATATTATCCAAAGTACCTCAGGTTGAACCAATGAGCCAGGCCGCTTCGGACTATAGCGATGACGGCAAGTGGCTCGTGTCCGCAAACTCCGACCTTTCGGTTTGTCTTTTTGAATCGGGATCGATGAAAGAAGTGAGTCGAGTCGCTTCGACGCATGAGTATCCGTTCAAACAGATCAGCTTCAATCCAAATGGACAACGCGCCGTCGCGTGTGGTTGGGACGGTCGAGTTTCATTAATTGAATGGGACGATGCAAAAAAGGCAACTTGTCGGGAATTGACACGCTTGCCGACGGCGGTCCTCACGGCCGTTTTTGTGGATCATGGATCGACGATCGCGTTTGCTGGATCCGATCGCGTCGTCCATCTGTGGGATATTGACGCCAATCGTTTGGTGCGGGATTTCAAGGGGCACCTGGGGAGTGTCGAGTCGCTCCAGATGATCACTGGCGACAAATTAGTTTCGGTTGCACGTGATGGAGCGATTCGCACATGGACATTGGATACACCACCTCCGTATCAGCAATTGAAATTTGCGTCGGAACAATTGATGAATTGGTCCGCAAGTTGGCACCCTTCGGGAAACATTGTCACTTCCGCCTACCACGACATTTGGGAACGCGAATTGATAACTTTGCAGCCGACGAAACAGTTTCACAGCGAGCGGATAGCTTGGAACGAACAAAGCAGCGAGTATGTTTCAAAGATTGGGAAGACTTTGAGCTGGTGCCGCTCCGATGGGACCATCCTGGGCTCCGCATTGCTTGGGGATGTGGAGATTCTTGACGTCGGCGGTCCAAAAGATCAACCGATCGTCGCCGCGTTGGTGCGCAATTTTCAATCGAACTTGATGGAGGCCTATCTGTGGGAGCCGAAATCCAGACGTGATCCTCAATTATTGAATGGTACGATTCCGCATTGTTATTCGATGAAGATCGACCGCAGTGGTCGACGGCTTGTGATTAGCTTCGCGGGAACTGGTCAATTGATTGATGTTGGGTCGCACCGAGTTGTGCAAGAGTTCGAGTATTTTGGTGGCGGTGTCTCGGCATCCGCGTGGAATTACGACGGGACTCGGTTGGCGCTTGGCTCTGAAGAAGGTCTCATCCGGATCTACGCTAAATCGGACGGTGGTGAATTCACGATGGAGCGGAGCTTGGCCGGAAATCGACTTCGCGTCCGCGACCTCGCGTGGCACCCATCCGGCAATCGCTTGGCCTCGGTAGGTGACGACAGTTGTCTGAATCTTTGGAATACCAACACCGGATCGCTGATCATCAATCAAGAGCACGAATCAGCGGTGATCGACGTCTCGTGGAGCCCCAACGGAGACAGCCTAGCGACGGTCTCTCAATGGGGCGAACTACGGATCTGGAACTCGGGTCCTCGCGACAAGTAATCGTTCTTAATTCTTAGTTCTTAGTTCTTGGTTGACGACAGATGCTTGCGAAATAGACGATTTCGTCCGTTTTCATCCGTGTGCGTCCGTGGCTAATGTCTTGATCCGTATTCGAACGGTGAACACTTACAGCGACTTGAATTCTGGAAACGCCTTCAGGATCGCGCTTAGTCGTTGCATAGCGCGGACAAACCGTTTGCTGGCGGCGGCGGCTTCGATGTTTAACGAGATGGCTGCTTCCTCGTTGGAAAAGTTCTCGTAAACTCGAAGCAGGATGATCTCGCGGTCGGCCGGTGCGATCTCTTCCAACGCTTGACTCAATTTCTTATGTCGTTCTTCCCGAAAGAATTTGCCGGATGCCGACGTATCGTTGTTGAGCAAGAGATCAGCCAAGGTCAAGACACTATCGACACTGCCGGCTCCCCCAATTTCTTCGCGGCGGACATCGCGGATTTCAGCGACCAAGTGCACGCGATGGGTGGCGATGATCCGCTCTTGCACGATCATTCTCAGCCAATGGAACATTGGGACATTGCGTTCTTTCTGGTAGTTGCCCAATTTCGCCATCACATCGAGAAACGCTTCTTGCAACACGTCCTCGGGGTCAACTCGGCTGGCCAAGCGACGATCCAATCGTACGGCGATCTGTTGCCGCAAGCGAGCGCCGTAGAGTTGGTGCAGAGTTTGAATCGCCGTTGGTGTGTCGCCGGCTTGCCAAGCGGCTAAAGCTCGGTCATCGGGTTCGCAGTTATCGTCACTCATGGTCGAGCAAGATCCGCAAGGGGGAGACATGGCACGTAGGTTGGTCGTCGGTGGCGGCGTAGTGTAGTCCGACGTCGGCGTTCGTTCAACACGACCACGGAGTAATGGCCTCGATGAGCCTCACGAGTTAACCGATTCGCAGAGCGTGGTTGGGCGGGAATCCGACCAACCACGCGCCGCTAAGCGTTTTGTGCGGTTTGGCTCTGCCCCACGATGATATTTTGAAAGCGGAAAATTGAAGAGTAATGGCCTCGATGAGCCTCACGAGTTAACCGATTCGCAGAGTGTGGTTGGGCGGGAATCCGACCAACCACGCGC
>JBGSJV010000003.1:0-35109 GCA_041741535.1 Pirellulaceae bacterium
TTGTTCTTCAATGCGCCGGCCAGGGAACACTTTGAGCCACCGCGTGGCCACCTCCTTGTCGGACCAAGTCGCAACGATATCGGGCCGATTCCGCAGGATCACGTGTATGTGATTGCTCATGATGGCATAGGTAAGTACATCGACGCTCATGGCCGATACTAAAGACTCTAGTCGCCTGCGAATCCATTCTTTACGGTGGGAATAATCCCGCCCCGTTCGATCGTCGACCCCAGCCAACCAAGCGCGCCGGACGCAGCGCTGAACGGCATGAACAATACAGACTTCCGACGCCGAAAACACTTCTGAACGTAAAACTCTACCCATCTTTCATCTCCAAACAGGATGTCGCCGCCGCACTTTCCGAAATTCTACCCGCAGCAAACCACAATGCAAGATGGGTGGCACCTATTGTGCCAAACAGGATGTCGCCGCCGCACTTTCCGAAATTCTACCCGCAGCAAACCAGAAAGCAAGATGGGTGGCACCTATTGTGCTCCCGAGACTTCGCTTACGTAAAAGATGGATGGCACCTATTTTCCTTCACCTAATTTCTTGCTTAGCTTGTTCGGTTGTTTAAGGTATTACTATTTTTGGCGGAGCTTGTCCAACAAGCGTTTTCGCTCGGCTTCGGTTTGTGAGATGCGCCGGGTTGTTAACGATTCCGAACCCGCAGAAGGGACCTGCTGGATTTTCTCGGATTTCAGAGGCGCGATAACTTTAGGGTTCGCCGATTCGGTCGGTGACTGGAGACTTTCGCGTCCGAGGGGATCAACAATCGATGTGTTCGAAGAACCGACTGCCAATGCGGCGGTTTTGTGACGCGATCGACTTTGGGCGGATTCCAATTCTGCGACGGCTCGATGTTGAGCCATGACGTCTTCCGCGCTCCGTCGGATCAATCCGCCAGCGACCACCCCAGGTGCCAGTGGAATTTCCACCGGGGCAAACGCTGAAAACTCGGATCTCAAATGGGCACCACTCCAGGCTCTTGGAGCCAGCGCATCGCTTCCTGGAAATGCGAACATGCCCTGGCCACCGAATACTCCTTGGCCAAATCCCGATCCGTTCCATTGTACAACGCCACTATGCCACTGACCGAAGCCAAAACCGCCGCCCCCGATCAACGGAGTCCAACCCCAACCATTCCAACAAGGCAACGCCGGGCGATAACCAAACGCGATCGGATAACAGTAGCCCACCGGATACTGGAAACAGTTTGGTCGATAGGGACCACAAAATTGGGGATAGTAACATGGGTATGGCACGATTGGGCTAACAACCCAATGATTGCGACCGAATTGATTGTACCGAGCTTGATCGGCATGTCGCACATGTTGGAAGCCGTGATCGTGCGCTCCAAACTGCCGCGGGTTCGCGTAAGCCGAGAATGGAAAATACGGGTTCTGTCCCGCTAACCGAATGGAATAGCCGTAGGGGAAACCGCCGACGTGGTAGCTACCTCCGATCGTACCTCCGGATGCCGGTCTCGCCATCGCCGATGCCGTATCGGCAGCAAAACGCGGCGAAGTGTCCACGATCCGTTGTGCTTGGACCGTCGGCATCCCCGATACCAACAAGCCCAGCACTGCCACTCCCATTCCGGAGAACAATCTTCGATTAGTCCGCACCGACCGACCCGGCGTACCTTGAATCAACGACATTTGAGACTCCCTCGAATCAGTCCGTGCCTCTGTGTTAGAATTCTGGCGATCAGCGGCCTTTGAGGCAAGCGGATTTCTGGCAATCGGCCGCAGATTGTCTAGATTCGGACTCGACTTTTGGAGGAATCATGCAGTTTACGAAGATGCACGGTGCCGGGAATGACTATGTTTATGTGGACGGATTTTGCCACTCTGTGCCAGACAACCCGTCCGTGGTTGCTCGGTTGGTCTCGGACCGACACAAAGGTGTCGGCGCCGACGGACTAATCTTGATCGTTCCATCGACGGTCGCCGACGCTCGGATGCGGATGTTCAACGCTGACGGCAGCGAATCGGAGATGTGCGGCAACGGCATTCGGTGCGTGGGGAAGTACGTGTACGACCACCGCATCCGTCGCGAACGAACGTTGAAAATCGAGACGGGGGCTGGGGTACTCACACTCGAATTAGAAGTAGATTCGAACGACCTCGTTTCCGCCGTTACCGTGGACATGGGTGCTCCAATTCTGGAAAACCGTCGAATTCCCACGACGTTGTCGGGCAATCCAGTCGTTAACCAGGTTCTGGACGTTAACGACGAGCGGTTTGAAGTCACGTGTGTTTCCATGGGCAATCCACATTGCGTAATTTTTGTCCCGGAGATCACGAATCGGTTGGTGTGCGAGGTAGGTCCGACGATTGAACATCACCCAGCATTCCCTCAACGAGTGAATGTCGAATTCGTCGAATGCCTGTCGCGAACCGAAGTGCGGCAACGCACCTGGGAGCGAGGGTCCGGAGAGACTCAGGCATGTGGTACCGGAGCAAGTGCTGTTTGTGTTGCCGGTGTCCTCACTGGTCGAACCGATACAACGATTCGAAATCACTTACTTGGAGGTGATCTCGAGCTAACGTGGCTAGGCGACGGCCACCACGTCTTCATGAAAGGGCCGGCCACGGAAGTCTTCCAGGGGACATGGACACACAGCAAGATTGAATGAGATATACTAGTGCGACTCCTCGAAGGGGTCTGACCTTTTGAAGAGCCGGTAAGGTCTGGACAAAAAAAATATGACCGCGAGGGGCAGACTGTTCCGAACCTGTTTGGACAAAGCCAAGCGAAGTAACCGTTCACGGTTTCCTGCTGACTCGACCAATTGGTGTGTTCCTTAGTCATCCTGCGGCGGTGGTAGGAGTCTGAATTGCCGGTAGCTCGTGACCCGATGAATGCTACTTTTGACAATCGCTTGTGCCACAGCAACCTACGTTTCGTGTATGGTTAAATAGCAATCGCGGAATTAGCGATGTCGACCGAAATTAAACAAGTTGAAGAATCTCAAGGTGACTTATGAAACGAGCGAGTGAGTTTCGGGCGATCATTGCGGTGTGGCTGAGCTTCCTGGTGATGCTCGTTGGAACCGGCCAAAAAGCCGCTTCTCAATCCATCGTCGTTGCTGAACAAACAACAACCACCTCTGGGAATACTGGGGAGTCGGCGGAACAAGCAACTGCGAAGGAACTCCGGATCGGTATGATTGGTTTGGACACTTCCCATGTTCCGGCCTTCACCAAAATTTTTAACGATCCACAAGCGGTTGGTGAATTGGCCACCATGCGCGTGGTTGCAGGGTTCCCTGGTGGGACAGACTTTCCTCCAAGTCGCGATCGCGTCGCTGGTTTCACACAGCAATTGCGAGATATGGACGTTGTGATTGTCGATTCGATCCCTGAATTGCTGGCGCAAGTTGATGTCGTGTTATTGGAGAGTGTCGACGGTCGCATTCATTTGGAACAGGTGCTACCGTTGTTTCAAGCGAAGAAGCCAGTCTTCATTGACAAACCGTTGGCCGGTTCCTTGGTCGACGCCATCGCCATTTACGAACTGTCCAAGCGTTACGCTACACCATTCTTCTCTTGTTCCTCTTATCGGTTTACTCCGGCCATCGTTGAATTGAAGAACGATGGCACAATCGGCGCGATTCAAGGCGCTACGACCTGGGGACCATGCACCTATCAAGAAGCGACTCCCGACATGTACTTCTACGGAGTCCACGGAATCGAAGCGTTGTACACATTAATGGGCCGCGGTTGCAAATCCGTGTCACGAATCGAAACGAAGGATGCCGATTTGGTCTCGGGCGAGTGGGGCGATGGGCGAATTGGAACCTATCGAGGTATTCGCACGCACGCCTCAACATTTGGAGCGACCGTCTTCGGCGCGAACAAGATCGTTCACTCCGGGCCAGCCGGTGGGTACGAACCTCTCTGTTTGGAAATCGCCAAGTTCTTTCGAACCGGAATCGTTCCGGTCGATCCAGCGGAAACGCTTGAAATGTTCGCTTTTATGGAAGCCGCTGACGAGAGTAAGCGAAGCGGTGGGGCTCCCGTTCTGTTGGCGGGTGTTTTGGCCCGCGCCCAGGAAGAAGCCGATCGGCGCATCGAACAGCTCGTGGGCAAAGAGACCAGTCGATGACCATCACGCGCCGAAACTTTTGCGAACAAACGTTGTTGGCCACTGCTGCTGCAGCAGCGGGGCAGGGTGAATTGACCGTCACTGGCACACGCGAAGGCGCGGCGAATAAAGTCGTTGACCGTTCGGCCAATAGCGAAATCGGACACGCAATCATTGGATGCCGGATTCGCGGTAAGGCTCACGCCGAAGCATTTGCAAAAATTCCCGGAGTCGTGATCACGCATGTCTGTGATCCAGATCGGCAACTGGCTGAGGAATTGGCGAACGCGATCGAAACCACAACCGGCCGTCGCCCGGCGGTTGAAATCGATTTGCGCCGCGTTATTGACTCGAAAGACGTCCACACGATGTCCATCTGCACGCCGAACCATTGGCACGCGCTGGCGACGATTTGGGCCCTGGATGCAGGCAAAGATGTCTATGTCGAAAAGCCATTGAGTCATACCGTCGATGAGGGCCGGCGCATGGTGGAGGCTGTGGAGCGTACCGGGAGAATTTGCCAAGTTGGAACGCAAAATCGCTCGCACACTGGAATTCGAGCTGCGCGGGATTTTGTTCAGAAAGGTGGATTGGGGCAAGTTACGATGGCCCGCACGATCGTGTATGGCCGCCGAAACTCGATTGGGGAACTCGGCAACTACGCGATTCCGGCTCACGTCGACTACAACTTGTGGCTCGGGCCTGCGAGCGACGAACCACTTAGTCGTCCGCAACTGCACTACGACTGGCACTGGGTTTGGAACACTGGCAACGGGGAACTGGGCAACAACAACATTCACTACGTTGATCTAGTGCGCTGGGTTATCGGACTTCAAGGTCCAGGTGACGATGTACTCAGCGTCGGCGGCCGATTCGGATACCGCGACGCTGGCGAGACCCCCAACACACAAATGGTTGTGCATCGCTTCGGAGCTCTGCCAGTAGTTCAAGAGGTCCGAGGGCTTCCGACTGGGCCGTTTAGCAATCAAGTTCGCGATGGTTGGATTGTATCTGGAACGGAGGGGTTCGTTTCCGGGACCTCGTGGTTTGATCCCACAGGACAACTTGTCCAGACATTCCCTGGAGCGCTCGAGAACCACTTCGAGAATTTCATAAACTGTGTGCGGCAAAAAACGCCTAACCAGTTGGCTGCACCGGTAAGCGAAGGACACCACTCGACTTCGCTTTGCCATTTCGGAAATATCTCTCATCGAACGGGACAAACCACCAACACGGTCGAAATCAAGCGCCGGCTGCAAGAATGGAAAATGCCCGAGGAAGTGACGTCGACGTTCGAACGGATGGGGCAACATCTGACCGATAGCCACGTCGACCTAGAAGCGACACCGTTGACCTTGGGACCGCTGTTGTCGTTAACTCCTGAAGGGCGTTTTGTAGATCATTGGGAGGCGAACCGACTCCTATCACGATCTTATCGTGCGCCATTTCAATTGTAGATCATTCGACGAACGCGACCCCGCCAGCTCGTGAATCAGCGGCCGCCTCAAGTTGGCCGTCCGTGGACCACGCGATTCCTTGGGCCGTTGCCGACGCGGCGATGCGGCGGACTTCGTGCCCCAGGGTTTGAAGTCCCGCGACGGATGCTGGGTCCATTCGTTCTTCGACCACTGCTTCGGATGGTCGCCATTGATGATGGACACGTGGCGCGTCCAAGGCGTCTTGAATCGATTGATCCAAATCCAGTACTCGGCAAATAGTCTGTAAAGTGCAGGTAATGATTCGCGGTCCACCGGCCGCTCCGCAGGTCAGCAGCGGTTTTCCCGCAGCGTCCAAAACAATGGTCGGACTCATACTGGATAACGGCCGTTTGCCGGGCGCGATCGCGTTGGCTTCGGCGCCCACCAAACCGAAGGCGTTCGCCACACCGGGTGCAATGCTAAAATCGTCCATCTCATTGTTGAGTATAATTCCGGTCCCCGGGGCGATCATTTTGCAGCCGAATGATGTATTTACGGTTTGAGTGATCGCCACAACCCAACCCTCCTGGTCCGCGGTCGTGAGATGTGTGGTGTGTTTGTCGCCAAAGAATTGTGACTCGACGCCAGGCGGAAGACCGTGTCCCGTGACGTTACTGGTTCGGCCCAATTGAATATCGCCGGCCCGTTGCAGCAGATAAGCCGGATCCAATAATCCGAGTGGCACGCGGGCGTGTTCGGCGTCGCCCAACCAATGAGCGCGATCGGCCATCGCTCGTTGCATCACTTCCAGCCACAAATGGTAGACCAAGATTGGATCACGTCGCCATAACGCTCGCAGATCGAAACACTCGAGCATCCCGAGCATCTGCGCGACGTGAATACCACCACTGCTTGGTGGCGGAAACCCAACTACTTGATGACCGCGATAGTGGCTTACCAAAGGTTCGCGTTGTTTGATTTGGTAGTTGGCGAAATCATCGACAGTCAAAATTCCGCCTTCGGCGCCGAGGTATTCGGCGATCGCGTGCGCGATCGGGCCGCGATAAAATGCGGCGGACCCTTCGTTCGCAATCAATTGCAATGTTTGAGCCAGATCCGGTTGATGCAGTCGCGTCGTCGCAGTCGGCAACTCATCACCGGGCAGGAAGACACTTTTGCTACTGGCGAATCGTCCCAAGTCTTTGGCATTGGCGCGAATCACGTTGGCCAATCGTCCGACCACAAAGCCGTTCTGAGCGGTTTGAATCGCGGGCTTCAGTAACGAGGGCCAGGAGAGTTTCCCAAAGCGAGTCGCCAAGTTTTCGAGGGCGGCTACTTGCCCAGGGACACCGGGAGCCAGTGGACCCGTTTGACTCCATTCGGGTTGGGGTTGGCCATCTTTTAGAAACATGTCTTTCGTGGCCGCCGCTCCGGCTTCTTCGCGACCGTCAATCGCAAAGAAACGCCCGGCTGGATCACGTATCAAGGCGAAACATCCGCCGCCAATTCCTGAGTTATGCCCATCGACGACTGATAACATGAAGGACGCCGCGACGGCCGCATCCACGGCATTGCCGCCTGCATGGAATATGTCCCGCGCTGCGTTTGTCGCCAACTCATGAACCGTCGCAACGGCAAACTTGGTACCGCCCGCGTTGGACTCCCGCAGCTGACTCGCGTGCGTCTTTGAATTCGTTACCTTTGGACGGACGGTTGAAATTGCGAATGTTGGCGGAGTTCCCAAAAGCAAACCAGCGGCAGCGAGGGTTCGCGCCGATTCATTCAGAAATACGCGACGATCCATTAATTCGGTTCCTCACCTCAATTGGCAATTCAACCAAGCACACGCCAATGTGCAACCGTTCATCGGCAATTGTTTTCGAGTTGCCGAGCCGCTTCGAACGCGCGAATTTTGTCTTCCCATTGCAGCGTCAATCCAATATCGTCGAGGCCATGCAACAAGCATTCTTTTCGAAAAGGATCAATCTCGAATGTGGCAATAAATCCGTCCGCGGTTACGGTTTGGTGGGGCAGGTCGACGGTCACTTCTTGCGGTTTGCGACCGAGAAGATCGAACAATTCTTGGGTTTTTTCTCGACCCAGCGCGACGGGCAACACTCCATTCTTGAAGCAATTGTTGTAAAAGATGTCGGCGAAATTGGGAGCGATCACGCAGCGAATTCCAAAATCATCCAGTGCCCACACGGCATGTTCGCGTGATGAACCGCAACCAAAGTTATCCTTCGCGACAAGAATTGACGCGCCCATGTACTCGGGACGATTCAATTCAAAAGCGGGATTGGGATTCTCTTGAGCATCAAAACGCCAATCATAGAACAAAAAACGGCCAAAGCCGGTTCGTTCGATGCGTTTCAAGAACTGCTTCGGGATAATTTGATCGGTGTCAACGTTGGCTCGATCCATCAAAGCGGCGACGCCTCGGACGGTCGTGAATGGTTTCATGATTGCGCTTTGCGAAAATTCCACTGGCGAATGTCAACAAAATGTCCAGCAATGGCGGCTGCAGCGGCCATCGAAGGCGAAACCAAATGCGTGCGTCCGCCGCGTCCCTGTCGACCTTCAAAGTTGCGGTTGCTAGTCGAAGCACATCGCTGGCCAGGTTCCAGTCGATCGGGGTTCATCGCTAAACACATGCTGCAACCAGGTTCACGCCACTCCAACCCAGCTTCTTGGAAAACTCGATGGAGTCCTTCGGACTCGGCTTGTTGCTTTACAACCCCGCTGCCGGGGACAACCATCGCTTGAACATGGGCCGCGACCCGATGACCACGACAAACATCGGCAGCTTCGCGGAGGTCTTCGATTCGAGCATTGGTACATGAGCCGATGAAGACTCGATCTACCGGAATATCGACAAACCGCGTCCCCGCTTGCAAGCCCATATAAGTGAGTGCATCTGCGGCGGCTTTCCGCGCGACCGGGTCCTCGAAGGCCGATGGTGTCGGAATTGCTTCATCGACACTGGCGACCTGCCCAGGGCTGGTGCCCCAAGTGATTTGCGGTGCGATGTCGGACGCCGCAAAGGTCTGCTGTCGGTCGAAGATGGCACCAGGGTCGGAATGACAATCCCGCCACAACTGTACCGCGCGGTCCCAAGCAGCTCCTTGAGGTGAGAACTGGCGGCCTTGCAAATATTCAATGGTTACTTGGTCGGCGGCGATCATTCCCGCTCGTGCGCCTGCTTCGATCGACATGTTGCACACGGTCATTCGCTGCTCCATGCTCAACCCGCGAATGGTCGACCCAGAGTATTCCAAAACATAGCCAGTCCCGCCGCTGGTCCCAATTTGGCCAATCAAATACAAAATCAAATCCTTGGCCGTGACCCCGATGGCCAAGTCGCCGTCCACGCGTATTTCAAACGTCTTCGCGGGCGCCTGAATCAAGGTCTGGGTCGCCAACACATGCTCGACCTCGGACGTTCCAATTCCAAACGCCAGTGCCCCAAACGCGCCGTGGGTGGCCGTATGACTATCGCCGCAGACAATGGTCATTCCGGGTTGAGTGTATCCCAATTCTGGCCCAATAATGTGGACAATTCCTTGATTCACCGAATCGAGATCGTACAAGTGAATTCCAAATTCGCGGCAATTATGCCGGAGTGTTTCGATCTGCTGTCGGGAAATCTCGTCGATGATCGGCAGCAACCGACTGGTTGTGGGAACATTGTGGTCTTGGGTGGCCACGGTCAGTTCAGGGCGCCGAACGCGACGCCCAGCCAATCGCAAGCCTTCGAACGCCTGGGGACTGGTTACTTCGTGGACTAGGTGCAAGTCGATGTAAACTAGGGCTCGACCGTCCGCCTGATGTACCAAATGTCGATCCCAGATCTTTTGGAATAGAGTGCGTGGCGTCGTGTTATTTTCAGTCATGAGCGGTCGCTTGGGAGTGTTTGATATTGCAACGGCCTTATTCTTGTCCGGTTCCCGCTGTTCCGCAACCGGCCGCGTTGAGGTTGATAGTGCAGCGACGTTGGGAGTGTCCCATCAAGGCGGCAGAGAAACTTCGCGAAGATTGTTAACGGCAAAATGAGAGTCCGAGGGTCGAGGCAAACTGGGCGAACTTGCGGGTGCTAGGAGGCCGGAAGGTCACCCCCGTGCCATGTCATTGTCGGAAACCTGTGATCATAGAATTTGCATAGAATTTGTGCCACCCACTTATCAACCGGACAACGTCAGCGCCATTGGTGCTGGCACAATTGGTGCCACCCACATACTTGGAATTCAGATAATGGCCCAAATTGCGGCAACGCACATTTCGGAAGTTAACCGAGGCGAATTTTTCGGATACTCAGGCTATCGGCGCCAGCAACTCATGCAGACATCACAAATTTCACAAATTTGGTACCACAAATTTGGTACCACCCACCTTTCGGGGTACGGTGCACGGTCGATGCCACCCGAGGCTTAGGCTGATCGAGACCTTGAACCGGAAACGCTTAGCGACGCGTGGTTGGTCGGATTCCCGCCCAGACCACGCTTTACTAACCGGTTAACGCCCGTTTAACGCCTGAGGCGGAGGGCACGAATTTGATGCGACCCATCTTTCGGGGCAAATTTTTGGCACAAATTTGGGGCGTGGGCACAAATTTGGGGCGGTTTCGTGCCACCCACCTTTCAGAACACGAAATTGGTGCGACGCATCGTTCGGTGGTACGGTGCGCGGATCGCACCCCAAATTGGAGCAACCGATCGGGATCTTTGGAATGCCTAGGCCAATGGGTGCTTCGAAATACGTGCCAGCCACTCATTGAATCGTCAGGAATTAGGTGCCACCCAGGAATTAGGTGCCACCCACCTTTCGGGATCCTTGAAAAATTAGGTGCCACCCACCTTTTGGGGATTCCCGCCCATTCAAGCTCTGCTAGCCGGTCAATTTTTGAGGCTGAGCCGGTCCTTGAACCAGATACGCCCTGCTAACCTGTTAACTCCCGAGGCTGTGCGTGTTCTTTGTTCAGAAACGACTTTATTTCGCGGCGGTTCGGATCGACTTTTGCAAGCGAATGTTGCCAAAAAACGCTTGCTTGCTGCGTAAGATGTAGAATTGGATCGGTTGTTGTAGGACGATCGGCTGACTTACGATGTAGTTCATGTCGTCCAAGCTGACCGTTTCCCATTCATGCAGTCCGACCAAGATGTCGCCAACTTGAATGCCCTGGTTCTTGGCTGGGCTGCCTGGGCGAACCTTTTCGACGCGTAGGCCACCAGCATATTTTTCGTTCAATTGGGTCACTACCGACGGCACTTCCTGCTTTACTTCGATGCCGATCATGTCCCAAACCAATTCGATCATCGAGCTGCGGCCAGGTTGTAGGTCCATGTTCGTGCTCACTTCGGAACCGTCTCGCCGAACCACGCACACGACCTTGCTACCTGCCGATTCCTCCAGGAGAGCAAGTTGCAGGTCCAGTTGGCGTTGAATATGAAATTCGCCGACCTTTAGCAATTGATCCCCGACTTGTATTCCTGCCTGAGCGGCGGGAGAGTTGGGGGCAACCCGACTCACCTCTGTCACTGGTACATTGTTTGAATAGGTCGTTTCGACAGTGATTCCATGAAAGATTCGGAGAGAGTTTTCGCGGCTCAATAATTCGGAAGCGACTTCCACTGCCTTATTCACGGGTATAGCAAAACCAATCCCTTGAGCACCCACACGGACCGCGACGTTTACGCCGATCATTTGTCCGTCCAGGTTGATCAGTGGTCCACCCGAATTACCCGGATTGATACTGGCGTCCGTCTGAATCAAGTCGTAGTAGATTTGCTCATCGCTGACTGGCACCGTTCGATGGAGAGCACTAATAATTCCACGCGACGCGGTATCCGTATAGCCATACGCATTTCCAACCGCCAACACACTTTCGGCGGGCATCAAATCGTTGCTAATGCCAAATGGGATGGCGGGGAGGAACTGGGAGGTCCGAATCTTGATGATTGCCAAGTCGGTCGTCGGGTCGTACGAAACCAGATCCGCGGTCGTGGAATACTCCCCGGCCGTGACTACAAGGTTTTGAATGCCATCAATGACATGGTAATTCGTCAGCACATAGCCACGCGAGTCAATGATGACCCCAGTGCCCATGCCGTTGACTCGCTTGACTTGTTGGAAGCTGACGGTCTCGGCACCTTCATTGATCGTCTTCTTCCCGCGCAGGTTGACGACCGAGTCCTTCACTCGCTTCAAGGCAATCACTTCGGGAGTGTTGCGGTTGCTCCCAAGCACCGGATCGTCCGCATATGCAGCGACTCCCGTCCAGGAAGCAAACAATAGGACCGTCAGGCTCAGCAAGTAGTATCGTCGCATATCGATTCGCTGCTGGGGGTAAGAAGGTCTGGAATTCCAAACCGTCGCAACCGAGCCGATTTGCGAACCTGCTCTACTGATAGCAGATTGCCGACTTGGTCTTTGCCACCCGTTGCATCGTCGTTGGCCACCACCCGCCGTTAAACGACTGCTGGCAAACCGAATAGGTTGACTAATTTAACATTAGGGAAACTCGGGTAAATTCACGTCACAACGATTAGGGTATGAATCATGCTCGAAGCACGCTAGCAGCGGAACAAAAACCGGCACCTGCCGCAGCCAAGAGAATTGTATGGCCGGGCCGGATCCAGCCCTGCTCCCGGCCCAAGCTCATGGCAACCGGAATGGTCGCCGCTGAAGAATTGCCATAATCTGCCAACCACCAAGCGACTCGTTCGGACGGAATGTCGAGCCGCTTCCCTAATTCCGCGACGATGCGGTAACTCGCCTGGTGAGCAATCAACCAATCAATTTCCGAAACTGCGACTTCCGCCTTTTTCAAAACTGCATCGCAATCGGCAAGCATGGCTTGAATCGCGAGTTTGAAGACGATTTGTCCCGACGGCATTTGCATAAACCGATCTGCCGCCACGGTGTCTGGCCGCCACGGTTGGCGACTGCCCCCAGCAGGAATCATGAGTTGAGTCGCATGTTCACCCGCACTATGTCCAACTGCAGCGACGATGCCCGCTGCGGATGTTGGCCCCAACACGACCGCTCCGGCCGCATCTCCAAACAAAATGGCCGTTGGCAAGTCTTGTGGATTGACGCGGCGCGAAAGCACGTTGGCCCCAATCAGCAAAACGGGTTGCCCACTGCCCTTTACCAAGTGATCCGCGGTCATCCAGCCGTACGCAAACCCGGAACAAGCCGCCATCAAGTCAAATGCCGGAACGGAACTTCCCAACCGAGCGGCGATCATCGGTGCCGTCCCAGGCAGCAAGTGATCCGGAGTACTGGTTGCTAGCAAAATAAACCCAATGTCCCGGATGGATACGCCGCTTCGTTCCAGAGCGAGTTCAGCTGCTTCGATCGCCAGGTCGCTAACGGCTTGTTGGTCAGACGCATAACGGCGCGCGCGAAACCCGGTCCTCTGTTCGATCCAGCCAGTTGGCAATTTGAACCGCTGTTCCATTTCATCGTTAGAAAGTGTCAGCTCTCCGAACGCATGTCCCCAACCGAGCCATCCGGCTGCGTTGCGGCACTCAGCCTTCATTGTCATGTGACCCGCCCATTCCAAATTTTCGGGAAACCGTGGCAAAAGCCGAGACGACGGAGGCGATCTCTTCCGAAGTCATCGTCGCCGTAGGCGAGAGTCGGACGCGACATTCAAGTGGTTTCACGGTAGGCGGTCGAATAGCAGGCGCCCAGATTCCCGCTTCCATAAGGTCATCGGCCAACTGTTGAGCGGCAAGGTGATCGCCGACCACAACCGCCAAAAGCGGCGAGTCAGGATCGCCAATCGTCTTCCAGCCTTGCTTGGTCAGTTCCCTATGCAGAGTGGCGGAGTGGCGTTGGACTGTTTCACGTCGCCAGGGTTCAGCAATCGTCCATTGGATGGCAGCCATCGCCGCCGCCACGCTTCCTGGATTGAGACTGGTTGAATAAATCAACGGACGTGCTTTCTGAATCATTCGCTCGACCAATTCCGCGGAGCCAACAAAGAAGCCGCCGATGGAGGCCAAGGCTTTCGACAATGTCCCGACCACGGCAAATTTCGGCCGACCCTGGGACCACAGTCCTGGTTCGTCTGAAGCGGACGCGAAGGAAAACAATCCTGCCCCATCCGTACCTATGACGCCTGTCGCGTGTGCTTCATCGATCAACACATTCGCATTAAAGTGTTCGACCAACTTGCCGAGGTCGCTGGGGCGGGTGCAAGTACCATCCATACTAAAAACGGAATCGGTCACGATCCAGCGAGGCCGATGCAAGTCACTTTGTTCCAAGAGACGCTCTAGATCTGCAAAGTCACGATGTCGAAAGTAGCGAGTGGTCATTGCCGGACGCTCTGTTTTAGCCATTCGCAGTCCATCGACGAGACTGGCGTGATTTTTGCGATCCGCAAAGACTTGGGCATCGGGCTCAAGAAGGACGGTCATCGCGGCTAAGTTGGCAGAATAGCCACAAGGGAAAAGAAGTGTGCGAATTTCCGCTGGGCTTGGCAGCAGCTCAGGCCGATTGCCCAAGAGTGTTTCGGAAGGGTTGAGCCTTGCGGAGCCGGTTTTCCAACTGCAAATGGTTCTCACCAGTTCTTGATGCAATGAAGTAAAGCCGCTGAGAAGTGGCGATGAGCCAGTTCCCGTTCCCCAACGTTGGATTGCTTGAATCGCCGCCTCCTGGACTCTGGGATCGTTTGCCAAGCCCAAATAGTTGTTGGACGCCAGGTTCAATAACCAACGTTCCCCCAACTGCACGTGATTTCCTGCGTTCTCCGTGACTTCGCGCAACTGACGTTGAAATGCCGTCGAAGTCATCTGCGACCCTTACTCGAAACCGTTGGTCTGTCTTCCAGGGCCGTCCACGTGTTGGCAAACGTCGTGATACTCGCCCGAGCTTGGATTGGCACTTAAGCCGAGCCACCACAACAAGGGTGCGTGGTTGTGCAAGCGGCATGAGCCGGCATCTCGATCGCTTCCGGAATGGTCTCGATTTCGAAACCCGCGTCGCGAATCATTTGGTGATCCAATTCTTCTGCTTGGCCGGGCGTGGTTAGGTAGTCCGAGACGAACCACGAGTTGGCCGCATACAACGAAAACGGTTGCATGGTACGCAAATGCTTTTCGCGACCGGCACTGCAACGAATTTCAACCGTTGGGCAAACAAACCGAGCGACACACAAAACTTTCAAACAATATTGAGGCGTCAGCGGATAGGCATGGGCGGCAAGCGCCGTGCCAGGGATGGGCACCAGAAAGTTGATGGGAATCGAGTCCGCTTGGATGTCCCGCAACGCCATAAGTGCCTGGACCAACTGCTTGGGACTTTCTTGCATGCCCACAATCAATCCGGAGCAAGGAGAAATACCCGCAGATTTTGCGGCTTGCACCGTATCCACTCGCTGTTGGTAAGTGTGCGTCGAGCAGATTTCTTGGTAATGTTCTTCCGCAGTGTTCAAATTGTGGTTGTAGCGATCCACACCCGCCGATCGCAACTGTTCAGCTTGCCCATCTTGGAGAATTCCCAAGCACGCGCAGATCTTTAATCCCGGCCAACGTTGTTTGATTTCGCGCGTCGCGTCGGCAACGGCTTGCACTTCCCGCTTGCTGGGGCCACGTCCGCTGATGACCAGACAACACGTTGAGGCACCGTTTTTCACGGCTTGTTCAGCCCTCGTGACCATCTCGCCCGCTGACAAGAGCGAGTACTTTTCGATTTCGGAAGTGGCTCCCTTGGCTTGCGAACAATATTTGCAATCTTCGGGACACAAACCACTTTTGGCGTTGACCAAATAATTCAGTTTGACTTGCTTGCCGTAATAGTGGCGACGAATGACAAAGGCCGCCGCCAAAAGTTCCATGAGCTTATCGTCCGGAGTGGCCAATAGCTCCAAGGCTTCTGACGGTTCCAAGCGACGCCCGGACAAAATGTCGTTGGCCAACTCGAGCAAGTTTTCAACCAGTACCATTTTTTTATCAATTCTAAGTCGCCCGGCTGAGGCGACCGTTTGCGTGGTATCACATCGCCATTGGCGAAATTTGATTAAGGCGACTCGGTTCCGCCCGATTGTTCTTTCCGTTGCACCGCGGCCGCTTGGATCTGCAAAAGTTCTGAACGCAATTGCTCGTGCAATAACGAATCCCGAGTTCTGCGCACCGCCATGTTGATGGCAATCCAATCCCACATCGCCAAAACCAACACGACCATCAACAGGCCGACAATTGCTGACAACGCGACCATTTGCCAACGCAGATCGTGAGCCGCGGGGATGGCAAACAGTACCAGGCCCACGGCGATGATCAACATATTGGCCGAAGTTCGACGAATAAATGTAGTTCCCCGTCGGAATCTTGACAATTCGGGCAGGTCGCTTCCAGTCCAAAACAGCCACTGAAATCCCAGCCCCAGAAAAATCGCGATACTGCCCAAGAGCCACAGAACGAGGTTCATTTAACGTAGTCCTTCGCCCATTCGAGCAGTACGACTCCGACTTTTGCCATGGATAACGGCGAACATTTGTCGACCGTATCTTTTTTTGTGTGCCAGTACTTTTCAGCCGAATTCATCGAAGGGTAATCAAAGTCAATCAAATCGGTTGTCGGGATCTTCGCGATTTCATTCAATGGCAGATGGTCGTCGCGGACTTCGTGTTTGGCTTTGGCAACAAAGTCATTGATCCCGAGTTTTTCCGCCTTCAGCCAGATTTGTTTCGTGAGCGGGCCCGCGTACTTTAGGCTGTTCTTCTCGTGATACAGTTCCAAGGTTCGATCGGCAATCATGTCAATCAATACGCCTGCCCGATACTTATGTTCCGGGGGACTACGGACGTATTGTTCGGCGAAGTGGATCGAACCCAAAAACAACTTGTCCCGCTCTCGCACGTAAATCAATTCCTCGGCGTCGAAAAAAACAAGGTCGATTCCCAGACGCGGCCCAAGTTCTTTCAAATGTGGAGCCATCATCATCAGCAATGCCACGCCACTCGCTCCATCGTTCGCTCCATCCAGCAATGCCCGCGGATTCACCGGGTCACGATCCGCAAACGGGCGAGTGTCGTAATGACAACAGATCAGAATTCGGTGCTTTCGTTCGGGGTGCAACTGAACGACCATGTTGACCAAGGTTGTATTTGCTCGGGTTTCCGGATGTGGAACATCAAACGACTGAGTCGCAACCGTAAATCCTTGCTCGCTAAAATATCGCGTCAACGCCGAACGCTGGACCTCCATGGGTTTGGTGCCACTGATTCTCGGCCCCATTTCACAAATGCGTTTGATATAGACTTGTGCCGCGACGGTGTCCAACTGAAAATTGGTCTTCTCAAGCACCGCCGTCATTTCCGTTCGCTCCGATTCGGTCATGGCGTCCAAGGCCCATTGCCGATCAGCCGCAGTTATCGGGCTGAGGAGATAATCTTCCCATTGCTTGTCCAACGGAACCGAAGAGGTTGTCTCTTCATCTTGGGCTTCTGTGATCGGAGGTTCTTGCTCTTGCGGACAACTCGATTTCGCGAACGCAACATCGTTCGAGCCAACCCCTATTAACGTTGCGACAAAATACGCAATCGTTGTTTGAAGCCACGAAGTTGGCCACCGCCAACGCGCAACGGTCATGTTGCGGCAAGCTCGGTTTTCGCACACTACCAAATCTTCAGTCGAATGTTGCCGCATATGAGGCCCATGCTCCCAATGGCTTTCCCCAAAAGAACGCCTGAATCATAGAGCACATGGAAGCTCTTGTCCAGGAAACGACGCTTGGAGCCATGGCGCGAACACAGACCAAGTGGAAAAACTACAAATCCGACGAATCAGCCGGGATTCCCGATCGAGGCGAATTGTCAGCGGTGGGGCTTCCCGATTGGGGTGGGCTCGCGAGAAGTTGCTCGGCGGCTTCAACCGTTTGCTTCAATTCCGCGATACGGTCGTCCGCCAGACGAATGGTCGCCGCTAATACGGCAACTTTTGTATCGAGTTGTCCGTGGATCTCCCGCGAAAATTCAAAGATCTCCGCTTGCCAACGCAAGATTTCGGGCGGAGCATCCCGCAAAGCGCGATCCCCTCGACTTTCTCGTTTATCCAATTCCGCTTTGTGGTCGGCCAATTGCTTTAGCGGGGAACCAATTTGGTTTCGTTGGCTCCGCAGTATCATCGATCGGAAAATGACCCAACCCAAGATCAGGATGGCCAAAGCAACAGGAACCAAACTACCTAGGAAATCCATCGCTAAACCAAGTTCCGTTTGTGAAAGTTGGATTCCAACGGTCAAACATTTTGAATTGTCCCGGTTCTAGTGCTTTGTCACAACCAAAACTTGGGGTCTGGTAAAGGGGTCAGAAGTCAATTGTGCGAAGCACCCGAAGGGCCGTTCCGGCAATTGACTCCTGCCCCCTTTACCAGACCGACCCCAAAATTAAATGGTGACAAAGCACTAGGGTTTCCCCACAACGACGCGGCACTTTTGGACTCAAGCCGGCAATATTGGGCAGGTTGCCACGTCGAACCACGACGATTCCAATGTAACGAAACGAGCCCAAGTCAGCGAGCGGTTCGTTGGGCAGCCGACCTTGGGGACAAACGACGTTCATCCAATACTTTGTCACACTTGAGAGAACATGGGGTAGCTGCGTATACCCCGACGCGGATATTGCCGGATAACAACTCGCTTTTACTGCAAGAAAGCAACAAGGACAAACCATGTGGTTAGGCTTAAACGCGATTATGGAACACGCGCAAGTCGTCTCTAAGGATTCATCGACGTGTTCGGTCGAGCAGATTTTGCTCGACATGAACCACGGAATTGATCGCCGATCCAAACTTCAGACAGTCGAAATTGCAGGAAAGTGTCCGTGGGGAAGGTCGTTCGAGGAAATTCGGACTCGGCTCCAGGCGGATGCTCCGGCCTTTGTCGAAGGAGACGGTTCATTCGTTTTGTGCGGGAAACAGCCCTGTACTGAAGAAAATCGAACAACGTTATGGTGCGGTCAGTTACCTACGATCATCGAAGTCCAGCCGACCCGTCAATGGCGGGCTCCCGTGTCTGAAAACCCTAATCCGATCGGCGTTTGGCGAATCGAAGGGAGCCTCTGCGACGGAGCCAACGGCTTGGACTCCATCAGTCTGAACGGTTGGGCTCCGTGGGCCGAATGGCTACGAGTTTTCGAATTGTTGGGGCCGATTTCATCGGAACCCAGTCCTTTTCTGACCCGGTCCGTGCTGCAATTCCACCAATTCGGTGTGTACGTCCCGATCACAAATGGGTTTGTTAGGGAATCGTGAAAATTTGGCGTGTATCTTTGTGTAGCATTTACGGGCGTGTTCTGTTACCATGTGAATCTGTTTGTAGCGTTCTCGTGAACGTTAAGAGTTAGATTCCCTCGTAGTTTTGGTGACAGCATGCGCGGCAAGGCAGCTGGATTTGGCCCAGGACAACCGTCGGGGAAGCGGTTTTTGGTTGGCGCAATTTTCGTTGTCGCCATGTCGACATCAATCGGGTTGTTCCTTGGCTGCGACCCATCGAAGTTCGCGGCGGTGGAACGACTGGAATTTGGCCACCCAAAGCCAAAACCACGTCTAAATTTGGATTTTGGTCGGTTGGATGGCCTACAAACTCGGACAAAGGAAGTGACTGCGAACTTTGTCGATGTCGCTGCAAATGTCGGGTTGGACTTTACTTATCACAATGATGCGGCTGCCGGAAACTTGTATTTGCCGGAGGCGTTAGGTGGCGGTGCGGCTGCCTTTGATTACGACTTGGACGGATGGTGTGATCTGTACCTCACCAACGGTCGGAGTTTGCCAGCGTTTCAGCCACAGCTGGAACACCACGATAGCTTGTTCCGCAATGTCGGAGGTCGCTACGGAGAAACCACGGACCAAGCCCATCTCTACGAATTTGATTACTCGCATGGGGTTGCCGTGGGTGACCTCAATGTCGATGGGTTCGAAGACGTGTTCGTTGCGAATCTGGGACAACCACGAATGTTTCTCAATCAAGGGGACGGCTCCTTCCAGGAACTATCGCTGGAGATGTTGCAAATAGAATCATCGTTTTGGGTTGCACCTCTATTCGTGGATTTGGATGGCGATGGCCTGGAGGACTTGTTGTTGGCTAGCTACGTCGATTGGAACTACGATTCTGAGCGAGAGATGTTCGCCCATGGACTGGGTTATCCGAGTCCGGGTCAATTCGATGGTGGTCCCTATTTGGCACTCCACAATCAGGGTGATTTAACCTTACAAGATCGAACCACAACGTGGGGATTCACGGCAACTGCGAAGTGTTTAGGGATTGCCGCAGCGGATTTTGATCATGACCTGAAACCCGAAGTCTATGTCGCCAACGATGGCACTGCTAATGCCTGTTACACAAAAGGCGCCGGCCTGGGAATCAACACTCGCGTGACGAATGCGTCGCGCTACCAAGTTGGTTTCGCACGGTCTTCGCCGGACAACCAAGATGTTTGGCGGGACTTGGCTGAACGCTCCGGGATTGCCGGCAGCGAAGACGGGCTGAACGAAGCCAGTATGTGCGTGACCTTGGCGGATTTTACACGTAACGGTTGGACGGATATTTTTGTAACGAACTATTATCTGAAAAAGAATACGTTGTACGCCAATAAAGGCGGACTCAGCTTTCGTGATACAAGTCGCACGGTTCGGTTGGACATTGCTGGTTCGCCCTACGTAAGTTTCGGAGCGGTACCAATCGATTTTGATTTGGATGGTTGGTGGGACGTTTTCATTGCAAATGGACATGTAATCAGTCCAAATGCTCCAATCAACGAAATGCCTTGCCAAGTTCTGCATAGTTCGCAAGGAGTTTTCTTTGACATGTCAGAAACTGCTGGGCAATTTTTTCAGCAAAAGGCGCTTGGGCGTTGTGTCGTAACTGTCGATTCAAAAAACCAAGGCGTGCCCGATGTGCTGGTGACTTATACGGATCGAGCGGTTTCGTTGGTGGATAATTTAGCCACGACGGAACATTCTTGGCTGTGCCTCGAAGCCATGGATCCTCATCATCGTGCGCTGACGGCAGGGCGAATGGAATTGGAATTTCCCGATCACACTTTGGTGATTCCGTGGTCCGCCGGAGGTAGCTATATCGGCGAAAGTCAAAAGCGTTGGACCATTGGGCTCGGGCCTAGTGGTCAGTTGCCGATCGTGAAAGTCTATTGGCCTGATGGCAAAATCGACACGTGGGATTCTTTAAGCAGCCAAACGATCTGTCGATTGGCTCCGGGGCGGTTGCAGAGTTACCGGCCATGAACCGTCGGCTACGTTGGGGGATGGTGGCAATTTTGACCGGCAGTGCTCTGCTATTCTTGAAAATTCGGTGGGATTCGTCCCATGCGGCAATGCACTTGCAAGAAGCTCGGGAAGCACTCGCGATTGGCAGTTTTGCTGAGGCTCGGCAACATGGCGAGTCTGCTGTGACGTGGTTCGCTTCGCGCGAACAACGATCTGAAGCCTGGTACTTGTGCGGTCGAGCCTATTTGGAAGACCGACAACTCACGAGATCGGAACGCCTGCCAAACGCCATGGAGTTTCTGTCGAGAATACGACACGATTCAATCTGGTACCCGCAAACGGCGGTGTCGATTGCCAATGACAAGTTGTTTGAAGCCAAGTCACCTCGCGAAGCTCGACAAATCATCGACGACGCGTTGTTGGTCTGGCCGAACGACATCGGACTAAACCACTGGAAGTTGATTTGGTTGACGGTCACAAATCAAACCATGGTGTTGGAACCTTGCTTTCAGGCAGCGGCCAATCACGGTGCCGCGGCCGAAGAACTCCTGCGGGTCTGGTTGAAATCCCAATTTCTTCCCCATGATTTGGAAACTCCATTTGATCGACAACTTGGTGTCGCTGGTAACCAAGAATTTACGACCGATGCGATCCGCTTAGAACGTTGGACAACGCTGCGGCGTTGGAACCTGGACGAGCCTACCTACATTGCCGCCATCAGTGAGTGGTACCTCCAGCGTGGTTTTTTAAGTGAAGCGCTCAAACGATTGCGAGAAGGAAAAGCCACTGCCGAGTCGACGGCGGATCCCTACTACTTGAGTGTGTCCGTGCGCGCGTTTTGCGAGTCAGGACAAGTTGACATTGCCGCTTCGCTATTGCCGCCACTGCAGCAATTAGCACCGGGATATCTTTATTCGATTGCAGCAGCTCGCGTGGCCTTGGCGCAGAACCAACGCGAGGTCGCCAAGCGGGAATTGGAAGCGGCACGGCAGAATTGGCCGGGGCGGATCGACCCTTGGTTATCCACAACTTTGGAAGGACTCTACCGCGAATATGGCGATGAAGAATCCGTACAGATCGCAAATCAACTATCAACGGAACGCGATTGGTTGAATGAACAGCAAGAAAAATTACGAGACGTTTTGACCAAGAAGTGGGACCATAGTGAGCGAATATGGCTAGTTGATTTTCTGGGGCGCTTGAATCGTGACCTCGAAGTCGATATCTTAAGAGCCGCGCCGTAGGCTTTGTTCAATCGTCATGTTGGACAGGGCTCTTGTTCGACGACGTCAATGCCCGGCTTTCCTTCCCCCTTCGATGTTTTCTTTGCTGACGAAGTAATGTTGACCTTGCTAACTTTGCATGAAGGCCATGGGCATGGTGCTCCCGGAGACGGCGAGACCTTATGGCATTATTTGATCGAGGCCGAACATTGGCCGTTGACGCTGGGCACCGCCGTGGCATTGGTCGTGATCGTGACGCTGGCCGTTTTGATGGTACGTCTTGTGATCAAGAAGCAAAGAGAATCTCACCGTCCTGCTGAAGCGAGTCGCGTCCAGAATCCAAGCGCTGGAAACCATACGCCACACCGGGTAACTCGCTAAGGAATTGTCCGGAAATAACTTCCCGATTTGGGCGAGTCCGACCTTGGTTAATCCGAGAACCCCGATCGTCGAATCTGCCAAGACTCCCAATGTCCTGAGCCGCCGAATGGCCTGAGCCGCAAAGCGGCAAAATGCGAGCGTTCGGTAATTCCCACGGATGGCAAAGCCGAACTGCGGATGAACAGTCCGCGGACAATTCCTTGACCGACAGCAACTTTTCCGACTGCATTGGTCTAACTTCCGAGCTGATACTGTGACGGACTTCAATTCGAAACCGCAGGCAGCGAATGTATTCGTCCGTAAATCGGGATTGCCATCCGTGGGAAGTCTGCCTGCCACGCAAATGTTCGTCTTTGGTTCACACGCGGTTAAGAAATGAGTAATGAAAAATGGAAATTGAAAAATGCAAAATGCTGACAGCCATCGTTTGCTCTCGGAATGCCGGAAACTAGACGTATGGTACGTTTTGAATTTTTCATTCTTCAATAATCATTAATCATTCAAACGCCAGAGCCAACGCGAGTCATTTCGAAGCTTTCGACGTTCGAAATCCGGAACTTATTTCGCGACAAATCCTAAGCCGGACTCACTTATTCGAGACCTGTTTGTTGCAAACGTTGTACGACCAATTGCATTGCTTGCTCGACTTGCTGATGGTTGGTAAGGGAACTCCAAGAGAGGCGCACGCTCCCTTCGACGCATGGGATTGAAAGGCCCATAGCACTCAGCACGTGACTGGCAGTCGCACATATCGAAGTACAGGCCGCACCGTCAGAAACGGCCGCAATATCCCAGAGTGATTCGATGACCTGCTCCGAATCCAAATCCGGAAATGACAAGTTGAGAACATGGGGGAGACTTTGTCCCGCGTCCCCGTGTCGCGTCGGTCGCAAAACCGCCAGTTTTTCCCAAACCAGATCTTGGATGGATCGACACGTAGCGGCGCGTTGCTCGTGTTCCTGCAAAGCGAGTTCCGCAGCGAGTCCGAACCCAACAAGCAAAGCGACCGGTAGCGTGCCAGGTCGGAGTCCCATCTCTTGTCCTCCGCCCACCAGCAATGGCCGAAGCGGCGGCAATTGTCCGCGTCGACGTCGAGCAATCAAAGCGCCAATTCCTTGTGGTCCGTGAATCTTGTGACCACTGACACTGAGCAAGTCGATTCGCGGATGTCGCAATGGTGATATTTGTTTACCGAATCCCTGGGCAGCGTCGACATGAAACCACGGCGAAGATTCTTTCGCTTCACTCGATAACCCTTCGGCAATTTCCGTGATTGGTTGAATGACTCCGGTTTCGTTATTCACCTGCATTACCGTGACCAAAATGGTCTCCGGGCGGATCGCCGCGAGAATTTCCGACGCCAAAACCTGACCGCTCTTTTGTGGAGCCACGCGGGTTACCGAAAAGCCACGCCGCTCCAATACTTGTAAGGGTTCCAATACCGCGTGATGTTCGATCTGAGTACTGACAATATGCCGACGATTCGACGCGCAGGCGTCCGCTTCGAGGCCAAGAATCGCCAGATTATTGCTTTCGGTCGCACCGCTCGTGAACAAGACTTCATGCCGTCGAGCGGCAACGACGGCGGCGACTTGATCACGCGCTTGTTGGACCAAATCTTTCGCTTTTTGGCCAATCTTGTGGGGACTGCCGGCGTTCCCGTACTGATCGCGAAAGCAGGAGATCATTCGCTCCAGAACTCGAGGGTCGACCGGATTGCTGGCATTGCAATCGAGATACAACGTCATGGCGCGACTCCGGAATTCGAAGCGGACGTTTGTGCTTGGCAAACCTGAACCAAGCCACGCAACGCATTGAGGGCGAAGACGATTGGGTAGGTCGTTTCGTAGTACCAAAGTTTCGCGAAGTAAAATCCGATCGGTGATGCAGGGAACCGAGTGCCATTGCCGATCAGTTCCAAGAGCCGATTTCCACCCGAGAATAAGGCCCGATAAGTTTCATCGAATAGGCGTTGTTGTTCGCCGTCCTGTGATCGTGCCAGATAACATTCCGCAAGGGCCTCCAAGGCCAAGCCGGTTTCTTCAATGGTACTGGGCATTTCGTGAACGGCGATTGGATCAAAATTGCGGCCGCCACCCCAGCCACCATCGGGGTTCTGTTGCCGCAACAACCACTGCCACGCCCGACAGCCTGCCGAATCCCAGTCGGCCCTGTTTATCCCGCTGGTTGCGACCCAAGCCAACAACACGCGACTGGTTCCGTACACCGGGTTTTCTTCTTCGGTCAAATACTGATTACCAAACCACAGCGGCACCCAGGCACCATTGGCCTGTTGCTGCTTCAACAGGAAGTCCACGCTTTTATGGAAAGCCTGTTGAAAAACGTGTTGGTCTCGTGCATCGAATTCCGGGTACCATCTTTGCCAGGCTCGCAAGGCATGAGCGGTCAGATCGGCACTGCTGCGGTCAAACGGCAATTGCCCCCAGCCCCGACAAAACGTGGGCATCCCACCATCGCGGTTCTGTGTCCCCAACAGCCAACCAGCGCCCTGTCGAGCCGCTGCGAGAACCTGTGGATCAGAATCGTTGGTTAATAGACCAAGTGCCAACAGGGCGCCGGGGGTGTCGTCCGCGTCGGGGACTCCGCCGCTCAACGGAGTCCACGCCCATCCCCCGGGTGCCGCTTGAGTGAATGGATGAACGGACCGATACTGTTGATGTAGTAGCCACTCCCGTAAATCGCGCTGCTCCGATCGGTTCAACACTTGCAGTTGCTTGACATCGCTTGCTTCACGCAAAGCTCCGATGGAGAGCGTGGTTGCCCAGGTCGCCAAATTGGTATCGATCGGCCAGCTTCCGTCATCTCGTCGAGATTCGTCCAAAAATTCGAGGCCAGCGGAGACGACTGGAGTGGACGCCAAACCGGCTCGCAACAATCCGAGGGTAACAAAACTAGTGAGCGGAGTCGCCTCCAAGAAACCACCACTTGCCGGTTGGATTTCTTGCAAGATGCGCATCACGCGTCGCTTCACCAAATGCCGCAACCCATTGGCCGCGAAATTCCAATTTCGATAATTGGCAAAGCGCACCAAGCCAATCGCAATCAAAGCCGGCAAGGCATAACTGACGACGCGTAACCGCAATTTGGCGTACCAAGCGCGCGGGAACGCGGCCAATTCAAATGGCAATTGCGGTATCAACCGCCACGCCGACGCACCATCTCCCAAGCGACCGCGCAAAGCCAACGCCGTGAGAATTGGAACCGAAAAGGTGTGATCCTTGCCATAGCGGCGACCGATGGCCGTGGCCAAGTCACGCGAATTCAACTGGGAGTGGTTTGTTCCCAAGCTCATGTTGATTGCTTCGAGTAACCATTTTTCCGCCCCACGATTGGCATCCGAAAATCGCGAGTCGTCGCGAGGTAACGCTGCCCAAACCAAGGCTGTGGTACTGATGTTGCTGACGCTTAACGTCGTATCGCCCCAACCACCGTCGTGATTCTGAGTCGCAATCAACCATGCCCACCCGGCTTCGCACTCTGCTCGTCGGTGCGATTGTTGGGCGCCGGTGCCGACGCCTGCTTTGACGGACTCATCAAGAGCCATACTCGCCGTAGCGGTCGACAAAGCGCTGCTGGACAAGTGCCCCGGCCAATAACCCTCAGGATTACGTTGGGCCAACAGATATTGCTGGGTCGCGCGCCAAGCCTGTTCAAAGTCGTTGGCGTCTGGGCCGTTCCCGGGGGCCGTTGGCGAGCGAGACGGTTTGTCGATTTCCTGGCGACTCATAACAAACTTAGATGCCCCAAGGCCAACAGACCGTAGTATGTGTATTCACAATCAACTTCGTCGTCTTCCCAGCCGCCATGAAAGCCGCCCCGAGCATTCCAAAGCGAGTCCACAAAATCCAATGCCGGCTCGGAGATCGGTTTCAAGTCGACTTGCATTCCCGAAAGCGCGTGCAGTGCGGTCGCGGTCGACAACAGATCCGGAACATCGATGCCTTCCATGACGCAGAATCCACCCGCGCGAAATCGCTGCCACAACCACGCCACCAAACGCGCATCGACTTGACCACCCAAGTGCCGAAACAGCATTGCGGCAGCACACGAAGGAGGCGTCAAACCAATTGCTAACTCCACACCATTTGCAAAGCCGCCGTCCGGGCAGCGAAAGCTGACGATGGATTCTAAAACTCGATCGCCGTCCGGCATCACACGGCCCAGGTCTTGATACATGCCCAGGGCCAAGAAGCTCCCGTAAACGCTGCCTCGGGCGTCTCCCACGTCGCTCGAAAACCCTCCATCCAGTGCGCGAAAGTTCTCTAATCGCTGGCACAGACTGTCGACAATGTTTGCTGGAACATGGCGATCGTGGATCGCACTCAAACACCGCGCTAGACACGAAAGGTGAACCAAGTCCAAACCATCACCATCTCCATACGGTTCCAAGAACTTGCGTAGACCCGCCAACGGCAGTGGTCGCTGCAAGCCCATCAATCCACCGATCGCAAACGAAGAGTAATACAAATCGCTTTTGCCAGCTCGGTCTGGGAAACCTCCGTCGGAGTTTTGTAATCCCAAATAATACTCCGCGACCAATTCGCTGGAATCACCCAGCACTCGGGGAGCTAACCGAACTACTTGCAGCATTTCGAGATTGAGACTCATGGCACCATCCCGTCACTTCTAACACAAAAATCTTGCTGACGACACGGCGCAATAATCCTTTCAAACCAGCGTTCGTAACGGAGTCGAGCGAGCGAATCGCATTCTCCTTGTACGATTCCTGCAAGACTCGACAGCGTTGAACGACTTCGTAAGTCTCCAACAAACCACGAACCTCGGTCAATTCGTCCACCGAGGCCACTCGTCCCCATACCTTGTCGACCAACTGACGATGTTGCGGGTTCGCCTTGACCCGTTCGCTTAGGACGGCCAACGGTAACGAGGGACGCATCGCACCCAGATCATCTGGATCTTCACCGCCTAATAGATCGTCCAAGTCGTCCCGAATCTGATACGCAATCCCGAGCGATTCGCTGAAGGCCGAGATCAACTGCAGCGTCTCGGCATCCGCGCCACCATAAGTTGCCCCCAATAGCAACGCAACTTCAAACGCCGGCGAAGTCTTTTGGCGAAAGATCTCCAACACTTCCAGAGAGCTTAAGGGCCGCGGAGCGCGCGTCCAAGCCAACTCTGCGCCTTGCCCCAAACACAAGGTTCGATGTCCAGCGATCGCGACGCGTGTCAAATCTAACGCCAACGAGGGCTCGACATCACATTCCGAGATCAGCCGATAGCCCTCTCCCAACAAATAATCACCAACGTTCAAGGCGACCGGGACACCGTGCGAAACGTGTAACGTCTCTTCGCCGTAACGTGTTTCGTCATCGTCTTCGATATCGTCATGAACCAATGATGCCTTGTGAAAACACTCGACGGCGATGGCCAATCGCTTCAGGTTTTCGTTGGGAGCCGCATCTTGATCTTCCTCCATTGCTTGCCAGGCACACAAGGTCAGGAACGGACGCCATCGCTTGCCGGCTTGGGCCAACCGGCTCAGTGCCAATTCTTGCGTCAAGTCCCGCGGCGCACCCATCAACCGATGTAGCGTGTTGGGCGTGAACCACTCTCCCACCGACTGTCGCATGTGGTCCAAGTCCAACCGGCGAGTTTGATCATCACTATGGAGATGAATAAACTCCCAGACCCATTCCAAGTCAACCGTGACGTCTTTGCAATCGTCTTGCAGCAAGGGAATCGCCACCCCAGGAATCGCGGCCGCTTCCATGAATGGAAACGCTTTTTCCAACACGGACAAGCAGCTGACTCCGACAATGGCTTCAATTTTTCCTGTCTCAATGATGGCCATGACCAACGCCGAGCCTTCCGCGACCAAGACCGCGTAACCAAGTCGTTCCGCTTCTTCTTGCAAGTCTTGAATCGTGCACAACCCACATTGTTTGCACAACAACCCCAGTTCATCAAAGGGCGCTGGACACTTGTCTTCAATACGCATGCACTTGGGCAACAGCAGCAATCGTCGCTCGAACGGAACGGCTGCCAAGTGATCGCGCCAGACCTCGCTGTTCAAGACAACCGCAACATAGTCCGTATAGATCGGCAAGAGTTCATGACGAGCGACAAATTGTTCCGCGTACTCGCGCAACAGGCCGTTGCTGATTGGCGGGACCGGTTTGACGTCATCGACAAAGCGACGCAATTCCGCGCGAATCCACTCGCGTTGCCCACGGGTCTGTGGAATATTTTCTTTCGGTGCGCGATCCGCCTGAACGGGCACGGTGCGCGGTGGCGAAATGATCGTCAGTTGCATGCGGGATCTCCTATGTGTAAGCACCGAAGCCAAAGAAAAAGTGTTTCTTGGCGAACCGGTACAGCCAGTGTTTTTCTGGGATTTCTTCGCCCGGAGTATGCTGACTGCCACGGGGAGTCAACGCTTCCATTTCCATCAGTGCGGTTTGTCGCTGCGTGGTGTCGGCGGCCGAGTGTTTGATCACCAAATCACGCACCAAGTCGGGACGTTCCAAGACCACACAACCCCGTGTCGCCTGGGCCGATGCTTCGCGAAAGTCACGCAGAAACTCCGAACGAGTCACGAGCTGATAGAGACTTTGGTCGTCGCGAATATTTTCCGTCGCAAACTGGATGATCGGGCAAGGTTCGATGGCTCCCGACGGACCAATGTGATGACTGACTCCGGTCGCCATCGGGCACAACGCTTCCCCTTTATCATCCCAATACGCGTCCACAATTCCGATCGGCAGCTTCGCTCGCATGTCCACGGCAAAGCGGCGGATTTTGACGACCTGTTCGGGCGTCAGTGCCAGTTCGACGGCTGGCTTCGGGCCAACGACCCGATAGGTGTGGAACCAACAGTAGTGAACGCCCATTTCGATCAAGCGACGTAGCCAGGATTCGCTGACCAAATCAATGTTGGTCTGACACACACTGGTTGCGACACCCACAATCAAATGGTTCTTGACGCAATTTTCCAAACCTTGCATCGTTTTGTTCAGCACATCTCGGCCGCCGCGCCGATCATCGCTCACGACTTCCGTTCCCTCGATACTGATCAGAGGTGTGGCATTTCCCAGCTTTCGCAGACGCTTGGCCACTTCGTCGGTGATCAATTGTCCATTGGTAAAGATCTGGAAATAACAATCCGGATGGGCTTCCAAGATTTCGAATAACTGCGGGTGCATGAAGGGCTCGCCGCCCAAGATCCCGAAAAAACTATTGCCATGCTTCTTGGCATCATTGATGATTCGGTTCATGTCCGCCAATTCGATCATCTGGCGTTTTGATGAAACGTCGACCCAGCATCCTTGGCAACGTAGTTGGCAACTGTTGATGACCGAGATAAACAAGAAGGGTGGAAAATGAATGCCTTGCTTTAATCGTTTCTTGAACTTCTGGACCGATCGCATACCCTTGTAGCCAAAGTTCCAGGCGAACTTCCACAGGGCCTTTTTGTCGACTTCACGCAACATGCGGGCGGACAGCTTAAGAATCATTTTTGTCGTCCGAGTTGGTAGAAGAAAGTTGTTCCTGGTGCTTGAGGGCCTCAGCCGCTCGCTGTTTCGCTTGCACTGCTTTTTCTTGGATTTTGTCCAACGAAGGCAAACTGGCCAAGACCTCGACCGGGATATCCAAGCCCGAAGATTCTTGCAGTTTGGTCAAACATCGTTGGCGTTCCTTCAACGCGCGATCGTCATCACGCTCTTTAGAAAAACGTGATTTTGCCTTCCCGCTTCGATCGCGCAACAACGAGTAGATGTCGCCGCCCAGCAACGCGGAGATGTCGACTTTCATGGCTTCGCGACGGATGTCGTCGGAGTTGACTACATCGCCATTGATCGGGCCACCTTTGTATTTCGGGAACAGGATCGCAACTTCCGGGCAGACTCGCGAACACGCCGGACAGTCGGTCTTGCAGTTGTTTTCGTTTTGGACCGTGATCTTTCCTTCGGCGGTGGCACCGTAGACATCAAACAAACAAAAACTCAAACATTGCATGCAATTCGTGCAACGATCGTAGTCGATCACGGGGAACCACGGCTTCCAACCCTGCGCCGTGCCGCCACCTGTTTCAACCGTTAGGCCCTTCACCAACGACACGATCGCGGTCGTATCCAGACCCGTGATATTGCGCACGACGATCTGCACGTCGTGGTCAGCGACGGAAAACTCCGCGGGCACATCGTTGGCAAACTCACCCAGGACGATAACGCTGCGATGCCCCAGTGTCAGAAAGGAACCAGCAACTCGGACCAAACTGACGCCGACACCATGATCCAGCAGGGCTTGCAGGATTTCCCCGCGGCGATCGGCCGATAATGATTGCGAATTGGCTCCCTCAAAGAGTACGACTCGCTGGATTTCCGCTGCTTTGGCAATCATGTCGGGGTCTCGTTTCGCTCTAGCGTTGCCACGGTATCCGGATTTGAATCCAGGTTGTCTGTTCCCGATTTATCGTGAGAAAACAATTGCGAGATCACATCATCCGCAGTTAACGTTCGCATGTTGATAACTTGGGCATCGTCCGGAAGTTTGGTACCCGCCGCAGAGCATAACCATTTTACCGCTCGCGGGTAGCACGCAACGATTCGCAAGTCAGGTTGTTGCATCAATTGTGGCAAAGCCGCGTCTCGTTTGGCCGACATTTCGCAGAGGTCCGCGACCGATTCGAACGAGCACCCTGATGCCGAAAGTTGCCGTAATACTTCACGTTTGACTTCGCCGGGCACGACTTTCGCATACGAGCAATTGCAGTACAGGATCGTCGGCTCGACATTATCAACACTCACAACCACTCCTTAAACACTCAATCGATGAATTGGCACCGGTCGTCCCGGCCGAAACGCTTGGGTTTGGTCCACCGACCACACCAGAGCATGACGCTCCGCGACTCGACCAATTACCTCCAACGCAACCGACTTGAGCCATTCCGGGTCGGCCTCGGCCCGTAAGTTGACCGTCAGTTCACCAAACTCCAAGTCCTCCGCCAATCGGTAGGACAGTTCCGGCTGCGAGTTCTGACGTACCAAATTCACAACCCCCAAATCGTTACCGGGCTGCGGCAACAATGTCATCTTAAGGTGTGCGATTTCGCAGTCAACCGCCGAAGTTTGGAGGACCGACTGCAGCTCCTGGGCCGCTTCGAACAGCCACTGGTTTCCGTCGAACTCGGCCCCTTTTAGTTTTCCCGCCAAATTTAGCCACCCCAAGAGCGCTTCGCCCTCCGCATATTCGTCGTAATCGACCATCATGGAAGGACGTGACTCCATTTCGCGGCCCAGAACTTGTTCCAACCAAGCCTCGACACCTTGCCCGGAACGAAGTCCCACTTCTAGTACTTGCTTGTGCGGCCAACGTGTTTGCAAGGCCTCCCGAAGGGCAGTTCGTTCGTCCGATTGCAGCAAATCGGTTTTGTTGATGACGATGAGGTCTGCCTCTTCCAGTTGCCGCTCGTAGATATAAACGACCTTGGAGCTAAACTGTTTCTCCGACCGCAAACCCAGCACCCGCGCCGCACGGATGGGATCGACCACCACACTCAACGGCGCCACTACAACTTGGTCGCCATAGATCTGCCGAAGCGGTTCACTCACCGTCGCCCGCAAGTCGGTACAACTGCCTACGGGCTCAGCCAACAACACGTCCGGTTGGGTCTCGGTGGTCAGTCGCTGAGCGGCTTCCAGTAAGGAATCAAACTTGCAACAAAAACAACCGCCAGAGATTTCTTGGGTTTGATGGCCACCGGCTTGCAGAACTTGTGTATCGACTAACCCGACACTTTGATCGTTCGTGATGGCACCAACCCGCATCCCTCGCAGTTTTAACAAACGAGCGAAAGCCAACATCGCGGTGGTTTTTCCCGCGCCTAAAAAGCCGCCCAACATCACGTAACGGGGTCTCAACATGACTGGTCCTGCGATGATTGCTCGGTTTCCAACATTTTTGTGATTGTAGCATCCAACAAAGCGATGTATTGGTCAACGTTCAGCCACTCGGGACTTGCTGACCCTTGAATTTCATACAACCAGCCTTGATCGTACGGGTCTTTATCCACCAATTCCGCTTGTCGCTCTAGTTCCGGATTCCCGCGGACCCAAACTCCTGCTCCCACACAATAAACCTCAGAAATCGCTTTGAAGCCTTCCACCGACCCCAGTGAATCGCCAACGACGACTTGATCACCACTTTGCACGGAATAGGTGATTTCGACGAAGTCCCCCAGCATCCGCGCGGCAAATTTTGTGAAGCCCACCCGATAAACCCCAGCGGAAACTTCAGAAATCCAATAGTGCGAAGGAGAATAATGAAAATGATTCGGCAATCGAGTGGTAAACCGAACCTGTTTGTAGTACGTCGTCTGCTGTGGTGGAATGGGCATCGCGAACCGTTCTCAGAGTCGAAACTGCCGCGGACCAGCAGGGCTCTGAATTATAAATATGGCCGGCCCAAACTTCAAGCCATCGACATCCAAGGGACAACCGCAAAACCGTTATTTGCGCCGCAGAGCAATGATCCACTTTGCCCAAGGGTTGGTCGCCCAGTATTGCGCCGCTGAGCGATTCGGAAGTGGTAGCAACACACTTGCGATGGCCTGAGGGGCAGAAAGAATTACCACAATTGTCTACTCAAAGCGCGCAGGTTTGTGTCGGCCCGCTGGGCCTTTCTGTCTGCCAATATCTCCAACCGGGGCCTAGCGACCCCGGCAGAGGTTCTGTCGGCCTTCCAGGCCTGAGAACGCCAGAATCGCAGGCCTGAGAACGCCGGAATCGCAGGCCTGAGAACGCGGGAATCGCAGGACTAAGAACGCCGGAATCGCAGGACTGAGAACGCCGGAATCGCAGGACTAAGAACGCGGGAATCGCAGGCCTGAGAACACCGGAATCGCAGGCCTAAAAACGCCGGAATCGCAGGTCGGGGAACCGCGGACTTTCCGTTGGGATTCTCCCGTTCAAAAATCGCAAGATCCGGGGGTTCTGGGGAATGGGATCACGTCGCGGATGTTGCTCATCGCCGTAACGAACTGAATAACTCGTTCCAACCCCAACCCAAATCCGGCGTGTGGAACGGTTCCGTACCGTCGGAGATCGACATACCACCAATAGTCTTCGGCGGACAGCTTCATTTCTGTCATTCGCTCCAGCAACACATCCAAGCGATGTTCACGCTGCGAACCACCGATGATTTCACCAACACCGGGCACCAACACATCCATGCCACGAACGGTTTTTCCATCGTCGTTACAGAACATGTAAAACGGTTTGATGACGCGTGGATAATTGTACAAGATGACTGGCGAATCGAAGTGCTTTTCGGTCAAAAAGCGCTCGTGTTCACTCTGCAGGTCCATGCCCCATTGCACGGCGTAATCGAATTTGTGTCCACTGTCCTGCAGGATCTTGATGGCATCGGTATAACTCAGCCGCACAAATTCGGCACTTGCGATTTTTTCTAGCCGTGCCAATAACGACTTGCTTTCATCGATCCGCTCGTTAAAAAACGCCATGTCCTCGGCACATTTCTCGAGTACATCGCGAAAGATTCGCTTGAGAAAATCTTCTGCCAATTGCATGTTGTCGGGCAGTTCGTTAAACGCGACTTCAGGTTCGACCATCCAGAACTCGGCCAAGTGCCGACTTGTATTCGAGTTTTCCGCGCGAAACGTGGGACCGAATGTATAGACTTTCCCCAACGCACAGGCGTAGGTTTCTGCTTCCAATTGGCCGCTTACGGTCAGGAAACTGGGGCGATCAAAAAAGTCAAATTTGTAGTCGATGTTGGCCATTTCGCGTTTGGCAATGGTCGGCAAGTCCAAGGTCGTCACTTGGAACATCTCGCCCGCTCCCTCGCAGTCGCTGGCTGTGATAATCGGCGTATTGACGTATAAAAAGCCCCGCTCTTGATAGAATTGGTGAATCGATTGGCAAACTTGGTTTCGAACTCGAGCCACCGCGCCAAAAGTATTGGTCCGAGGCCGCAGATGGGCCCACTCGCGAAGCTTCTCAAACGTATGCTGTTTCTTTTGCAGTGGATAAGCTTCCGCGTCGGCCGGCCCAACGGGGGTTACCTTCAAGGCCTGAACTTCCGTCGCTTGCCCTTTTCCTCCCGAGGCAATGACCCGCCCTTCCACTGTGAGGCTTGAGCCGACCGTTAACGTCTTGATTTCCGATTCGTAGTTGGGAAGATTCGCGTCAGCGATAATCTGAATGTTTCCCAAACAAGACCCATCGTTAAGTTCAATAAAACTGAATCCCGCCTTTGAGTCCCGCCGAGTTCTTACCCAACCTCGCAACAATCCTTCTTTGCCAACCGCTTGTTCACTGCGAGCTTCGCGTACGGAAATCAGTTCCACGTTTATCGTCCCTTTTTAATCTACCGGCCGAACTTCAATGCCCAACCTGCCGCATTGTGGCGAGGCAACGCAGCGAATTCAAGGTGCCCACGTTTCAGGCGTCTCGCCCCGAATCCACCACTCCTTCGCATTCGACATGCGGGATAGGTTCGCCAAAAGCAACATTGCTTTTGGCTTGTTATCCAACTCCCAACGACAACTTCCGATGTCCGTAGGTTCGCTGCTAGGGAATTGTCTGGAAATAAATTCCCGATTTGGGAGAGTCCGAGCTTGGTAAATCCGAGAACCGCTATCGTCGAATCTGCCGAGACTCCAGGCCTGAGCCGCCGAATCGCTGAGCCACAAAGCGGCAATACTAGCGTTTGGAAATTCCCACGGATGGCAAAGCCGAACTGCGGATGAAAATTCCGCGGACA
>JBGSJV010000004.1:0-65168 GCA_041741535.1 Pirellulaceae bacterium
GTCGTCCGAGCTTGCAATTCCAGAGCCCGCTGTTGGGCCGACGTGTACGGACTGGTTTCGATGGTCTCGGCCAAGGCCGCGCGAATGGGGTTCAAGTCGACGTAGGCGGCACACGCCAGGATTGCGGTTTCATCAAGCAGCCGAACGGCCCGATATCTCGCTTGCCAAAACTTGCCGACTTCGCCGTCTTCCTTATTTGCCCGTTGCCCGATCTTTTGACACAACAACTTCATCCACCACGAAATATCGCTCAGCCGACTCCGAATCTCGCGGACGGCTGCCGGGTCATTCAAGATCATGTTTAGATCTTCGCGTGTTGGTTCCTGTGGCTGTTTGTTGCGGTCGCGTCGTTTCGGGCACAGCATCAACCACCGCCGAGCAACCTCCGCATCATCCCAAGTGGCCACGACGTCCGGCCGCGATCTCAAAATCAAGTGAAAATGGTTCGAAAGCACGGCGTAACAGAGCAAATCGCAGCCAAAGAAAAGTGCGAGACGTTGGAGTTCCTCTTCCATCCAAGTTTTGCGATGGTCGTAGTTCTTGGCCGTCAGTGGATCCACTCCCAGAAGGTAGCATCTGCGAACCGTGCGACCAATTGCGTGTATAACAGCAACCTCATCGGCCGCAAACACTTCCGCTCGCGCTAACCTCGCCATACGGCACCTCCAATTTCCACGTCGTGATCCATAAAGGAATGCGTTCCGAAACTCCGTGCTGACAAAATCAACAATTTCAACACCCCTGTGACACATCAGGTCACAGCGCTGTAGAAAAAATCAAATTCTTCGGGCGTAGAGATCGCAAGAGGTCTATTCGGCCCGCTGCGAAGCCGAACAGCGATGCACGTGGAGGCTGCAAAGTTGTGTGTCCCCGGATTTGGCTTTGTCGTCCGAGCTTGCAATTCCAGGGCCTGTGCATCAACCATTGAAACGAAGCTCAAGAACGTTTCGGGAATTGCCCCGTCATTGCAACTGCAAGTTCCGATCGAAATTCGTCGGTGTTTAGTGTAGAGAGAGATTTCTCAACGACTCGTTCCGCATCAGATTTTCGGTCGTTCAATACCAGAAGGGCAACAAGTGTGAGCATCTTTTCTCGAAAAATTCGTTCTTCCGAAGGTGGTGCCGAAGGAAATAGTTCGGCGTAGAGACTCTCGTTCTCTTTCCCGAATTTGTAGATCTGTATGTTTATCTCGACGGTCCGATGGATTTCCAAGAACGGCCCGCATTCGGAATATAAGCCCGTGGCGATCAAATATGGCTCAACTGTTCGATACATCTTTTGTGCGGCGACTTTGTCACGGTGTGCAACCTGTAGGAACAATGAAATTGTTCGGTCACTTGTGGCGAGATAACGATTCAACGCTGCCGCTTCTTCAAACGCATCACGTTCACCGCAAAACTCGCGACAGCGAGCTTCTGCTTGGTCGCGAACGGAAATAAACTCATCCATCGCCGGTTGGTATTCTTTGGCGAGGTCATACCAGTACCGAAGTGCAAACGACAACCGAACGCCTCCGTGCCCAATTTCGTTGCGTGAATTCTCGAAGTACCACAAAAATTTTTCCAGAGATTCCGCAAAACGCCTCGCCTGCCGATCCGCAACGGCAGAGCCGAGCACGGTATCGCATGTTTCTCCCTGTGAAGGTTCAAACGCCATTGTTCCCAGCTCCTAATAGACCCAAGTTAAGGAACTTGACATACACAACCATGAAAGCCGAACAGCAGCGGCGCATGCTGAAACTCAAACAGACCATCACCTTAGCCGACATCGCCGAGTCACCAAACCAGTTTGACAACTTAATTGCGTAGTTGGCGTAAGAGCCCAATGGCGTCCCGTTCCGCTCGTACCGTTTAACGCTCCATTGATACCCGAGCCAACCGTTCCGAGCGGACGGAATTCCCGTGACTGGCAACTTCCCATACGTTCATCATAACAAATTCTTCTCCAGAGAGTTTGGTTGCGGTAAAGACTATCCGAGCGGCTAATTTGGAGGACCAGATGGTCCAGGCTGAAGTTCAGTTGGTGTCGGTGACAAGCCGTGTCGCGAACTGTGCCAGTTGTCCAAGGAGCGCCCGGCTTAACTAAGATGCGAATGGGCTTGTCGACAGGGCCCCAATCGCCAACGGTAAATTGATTGATATCTTTGCCTTTGTCGTCAACCTGTGGTGCTTTTTCACTATTATTGGGGCAACTACCAGGCCAAAGAACCCCCACGATTCCTCCAGTTCGCGATGAATCTCTCCACCCACTGGCCGCCAGAGGACTGGCGACGCACATTGTCTTAAGTTTGATCTACGCGGATCATAAATGGTGTGTCCCCAGATGGTTTGAAAGCAAACCAGCAATGCACGTGGAGGCTGCAAAGTTGTGTGTCCCCGGATTTGGCTTCCGTCCCCAGATTTGGCTTCCCCCCATACCGACCCAAGTAATTCACCACCGCCTCCGGTCCCGACTTCCCCGCCGGTGGACTCTGGTTGTTGACCATCCACCACTTGCCGCGCAGATCTTCCAACAGTCACGTGATGCGTTCCGTTGATAACAGCGATGGATCCGCTGGGGGCGTGGAGTGTCGGGTGCCTAGCGTCGGCGGGGAACTGAGATTGTTGTCCGTTGAGATTGGATGCGTTCCAGCGTCGACCTTTGTTTCAGATTCAATCGCCGACAGAACAAACCCGCACGGCGGGAATGGTCGGGCCGCCACTGAGCTTGCTCGGTGGAGCCAGGATTCATCACTAACAGCTATGATACGACTGCTAGGGTTTTAGGCCGTAGAACCGGCTTTGCTTCAGACAGGTCTGCAAGTAGGCCGATCGGGTTTGATCTTGGGTTCAAAACGGCCCGGCTTGTGAGCGTGAGCCGTTGCGGTCTCGGTGAGGGTTTGTTTGTTAAACAAGCATGTCCCTCGACCGCTACTCGCGTGGGGCGTCGTTCTAACCTCAAAGCTCTCGCTCCGACCGGATCAACCGGTCGGGGGCGGCGCTCGATCGGGTTGATCTTGGGTACAAATCGTGCGGGCCTGTCAGCGTGAGCCATTGCGGTCTCGTTGGAGTTTGGCTTGCCAAACAAGCCTGTCCCTCGACCGCTGCTCGTGCGGGTAGCATCTCTCCCGTAGTGGTGAATCCTTGGCCCCACCGAGCTGAACTCGGCGGCGGCCCATTCGCGCCCAAATCTCGCCCGACCTGCTCGGTACCGATGCATCGGGATTTCGGTTTCTCGCTACATCCAGCGACTCGCGGAATGCAGCTGGGGACACACAACTTTTTAGCTAGCTCCTTAGCTGCGCAGCAACTGGCTAGTTTTAGCGGGGATGTTGTAGCGTTGCCCGCGCGTGCGACTGCGAGTTCCGTCGATGACCGTCGGTTTCCCGGCCACCGAACTAAACAACCGATCGAAGTTCTTGGTCAACTCGCACCAAGCTGAAGCGTCGATCCCCGTAAGCTCGAACCATTGAGCCGAACCGGGCGGTGTGGCTCCTCGCTTGTCTTATCGCATCTACCGAGCCGGCCAGTCTCAAATGGACCTCAGTGCCACGGTACACACAGAAACTACAACAAGCTGGACCACCAAGTACACACAAAACAAGATACAAGAGCAGGTTCGACATGGGGAGAACGAACAGATGATGTGGAGCAGGAAGATGGCTAAACCCATGCTAACCAAGGCTCGATAAGGACCGTCAATCAACCCAAGTGAATTCATTTGGTTCCATAGTTTGCCTGGGAAAAACAGCAGAAACTCGCCGTGCGAATAGTAGATTCCTACGACAAAAATCACGTACACCAGCATCACCAACACGGTGCCAAAAATGAGGCTACCAAGAGTCGAAATGCGTGTGTCACTTTTTTCATTTTCCTGCATCGTGACTTTCCTAACGGACTTTCCTCTGGCGAACTTGGAAACACCACAACGACTTGTCTCAGCCCGCTTTCGCTTGAAGGTTCGACGTGCGAGTCGTGAGTATTGCGAATCCGATAAAAAAACGCGATGAAGGGTCGGCCTTTGAATCACGGTATTGTATTGAACTCGAAGGCATTTCTGTTATTCGGTTGGGGAAAATGGGTGTGACAGAAAACCGGCACGATCGGGGCGCTCGTGCTACTATGGTTTCGGCACGATCGGGGCGCTCGGGTTGTTGTTGATTTCGGCATCATCGGTCGCTGGGTGTTTGCACGGACATTTCGATGCGAGACGGATACTCGGGTGAGCAGTAGATCCGCTGCGTCGCGCGCTGGTAATCGGCTTCCGTGGCGTTTGGGATGTCGACAAAGGTTTGCGGATTGCGGTCAATCAACGGAAACCAACTGCTCTGAACCTGGACCATGATGCGATGCCCGGGTCGGAACAAGTGATTTCGCGTGCGCAAATCGATCCGATACGACTCGACTTTGCCTGGTTCGATGGCTTGAGGCTTTTCGAATCCATTGCGAAACTTGCCGCGCAATACATCGTCGGCGATCATGAGTTGATAGCCGCCCATTTCAGGGTGCTCGGCGTAATTTTCGGGATAAACGTCAATCAACTTCACCACCCAATCCGAGTCCGACCCTGACGTTGAGGCGAACAATTGTGCGGTCAATTGCCCCGTGACTTCGACGGGCTCCGTCAACGGCTCCGTGACAAAGGTGACCACATCCGAACGGTCGCTGATAAACCGCTGGTCTTCGACTTTCCATAAAATTCCGGCTCGGCCAAAACGTTCCTCGTTGCTACCTGGCAAGCCCTGCCAAAAGCCCATGATGGGACGCTGCGAGTAGGGCACTGGCTTTGCAGGATCGGAAACATATTCGACGAAGCTCAAATTGGACCCCGCAGCGTTTGGCTTCTCGCGTTGCAATCCGCCATGGGTGGTCAAAAACCAATCTTGTCGCTCGGTCTGTTTTATTGGCGGCCATTGCTCGTAGCGTTTCCATTGATTGGAACCCGTTTGAAACATAACGGCCTCCGGCAACGACTCGGTGGCTTGATCCTTCAAGTGTCGCGCGAAGAACGGGGCTTCGATTTCACGCTGGTAGTAGGTCACCGTGTCCGACCCGAAATGGTACGAACCCAATCGATCCACTGGTCCGCGCGCCCATTGGCCGTGGGCCCAAGGCCCAACCACAATCCAGTTTTTGTGGTCGCGATCCGCCGTCTCGAGACGATGATAAATATCAAGCGCTCCGCCCAAGTTCTCCGCGTCCCACCAACCGACGACGTTCAAAGTCGGCACCTTAACTTCCGTCAAATGTTGTAGCGTGTTTCCCGTTTGCCAATACTCGTCGTAGGTCGCATGACGCATGAATCGGTCCCAAGTCGGCGAAGCCCCACGCAGGTACTTTGCGTTCATATTGGATAGCGGCCCTAAATCAAGAAAAAACTCGTAGGTGTCGACTTGATCGTAAGGGAACCGCGAATTCTGTTTGGGATCAAAGTCGAATAGATAAGGCAGCTCCGCGCTGGGTTGCAAACGAAACGCACCAAAATGAAAAAAGTCATCACCAATAAAATAGTCCGACGGAGAAGCCTGGGGGCTGGCGGCGCGTAGGGCAGGGTGCGGGTTGATCAAAGCCATGGTCACGTACCAACCGGGATAAGACACGCCCAACATGCCCACACGACCGTTGTTCCCGGGTAGTTCTTTGATCAACCAATCGATCGAGTCATACGCATCGGTACTGGGGTCAATCGCCTTGGGATCGCGATGATGACGCAACGGGCGATTCCATTCGAACTCCCCTTCGGACTCGTGACGACCCCGAGCATCTTGTATGGCAAAAATGTATCCGTCTTTGGCCAATTCGCGAAATGTCGAGCGAAAATATCCGGTAAATCCGCCTTGAGCGTTTTTTACGCCATAAGGCGTGCGCAAGAAAATGATCGGTGCCGCCGGTTCCGCACGATTCGGTAGATAAACCTCCGTATACAACCGCACACCGTCGCGCATCGGAATCATGTGCGTGTGTTTGGTGTACTGCTGTTCGAACCCCGAGTCTTGAGCCGTTAGTGCCAACGGTTGACTCAAGACAACACTAATCGCCACCAACACAATTCTCAGGAAGCTCATGCGAAACATTTGATTGATTCTCCCTCGCTGTTTATGATTGGAAGTCGTGCGATCCGACTTGCAATTTTTTCGATAGTTTCTGTACGCGACTGCTTTAATCCCGCTCGTGAATGCAAGTCAATTTCGACCTCGATGACCTATTCTTGGCGAGCGACGCATCGTTCGGTTGTCAATACCGAAACAAAAACATGATCACTTCAAGGCGCACGAACGACTTCAGGAGTGCTGGTCAAAGTTCATCCAATCCCAACCAAGGTCCGTCATCCACGCACCGCTCCGAGTTCGTGCAACCACCCCGCTGCGATTATAGCAGATCTGGTCACGAGTTGGGCGATCTAAAGGTCTCGTACTTGACAAACGGGGCGAGCCATTACGCGCTCGCGTAGCTGACGACGGAAAGAAAGGGCACCGCGCGAGATTGGGATGACGCAGAGAAGAAAGGATGGGAAAGAGGGGTTGGCGGCGCGCGGGGCTGGCTCGCGTCGAGTTCGTGAGTGGGATTTTTTGCTTGGGGCGTTGATGAAAAAGAAAGAGCACCGCGCGAGATTGGGATAACGCAGAGAAGAGAGGATGAGAAAGAGGTCTTGGCGGCGCGCGGGGCTGGCTCGCGTCGATTGCGTGTGGGGGATTTTTTGCTTTGGGGCGTTGATGAAAAGGAAAGAGCACCGCGCGAGATTAGGATGACGCAGAGAAGCGGGGATGAGAGACTTGGGTTTTTGGTGCGGTTGCCGTCCTGTTGGTCTCGGCGACGCACTTGAAACTAGAAGTAGAAGTTTAGGGACAGGAAATGGAACCGTCTGTCGTCTTGGCCGGGATCATCCCAGGTTTGATTCAAATATCCAACTTCTAAGTGCGAACTCCGGTCGGGCGTCAATCGCCACTTCAAACCCGCGAAGGTACGGTTTTGCTCGAATGCCGATTCCGTCCCCCAGCCCCGATCTCGGGAATCCAGGTAGTCCTCGTCCCAAACCACTAGGCGAGCGCCACTGAAACCCGATAACCGCCGTTCTCGGACGGAGAATCGCCTCAGCCGCCAACTCACATCGTCCGTTGAGGCGTGAGATTCTCGGACGGCCCGCTCAGCTTCCGTCCAACGACGGAGTGTGACGCCGGAATCGAATGTGATCCGCGGTTCAGCAGCCGTAACGGGTGCGAGAGTCGTGTCAGCGAAATTCGAACCGATGACGGTTGGCAGCGGGCTGGGCATGTTCATGGAGGGCCCGGGCGCAGAGGACTGGGCGAACAAATCGTTGGTTAGCCAACAAGAGAGAAGCAAAGCCGTCACCAACTTCCACCGCACTACTGCAACTCCTCTGGACTTTCTGCACTTCGAACCCATCCAACCGACCAAGAAAATCTCTTTCAACTGGGGAGCAACTCCGGCGGCGAAAACTCGAAAGTCTGCCCCAGGTCATGGGATGTTCCGCCCTTGCTCCATTGGTAAAAACCGAAAATTCCACGTGTGGCAAAACCAACGAAACGAGCGTCAACTTAGAAAATTGCTTGGACTCTCATCGTAAACTGCTAGCGGGCGGCCAATGTCCGCGGCTGGAGACTCGCCGAATTTCATTCGTTTGACACGGATCCTTGCGTCAGAGCGAGACGAGCAACGTAGTGCTCGCATCAAGACTTTTCCGATGCATGCCCATGCCGATTGCCGGGATTCTCCCCTCGCATCGCTCGTTTTCAAAGTGCAGTCGACTTCAAGGTAGAACATGGAGTGCATCCGATTGCGCTACTTGAACTCCTTTATTTGGTGGGTTTCTTCCACTTTGCGATGCGGCCATTGCTGCCGACTGCCCAGCCGCTGTGGCCATCGGCCGAAAATTGGACGGCATTGAAACCGATGTCGGACACGCGGCGCCAAGTTTGTCCCTGATCCGAGGAAAGATCGGTCCCGTTCGTACCGACTGCGATCCAAAAGGATTCGTTGGATGAGGCTCTCCAGAGGGCCACGCCGCTGCGAAAGCCGGTCGGACGTTGCTTCGATGTCGGAACCGTCCACGTTGCCCCGCCATCGTTGGTCAAAGCGATTTGGTCTTGCGCCAAGTCGGGCTGGTTGTAATCGCCTCCGAGAGCCACACCAATGTTCGAGTCCACAAACAACAATGAAAAAATCCCGCCTGATGCGTGACGTGCCAACGGGGTCTCGACAATTCGCCAATCTTTTAGTTCGGCGTCAACCAAAACGACCCGCGACCGTTTGACGTCAGCGACACCGGTCGTGTGTTCGGAGGCTTGGTTTTGCTTTTGCTCATCAGACGGTGGCGGCGGCAAATCGCCACCTAGGCCAATTGCCCAATGCGAGTTGCCGATGGTTGTCATGTTGGTGCCACTGGCGGCAAACCCAGCCTCACCCGATTGCAGTTTGGGAGTTTGCGGCACTTGCTCCCAAGTCCAACCGGCATCTGGCGAGTGAAGCAAGAAGAGTTGATCATCGATGGGATCACCCATGACCAAGCCGTTTGTTTGGTTCAAGAACGCAATGGAATCCAGAAAAACTTTGGGGTCGTTGGATTCGAAAACAACTTTCCAAGAAGTACCGGCATCGGCGGAGCGATAAAGTCGAGCGGGAGTCCCCGAGGTCATCGCCAAGATGTTTTGTTTATCGAAGACATGCAAGTCGCGAAAATCGAGTTTTTCCGCGCCTGGAACTTGCTGCACGTGCCATTGCCGGCCTTGATCGTGCGAATGGATAATGGTCCCGTTCGTGCCGCTGGCCCAGATCACCTCGGCATCCAACACAAATAACCCGCGGAGACTGGCGTTGGATTCGATGTGCATCGACTCCCAGATCAAATCTTGGCCAACGGCCGTCGTTGACTGCAGGAGGGCGAACCACAACAGAAAACCGCTAACGACCACTTGTCGCATGATCAAGTCCTTGAAGGCGAGTCGCTCGGTTGCTGCGAGCGTCTGAACCAAGTCCGTAAACCGATCACGATTAGTGAAATACCACCAAGGATGTATTCGAATTGGTGAGCCATCGCAACCGCAATCAGACGAGCATCATGTTCGAAGTTGGCGGGCCGTTTGTCCAGCGGGACCATGAAATAGGCGAAGGCTAAAGTTGCGACCAGGATCGTCAACATGATGATCCAGAGAATGACGCTGGCGATTCTGACCCAACGCAGAATTTGCAGCGGCCCGAGTGGTTCGGATCGGTAATGATTGATGGTCGCCAAGATGATGCCGCCGATCAAGCCAAACCACCATGAAGCCGCGACGCCCCAAACCAATGCCAGAATCCACGGATTATCGGTTTCGACGATTCGCGGATGGTGCACGGAAAAATACGCGACCGCAACATTCGCGGTAATCAGGTCGAGTGCAATCCCCAATAAACAGGCGTATCCGACACAACCGAGAACAACGACTCGGCTGTGTCCCAAAAGGGGTCTGACCCTTTGGAGGGCATGTAATAACTTCGGACAAAAAGGCATGACCGGAGAGGGTCAGACCCCTTTTGGGACAAAGCCTAAAAATCGGCGCCGAGGGCTGATGGGGGGTTCTGTTGAATTCATGGTGGGCAACCTCCAAGGTCATCGAGACCAAATCTATGGAGCATACTCCGGTTGGACGGGCCGTGGTTTCACGTCTTGCGACCGTCCGTCATCCCAATCGCCGTTCGTTCAAGAAAAATGCCGGGACGACGCCAACGGCCCGATTTCGCGCTGGCATGCTCGTAGCTCCAGACATTCATGCGGCAAAATGACGCAACAGACCAGCGATTCCGTCTAGTCTTCGTTATCTTAGGACCTCCCCTGACGGACCGTTTAAAGGAGGGGCGGGCAATTTGGCATTGGATGAAATAGGTGGTAATTTGCTGCGAACATGTTCGGAAGCGAAATCCGGTTGGCAGGATGCCGGTGGACGCATGAACTTGAATTCCATGAGGTTTTTCATTGCCCTGATCGTTTTAATTGCTGGGTCGGGCTGCACGCCACCACCGCAATTTCGCGAAAATGGTCTAGAGTGGTACAAACAGGAGCGAACCGCGGGGCTGAAGGCCGGCGAGAAGTTCGCGGACCATCATCGCCACGATGTTTCGGATATTGTCAGCGATTGGTTTGGAACTCCGGATCAGCCGGCTTTGCCGTTGGTTGAAGGGGCCGAGGACCCATTGGTGCAGTTGTTTGACCCTGCCGGTCTGCAGCGCGCGGCGGGTCCCGTTGTGAGTCGCGATAAGGAAAGCAGCGCTGGGTTGTACCGACGGCACTGCGCTCATTGTCATGGAGTGACCGGGGATGGCATGGGGCCGACCGCTTCGTTTCTATCACCATATCCTCGCGATTTCCGGTTGGGGCGGTTCAAGTTCAAAAGTTCGACCACGGGCACGCCTCCCACAAAAGCCGAACTGAAGCTGTTGCTACAGAATGGGGTGCCAGGCACTTCCATGCCTTCGTTCCGCCTTCTGAGTGACGACGAGTTGGATGCATTGGTCGACTACGTCATTTATCTTTCGATGCGGGGGATGGTCGAACGTTTCCTGGTCGCGGCCGTTCGCGACTTGGACGACGATGAGCGATTGGTCAACTTGCCGAAGGACATGCATTTCCGAGACCTTCCGGCGAAAGCCAAGGGGGAAATTGGCACGCCCGTGACCAAGCTGATGAAACCCGAGGCGGCAGGGCCAGATACCGATACGTTAGAAGGCACAGAAGGAAAAGAGTCCCAGCCGGAATCATCGGAGCCAGAGGACGCGAAGGAAGTGGGAGCTGGCGAGTCCGACGAAGCGGGTGATGCGAAATCAACCGACGAAGCGGCGGGTCAACTCGCGTTTGATCCCGAGTCGGTTGAAGAGGACTTGCTGTATTTGGTAGACGAGCAACTGTTGCCAGTTGCGGAAAAGTGGTTGGGAATTTTGGACAGCGAACCTGTGGAGATCGAAGTGCCCGCTTGGGTTTCCGATCCGAAACATTCGGATTATGCAGCTCAGGTGGAAAATGGACACAAGCTGTATTTTGGGGCGGCCAATTGTGTGCAATGTCACGGGGAGACGGGGGTCGGTGATGGACAAACGAACAATTTTGATGACTGGACGAACGATTGGTTGAAAGTCGAAGGCATCGATCCAAACGACCCGAAGGCTTGGGCACCTTATGTTGATGCGGGGGCACCGCCACCACGTCCGATTATGCCACGCAACTTGCGACTTGGAGTTTACCGCGGCGGTGATCGAGATTCGGACCTGTTTTATCGAATTCGAAACGGGATTGAAGGGACTCCGATGCCGGCCAGTTTGACGTTGACCGATGAGCAGGTTTGGGCCTTGGTCGTTTACGTCCGACAAATGCCGTTTGAGAAAATGAGTCGACCTGCGACCGCTCCCAAAGCCGAGAATCAACGATCCGTTCGTTAGAAAGTGCCGCAGACTAATGATGCATCGATTTTGGGCGATTCTATTTTCGTTGGTTCCGGTGCTCGGAATCGGTCTGTATGTATTGGCCGTGGTGGGAAAAGGTTCGATCGGCGGTTTCTCTCTGGCCGGACTGTGGTTGCCGGAAAATGCCAATCCTTACGCGACGACCATCGACCATCTGTTTGATTTGGTTCATATCATTTGCGGTGTGGTGCTGGGGATCACGACATCGGTATTGGCGTATGTGATTTGGCGGTATGCGGATCACTCCGGTCGCAAGAATGAAGCCGCCCAATACGTGACCCATAACGCGTTGTTGGAGTGGATTTGGACCGTGATTCCCGCCGCGATTCTCGTGTTCTTAGGCTTTTATCAACTGCAAGTCTGGGCCGACAACAAAATGAACCGTCCGCTGGAGATCGTGGATGGTCAATCGCAAGCCGTCGAACCGATGGCCTTGGTCGTGGGCAAACAATTTGGGTGGGACGTGTATTACCCTGGGCCAGACGGGCGCTTGGGAACCGCCGACGATCAACGCATCGAAAATGATTTGACGGTGCCGGTAGGACAACCGGTTGTGTTGCGAGTCGAGGCTCAGGATGTTCTGCACAGTTTTGCGATTCCGGGTTTGCGAGTCAAACAAGACGTGGTTCCTGGGATGACGCAATTGGTTTGGTTTCAAGTTGATAAGCCGGGCACTTACGAAATCCTTTGTATGGAATTGTGTGGTTGGGGTCACTACAAGATGCGGGCTCGGATGAAGGCCGTTGCACCGTCTGCACCGGTGGTCGCACAGACTGCACCTGCGGACTCGGCGATCATCGAGCCAGGCGCCAGCACTACCACTCCCGTCGTAGTCGAAGAGGTCCAAGATTGAGTTTCCTAACAAAGTACGTATTCAGCTCGGACCATAAAGTCATCGGAATTCAGTTTCTGATTTCGTCGTTGATTTGGTTTTTGGTCGGCGGCTTGATGGCAGCGGCGATGCGTTGGCAATTGGCTTGGCCGTGGAGCGATATGCCGATCTTGGGGTCTTGGCTTTTCGAGTCGGAAGGTGGTCAGATCTCGCCCGAATATTACACGATGCTGTTGACCATGCACGGCACGGTCATGGTTTTCTTTGTGGTGATTCCAATTCTGGCTGGAGCGTTTGGCAATTTTCTTATCCCGCTGATGATTGGCGCGGATGACATGGCATTTCCGAAGCTCAACATGTTGAGCTATTGGTTCATGTGGCCGGCGTTTATTTGCCTGTTGTTGTCGTTTGCGGCACCCGGGTTTGGCCCGGCCGCTGGATGGACATCTTATCCTCCGTTGGCAGTGTTTGAGAAAGCGGCTCCGGGGAGTGGCTTGGCGCAGACGTTGTGGTTGACCGGCCTAACCTTTGTGGGTATCTCGTCGATGATGGGGTCGATCAATTACATCACGACCATCGTGCAAATGCGGGCGCCGGGGATGACCTTTTTTCGCTTGCCGATGACGATTTGGGCCATGTTGATCACGGCGATATTGCAGGCATTTGCGTTGCCGGTTCTAACGGCTGCGGTTCTGATGCAAATTGCCGATCGTTTGTTGGGCACGTGCTTCTTCATTCCCGAGGGAGCCTTGGTGGGCGATTCGTTAGTCCAAGGCGGCGGTGGACAAGCGCTGCTGTGGCAGCACCTGTTTTGGTTTTACTCGCATCCGGCGGTGTACATCATGTTATTGCCAGCCATGGGTATGGCCAGCGACATTCTGAGCTCGATGGCTCGGAAGCCACTGTTTGGTTACCGTCCGATGGTGTATTCGATGGTTTCGATTGGCGGTTTGGGGTTCATCGTCTGGGGACATCACATGTTTGTCTCTGGGATGCAACCGCTGGTCGGCGCGGCGTTCATGTTGACGACGATCCTGATCGCGCTTCCGTCCGGAATCAAGACCTTCAACTGGCTGGCGACACTTTGGGGTGGACGGCTTCAACTGACGACCGGAATGTTGTTTTGCTTGGGCTTCATTGCCATGTTCGTGATTGGTGGCTTGTCCGGAGTCTTGATGGCGGTGGCTCCCGTCACGATTTTTATTCACGACACGTACTACATCGTGGCTCACTTTCATTACGTCTTGTTCGGCGGTACGAGCTTGATAGTGATTGGCTCGATTTATCATTGGTACCCGAAAATGTTTGGGCGGATGATGAGCGAGACCTTGGGTAAGATCCACTTTTTCACAACCTTTGTGTTGATCAATTGTGTGTTTTTCCCGATGCACTTTTTGGGTGCTCAAGGTTTACCAAGGCGCTATGCCGACTTCACGCACACCGACAGTTTTGCGCATTTGCAGCCAGTCAACGAATTCATTACTTATAGCGCGTTTGCTTTGGTGGCCGTCCAAGTCGTGTTTATCTTGAACTTTTTCGGCAGCATGCTGTTTGGTCGGAAAGCGGGCAACAATCCTTGGAACGCCAATTCGTTGGAGTGGGTTGCTGCTTCTCCTCCGCCGCATGGCAACTTTACATCCCCATTGGTCGTTTACCGTGGCCCGTATGAATATAGTGTTCCGGGTCGAACGAGCGATTATTGGATGCAGACAGATCCGGAGGAAGCCGATGGCCAAGCCTCCCATTGAGACATGTGTGAAGCCCAACGACGACTCTTCATCGGTCGGCAGAGAATCGCAATTCTTGAATCGCTTGGTTTGGCTGACCGCGGCCACGGTATTCCCATTGATTTGGGCTGGTGGGTTGGTAACGACGACCAAAGCTGGGATGGCGGTCCCTGATTGGCCGGGTACCTACGGCTACAACATGTTCTTGTATCCTTGGACCACTTGGTTTTTTGGGCCCTGGGATTTGTTTATCGAACACGGACATCGGTTACTGGGTTCGTTGGCGGGAATTTGGTGTCTGTTGCTAGTCGGAGCGACTTGGGTACGGCCGACGCCGAAAAGTGTGCGAGTCTTGGCCTTGGGTGGTCTGGCGTTGGTCGTCTTGCAAGGCATCATGGGCGGAGTTCGGGTTCTCAATGTCGATCGAGAGATTGCCCGGATTCATGGGTGTCTGGGGCCCGCTTTTTTTGCTTACTTATTGGGACTGTCGGTGGTTACGAGTCGTTGGTGGAAAGCCGTGGCGATTCCAACGTTCTGGACCAATGGTTCGGGCCTGACAGGTGGCGAGACAGCGGGATTTCATTCTCAAGCGGAAATCGTTCGAGCGGGGCGACTGGTGTTGGCCCGATTGAAAGCCCAGCGGTTTCTAACGATGGTTGTTTTGGGTTTGGCTTACGGTCAATTGGTGCTGGGGGCCAGTATGCGGCATATCTCCGAATCGGCGGAGCCGTCCTACTTTCGAGCGATCGTATGGTTTCACGTAACCGGCGCGATTTGCACAGCGGGTGCGGCCATCGCGTTGTGGGTGGCGGCTCGATGTCCCACGCCAGGTTTGTCCATGCCACGTTGGATCTTGGTCGGACTCGTTGGATTGCAAATTTGCCTGGGACTTGGAACCTGGGTTATGAAGTACAACTTCCCGGATTGGTTTGCCGGTTACTCGTTCGCTCAAGCCCATCGCATTGTGAGTGACGATTTTTTTCAAGTCCAAATCGTTACAGCTCATGTTGCGGTGGGAAGTTTGATTTTAGGAGTTGCCGCGTTGCTCCTGACTCGGCTATGGCGGGCTGAATTTTGTCTGCAATCGATCGTCTCAAAGTTTCCGCTCGAAGTCCAAAGAGAAACGTCGAGCGATCGATCAACGGTCCAGGTCTCGCCTGGAATTGCCGTGGGAAGCGAGAAGCTGACTCCATGTTAGAAAATCAGGCATTGTCAATGAATGAGAACGGATCGTCGTTGGTTCGTCGCGGCCGTTTGAATAGTTATCTGCAAATCGCCAAACCACGAATCAGTTCGATGGTTCTTTTTACGGTTTGGGCGGGAAGTGTGGCCAGTGGTTGGGCTAGTGAACACAGTGCTTGGCTTCATGCCATGATCGGGACCTTGTTGGTCGCCGCGAGTGGCAGTGCGGTGAATCAGTATTTGGAGCGATACACCGATTACTTCATGAAACGAACTGCTCAACGACCATTGCCGGGCGGTTCATTATCGTCTCCGGAAGTGGCGGCGTTTGCGGCGATTACGTTGGGCATGGGAGTCGCTTACCTGTTGGCGACGGTTCACCCGGTGGCCACTGGTATTTGTGTGGCCACGTGGGTCTTGTACGCAATTGTTTATACACTGTCCAAACCGCTGACGGTTTGGAACACGTTTATCGGCGCGTTTCCTGGGGCCATGCCCGTGTTGGTTGGGGCGGCGGCGTTTGATGGCGAGATCCAACCGTTGTCGTGGGTGTTGTTCTTGATTCTGTTTTGGTGGCAGTTTCCACATTTTATGGCAATCGCGTGGAAATACCGACAGGATTATCGAGAAGGCGGACTGAAGATGATCACGGTTACGGACCCATCGGGACGAGCCGCAGGCTTGGTTGCGGTGGGTGTGTCGGTGGTGCTATTGTTGACTTCGTTGTTGGCCGTCGTTTGGTTGTCGAACCCCATTCTTTACTCGCTCGCGTCATTGATCCTGGGCGGCGTTTACGTGTGGTACTCTTGGAAGTTCTTGCAAGAGCGGGCCGACCGGACCGCGCGGCCGCTCCTATTGTCATCTTTAGTTTACCTTCCATTGCAGATGGTCGTCCTTTTATGTTGTATCTAACTCACGGTACTCGGTGACTCGGAAACAGATCGGAAAGAGCCAATTCGTATGACCTCAAAAGCGAATCACGACCGAACGTCACCTCTGGAGCATGGGGCATCTCATACTACGAATGGCGATCCAACATTGGATCGCGGAGCGAACCACGACCATTCCGATCAGGGTCATGGAAGTGTCTTGTCCTATCATCCTGGCCTACCCATCAGCCGGGGTAAATTGGCGCTGTGGTTGATTCTGTCGACGGAGATCATGTTCTTTGCAGCGTTGGTTGGTTCCTACATTGTGCTCCGATTCGGTGTGCCGGAGGGGACTTGGCCGACGCCTGAAGTCGTACACCTGCTGGAGTGGGTTGGTGCGGTGAACACGTGCGTGTTGCTCCTCTCAAGTGTAACCGTCGTGTTTGCGTTCGAGGCGGCGAAACAAAATCGAACGCAGTCGGCTCGGAAGTGGCTGGGGTTAACCGTGTTGCTTGGGTTTGGCTTCTTGGGAATCAAGGCTTGGGAGTATTCCGGAAAAATCGCCCATGGGATCTATCCGCAGCGGCCGCGGAGCCTGATGTACGAACGGGCCGATTTGAATTACTTGTCGGCTGTCAAGCAACGGTTCGCGGAGTTGGTGAGTTCGCAAGACAAGGCTACCTCGGCGACACAAGAAAGCAAAGTCGCACGTCTTGGTACAGCAACGATGCCGGCGGCCGACCATCAGAATACCGCCATGGGGGTGAACTTGGTCAACTTTGACGACCACGCCTCGGATTCTGATCGACTGTTGTTTCTGCGCGAGGCCACGGTTGGCTGGACGGAAAGACGCGTCGGCCGGGTTCGCAATCCATTTGTTCAACAAGAGATGTTGGACGTGTTGGCGTTTATGATTTACCCCGCGGCAGCCCAATGGTCGCATATTGAAGGATGTTTGAAACGGGAATCGCAACGAGTGCAACAGGAACTAGAGGAGATGACGGCGCAGAAGGTCGAACTGCAAGGCAAGATCTCCGCGTTGGTTCCGTCCGATCCTACTTCGGAAGCGGCCACGGATCCCGCCAAGGCGGCCGAAAAGACGGTTTTAGAAAATGAATTGGGAGCGGTGGACTTGCAACTTGGCCAGTGGAAGAATCGAAGTCAATTGTTGTCGGAAGTTCAGTCGTCGGGTTCGGCCTGGGTAGGGTTGAATGATCGGTATCATTGGGGCTTGCCGATGGTTTTGCCAAACGGCAACACATGGGCCAGCACCTACTTCTTGCTGACGGGTTTGCATGCGATTCACGTGCTGGCGGGGTTGATCGCCTTCTTGTTATTATTGACCCGGACCTTGGGACCGGCGGCCGCGCCTTGGATCGAAAATTTGGCGTTGTATTGGCACTTTGTCGACATTGTGTGGATCTTCTTGTTTCCGTTGTTGTATTTGTTTTGAAAGCGAGTTCCTACAATGTCGGATCATGAGCACGTGAATCGAGTGCCTTTGTTTTTTGGTGTGTTTGTGGTCTTGGTCGGCTTGACCTTGGCCTCATTTTGGGTTGGCAATGCAGAGGGGCTGTTTGCCTTACCGCAGACCAAGTGGCAAGTCATGATTGGCATCAGCGCGGCCAAGGCGGCGTTGGTTGTGTTGTTCTTCATGCACTTTTGGTGGGAGCGTTCCTGGAAATACTTGTTGACCATTCCCACCATGTTGATGGCGATTGTTTTGGTGGTGGCCTTGATTCCTGACATCATGCATCGTCGCGAGACCTACAACGAAACGCGGCTAAATCACGCCGCTTCCGAGGATGCGTACGGAGCGGGAAAGTAGCGGGATAGGATCGCGGCCGCCGGACATTGTTATTTCTGATACTTCCAGTTTCTTGATTTGCCGTCCGCGATCCATTCGGTGGCTGTTGCGATCCGTTGAGCGCGTGTTGCGGGCCGTTTGGCTTCGAGGATCCACTCCAAGTATTCGCGCTGTTGGGAATGAGACATCTTCGCGAACTGTTCCTTGGCCGACGTGGTCTCGGCGAGGGCTCGTTTGAAATCGGGTGGCATTTCTGGTTTGGGCTTGGTCGTGGCGGATGTGGGCACTTTGATCCCTTCGTCGTTGAGTTTCTTCGCTGCTTTGAGGAGTCGCAGCAGGGCGGCCTTCTTGGGTAGATCCTGGAGACTTGTCACCTTTGCGGGAATGGGATCACTGCCCGGAGCTCCCCAATTCATGGCCTTGAGTTCTTTGGTTCCTGAACCATCGAGCACACCGTCATCCAACAGGGCTGCTTTCCAGAACCCAAACCCACAATGCTTCTTAAAAGCAACCATGCTGCAATAGGGACCTTTGTATTCGAAGCTTGGCATTCCCCACTTGATGGTCTCCACGACGTCCGGACAGGCCTGATGAACCAAACTGCGGAAATGTAAAAGTATCGGTTGCGCGAATTCTGGAGCACTTGCGATATAAGCGTCCACACGCGGATCGAGTTGTGGCATTGGTGTGTTCCCTCGGAGAATTTGTTGTTCGCAGACATCCAGCTCGGAACGGAGCGGCGAAATTGGAAACCATTCGGGTTCAAAGATAACCGCGTGACCATTCGTCGTCAAACAATTTGTGCCTAACCATCGGAGCAGAAGTGGCTCGCTGCCGAACAAGGTACGTCGAAAAGGCATAGCGCAGGCGGAGCGTGCAAACGATGAGCATCTGTGGTAGTCTCGTGACTGGCATGGGTGCGAAGTCACGCCAATGGGACTCGACCAGAATGGACGAAGGGTAAACAAATGAGTCAGGTTGTCGATTTTGATACGGACGGCTACGTCATCCTTCCTGACCGGTTGGGACTGGAATGGGTGCGACACTTGCGCTCGATTCTCGACTCGCAGATGCAGTCCGATTCGTCGGGCAACTTGGCGCATAGTCAAAGTGGATGGTTGTATGCCGCTCGCAACGTGTTGGCGTCTGCTCCCGAGATCAAGACGCTTCTGACGGTGCCGTTGGTCCAGCATTTTGTGACCAAGACCCTTGGCGCGATGTCGGGGTTGGTGCGGGCCCTGTATTTTGACAAACCACCCGACCAGAGTTGGTCGTTGCCATGGCACAAGGATCAATCGATTGCCGTGGCGGCTCATGGTTTGCTGCCATCGGGTTTCTCACGGCCGACGGTCAAACGTGGCGTCCCACATTTGATTGCTCCAGACGACGTATTGCGTGAGATGGTCACCTTGCGGATTCACTTGGACGCGATGAGTGACGAGAACGGACCATTGCAGGTCGTGCCCAGATCCCATCATTCGAGTTCCGACCAAGGCAGCGGAGTCGAGAATCGTCGAGTCATCCACGCCGAGGTCGGAGAAGTGTTGGCAATGCGGCCACTGCTGACCCATGCCAGCGGTCTTTCCAAGCCGGGTACCACGCAACACCGTCGCATCTTACATTTGGAGTTTGCTGCGGGGCCACTTCCCGAACCATTGCAATGGTACGAGTTTCATCCAGTTTCGCACAACTGCGAGAGAACGGGTGATGTTGCGATGAGTCCCGTCGGGAAATCCATTGTTCAAGTAAAATAAGCGAAAAGAAGATGCTGAGTACTTCGGAAAGCTTGTTGATGCGCATCCGCAACCGAGAGGACGCCGATGCATGGAGTCGTTTCGTCCGCCTATATACTCCGCTGTTGTTTCGGTGGGCGCGACAAGCTGGACTCGACACCCATGCGGCTGGTGACCTATCTCAAGACGTATTGTCAGTGGTGTTGCAAAGAGCAGGAAGCTTCGCTTACGACCCTAACGGCTCATTTCGAGCGTGGCTAAGGAAAATTGCGATCAATCAATTTCGGCTGTATTGGCGGCGCCGGCAACGCCACGAACTCTTGGTTGGCGAATCTTGGATCGCTCAACTACCCGATCGCAAATCACTGGAATCGACTTGGGACTCGGGTTACCGTTTGGAGCTACTAGCACAAGCGAATGTCGCGCTGCAACCTAATTTTTCTCCTCCAATTTGGGAGGCGCTACAAGAATGGCTCCGGAGCCCTGAAGAATCGGCCGAGTCGATTGGCCAGCGGCACGGTGTTAATGTTTGGACGCTTTACTCAGCCAAAAGGCGATTCATGAAGCACCTCCGCGCTATCTTGGCGGGACTCCTCGACGAGTAAATAAGCCACGTTCGCTCCCCATGACCAGATTTTTCTCAATGGAGTGCGATTTTTCATTTTTTTGACACAAAAACAGCCGTCAACGCGCAAGTTAGTACTGGTTTCGAAGGCGTTCAACACTTGCCACATGCCAGGACCCAGCCATGATCCAACCGAATGTCCAATGCCCGAGCGGAAATCAGTGGGAACGATTCTTGCAAGATGATTTGGACGATTCAAGCTGCGAAAGCATCGAGCGGCACTTGGATGCGTGCATCAAATGCGCGGCCGATTTCAAGAAGCTATTCGAATCTTTCTCCGATCCACTCGAAGCCTCTCTCGTCGGTGCGTTACGGGGCTTTCCTCGTTCGGGGCCCGCGGTTGAGGATGAACGTAAGTACTTGCAAGACTTGGTCGAACGCATCAACAGAATGGGCCCAGATCGTGCGACCATTGAACTGCCGTTGACACAAGAACGGGCGGCAGAGATCTTATGGTTGTTGGAGCCTGGCGGACATCCGAAGTCCTTAGGATGTTTGGCGCACTACGACCTGATTGAAATCCTCGGAGCTGGAAGTAGCGGTGTCGTTTTTGCCGCGCGAGATTTATTGCTTGAACGCGAAGTTGCAATCAAGATCCTTCGCCCCACATTGGGTCCTTCGGCACAGGATCGGTTCCTGAGTGAAGCTCGAGCAATTGCCAGTTTGGTCCACGACAACATCGTGATGATTTACGAAGTGGGACAAGATAGCGGTTTGGCTTATTTTACAATGCCTTGGCTACCAGGGGAAACCTTAGAAAGGCGGCTCCAACGAGTCACGTTCTTACCAGAGCCAGAGACCAAGACCCTGACCAAGCAAATCTGCGCCGCGTTGGAAGTCGCTCATCAAAGACAGTTGGTGCACCGAGATATTAAACCCGCGAACATTTGGCTAGACTCCAAGAGTGGTCAATGCAAACTTCTTGATTTTGGTCTCGCCAGGGCAGCGGAACTGGACACCACCATGACGGCAACTGGGGTACTTGCTGGGACCCCCAGTTATATGTCGCCGGAACAAGCCCGCGGAGAAGAACTGGATTACCGCAGCGATTTATTCAGCATGGGCTGTCTTATGTATCGTTGCATGACCGGCCGACTTCCATTTGTCGGCAATGGCATTTTAGGAACATTGCAAGCTATCCAACATGTTGAGCCCCCAGCGCCATCCGATGTCAACTCGGCATGTAGTCCCGATATGTCCCGATTGATTTCGGCATTGCTCGCGAAAGACCCGCTGAACCGACCGGCATCCGCAATTCAAGTTCGCGATGCGATCGATATGCCCGTCGAAAAGTGGCCGTTTTTACGCACCGCCGATTCTGAAACTACGAATTGCGGTAATTTATCCAAAACGAAGTCCTCGTCTAAGAGACCAACAGACAACCACATTGCCTACCGTCCACCCGTTCGCCATTTTCTAATTGCATTATTGATAGGAGGGTTTGCGTTTGCATTCGGTCTGATGTTACCGGACGTACTGCGAATTCGAACGTCCGACGGCGAAATAATAATCGAAACCGATGACCCCAACGTGCAAGTTGAAGTTCTGCAGGACGGACAACTGATTCACATTCTAGATACTCGCTCGCAACGGAGTCTAAAGATTGCGGCCGGAACCTACTCGATTCAACCAAGTCGATCTGTTTCAGACGAAGCAACTTTTCGCATATCGCCTGGAATTGTGGAGTTGACAAGGGGCGAACAACAGATCGTCAAGGTCACCAAGATATCTGGGGAGGCGTCGGAAGTTGAAAACGACTCAAAGTCCACAGGTACGTCTTCTGAGGCGTTTCAACCCGTCTATCAAGGGCGGACTCTTCGGCAATGGATTGAGACATTACATGCGGAACAGGATTCCAAGACGCTTGCGATGGGAATCAAGGCAATGAGTTTGCTTGTTGCGACCGATTCTCCAGACTTGGACGTGGCGATCGAATTAGTCAGAAAGGTGATGCGTCAATACGGTACGGACAATAATTTGGGGAAAACCGACCATGAATTGCGAGTCCTTCGGGATGCTTACGACGAGTTTTTTGGGCGAATCCCGGCCGAACGATCATTGGAGTTCCTTAAGTGCGAGTTGCTCAACGGCAATCTGAAGAGTTTTTCATATCTTTGGACGCTTAGCCATGCAACATTGGGGGATTCGCCGATGGTCGAACCATTACGTAAGTTGATTGGGGATGCCGAATGCGAACTTTGCGAAACGTTTATCGAGGCTGTGAATAAGCGAACCGCCGCGAACAACTCCGATGAGGCATTGTACTTAGGTTATCTAGCGTCTTCATCGCACTTCTGGCAACCCGAAATTCTACAACGAAAAGTTGCAAACCAAGGTATGGTGATTGATATGCAAGCTCACTATGAATCGCAGCGCCGAGTGAACTTAGAAGTTGGCCCTACATTGATTCGAAATCACGAACTATTCGAAAATGCCTTTCGAACGACTGATAGTGAACTTTCGAAAGTTCTATTCGCACAGTTTTTTCGGTCGCTTCATCAATCAAACCCAGAACTCATGAATGTCGTTGCCACATTTGCGACAAATCCTGATTTGGATGCCACCGTTAGATGGCTTGCATTTGAAACCTGGTTGGATTGTCCGGACAGCGACATCGAGAAGACAATCAACGTATTGCTTCCGTTTGCGCTCGGGGCCAGCGATTTCCTTAACATTCCGCCTGTTGGTATGAGTACTTCACCCATTTTCCAGCCCGATCTAGGAACGATCGATCAAGTCTCTGTTGAACTAAAAGAACAATTCGACAGTGTCAAAACGGTAAAGTGGTCCCGGAATGTTATCACAGAAGAACGAGGCGAAGTTCGTCAAATGGGCTACAATTCCTTGTCGATTCCAACGGATCGCAACATTCGAATCCTCTTACTTCGTCGTCTCCATCGTGTAAAAGAGCCTTCCGAGAAGTTACGGATGTTGACGGAAGAATTCTTGCGGCAACAAGTTCATACTTTCAGCGAAGAAATGAAAACAGCGGTCCGAGAGGGAATTACCAAAAGCACCACCAGTGACCAACGCAAACGTCTCGGCGACATCTATTCGCAAGTCATCATCAACCATCTTGCGTCGCTGACGTTGCACGAATGGGGACTAGAACGCGGTCCCGACCGGAAAAACCCAATCGACTGAAGCCTCCCTTCGACGGTTTCCATGCTAGAATGGCATCCCGTTGCAAGCCGGTCAACTCAAGTGAGTCTATCGGCATGTGACTAGTATTTTCATTCGATCCTTCGATGTTGGAAACTAAGTTGGATGTTTTTTCGCATAGTTCTACTTTGGCTGTCTTTAACTTCTCTTTCCATTGCTCAAGATCGGCCGAATTTGGTTTGGATCATGGCGGATGATCTGGGATATGGCGAGGTTGGCTGCTTTGGACAACAGGTGATCCAAACACCTCATTTGGATCGGATGGCGGCCGAGGGTTTGCGATTCACGCAGTTCTATGCGGGCGCCACGGTCTGTGCTCCATCGCGGAGTGTGCTCATGACAGGTCAGCATCATGGACACACTCGAGTTCGTGGCAATGCAGGGCCGACCAATCCGCAAGCTCAAGCGCTGCGAACCGACGATGTCACGGTCGCCAAAGTACTGCAATGTGCAGGCTATCGAACCGGGTTGATTGGCAAGTGGGGACTGGGGGATGTCGGTCTTGCCGAATCCGGCTTGCCACGCAGACAGGGATTTGATTACTTTTTTGGTTACCTCAGCCAGGTCCATGCTCACAATCATTTTCCTGACTATTTGTGGCGTGACGAACAGCAAGTCAAATTGTCAAACATCGTGACGGCAGTCGGGGATCGCGGTGGTGGCTATGCGACGGAAGCTCGCGAGTTCGCTGATGACTTGTTCGCCGACGAGGCCATCCAGTTCGTGCGTGAATCTCGCGATCAACCTTTTTTCTTGTATTGGAGTATGGTCACGCCGCACGCGAACAACGAACGGACACGTGAGCTAAAAAACGGCGCTCATGTTCCCGATTTTGGGCCCTATGCCAACGATGAATGGCCCGACCAAGACAAGGGCCATGCGGCCATGATTACTCGGTTGGATAGCTACGTTGGGCGACTGCTAACGGAATTGAAGCAACTTGGAATTGCCGAAAACACCTTGGTAATTTTCACCAGCGACAACGGGCCACACGATGAAAGCCAGCACAACCTGGAACGTTTTTCACCAAGTGGGCCGTTCAGCGGCATCAAACGTAACTTGACCGACGGAGGTATTCGCGTACCGACGATTGCTTGGTGGCCGGGTACCATCGAGGCCAATCGAACGTCGGGTCACGTCGCGTATTTCGGCGATTGGATGGCCACAGCGACGGAGTTGGCACGAGTCGAACCTCCGGGCAGTTTGGATTCGCTTAGTTTTGTACCAACGCTGTGTGGTCGCGACGCCGAGCAAGTCCAACACGAGTTTTTGTACTGGGAGTTTCACGAGGGTGGTTTCAAACAAGCGGCGCTTCTGGATGGTCGGTGGAAAAGCATTCGGCGCGGTCAACGGCAACCATTGGTCGTCTTCGATTTGGCGAATGATCCGGCCGAACGAAACAACATCGCGGCGGACTTCCCAGAGGTTACTGCCAAGTTGGATGAATACTTGAAGACCGCACGACACCACCATGAAGATTGGGAACCACAATGGCGCGATTAGAATGGGTTCGCTTGCTGGGTTGCGTTTGTGTGGCGTTGTGCGGATCGATCTTGGAGACTCGGGGGGCCCTATGCGATGAGCCACGGCTTAACGTCGTCTTTATTTTGGCGGATGACTTGGGTTGGGGCGAGATCGGCTGTTTTGGTCAAGAGAAAATCCCCACTCCGAATCTGGATCGACTTGCCAGCGAAGGCGTGCGATTGACCCAGCATTACAGCGGGGCACCAGTCTGTGCTCCTTCGCGCTGTGTGATCATGACAGGACGACACTTGGGGCACGCGGAAATCCGGGGCAATCTTCAAGCAAAGGTCAACTTTCCTCAGTTTACCGAGGGCCAGCATCCCTTGAGCGACGAAGCTCTCACGATCGCCGAAGTCTTTCAGCGGGCGGGTTATACCACCGGTGCGTTCGGCAAATGGGGCTTGGGACCGGTCGGTAGTACGGGAGAGCCCAATCGGCAAGGTTTTGATTTGTTCTTTGGCTACAACTGCCAAGCAGTGGCTCATAGTTATTATCCATCGCATTTATGGCGAAACTCGGAGAGGATCGAAATCAACCCAGCGCCGATCCCTGGTCATCGCAAGCAACCCGATGGCGACGTGCAGATGGCCGATTGGATCGGTGAAAATTACGCACCGACGCTGATGATCGCCGAGGCGGAAAAGTTCATCGCGGAACACAAAAAGCGACCGTTCTTTTTGTACTTGCCGTTTATTGAACCGCACGTGGCCATGCATCCACCGCAAGAATTGGTCGAGCGATTCCCAGTGGAATGGGATTCGGAAGTTTATCGCGGCGAAGGTGGCTATTTGCCGCATCCACGCCCCCGAGCCGCGTACGCGGCGATGATCCATGATCTGGATCGTCATGTTGGACGCGTGATGCACGCGTTGGAGCAGGCGGGAGTGGCGGACAGAACCGTGGTGGTGTTTAGTAGCGATAATGGCTCGACTTTGGATGTTGGGGATCGGTCCAAGTTCCACGTCGGTGGTGCCGATCCGAGGTTCTTCGACAGCACAAAGGAATTGCGAGGGTACAAAGGCAGTGTCTACGAAGGTGGTCTACGAGTCCCGACGATCGTACGCCTGCCTGGCGTTATTGCTTCCAGCACGGTGAATGATTCGCCCGGGTATTTTGCCGATTGGTTCCCGACCTTGTGTGCTGCAGCGGCCCTCGAACCGCCAACTGGCTTGGACGGCGAGAGTCTGTGGCAGACCATGACCAAACCACATGAACAACGTTTGCGCCAGAAACCGATGGTGTGGGTGTTCCCGGAATATTCGGGACAAGTGGCCGTGCGTTTTGGGGATTGGAAGTTGGTGCGGCGCGGCCTACGTACCCCGCAACCGGGACCTTGGGAACTTTACAACATCACGACGGATCGAAGCGAGATGAAGAACTTGGCAACCGATCGCCCGGAGTTGGTTTCACAAGGAGTTGAAATTCTGCAACGAGAAACTCAAGATAACCGACTCTTCCCAGTCGACTGGCCGTAGCTTCTTACCCGGTTGATCATCGCAACATGTTAATAAATGCTCAACAAACCCTACCTACACTTGTTCCGACGTAATTACGCGCCCACAATAGACGTGTAAAGCCGCGTGTTATCGAAACTTGTTCGCCGCGTCATGTGACATCAAGACCGGGATTTTCTCTGGAATGGACAGAGATCCGAAATCACATGCCCAAGTCCATCGACGCCCGATGCATCCACAAAATGGAGTTTGATATGAGCCACCCCGGACCGTTCGCTGATCACTCGGATGCACCAGTCGGTCAGAAATCGGACGCCTTGGACGCTACCGAGTTGGCCCGATTGGATGCGTATTGGCGAGCCTCCAATTATCTTTCCGTTGGGCAAATCTATCTGTTAGACAATCCGTTGTTGCGCGAGCCACTTCGTCCCGAGCACATCAAGCCTCGCTTGCTTGGTCACTGGGGAACCTCCCCGGGTCTAAACATGTTGTACACGCATCTCAATCGTGTCATCAAGCGTAACGACTTGGAGATGATGTACATTATTGGGCCGGGACATGGTGGTCCGTCGTTGGTGGCGCACGCGTATCTCGAAGGAACGTATTCCGAATACTATCCATCTATTGGGCAAGATATCGATGGAATGCGACGACTGTTTCGGCAGTTTAGTTTTCCGGGAGGAATTCCGAGTCACGTAGCACCTGAGACTCCGGGTAGCATTCACGAAGGCGGTGAATTGGGATATGCATTGAGTCATGCGTACGGGGCCGCGTTTGACAACCCGAACTTGATTGTCGCCTGTATTGTAGGCGATGGTGAAGCGGAAACTGGTCCCTTGGCAACCGGTTGGCATGGAAACAAATTCTTGAATCCTCGTCGGGATGGATGTGTCTTGCCGATTCTGCATTTGAATGGCTACAAAATTGCAAACCCGTGCTTTCTGGCGCGCATTCCGCGAACGGAATTGCAGCAATACTTTGAAGGCATGGGGTATCGCCCCTATTTTGTCGAAGGCCACGAGCCAACGGACGTTCACCAACAATTGGCAGCTACTTTGGATGCGGTAGTTCAAGAGATTGCGGCCATACGGCAATTGGCCATGACACAACAACCGGTCAAGCGTCCGAAATGGCCAATGATTGTTTTTCGGACTCCCAAAGGTTGGACTTGCCCACCCGTTATCGACAACAAGAAGTGCGAGGACTATTGGCGAAGTCACCAAGTGCCGATGAGCGACATGGAGCGTCCCGAACACATTCGCATCTTGGAGTCGTGGCTGCGCAGTTATCGACCGGAGGAGTTATTCGACGAAAATGGAAAACTTCAAGAGGAGTTGGCAACGCTTCCGCCGGCGGGTCATCGTCGGATGAGCGACACGCCGCACGCCAATGGTGGCTTGCGTCTCCGGCCTCTGAAGATGCCCGATTTTCGCAACTATGCTGTGGATATTCGCCAACCGGGTCAAACGATTGCGGAAGCGACACGCGTCATGGGGACGCTGCTACGAGACGTGATGAAAATGAACCTCGAGTCGGAGAACTTTCGCCTGTTTAGCCCAGACGAAAACAACTCCAATCGGTGGCAAGACGTCTTGGATGTAACGCAGCGGTGTTTCATGGGCGAGATCTATCCGGACGATGATCGATTGTCCCCGGAAGGCCGAGTCATGGAGGTGTTGAGCGAGCACCAATGTCAAGGCTGGTTGGAGGGCTATTTATTGACCGGTCGGCATGGCTTTTTTTCTTGCTACGAAGCCTTTATTCACATCATTGACTCGATGTTCAACCAGCACGCCAAATGGTTAAAGGTCTGCAATCACATTCCCTGGCGACGCCCCATCGCTTCGCTCAATTACTTGTTGAGCTCCCATGTCTGGCGTCAGGACCATAATGGCTTTAGTCACCAAGATCCAGGCTTCATTGACCATGTCATCAACAAGAAGGCTGAAGTGATTCGCGTGTATTTGCCACCCGATGCCAACTGTTTGTTGTCGGTGACCGATCATTGTTTACGCAGTCGCAACTACATCAATGTTGTTGTGGCCGGCAAACAACCAGCACTGCAATGGTTGAACATCGATCAGGCAGTGAAACACTGCGACATGGGTGCGGGGATATGGGACTGGGCCAGCAACGATCACGGAACAGAACCGGACGTCGTGATGGCATGTTGTGGCGACGTGCCAACACTGGAGACATTAGCGGCAGTGAAGCTATTACGAGAGCATCTACCGGAGTTGAAAATTCGCGTGGTCAACGTGGTCAACCTAATGAAACTTCAGCCACCGAAGGAACATCCACATGGTTTGTCCGATCGAGATTTTGATGCCATATTTACGAAAGACAAGCCCATTATCTTCGCGTTCCACGGGTATCCCTGGTTGATTCATCGCCTGACGTATCGACGCAACAATCATCGCAACCTGCACGTTCGAGGTTACAAAGAAGAGGGCACCACGACAACTCCGTTTGACATGGTCGTGCTCAATGAACTCGACCGTTTTCATCTGTGCGAAGACGTGATTGATCGCCTGCCGCAGTTGGGAGCCAGGGCGGATCATTTCAAGCAGTCATTGGAGGAACGGCTCATCGAACATCGGCACTACATTCGAAAATATGGCGACGACATGGGGGAGATTCGTGACTGGCGTTGGAGTTGATGCACTCCGTAACTTTGGTGTGAAAAGAATGGAGAGCGAGCTACTTATCATGAATTCTGACTCCAATGACACCGATGTTCTGTTGACGCTCAACATTGGCTCATCATCAGTCAAATTCGCTGGATTCAGCGCGACCGACGCCACGAGACGACTCATTTCCGGCCAATTCGACGATCGAGATGGTCAGCTCCGCTGGACGCACTTCGGGGAAAACGGCGAACCGACACTCCAACAAAGTTTCGAGCTGCCTTTGGGGACCGCAGCATCTCGGCGCGATGATGTGTTGCAACAGATTGTCGATCTATTTCGCACCGGTGAGCGAAGTCTGCGCTCCATTGTTCATCGAGTGGTTCATGGCGGGACGGAGTTCACTGGCCCGGTCCTGATCAACCAACACACGGTTGAAGCTCTGGAGGGATTGTCCGCGTGGGCACCGCTACACCAGCCCGCGTGTTTGCGGGCCATTCGACTTACTCGGCAATGGTATCCCAACATTCCTCAGATCGCGTGTTTTGATACGGCGTTCCATCAGACCATGCCACAGGAATCGTTCCAATATGCGATTCCACATTTCCTAACCGAGCGTGGGATTCGCCGCTATGGTTTTCATGGACTCTCCTTTCAATCCGTGTTGCGACGATTGCAACAGGTCGCGCCCGATTTGGCAAAGGGCCGCGTTGTCGTTGCGCATTTGGGCGGAGGCAGTAGCCTTTGTGGCATGCGGAATGGGCGGAGCATCGGAACGACGATGGGGTTGACACCGCTCGACGGTTTGCCCATGGCCACTCGTTGCGGTTCGTTGGACCCGGGAGTGGTTCTGCACTTGATGCGGGGCGAGCGGATGACCGCGGAACAGATATCGCAGCTGCTGTATCGCGAATCTGGTTTACTTGGTGTTTCGCGAAATTCAGGAGACATGCGAACGTTGTTGGCCGCGGCCTCTCCCGAGTCGAAGGACGCTGTGCGACTTTACGTCCATCATGTGGCTCGCGAGATCGGAGCGTTGTTTGTGGACTTGCACGGCCTCGATGGGCTGGTGTTCACGGGAGGGATCGGGGAGAACTCCACCGAGATTCGGGAAATGGTTTGTCAGCAGCTTGGTTCGCTGGGGATCGCGATCGATCTGGAAGCCAATACCCATTCCAATTCCCTCCTCACTGCTAGTGGTTCGCAAGTCGCTGTTTGGCGTTTGAAGTCCGACGAGGAATCTGAAATGGCCCATCAAGCGATTTCGTACTTCAAAGGCCAATAGTGCCAAAAGCGAAGCCCCCAAGGCGACTGACCCTCTCCGCAGTGGCAGTGAAAACAGCACCAAGATGATTACACCTCCAAAGATCTGCGGCACGCGACGCAGGATTCAGGAGCGGGCTTCTGGCAGGAATGTTGATCCAATCTCGGATGCGGCGTGCAATACTTCGATGGTTACGTAGATGACTTGGCGAAAATCCTCTGGAGTAATGGTCCGAGGGGGTCAGGCAGGCGAAAAATGCACTGTTTTCGCCTAGTTGGAGTGGTCCATTTTGCCGCTCCGGCTGTCGGAAATTCGGCATTGCCCTATGGTATCGGGTTGTGGAACGGGGCAGTGATGGCGGAGGTTGCTGAGAATCGGTATGCAAGTCGCCGTTCGCGTCTATCGGACGATGGTTTCGCAATTATCATTGGCAGAGCGATTCGCCCCGCGTCATGAGGGAGAATCCCGTTGAAACTTTGGGCGAATGAACCTATATGACAGAAACCACAACTTGGTACAGCGATCGTTTGCAACGAGACATGCCACTGGTCCGCTGGGGGCATTGGGGCCGACCACTGTTGCTCTTCCCGACGGCTGGTGGCGACGCTTGGGAAGTGGAGCGAATGCATTTGATTGCGGCGTTGAAACCGTTGCTGGATGCGGGTCGCGTTAAAGTCTACTCGATTGATAGCTATGCGGGGCGAACTTGGATTCAAAGCCGGGCGAATCCGCAACATTGTGTCTGGGTACAAAAGCAATTTGACGCGTATGTCCGCCAAGAAGTCGTACCGGCGATTCGTATGGATTGTCGTTCGGATTCGATCGAAATCATGACTGCAGGAGCATCGATTGGCGCCTACAACGCGTTGTTAACTATCTGCCGACATCCGGATGTCTTTTCGCATGCCATTGGCATGAGCGGGACATACGACATCGAACATTGGTTGGGCGGAAATCGCCCGGCCGAGTTTTATGGCTATTCGCCTGTCCACTTCGTGCCGGTCTTGCCGGATGGCGAACAGTTGCAGCGACTGCGCCAACGCTCGATCGTTTTGGCCACTGGGCAGGGTCGTTGGGAGAGTCCGAGCGACTCGTGGAAAGCGGCTCATGCCTTGGGCTCGCGCGGTGTGCCGAACCGGGTCGACTTGTGGGACCCGCAATGGGATCATGATTGGCCAACATGGCGAGTCATGTTGCCACAGTACTTGGACCACTTCATCCGGTAAGTTACAACGAAGTGATGACCAAATTTTGCGAACGGAATCCGAAGTTTCACCAGCCGCTTGTGTTGCTTGGGCAGCAGCGTGATGTCCCGCGCCTGCAGTCCGTTTTGGAACGCTGCAACATTTCCGGCCCGGTTGGATTGGTTTCCGCCGGATGGGAAGAGGACGAGGACGACGACCAATGGGTCCGGGACGCCATCGATGTTCCGGTGATCAATTCTCAACTTTATGGTTTGGCGGATCAGCTGTTCCAACAAGATCCGCAGGTCATTGAACTTCTACGGGAGCGGCAAGATCGTCTCCGTGAGTTGCGCGAGATTAACGAACTCCAGACCGAGCATCTCTGCACGGTGGCCCGCGAATTATGGCGAAGACTGGAGTCCCATGCGGGGGCCCTCGTCCCGTTGCAGCAGACCTTTGAGCAACTGCGAACCGTGGACGACAGCTATTTGGAGGCGATAACGACCGTCATTGTCGAGTACGACCAGCGTATTGCTCCGAAGGAGCGGCCGAGTGTTCTGGAGTATCGCCACAAGGTTCTGGAACGATTGCAGGACTGCCAAGCGTTATTGATTGCCGGCGGACATGTGGGCGTTTTGTTGAATCGCCTCAATTTGTGTCGGTTGTTTCAGCACATCCAATTGCCGATTATCGCGTGGTCGGGCGGGGCAATGGCCTTGGGAGAAAGAGTCTATTTTTACGACCAGTTCTTACCACACACCAAACGCGAGATTGAATTATCGCGTCGTGGCATGTGCCTCTTCTCAGGAGCGCAGTTGTTTCCACGCGCGAGCCAGCGGTTACAACTTCATGATTCGTGTGAACTGGGGATATTATCTCGGCGGATGAAGTCGCCATGTCTCTTGTTGGACGAACACTCGGAGATTGCTTGGTCGGAAAATGGCCTTCTGCACGCGGCCAATGTTCGCTACATCAACGAGTTGGGTGAGACCAAGGAGTGGACACCGTGACGATACCAACACCGGAAGACATTCAGCGAGCCATCGAAAGTGGCGACGCGGCGATTGCTGGGTTGTTGCAGCACCAACGAGTCCCCATCGTTTCGGACAGTCGGGCGACGTTTTTGTATCACGGCCAAGCCGATTCCGTCGCATTGCAGCACTGGGTCTATGGACTTCCGTCGCGGTTGGAGTTGCAGCGTGTGGGCAGGTCTCGCTGGTGGATGCTCAACATGGATTTGCCGCGTCGATCAAGGATCGAATACAAGTTAGTCGTTCGGCGGAACGGCCATGAAGAGTGGTTGCTGGACCCATTGAACGATCGCATTGCTCACGATCCATTTGGTGGCAACTCGGTCGTTCACATGACGGGGTATGAAGAACCTGAATGGAGCCTGCCGCAAACGAATGGTCATCGCGGCACGTTTGAAACTTGGACCATGCCCAGCCGGTCGCTGCAGAGCGATCGCGAGATTCGAGTCTACTTGCCCCCTCGATATCGCCCCAACCGACGGCACCGACTTTTGTTGCTACACGATGGTGATGACTACGTCCGTTATTCGCGTTTGGCTGCGGTGCTGGATAACTTGATCACTCGGTGGGAAGTGCCTCCCTTGGTCGTCGGGTTGTTGAATCCACACGATCGCTTGATCGAATACGGCGCTGACCGTCGGCATGCGGCATTTATCGTCGAGGAATTGTTGCCTGAGTTGGAGCAACGGTACCCGATTATCCGCGAACCATCCGGGCGTTGTCTTGGTGGAGCCAGTTTCGGGGGAGTCGCATCATTGGCCACGGCATGGTACTACCCAAACACGTTCGACATGTTGCTGTTGCAATCCGGATCATTCGCCTTCACAGACATTGGCCGTCATACGCGGGGCCCCGTATTCGACCCGGTCGTCAAGTTCATGAACCGCTTTCGTGACTCGATCGGGAAACCAGCAAAGCAGTTCTATTTGAGCTGCGGAGTCTATGAAAGCTTGATTTATGAGAATCGTTCACTGGTTCCACTACTGCAATCGGCCGGGTTTCAAGTAAAATTTGAAGAAGCTCGCGACGGTCATAACTGGGAGAACTGGCGTGATCGCTTGCGAAATGGCTTGATGTGGCTTTTCCCCGTCCCGGCTTGGTTCTATTACGAGTAACAATGGCATGTCCGAAACGATCACTCGACGAATTGGTTTGTCTCTTGGTGCGGATCTGTGTTGGGTAATTTCCTTTGAAGAAATTCTGCGACGATTGGATTTGAGCATTCCTTCGCCCAAAGGAACGATTCGTTTTGCAACGGACCGAGTTACGATCGAGCCTTTCGAAATTCACCAGCCTTGCAAATACGATGTGGTCGTTGATCGACTGACGCATTGGTACCATACAAGTCGCGAATGGATCAAAAAGGCGATCTTGATGGACGACCTGTACGTCTTCAATAATCCTTGGTCCATCCAGTCGATGGAAAAGCACACGACGTACTGTGCGATGGCCAAATTGGGGCTACCGATACCTCGCACTTGGTTGATTCCCCCCAAGGCTTACGAACCGCAACCAGACTTGCAAGTTACCCTGGAGCGTTATGCCAAACTTTTTGATTTGGCAGCGATCGGTGATCAGTTGGGTTATCCGTCGTATCTCAAACCGTACGACGGTGGAGCTTGGCGAGGGGTGAGCCGGATCGACAATAGCGATGGCTTAAAGAGTGCGTATGATTCTAGCGGAAAGAGCTTGATGCACTTGCAAAAAGGCATAGACGGATTTGACCTGTTTGTGCGTTGCATCGGGCTAGGGCCGCAGTTTCACATCGTAAAATACGATCCATCGGCTCCTTTGCACGACCGTTACACGATGAGCCGCGACTTTGTGACTCCCGAAGAAGCCCAATTGCTTCGCGATATGACAATGACGATCAACAGCTTCTTTGGTTGGGAGTTCAATTCGTGTGAAGCCATTCGGAAAGATGGCGAATGGCATTTGATTGATTTTGCCAACGCGTGTCCAGACTCCCAGGTCACGTCGTTGCATTTCCACTTTCCTTGGTTGGTGATCGCAAATCTGAAGTGGTCGTTATTTGTGGCCGCGACAAAGAAGAAGTTTCGCAAAACACTGGACTGGGATCCGTACTACAACGTCCTCGAGGAAAAATCGGATGCCTCCGACCGTCTGCGCGGTTACGCCGCAATCGGCCACGAGAGGATGGCCTCCGCGGAATTCCAAGAGTTCTGCGACCGCCATTTGTCACACTTGGACCAGATCGCTGCCGAGTTTTTTCATTGCGACCAAGCCAAGCAAGCGATTCGCCTTAAAGTGGCCACCTTGTTTCCGGCTCATGAAGTGGATTCATTTACCGAATTGTTCTTCGAACGAGTGAAGGCCTGGTATCGAACCGTCTAACCGTTGCGGAGATCCAGCGACTGGGGGCATTTCGAATTGCTCCTAGTCCACAACCCCTTGCCGGCCAGACGGGCTGGTTTCGCAAAATTTCGAGCGGCAGGACGAGCGGGTCCTTGACGTGTTCTTCTGTTGTTTGGAATACCGAAATGTAAAGGCCACGCGGCTTACGCTCAAACCGGTACCACTTTCGGGAATTGGCGGATAGCAAACATCCGAAGCTAAGGGCATCTTCCGAAACAAGCTCCGGATTTCGAATGTCGACAGCTCCGGAATGAGTGTCGCTGGCTCTGGCGGTAGAATGATTAATGATTATTGAAGAATGAAATGTTCAAAATACAAAGTCTCCGCCTTACCTCTAAAAGCCCCTCTTCTACTCAATGGTAGCGGCAATAGAAAAAAAACACCCGCCAGCGCCGTGAACCGCATCTTGCGAGTGATTCACCATCGTTGACGGGGTCGGAACAGAGAAAGGCATGAGCCAAGATACGGCACTTGCGGGAAACAGCAAATTTCGACGCCGAAAGCTCATGGGGAGAACGATGCTTCGGAACGAAACCACTTGAATCCGAACAAGTTCCTTCTTGCCTCGTTTAAAAATTGTAACTGCAATTCTTCTCGGATCAAGTTTTTTGTCAGAAAATCGTTGCCGTGGCTGGAACCAATCCGCAGTTCCACTTGTCCCACCCTGAGGCGTCCGGGGGGATCTTTATGCGATGGCAAAAAGACGCGAATCAAAAAGGAGCGGTCGATGAGTTGGAATGGTGGACGATTGTGTTTGAGTGGCGTTGTGTTCGCGCTGGCTGTGATTTGCTCGATCGCTGGGATGCTACCACTGGCAATGGGGCAAGGTGTGCTGATTGACGAAAGCGGCGGGAGTACGGGTCGATTTTCGCTCCCGCGTCCGCGACAGATTCGGCCGAGTCCGCCGCAGGCGAGTTACGCGATTACGGAATTCTCTGTCAACGCGGCCGTCAACAATCAAATCGCGGTCACTCAGGTTACCCAAGTCTTCAAGAACACGGGGTCAACCCAACTTGAGGCTCGATTTGTTTTCCCACTTCCCTATGAGGGAGCGGTTGATCAAATGACGTTTTTGGTGGATGGTAAGGAGTACGCGGCCAAGCTGTTGCCCGCGGACGAGGCGCGGAAAATCTATCAAGGTTATCTTCAACGTAATCAGGACCCGGCATTGTTGCAGTGGGTTGGGACGGGAATGTTCCAGACCAGCGTCTTTCCGATCCCGGCCGGGGCGACTCGGACTGTTACCCTACAATATTCTCAGTTATTGCGTCGTGATGGTAGTTTGACGGACTATTTATTCCCGTTATCGACGGCGCGATACACGTCAACGCCGATCGAAAAACTATCATTCCGGGTCTCGATTTCGGATCGTGACGAAATCAAGAACGTTTATAGTCCAACGCATCAGGTAGAAATCAAACGCGATGATGCCAAAAACGTGACGTTGACTTCCATTCAAACGAATGCAGTACCTTCGACCGACTTTCGTGTGGTCTACGACTCCGCAGCCGGAACCATGTCGGCCAACCTGATGTCTGCATGGCCGGCTGACGAGGACCAAGGCTATTTCGTTTTGTTGGCGAGTCCAACTTTTGATGTGGCAGCGGTTCCTCCGCAGCAGAAAATGGTCCTGTTTGTTGTCGATCAAAGCGGGAGTATGAGTGGGGACAAAATTGCCCAAGCGCGGGAGGCGGCCAAGTTTGTTCTACAGAATTTGCGGCCGGACGACATGTTCAACATTGTTTCCTATCACGGCACGGTGAATGTCATGTCGCCGGAGATGCTACGATTCGGTGACGAATCTAAATCCCAGGCATTGGGTTTCATTAATGGAATCAATGCGGGAGGCATGACCAATATTGATGAGGCGATGAAGCGAGCTTTGACCCAAATGACAGATACTTCGCTCCCAAGTTATGTCGTGTTCCTGACGGACGGGATGCCAACGGTCGGCGAACAAAACGAAATGAAGATCGCGGCGAACTGCCGACAATGGAACACCGCCAAGGCTCGGATTATCTCGTTTGGAGTTGGGTTTGATGTCAACAGTCGCTTGTTGGATCGAATTTCGCGAGACAATCGCGGTCAGACGGAATATGTTCTCCCAAACGAGAACCTCGAGGCGTCTGTCGCTCGCTTGTATTCAAAAATTGCAGCCCCAGTGATTACGAACATGACCATCCAATATGAAATGGAGGGACTCCAAGTAGAGGATGGACCCGTGGTAAATCGCTTATACCCTCAGGAGCACAGCGAACTTTATGCCGGCAGCCAACTTGTGCTCGTCGGTCGTTATCACCAAGGTGGTCCGACGAAAATCAAAATCAAAGGTACGGTCGGGGCACAAGTTCAAGAATTTGAATTCGACTTGGAGCTGGCCAAACGCGGGGAGTCTCAGAAGTATCCTTTTGTTGGCAAACTGTGGGCCATGCGCCGAATTGGGGAGCTAATCGATCAAATTGACTTGGAGGGAAAACATGACGAGCTGGTCCAAGAGTTGGTTCAATTGTCATTGAAACATGGGATCATCACTCCTTATACGGCCTATCTGGCCGACGAAAACTCGTTCCAGTTGGCAGATGTAACGCGCCAACGGGCCGCGACAACCGCGAGCTTGGATCAATTGGCGGAGGTCTCCGGAGCGGAAGGTTTCGGCGGACGGAGTTTTAAACAGTCCAATAAACTGGCGGAAAATTTGCAAGGCATGCAGATGCGAAATGCGGCTCCAAGTGGGATCAGCGGAATGTCTGGACGCGTCACGGGTGGTGCGTCGGGACTGAGTGGTCCGCCGACAAGCAATTCGGCACTTCCAGCGGACGCCGCCGGCGAATCGAAGGTGCCCTCCGGTCCAACAGGACTGCGTCAAGCTGGGCAATGGACGTTTTACAAACGGGGGCGGTTACTGATCGCGGAAAATGCAGTGGATGTGGATTTGGAAAAGAACAGCGAAAAGGTCAAAGTCATCAAGCGATTTTCCGAAGATTGGTTTGCGCTCGCGGCCGCAAATACGGAAGCAGAGAACGTGATCTTGGCGGAACAAGGAGAAGATGAGGAATTGGTTGTTCGATTGAGGAGTGTCGTCTATCGAATCCAATAGTTCGTCGACGTTCCAGTCCAGAAGCGTGCTTTAAACTAAAAAACAACTGTTTAAACTCAAGAAAAATCCGTTTCTTCCCCCCGTCTTGGGGGGATGTTCGGCTTGGGTAGTTTCTTTGGAATTTTCGCGATTTACCGAACGATGAGTGTTGCAAACACATTGACGTTGAATTAGGGTAACAATTACGGCGATCTTTTTTCGCACCAAGACCATACTATGTGCAGGAGTGATTTGGCATGTTTTTAAGAAGTTTTCCGCGTACAACCGCTGCGATCGTTTTCGCATTATTTGGTGCCGTATCATCACTTGTATCTGCGCAAATCACTCCACATTATTACGACAATAACGGAATTGCGTTGGGCATTGGATCGGCAGGGTCTGCCGGGGTTTGGGGCGAAACGATTGGAGTTGGTTCGGTTGCTAATTGGAACACCAGTTCGGCTGGCGGTGATCCCGGTTTGGGACTGATTGCTTGGCCAAACTTCATTGATGCCAGTGCCATTTTTAGTGGTACGGGGAACGTCGTTCGCGTCGACCGTGTTTCTACAGTACTTAGTGCGGGGATTGAAGTTCAATCGAGCGGTTATTTATTCCGAATCCCGACGACCAATGCTCGGACTTTTGTCGGTGAATGGACGTTAGGACTGGCTAGCGGCGTCAACGTGACTTTTGACGGTCGTAATGCGGACGGCTCCACTTCGTCGGCTGGCCGCGCCATGACAATTGATTCGGTTCGGCATCGGACGGGTGCTCCAGGATCCTCGTCGGTGACGTTAGAGACTTTTTCGTCTGGGTCCAATGTTTTTCAGGTCAACATTGCCAACAACGGAACTTTTGCAGTTCCTCTTACGATTACAGGAACCGGTGCCGCTAACTTGGTTGGTGTTTCCGCTGCCATAGTTGATGGAAGTGTGACTGGAAATGGATCGACATTGCATTTTGGTGCGACCAGCGGAAATAGCTTGACCATCAATGGCTCGGTGAACAACGGTGCCGGAAACGTGCAATTTGGGGTTGGTGGGACTGGTGGCGGAGATGGATTAGTCGTCTTGGGTAATGGGGCGAAGACTTGGCAGAACACGATTATTAATTTGGGAGCAAACGGTATCGTTCGACTGAACGGTGCAAACGCGCTACCAACCGGCACAACCGTGATTTTTGATTCAAACTCAACCTTGGAGTTGAATGGATTAAATCGAACGATCGCTGGGTTGAGCTCTGGTGCGGCGAACGGCAATGTGCGAAATCAATCGGCGGTCGCCTCTACATTAACAATCAACGGCAGTGGTAGCACGACATTCTCCGGCTCCATTTCTAATGGAGTTGGCGGTGGCGCGTTATCTTTGGTTCGGTCCGGGAGCGGAAGTACAACACTTTCAGGGAACAACACCTATTCTGGCTCAACAACGGTTAGCGGTGGATCGTTGGTGATTGATGGAACTCATACCGGTGGTAGTTCGGTCAGCGTGACGGGCGGCGAACTGAAGGTGAATGGGTCCCTTACTGCAACTACGTTTGACGTCAGCGCTCCTGGGACGGTATCTGGTACAGGCGCGATCACATCCGCCGAAATTAATGTTTCTGGAACGATTAGTCCTGGTTCGAGCATTGGCAACATGGCGGTAAACGGGAATTTGAATCTGAATGCCGGTTCGACCCTTGACTATGAGTTGCAAACCAATGGTTTGGATGGAGACCTGATTCACATCGTCGGCAACTTAAACATTGCCAACGGAGCCTTTTTGACGGTATCCGATTTGAACGTCAACATTCCGGTCATTTCAGGCTCGAAATTGACCATGGTCAGCTATACCGGTAGTTGGAACGGCGGGCTGCTAACTTTGGGTGCAACACAGTTGGCAAACAACGACATTTTTATGGTTTCCGGCCAAGAGTGGCAAATTCGGTATGATGACGGTGCTGGTGGTACAAATTTCGCCGCCAACCAAGCCGGCGCTAGCGGATTCTTAACCTTAACAGCCGTTCCTGAACCTTCGGCGTTGCTGTTTGTTGGTTCGGTCTTGGGGTTGGGTTTCCTACGCCGACGTCGATCCTGATTCGCGGTAACTTTATATAGACAACGAATGATCCCGGGTTAGCTAATTGAAGGCTTCCCGGGATGTTTTTTTGCCACGATTGAATTGGCGGAGCCCTTCATAGCGTCGGTCTTTTTGCGGACGACAAGATTGAACGGTGGACCGACCGACCCCGATTTTATAATCGTTCCATTCGTCATAAATTGCCTGAATCATCGATAACAAACGTTGCTTCTCGCTATTCTAGCGGTTGAGATTGAGGATTAGTACTAGAATCGGAGAGTCCGCGGCGTATAATGGACTCAATCTCAGGCCATGACGGGTTGGGGTGTGCAGGGTGACGGCTGCGCAAACGGGGTATGTTCTAACCAAACACTTTCACGGGCAAGAAAAAATGTCTATGTCGCAGCAACAGCTCCCGGAATCGGCACAGCCTTATGACTCGCATTCGGGCGGGCAGCCAAACGGGTATGGCCCGAATTACGCGGTCGGGCGACTCGCGCCCAACGCTCAGCGGCCGATGGCTCCTTATAACCCACCCGCTTCGCCGATGGCGAATGGGCAGGGTGGTGGCGGTATGCCTGGCGGTCCAGCTGCCAACATGGCGGCCGTGGATATCATCGGTCCCATTCTGCGACGAAAGTTCCTGGTCGTACTTCTGGCCCTAATTGGCGGTGGCATCAGCCTTTTGGCTTATTCTGCGGCGCCGGTGATTTTTGGTTCGACGCTTCAACTTTTGATTACTTCGCAAGCGCCGCCGACAGTGATTAACGGCGAGACGGTTGTGCAGAAAGTCTCGATTCTGCAACATCAAAAATTGTTGGGGAGCCAGATGATCCTGACTCGCGCCATTGAAATTGGCTATCTGGACAAGTTGCCCACTTTCCAGGGTGATATCCCGGAGAAAATTGTCGGCAAAATCCAGAAGGACGTGCTGACGATCACGGCTTCAAAGAAGGAAGATGACCAAACATTGGTTCTACAAACTCAAGGGCTTTTTCCGGAAGACTTGCCGATCATTCTCAACGCGATCGTACGGGCGTATCAAGAGGAAATTAGCCGCGACACGAAATCTTCCGGACAGGAGTCGGTTGAACTGATTACCAAGCTCCGCGATCAATTGGAAACTGAGAAACGCACGGACCAAACCAGTTACTTGGAGATTCTGGCCAAGTTGAATATGCCAAATGTCGAGCGTGCGGAAGGGCTTGTCAATCCATATACTGAAGAGATGCAGCGGGTTGGCAATATGCGAAATACGGCAGCTGGCGAGCTTCGCGATGTTGCCAATCGGCTTGATTTGACGCTACAAGCAATTGCGTCTCAAGATGCGACTCGCTTGACGCATTTGGTGACCGAAGCCAAGAAGTATCTGGGTGAGGCGGTCGAGACGATCGATACTCTAGAAGAGCGCCGAATTACCAATCACGAACTCGCTCGACAAGTATTTACATTGGAGCGTGAGCTTAATGAGCTACTCGTTCAGCGTGAGTTGCGGAATCAAGCGATGGCAAAAAGTCATCCGCTCATCATTAGTCTCAATCGCCGGATTCAATTTGCCCAGCAGCAACTGCAGGAAGCAAAATCAAAGTACACTTTGCAGGCTGGGACGGAAGTTACGACCCAAGACACAACCAAGACGTTGGAACAGAAACTGGAACAACGAAACAAAACTTGGATTGACGTTTATCGCGTGGCCTTGGAATCGGACAAAAATCGGCTGACATTCAAGTTATCGCAGTTGGACGAGGAATTGGCCGAGATTGAAGAACAGGCTCGCGAAGTGGCTGGCGATTTTGCGCAGCTTAAAGTACTACAGAACCGGATTGTCGATAAGCAGTCGGAGATCGATCGAGTTCTAGCTCGGTTGGCTGAAATCAACGTCGTATCGAACAATTTCACGGACGTAAAGGTACGAGTCATTGACCCGGCGGGGCCCGGTGCACGAGTTGCTCCGAGTTTGTTGAAGTATTCGGCAATTGGTCTGTTTCTCGGTGGTTTGTTGGGCGTTGGCTTGGCGGTTTTGATCGACCGATCGGACATGACGTTCCGCAATCCTGGGGAGATTTTTGAACGCTTGAAGGTTCCGGTAATTTGCAAGTTGCCGGCGGCCAGAATTCCACGCAAGCAACAAACGGGCAAGGTTAATCCAGCGTTGACCTGTTTGCACAAACCAACCTCAAAGATGGCTGAAGCGGTGCGTGCGGCACGGACGTCACTGTTGTTTACTGCCCAAGCGGATGGCTCAAAGGTGTTCTTGTTCACCTCGCCATCACCTAGTGATGGTAAGTCGACCGCGACGGGCAACTTGGCCATTTCCTTGGCACAAGCTGGCAAGAGAGTATTGTTGATTGATGCTGACTTCCGTCGCCCGCGTGTGCACACCTACTTTGGCGAAACCATTGAGCCAGGGATCATGCAGGTTGTGGCGGGAACGGAAGAGTTGGAGAACTGCCTGAAGAAGTCCGCCCAGGATGGTCTCTATTTATTGACATGTGGTGGACGCCCAAAGAATCCTGGCGAATTGGTGACCTCCGCCGAATTTGGCAAATTGGTGTCGGAGTTACGAACGCAATTCGACATTATCTTGATCGACTCACCACCACTACTTCCGGTCGCTGACGCAGCGGTTATTTCTTCGTTAGTCGATGGGGTGTACCTCGTGATTCGGATTCGGAAGGGTATCGTCGTCACATCGGCCAAGTCCAAGGAAAAACTGGATATGGTCAATGCGAACTTGTTGGGCATCATTGTCAACGGCGTCGACGACAACCCGCATTATAACGAATACGGGTCGTATGGCTATGGTTATGGCTACGGCTACGGTTATGGCTACGGAAATGGAAACTACTACGAGTCTCGCAATTCGCGGTACCAAGAGAAGATTGGGTCCAGTTAGTCACGTTCTGAAGCAGTAGCTTCAGAACGTCCGGGTTTGGAAACGATTGAACGATTTTTTGTGAGCATCATTGTGGAACCGCGATACGGGATCTCCGACGCAAAATTTCCGGGATGGCTCTTAGCGATTCGCTTGCCACTCCTGGTGCTTGGCCATGCATTTCTGTTTGCGTGTGCGTATGTTGCTGCGTTTGGTCTTCGATTCGATTTTCAAATTTCGCAGGAATTTCAAAGCCTGATGTGGCGCACCCTGCCGCATGTGCTTGTGGTTCAGATTGCCGCGTTTTGGTCGTTCAATACCTATCACGGATGGTGGCGGTACGTCACCTTTCGCGACTTGTTATCCTTCGTAGCACCCTTGCTCGCGACCGGCGTATTCTTGTGGGTTCTGGGGGTAATTGTCCCGGTCGCCAAGATTCCCAATTCGATCATCGCACTACATATTTTGCTAAGTGGCGGGCTGATTGTCGCGGCTCGTTCCAGTTGGCGAATCTACGGGGAAGTTTCGCTGCGGATCCCGTTTCGCCGTCAAGGTCCCGTAAAAAGCCGAGCCTTGATGATAAGCAATCATCACGATACGCTCGTCTTGGCAAATCAAATCAATAGTCAAACACATTCGGCCACTCGAATCGTTGGCATTCTTTCGACCGAATCCTACCCACGCGGTGCGGTTCGAGCGGGAATTCCGATCGTAGGCAAACCGTCGGATGCTCCGTTGCTTAAAGACGACATGGACATCGACCAAGTTTGGTTGGTTGCTGGCTCGATACCGGGTCCACAGCTTTTAAAGCTCAAGATGACGTATGACGCTGCAGGCTTGAAGACCCTGGTTATTCCCGCTGCGACTGATCGTAGTCCGTCAGGAAGCTTCATTCCAGTCCGTGAAATCGACATCAACGATTTGCTGCAGCGGGATAGCATCAAATTGGACACATCGTTGATAAGTCGACAAATTGAAGGCCAGTGCATCATGGTCACGGGTGCTGGCGGTAGTATTGGCTCCGAGATCTGTCGCCAACTCCTTAAGTTCAAGCCTCGCCAACTCCTGATGGTGGACCATCGCGAAAACAGTGTCTTCTTGATCCATACCGAGTTGTTGGCCCTGCAGTGTCTGGAGACACAACTTATCCCGGCGGTCGGTGATATTTTGGACCTCTCGCGGATGCAAGCATTGTTCCGCGACTACCAGCCGACGTTTGTATATCATGCAGCGGCTCATAAGCATGTCGGGTTGATGGAAGAGAACCCTGGCCAAGCGGTGCAAAACAATATTCAAGGCACAAAGAACATTGCCGATTTGGCCGATCGTTTTGGAGTTGCCAAGTTCGTTCTTGTTTCGACAGACAAAGCCGTCAATCCTACAAGCGTGATGGGTTGTACGAAGCAAATGGCCGAACGTTATGTTCTGTCGCTGGGCAGCCAATCGGCGACTCGATTTATCGCAGTCCGTTTCGGAAACGTGCTGGGATCCGCGGGCAGTGTTGTTCCAATATTTAAGGAACAAATTTCTCGTGGTGGTCCGATCACGATTACTGATCCAGAAATGACGCGATACTTCATGACCATTCCGGAAGCCTCCCAACTTGTAATCCAGTCGGGCTGTATGGGCAGCGGAGGCGAGATTTTTGTATTGGACATGGGCGAGCCCGTAAAGATTGTGGAACTGGCTCGTAAGATGATTCGTTTGGCAGGATTACCAGAATCTGCCATTCAAATTCGCTTTACGGGTGCTCGACCGGGCGAAAAATTGTTCGAGGAATTGTACTTTGATGAAGAAACAATGATTCCTACGCCGCACGAAAAGGTATTTGCGGCCAAACATCGGACGTTGAATTTCGACGAAGTTAGCCGGGCAATTGAGGTGCTAATGTCTGGAATCCGTGATCCGGCCGACACAATCCGGCGCCGCCTGCAAGACGCTGTTCCCGAATACAAACCGTCGTTGGGTAACAACGTTCCGCATAATAATCCTGCCGACAAAGACGATTCCGATTCCGGTTTAGTCGTTTCCCATTAGTGGACCAACTGCAATGGGATTTCTAATTGGATTGATGATGCGGTTCGTCGGCTGGATTTCCGATGGGCTGAGTTCGGTTGGTCGTTTTTTCGACCATCTGTTCGTCCGAGGACTTGACGCAGCCGGGCAAATCACGTCCGTAGATCGATGGATTGGACCCGCCCTGTTGTGGGTATTCTGGCCTGTTCGTTGGTTCTTTGGCCTGATTGCCAGTAGTGGTGGGTCCGAAAGCTGGTTCGCCCGCACGATTGCTTGGATCCTCTGGCCGTTCTTTTATGTCGTTGATCGTCTGGATCGAATCGGGCGACCGGCCGAACGTCAGTTTACAGAGCGTGATTTTGAACGGGACGAGGAACAACTCGAAAAGCGATTGTCGCGAAGCGTGGAGAAGACGACGGTCAAAGAGAATCTGAGTCGGACATGGGTAAGTCGATTGGGTGATTTCGCAGCCGCTCCCTTTGTGGGCAGCGGCGAGTTTGTTTGGCAGTTGCTCTCGACTCGTCGCGCCGGTTTGTGGCTTTGGAGCTTGCCTCTGTTGCTCATTGGAGGCTTATTAGCAAGCGTCTATTTCATCGCACAATTTGGCCAAGACCCGCGTATCGTGGCTCGATACGAAGCCGCCCTAAGTCAAGCGATCAAAGCGGGAGACTCGGACAAGACGCAGTTGTATCGCATGAAGTTGGCCCAACTAGGTTCGTCAACGGTTCGCGGCGAGTATCAAACAGCGCTGGCATTGTCGGAAAGTGGCAAAACTTCTGAGGCTTATGAACTCATGAAGAAATTGGCACCTGACAATCAAGTGGGTTTTGAAGGGGCGCATTTTTGGATCGCTCAAAAGCTCATTGAGGGCTCCCTTGAAGTGTCGGCACCGGAAAGCCTACGCTTGGCCCTGAAACATTTGGAGTTGTTAAGGACGCGGACGGGCGACGAGCCAGAACTTAGACTCTTGGAAGGATTGGCATTCGCGAGACTTGGAGAAATCCCCGCTGCCATCAATACATTGACGCCGATTGCTGACTCGAACGTCGTAGCATCTTTTCTCTTGATGGAGGTTTATGCCAGCCGTGGAAAATCCGCCGAAGCAAAGGCTCAAGCAGTCAATGTCCACCGCAAACTGACTCAAGCAATCCAGCAAGGACAGGAGCTAACGGAGGATCAGCGAAAGTGGCAAACGGCCGCGACCAAAGTTATCGGCGACACCAAGTTGGCCACCGAGGCCGTTGAGCAGTGGTACCAAGCGAATCCGACCAGTGTCGAAGCACGTGTCAATCGAACGCAACTTTTGCTTCAACAAGTAAACGAATGGTGTCGAAGCCCAAATCCAGCCAATTTAGAGGACATCAAACAGAAGCTAATTCAAGCCGCTGCTACCGTTCCGTATGAGCAAGCCGGAATGGTGTCTGCCGTCGCGACCATCATTTGCCAGCAAAAGAAACAGAACGACATGGCCGAGGCCTTGTACCAACAATTGTTGGAGGAAGAACAACTTTCGGGCATCATCATCGAATCGTTTGGAACCATGGCAGCGGTCGAGAAAGACTACAACTTGGCGGATGCGTTGTTGCGTCGCGCCACCACGGCTAGCCCTGATTGGGGCAACGGGTGGAACAACTGGGCGTTTGTCATTAGCGCCGCGTTTCCGGAGCGTCTGGAAGAGGCCCTGAGGCACGTCGAACGCGCGATCACAATCAACCCGGACAATCCTGATTATCGTGAGACGCGGGGCATGATCTTTTACAAGCTGCGCAACTACGAGCAGGCGATTGTCGATCTAGAAATTGCGATCAATGGCATCAACGAGCTAGATTCAGTACACGCTGCGCTGGCCGATTCGCATCGACGTTTGGGCAACAATTCGGTCGCTGAAATCTACGAGCGACAAATCACTAGGCGTCGCAATTGATGTTTTGGAAGTGGCTTATTCGACTTCTGCAGAAGTTTGCGGATTGGTCGGACACGCCAACCCGTTGGTGGCGTCGCACCGACCTTCGTTTTGCGAAGCCCTTGGGCGCTTTGGGTGGGCGTTCGAAACTTGCCTCTCGTCTTAATAAATTCTATTTTCGCTCGTTGCGTTTGCTGTCAAAAGCGTTGGATTGGCCTTTGCGTTGGTTTCGACGCGTGCGACCGTCCGTACGAAAACAACCGAAAAAGCTGTCCTGGTTCGCGCGGGTGGAAGGTGCTGTCAACAAAAGCCTATTGGCATTGTTGTGGTTCGTGCGTATTCCACTAGATCGCGGCGAGCGATTATTCGGCAGGAAAAAGAAGCTGCAAACAGCAGACCCGAAACTGGTCGAGCAACAGTTAAAATTGGCCCTGCAACGTAAGAACGCGGAGAAAGCTCATCGAGCCCAATTGGCGAAATCATGGCCGGGTCGCCTGGGTCGTTACGTCATCCTTCCTGCCTTTGGATTTTGGGACTTTTTGCGGGCTTATGCAAAGACTCGCACGATGGCCGTCGTGTGGTGGGGCGTGCCTGTTGCCATCACCATGGGACTATTGATGTCGGTGTACTTTCAGTTTTCGTTGCTCGATTATTCTCAGGTAGCGGTTCGTTACGAGTCGGCGTTGGCGGTTGCGATCAAAGCGGGTGATACTGTCCAGGCCGATCGGTTTCGCTTCAAGTTAGAGCAACTCGGCGTGCGTTCGGATCGCAGCGATTATCAAACTGCCTTAGCGATGTCGAATGCGGGGAACTTGCCGTCGGCGTATGCCATGATGCTCCGAATAGCCCCGCCCACGCGACCGGGATTTCCCGGGGCTCATTTTTGGATTATCGAGAAGCTGCTGGATGGGAAACTCGAAATGCCAACGCAGCAAGCCGCTGAATTGGCACTGCAACATCTCGAACAAATCCGAATTCGTGTCGGCAATGCTGACGAGTTGTGGTTCTTGGAAGGCTTGGCGTACTTTCGACTTGGTAAACATTCGCTTGCCCAACAGTCCTTGGACCGAGTCAAAGCGGAGCTTCCACCGGCCAACGCCCTGTTGCTGGAAATCCATCAACAACTAGGGAATATCCAGGCGGCCCGTGAGATCGCTGTAACCCTGCATCGACAGCTTCAGCAGTTGGCGCAAGAAGGCAAGGAACTTAGTGCCGATGAGTTGCGATGGCGTGCCGCAGCAAGCCAACAGATCGGGGATGAAACCCTTGCGGTGGCTGCCGTTGAGGAATGGTATCGCGCCAATCCGAATAGTCGCGCCGCGAAACTAAATCGTGCGACTCTGCAACTGCAGTTCGTGGACATCTGGCTAAAGAACCCAGTGGCTCAAACGATAACGGACATCGCGTCGCGAATCAAAGCGGCGGACGCCATGTTGCCTAGTGACGACTTGGATTTGATCTTCGATCGATTGAACTTGATTGCCGCGAATTCACAAGGCCACGAAGCGGTCCAAAAATTGTTCGTACAGTTGTTGTCGGATGAAACTTTTACACCGCCAGTTATCGCTCATCTGGGAAGTCTGGCGGCCGCGCGAGGACAGTGGGCAGACGCGGAACGCCTGTTATCGAGGGCAACACAACTTGACCCAAAACTCGCCACCGCCTGGAATAACCTGGCATTTGTCCTAAACAGTGCCTTTCCCTCGCGTCGTTTTGCGGCGTTGGAGTTTGCGGACACCGCGATCAAATTGGATCCGGATCGAGTCGATTTCCGGCAAACGCGTGGGACCATCCTGTTTAATTTGCGGCGGTGGGACCAAGCGATTCAGGACTTGGAAATTGCGACCAACGGTGCCAAGGATTTGGAGTTCATTCATCAAATGCTGGCGGAGTCTTATCGGCAAGTGGGAAACCCCGTCTTAGCGGAGACCTACCGCGCCGTTTCTGATCCACAATAGCCACGCGGGTGTTGTAGATCGGTGGCTTGTTTTCGCACAAGTCCTAATGCTCGTTAAAATAGGTGTCGCGCTCGATCGGACGACAACCCGCGAACTTCTGACGAACCGTTTCCTGGTCATGCGCCACGGCAGGATGAATCTCGACCTGAACCCCCGGGGCAACATCGACGCCAGCCGCGTTTAACCAACGTACTTGTTGAGCAACGATCGCGGCTTGAGTGGTGGCTGCCGTCTCGGAGGCCGCTCCATCCGCGTTTTTCACCGCGGCAAAGCCTTCGGCGGCATCCACTTCCACCACGATGGCTCGCTGGGCCATTGGCAACAAATCAAAAATGAACCGTTCGAATTTGTAGGCGTTCTCCGTCGGAGGTTGGATCAAGTCACCGTGTTGATTAATAAATGGCACCTTCTTCTTCGCGATATGGAAAGGTAGCCCTGTGCCACTTTCCGAAATCTGTTGAGCGGCACGCTCCAAAAAAGTTCGGTGAAAAACATGTACCGCAATGTTCCCAGCCCAAAACCGGAGGCTTCCATCGGGCAACTGTTGCCGAGCCAAATCTTCTGGGAGATCGCTGTATTCGATCACCTCCAATCGTTCGCCGAGGCCAACAACATTGCCAACCTTTTGCAGTGGGTGGGACTTGCGAATCACTTGGGTCGTAACCTCCGCCTGTCGCAGGAGATGAAGTCCAACGAGTAGTGGCTCGCAAAGTTGAACCAACGGGTTGTCGACTTGGCAATAGAACAAACATTCGATTCCGCGCTGCTGTGCATTCGCCAGACAGCCGGATGTTTGCATGGCTTGCAACATTCCACCATGTCCATCGGGACTCAGGAACAACTCTCCGGGAGCACTGAGCATCAAACGCCCCGTATCGGCCGCGACGGCGGGCATCGTACCTTGGCAAAAGACTTGCAAATCGCCTTCCGGCAAACCAAAATTTCGTTGTTCTGCAAAGTGCCGCCGAGTCGTTTGGTCGGTCGCAGGACTTGTCATGACAAACATGGGAATGCGGGTTTTATAATGCGCCGCGCGGGCCTTCAGCACGTCGATCAACATACAAAACAATGTCCGTTGCGATAACGGACCGATCGGGAACATTCCCTTGGGTTGCTCAAAACCCAATCGACTTCCCTGGCCACCGGCAACTAAAACCACGCCGACCTTACCTTCGCGCAAAGCCTGCTCGCCGAGCGCCACGGCCTTCTGCCGCAACACCGGATCGGCCTGCTCGCCCAAGGTCACGGATGGCGGCGATTGAGCCTTCGTTGCCAAGTCCGACCAATTTGTTTGCGTTGTCTTCGCCAGCCCGTACAATCGAGCGAGCAGGTCAAGATCAACTCCCTCAAGCTGTCTCGCAAATCTGGCTCGCTGTTCTTCATTCAACTGATCCCAGAACTGCAAAACATGCGACTGATTGGCAGCAATAAATCGTTGTCGAATTTGCTCAAACATGATTCCGTTTTCCGTAAACTTGGTTCAACTCGATATTCTGTCGGCTTCTGATCCGACAACCCAAGTTAACAAAACCAGCATCCAACGCCAGAGTGGACAGGAGGCCGTCCGGCAGTTGTCGGAACTTCAGCCGGGACAAAACAGACCTTCAGGTTCGGGGCGTGAAACCGTTCAGAAGTGAGGTCGTTGAGTTCGCCAAAACTCGGATTAATTCCGAGTCGAACCAGGCTTTGGCAAGCGTAGCTACCCACAAATCAAATATTGACAAAGGGTCGGATCGAATCGATCTTGACCATTTTCACCGGACGATGTTAGATTGATTTCGTGGCGAAGGTCACTTGCCAGCACGGTTGTGGCAATTTACTAAAATGACTGCGCGATAGCGAAGGGAGTCGTTCGCATGCTGAGTACCTCTATTATTGGCCGTTTCTTCACTCTTTCTCGGCAGTTTCCAGCGGGCCAAGGTGTTTCTCCAATGCGACTTTGGTCGTTGGGATCCGCGTGTGTCGGTTTGACGTTGTTGGCGACCTCATCGCTGGCCGTTGCTCAACCGGTCCTGAACCCCTCAAGGCCACAAGCGGACGCCACGTCACAAGTCCCGGGCGCTCCGAGTTCTGACAAGATTCAGACGGTTGCCGTGGTCAACGGTGAAGCCATTTCTCGGTCGGAATTGGCCAACGCCTGCTTGGGACGATACGGCAAGGAAGTTCTGCAGTCGATGGTCAACAAGATGTTGATCGAAATGGAGTGCCAACGACGTAGTATCGTCATCAGTGAAGACGAAATTTATCAGCAATTGGAACGTGTCGCCAAGGGCGTAGGCGTCGAAGGGATGTCGGTCCAACAATACTTGCAAATAGTTTCCGAGAAGAAAAACATTTCGCCACAACGAATCAAAGACGAAATCGTGTGGACGGATTTGGCCCTGCGAAAGCTGGCGGCTGGCAGCTTTACGGTCACACCGGAAGAGGTAACCAACATGATCAACCGCGAATATGGGCCAAAAGTCCAAGTTCGATTGATCGTGGAAAGCTCTCGTGAACAGGCAGAGATTTTGCTTCAAGCCGCTCGCAAGAATCCGGAACAGTTTGGCACCTTGGCAAAAAACTACTCGTTGGATCCGGCCACGGCCCCGTACATGGGCTTATCGCCCAACCCATTCAAAATGGGCGACGTCGAGCCAGCAGCAGAAACCGTACTGTTTGCACTACAAGAAGGTGAGATTTCTGAAGTTGTCGAACTTTATGGCCAATTTTATATTTTCCAATGTCAACGTCGCTACCCAGCGTCGCAACTCAGCGACGAACAATCCAAATTGGTTCAAGATCGGATTCAGGGCTTATTGGCAACTGCCAAACTCGATGAACAAGCGCCGCTTATTTTCAAAGAACTGCAAAGTCGTGCGCAAGTCGTCAACGTACTCAATGACACCAACTTATCGCAGCAACATCCGGGTGTGGCTGCTTTGGTCAATGGACAGCCTGTGACCGTCGCAACGCTCGCAGAGGAATGCATCACGCGTTATGGCATTGATGTGTTGGAAGTTGAAGTTCACCGGGTTCTTCTCAAACAACAGCTAAAGACAAATAATCTCTCCGTGTCCGAGGACGATCTGAGAGATGAAATCACACGTGTTGCCACAGATGCCGGGCAAGTGGACGCTAACGGCAAGGTCGATCTGAATCGTTGGTTGCAACGAGTCACGGAGAATGACGAATCACAGATCGATTTTTATGTCCAAGATGCTGTATGGCCCTCGGCTGCGTTGCGGAAACTGGTGCAGAACTCCGTGGAAATCAACAACGACGACATGACAAAAGGGTTTGAGGCAAACTACGGACCACGCGTCCGAGTCCTGGCGATTGTGACTTTCGACCAAAAGAGCTGCGAGAAAGTTTGGCGAATGGCCCGCGAGAATCCAACAATCGAAAATTTCCAACGATTGGCCGAGACCTATTCGATGGAGAACTCTTCGCGGTTTAATCGTGGTGAAGTTCCACCGATCGCTCGGTACACTGGCCGAAAGAATCTGGAAGATGCCGCTTTTGCTTTGCGACCAAACGAAATTTCAGGGATCATTTCTGAAGGCGGTAGCTGGGTGATTTTGTATGGCCTTGGTCAAACCGAACCGGTTGTCACAGACATTGATGTGGTTAAAGAAGAACTCTATCGGGACTTGCATGATCGCAAGATGCTTGCCGCAATGACCACTCGTCTGCAAGAGATCTTGAGCGGTTCTCAAATCGACAACTTCTTGACGCAAACCGCTCAACTGAGCCGGCAAGACATGGACGCCTTCCGTCGCGCCCAAGCTTCCGAAGCCAATCGACAAGTGCCGCGTTAATGAGTCCATTAGAGACACCGCTTGATGCACTAGTAATCGCCCCCCATCCTGACGACGCAGAACTAGGGATGGGCGGCGGTATTCTATCCATGTTGGCGCAAGGGCTTCGTGTTGGAGTTCTGGATTTAACCAATGGCGAGCCAACTCCTTATGGCTCGCTGGAAATTCGAGCTCGAGAAACCGCTGCGGCGACGTCGGTCTTGGATTTGACCTGGCGCGACAATCTAGGGTTGCCCAATCGAAGTCTTGAGGCCACTCTACCGGCTCGAGAATCCTTGGCGAGCATCATTCGTCTCACGCGGCCGCGTTGGTTATTTGCTCCGTTTTGGGAAGACGCACATCCTGATCATGTCGCCGCGACAAGGTTGATTGAAGATGCGCGGTTTTGGGCGAAGCTCTCCAAAACGAACATGCCGGGACAACCCCATCATCCCGAACGTGTCTTTCATTATTACTGCATCCACCTTCGAGCGGCTATTCAGCCAATGTGGATCTTGGACATCAGTCGCGAATGGGCAAAGAAGCGTGCCGCCATCGAATGTTACCACAGCCAGTTTATTGCCAATCGTCCCGATCGCCCGAGTCTTATCGATCGACTGGAAGAAGAGGCCGGCTATTGGGGCCGCTTGATCGGAGTTCGGTATGGCGAGCCTTATACTTGTCGCGAACCACTTGGATTGCAAGGCTTTGCTCAGGTCATTTAAGCCATCTCAGCATAAAGGTCTAATGCTTCGGTGGGCGTGCAATATCTCGTACAAAAAAACACGACAGGAGAAGGTTAGCCCCTTTGGGGGACAAAGCCTAGTGCTTTGTCACCATTTAATTTTGGGGTCGGTCTGGTAAAGGGGTCAGGAGTCAAATGCCGGAACGGCCCTTCGGGTGCTTCGCACAAATGACTCCAGACCCCATTACCAGACCCCAAGTTTTGGTGGGGACAAAGCCTAGATCTTAGGGAGTCTGATTGCTGCGAGTTTGCTGCCCACGTGATTTTGGGCGAAGTATCACGACAATTTGAGTCTGGCCGGAACTAGTTGGCGATCCCGCTTCGGCTTGGACCACTTCCGCACCCATTGGATCAGATTGGACTCGCATTTGACGCTCGGCTTGCCCCGGTGCTAGTGAGGGTGCCGGTGCCAATGCAGGTGTAAGTGCGCCCGGCGCGGACTCGCCAACGACTCCAGGCTGTTGGTCGCTTTGCTGGACCTTGGCAGACTGGCCTGCCGAAGGAGCCGGTTCGATGGCAGGATTCACATTTCTTGATTCCGCCGTTTGCATTTGGGGGGCTCCCATCCCTTGATTCGCGATCGATTGCTCGGCTTCGATGCCTGGCATCTCCGTCCCAGGTTGGACAGGAAACGGGACTCGGGCCCGCTTCGGAGCCGGTCGGTCATTAAGGAATTCCTCAATGGTGACGTTTGCGGGAGGAGCAACCAAGTTATTAAGCACATTTGCCTGGCTACGAATCACGCCTTGTCGATAGTTACTGATCGACGCAATGCTCTGATTCGTCTGTACTCCGCCAGTCGGATTTTGCCGAGCGACGTTCCCTTCGGCGGGACCAACACCAAGATTCGGGTTTGCATCCTGAGCCAACAGGACTTCATCCGGGGCAATCGAATTGTTTTTTGTGTTTGTATTCAGCCCAGACGCAGCGGATTGTGCCATTCGTTGAGTGTTGGAAATTGGTTGATCAGCACCTTCCTCCAACACATCCATGGTCTGCTCGCTGGCAGCGGCAACTTCGAAGCCTTGTGCGCCAAACAGACTTGCGGTTGAATCCAACTCCGGAGCCACTTTGGCCAATAATGCGAGCGAGTTATCACCGGCCGCCTGAAACGCCTCTAGAACTTCCGCCAATTTCTTCGCGTCACCCGACAGCACGACCACTGGTGAATCGTCTTGTTCAAAAATCTCCACAGGTGTTATCTGGTTGCTGGCCAGCACCGACTGCATCTGTTGCAACCCCAATTCCGGATCGGCCACGTCATAACTGATAAACGTGGTGTATTCGGAACTGGCAAGCGGAATGTCGTTCGTTGACGACATCGCGGCATTATTTAGGTCCGACAACATGGGATTGTCTCCCCCACCCGAACCGCCACCGCCCGAACGATTAAGTGCCGAAGGCGTGACCATCGCCATTTCACTTGGTTGTCCGCCTAATAGGGGCTCGTTTCCTAACGCCGCTCGTTCCGACTTGGGTTGAGTTGGCGAGCCATCCGTCCCTGCCATCTGCGGACCATTGCCGAATTGATTCAGGAAAACCACCGCCACCATACCAGCCGCGGCGGTGGAAATCGCCACCAACTGCCAACGCCAACGACGCAGGCGCTGATTTGGGTTCAAACGCCGTTCCGGATTCGGCGTCACGGATATTTCTGCGACTCTAGAAGTATTCTGTTGATTTGCGGACGACTCGACAAAAACTTCAACTCGATTCCTCACGTCCAGAGTTGGCGACATGGAGCCATTTGCTGCCCACTTCACTTGACCCGCCGCTACAGCCGCCGCAATGCGACTCATGACCGCCAATTCCGAGGCATTCGGAGCGTTGTTGACTTGTTGCTCCCCGGTAATACCAACCTGAGTTTGGATCATCTCCGACGTATTTTGTAGCCCCTCGCGCAAGATCGCCCAATCGCGGAGTTGTCGCAAACATTCCGGACGTTCGAACAACGCTTGCTCCACCTGCAATTGCTCCGCTTGGCTCAGTTCGCCATCAAAGTATGCAGACAGTATTTCATTGTTCAGTTTGTCGTTTGAATTCATTAGTTTATCTCAATTCGATTTGCCACAACGAGGCCCAACCAAAATCGGAGGGGTCTTAATCGGCAAACCAAGTTTGCAATTCGTCCTTCAATTGTTGCCGGGCCCGATGGAGCCGACTGCGAACCGTTCCAATCGGCAAAGCCAAGACCTCGGCAATCGTCTCGTAACAGAACCCTTCTAATTCTCGGAGGACCAGCACTTGCCGAAATTCGTCCGGCAATCGCTGGATGGCGTTAAGGACCATTTCCGAACGTTCGGCCTGATTCAGCGGTTCTTCAGGACCCGGCGTTTGGTCTTGGACGTCGACCTGATTGGGGCCATCGCGTTGGTCCGCAGCCAGTGCCGGACGTTTCCGACGTCGCATGTTCACAGATAGGTTGAACGCGATTCGATACAACCAAGTATAGAATCGGCTCTCGCTGCGAAAGCCATCCAACTTGCAAAAGGCCTGGAGAAACGTCTCTTGGACCACGTCCTCGGCCTCTTGAACCGCGCCACAAACCGCAACCATCGCCGACAATAACCGCCCCTGGTATCGGCGCACGAGTCCCTCGAACGCTTCGGGTTGTCCCGCCAGCGTTTGCCGGATCAAGTCGTTATCAGTCGGGTTGATCAACGATTCCACCTTATTGGGACGTCGATGACGCCCGGGAAGTTTCGGGAATTAGGTAAAAAATGGGACTTTGAGAGGTCGAGCTCCAAATTGTGTTTCCAAGTTCGAGGAGCACCGATTCCTTGTGACCCTCCCATCCGGCAGGCATAATACCCGAAGAGCCACGCGTTTGGCGAGACGATTGTCAGGGCCGCAGGGTTGGTTTGGGAGAAGGAACGCATTATTGTCTTCGTTGTTTGTGCTGAGAGGAAAAGACCAAGGCCAACGGTTCTACGTGAATCTACCACTGGTCCGAATTGGTCGGGACCGGGAAAACGATATTTGCATCCGAGATTCGGAAGTCTCGCGGCGACACGCTCAAATTCTTTTGCGGGGCGGCCAATTCGTCTTCCAAGACCTCGGCAGTGCCAACGGCTCGATCGTCAATCAGGAGCGAACTACCGAGCGAATCTTGTCGCACGGAGACCATCTGCAGTTGGGCCGGACGCTCTTGCTGTTCACGTCCAAAGCCTCACGCCCCACGTCGGGAGCCGTGCCCGAAGTGACCCTCACCAGTGCCAAGACCGGCAAATCTTCGCCCATCGATGACGCCGTCAGCCAAATTTGGCGATCGGCATCAGCTCCAGCTTCGGCCCCATTTGCCTCGCAACTCGAATCTGGCCGCGATGGACATTTGGACATCATGTACCAAACCGCGCTCGCCGTTAGCCACACCTTGGATATCGACCAACTTCTGAATCGCATCATGGAATTGATCCTTCAATGGGTTCAGGCCGATCGTGGCTGCATCTTTTTATTGGACCCCGATACCGACCAACCTTTGGCCAAAGTCGCGCGCTACCGTTTTCCGACCCTCGAAGACCGGGAAATCGTGATTTCACGTACGATCTTGGAATATGTCCTCAGTACTGAAGAAGGTGTTCTGACCAGCAATGCAGCGGAAGACGAACGCTGGGACGATCCGGACAGCGTGATGCAACTCGGAATCCGTGAAGCGATTTGTGTACCCATGCGCGGTCGATATGGCATCGTCGGTGCCATCTATGTCGACACAAGCACAAAACTGCCGGACGATCTGACGTCCATCAAATCACCTGACGATCTATTTGGACGTCGCTTCAAGCACGACCATTTGCAAATGATGATCGCGATTGGAAACCAGTCGGGAATTGCGATCGAAGACACGTCTTTCTACTCCGGGTTGGTTCGCTCGGAACGTTTGGTTGCCATCGGCGAAACCATCGCGGTCATGTCGCACCACATCAAGAATATTCTGCAAGGGTTTCAAGGAGGTGGCTATTTGTTGGAACAAGGAATCAAGGCACAAGACTTCCCCACGATTCAAGATGGATGGGCATTGCTGCAACGCAATCAGGACCGCATCTACAATCTGGTGATGGACATGCTTTCGTTTAGCAAAGAACGGGAACCTCGCCGAGAAACCGTCAACCTGAGTGACCTGCTGACCGATGTCGTGTCCGTTGTAATGGCCAAGGCCAAACAGTTCGATGTCGCCATCCACTGGACACCCTTACCCGACCCACCCACCATCTCCGCCGACTACGAATCTCTGCATCGGGCAGCGTTGAATATCGTCTCGAATGCGATCGACGCGGCGCGCGATGCGGACCAACCACAGGTTCAGCTCACCGTCCGGACGGTCTCGGAGCCGCAACCTCGCTTGGAAATTGTCGTTATTGATTCGGGGCCTGGCATCGAGCCGGACGATGTTGAAAAGATCTTTTCACTGTTTGAAAGTTCCAAAGGGGGACGCGGCACGGGGCTCGGTCTGCCTGTTAGCAAAAAAATCATGCAAGAACACGGCGGCGACATCGAAGTCAAATCCGTGGTCGGCAGCGGCGCCGAGTTTGTGCTTTGGCTCCCATGTTAACCGCAATACCGTTCAATTTTCGTTTAACCGCGACGCAGAGCAATGCTGGGCGGTGACCCACTTTGCCCAATTGTTGATGCAAGTCGCCCAGGATTGCGTCGCTGAGCGATTCGTCAGTGAAATAAGTCCTTCGTTGAACGGTATTGCTGTTAACCGCCTGAAGACGAAGGCTGTGGCGCCCTTCAAGTGACCTCGGCCCAAAGTAACTCAGGTAGTTCGGCCCGAGTTCGCAGTGAACCATTTGGTTGTGTCGCCAATCGACGCTCCCACGTTGCTTGGTCCGGTGCTCGGCCGTCTTGCGCCAACATCTCGCAGGCTTGACGCCACGTTTCGAACAAGAAGTCTGGTATGCCTACTTGACCTTCACTCGAAAAATGTATCAATAGCTCCGGCAAATACCATTGGATGTTCGCGACCAACTCGGGACAACGCGACGCCACATCGTTTTGTTCAAAGCGATCATCCGGGCGGACAAACAAATGTGGTGCTTGGCGAACTTTCCAGACAAAACTCCAAGTTGGGGTCCGAATCGCAATTTGATTTGGAGAGCGACTGATCACAGCGTACCTTGGAACAAGGTCTTGGATCGCTCCTCGATCGTTCGTTGGTTCGCGCAGCGAACCGCGACCATCGGACCATTCGCTCGCGAGACGTGTCCAATGGCTCAACGATTGCTCGACGAGCCGATCGTAATCACTCGTGGCTTCATGATTACTCAGCAGGGCAGGGTATTCACTTGTTCCCGACAGCCACAAGGTCAAACACTGTTGTTGCGACATGATTGACGGGATTCGGGCCGGATACAAACCCGCCGCGCCCATAAATAATATCATCGGTACATGGGCTTCTTCCGCCCAAGTCCGATCAGGAAAACTGCCGATCCCAAAGTGCTCCCCCAAACTGTATCCCGACTCGGCCGTGAGCAATATGGAGGTCTCGCGACCTTGCGGCATTGCGGCCACACAGGCATGCAACCACTCGCAAGCGTGATCCAAGAGCATAACCATTGCTCCGGCCGCATGTTCGTAGCTTAATCGGAGATCAGGATCAACCGAGTCGTCGATAAACAGCCCTCCAAATCCATCGTTTGGCAGGACCAGATAAGGCGGTTCCAATTCCGTATAGACCTCGGGATCGTCGTCGCCCGCGAGATAATGTCGCCACGCCAACGGCGCATCCCACGGCCCAGAAAACAGTGGCAGATCCAACCAGACCATCGCGTCGCGTGGCAAGATCGCTTCAGTCCACTTGCTCAGGGCTCGTTCCAAGTACTTGGCGACCGCCGTCGCGTCCCAAGTCTTTGCCAACCGCGATGCCGAACACGTCGGGACCAGAATCCCAATCGAATCATCCTCTGGCTCCGTTGGGCACAACGGCCAGACGCTCCGACCTTCGTGTCCAGGGGTCAGACACAAGTCCGCGCGACGCCGAAACTCTGCCAATGAACTCGTCGCGGGCGTTGAATCGCCAATTCCATTCTGGAACACCGCGTCCGCCGTCAACCCACGCGCCGCCCACGCATTTAATGTCGGTGTTGGTACCGACGTGTTCCCGTACGGACCCAACAAATGAACCGGAAGGTGATCGACGTTGAGGACAAGTAGACCCATTCGCAAATGCCAAGATTGAGCTAAATTGTGGTTGGTTCAGCAACTTACTGGACCGTCGTGCGACTTGCAGCAGCACAAACGAGTCAGCGTCTGTAGCAAGTCCTTCAATTTAGCGACAAAGGACATGTCATGGATAGTCTGCCCACCTACGATAGTGCAAATTTATTGAAATTGGTTCACGAGCACGCGTATCAACGTGGCGATTTTGTCTTGGCCTCCGGGGCTCGGGCGGACTTTTATCTCGACTGCCGCCGCCTAACACTTCACCCGCAAGGATTGATTCAAGTCACGGCCGGCTTGTACGAACTGCTGCAACGCGATGGGTTGCCTGATGCCGTCGGTGGCATGGCCATCGGAGCGGACCCCATCACCGCAGGTCTGGTTTATCGCGCGGGTTTGGTCGGCGCGGATTTGCTCGGCTTTATGGTGCGCAAAGAAGCCAAGACGCATGGTACCGGGAAACAAGTGGAAGGCCCCGTTCTTCCCGGATATCGCGTTGTGATTGTCGAAGATGTGGTCACCAGTGGAGGCAGTAGCATCAAAGCCATTCAAGCCGCGCAAGAATTCGGACTGATCGTGGAAAAAGTGATCGCGATTATCGATCGACAAGCCGGTGGCCGCGAGCAATTCGAGTCCCTGGGAATTGCTTTCGAAAGCCTACTGACCTTGGACCAAATCCAATCGCTCTAACGAAGCCGCATCATCTCGGGACTTTTCTTTTAGCTACGCTCCGCAAAGCGTTATGGCGTGTCGGAACGTCACGGCTCTGTGGCGTGTGTAGCTACACGATTTACCGTAATACCGTTCAATTTTCGTTTAACCGCGACGCAGAGCAATGCTGGGCGGGGACCCACTTTACCCAATTGCGGATTCATGTCGCCCAGCTTTGCGTCGCCGAGCGAGTCGGAAGCGATAAAAGTACTTCGTTGAACGGCATTGAGGATAACCAACCAGCAAGGTTGGCACAGGATTTAATGCTCCGACTTTCCGGGTTTAAAATCATCAATGACAAATGTGACTTCGTTGACTTTGTCCGGTTCAACCGTAAACTTCAAGCCACTCGTATCGTAGGATCGATATTTGGAACCAATATCATGACCGTGCGTGTGTTGAATCGGTCCTAATTTCGCATTGGCTGCCAACGGCGACCCCGACATTTGAATAATGACGGCTTTGTGTTCTCCAGCCAACGCACCATCGCCGTCCTCATACGTGGTCAGGATGAAGGAGCCGTCCTTTTCGATCTTGCCCCGCGCATTAACGCGTTGTTCGACTGCCAAAGTTTCGACATCGCCAAATTGGACCGGCGTCCCATCACTGAAGACGACCTTGCCCTTGACCACATGCGTCGGTTGCCCAGAACCACAACCGACCAATCCGATGCCCAACCCAACCAGGGCCAGCAACGACCACGTTCGATATCTCTTCTTAACGATCACGGCAATTTACTTTCTAGAGATTCGTATCGGCAATCACTTGGCCGTCCGCGCGGTTGCACAAATATCCTAAAGTTTGCGTATCGATCAACGGATCGATGCCGCGTACGGAACCATCGCCGAACGCAAAATTGCACGAGTTCGGATGCCAACTACCGAAACCCAAAATGGGACCAGGAGCTTCATCCCGCGACCGAGACAATGGAACACCAGGGCCACCGACTCGAGCAAAGGCCGCCAAATCTTCGCCGTTGTACAATGGTCCGTTGTACGGCATGGTGTTCAAGTCGGCCGGTCGAACTTGAAGTTCACCGACCAAAAACGTGTTGGATAAACCGTCGCGGACATCACTAATCTTCACGCGATCCACCCACGGTCCCGGGACCCGTTGGCCGTCGCGCATGATGCAACGGGCCTGCGACGAAATAATGATCCCGTTGCCATTACCGCCATAGTAATAATCATTTGGCCCACCGGTGGCGCCAGGAGTCGGGTCGCCATGATTGCCCGCGTAATCTCCCGTTGCTCCCCCCACGACGGTAATTTGAATTCGGCCGTGACACCCGCAAGGCAGTTGCACAAGCACGCTCATATCGACCGGCGGAGTGTTCGCGGAATCCACACTATGCCGCGATGGACAAATGTACACTGGCAACGGAACCGCCGTGATCGTTGGATCGTGGTCGCGATAACGCTTCGACAGATCCCATTTCCCGAATAGATTTTGCTGCTCCACGTACGGCATGATGCGAACCAGCCAAGACGGCTCTTCGCCACCGCAGTCCAAGCCAGGCGTGCCAACCTGTTTCTGGTAAATTCGAGCCGGTGGGAACGCCTGTTGCGCCGCCTCGAAATTAGCCGTGGCCAAAGCGATTTGCCGAATATTATTGAGACATGAGGAATTCCGGGCCGCCTCGCGAGCGTATTGGACGGCTGGCAGCAATAAACCCATCAAGACGCCAATAATGGCAATCACCACCAATAACTCGACCAGAGTAAAGCCACCGCGAATTTGCCGCATCTTTGAATGACTCCCAAAAAACATTTTCACCGGTCCGGATCGTAAAAAACGCTCCAGCCGGTGTCGGTATTACCGTAGTATATCCTGCTCCGGATCAAAACCGCAACTTTGTGCGTCATTTCGCCTAGAAAGCTGGTCACCTGCATCTTCAATGCCCGATTCCAAGATTATCGCCGTAAAAACCGGGCATAATGTCGCAGTCGATCGTTGGGGCTGGGCGATTTTTGCGGGAACCCTACAATCGGACGTTGTGGGAATCGCAGCCAGCAACGGCAACCACTGTCCCAACAATCCGCCACAATGACTCCCTGCACGCCATTATTGCCTAATTGGAGTTCGCTTCCAACATGAACGCCAGTCCACAATCCGAACCGTCCAATGATGTCGTGGCCCTGATTCTCAAGCAGGCCGGTCGGTCAGCGGCCGAGGTCGCCTCGCTGGCAACCTTGGACGAAGCCGACCGCAGCGCCGAACGCCAGTTCTCCGGCGAAGCCCCGACCCTGGCTTCTCTCTTCGGCTCGGCGTCCGCAGCCGACTTTGATGCGGGTCGGTTCTCGCCCAGTCCCAAAGTTGCGGAGACCATGGCCAAATCCCTCGAGTTTTTGCTAAAACGCAAACGAGCGGGAACGCTCTTGGACCATCAGCGGATGTTATTCCACGACGATACCATTCGCGGTTTGGCGGAATTGGGCTTCTTCGGGTTGGCGATTCCCGAAACCTACGGCGGTAGTGGCGCCAAACTCGGGGATCTCGGACCACTTCTCCGGGCCCTTACGTTCATTCATCCAGACATCGCGGTGATGTTCGAGGTCCATAATTTCTTGGGCCCCGCCGTCCCGATTCTCGATTTTGGCTCCGAGGAACAAAAGCAATACTACCTCCCGAAAATGGCCCGAGGAGAATTGTTGGGATCATTTGCCTTGACCGAACCCGGCGTGGGAGCCGACCCGTCGAAGTTGTCCCTGACGGCCAAACGCGTCGGCGATGACTATGTCATTTCCGGTGTGAAATGGCCCATTACCAACGTGATCTACGGCGGGGTTTGTATCTTGGTATTGAAACTCGAAGGCGAGAATCTTCCACCGGGCCGTGATTCCGGAATGTTGATTTTTGAAGTCCCCAAAGCGGACTCGGCCACTTTTAAAATGGTTCGCAATCGTCTGACCGCGTTTGACTATTTGTGGAACGCTCGCTTTCGCTTGTCGGAGCATCGGGTACCGGCCACGCAACTGCTTGGTCCCAAAGGAAAAGGATTGGCCCAAGCCTTTAGTTCTTTGGCCAAGGGACGGGGCGGTATCTGCGTCAATAGCGCGGCGAAGATCTTCAAGTTGTTGGCGCAGTTGATTCTGGATCCCAATCAACCGATCTCGGACAATGGCATGCAGAAACGCTATTCGCCCGGTGGTTGGATCTCCTTTCGTAGTACCTTCGGCAAGCCAATTGGTGCCTCGCCTCGCATTCGTACTTGGATTGGCCGCGCAATTTGCCAAGCCTTGGCGGGACGCTCGTTGGGCGACTTGTGCTTTCGCTTAGGTGCCAACGGGGTCCGCGACGAAACGTTGGGGATGGTCGCTAAAGTCTATGCCACCAAAACCCTGCTTCAATCGGCGATTCACACCTATCAGATTCTCGGCGGGCGTTCCGTACATCTGGACGAACGCCGGGCCACGGTCCGCGAGGAACATCGCGAACTGAACAGCGACGAACAAGCGAACTTGATCGCAAACTTCGTCGGTGAAAACATGCACGAGTTCACGATCTGTACCGTGTACGAAGGCCCCAACCCAGTCCTTGCGGATGTAGGTGCTCCCAATGCCATGACGCGAATGATTCGGACACAGTACTTGGAACCGATTGGTTTGGCGGAATTGCAAGGCAAGTCGGGTTTGCTGGCCAAGGCCAAGTTCGGCTGGTTCATTGCCACTCGAGTTCTAGGGTCGTTGTCGCCCTGGGTGGGTTCGGTCGCGAACGTTCGCAACCCGTTTCCAGAAAAAATTCAACTGGTTCGCCGGGCATTGTCGCGGAACCGCGTCTTGGGTCGAGAGATTTTGTTGATCATTGCGCGGTATCAGAAGTCGTTCATGGACCAAAGTTATCTTTTGGGCGATGAAGGCGGCGTGTTCGACAAGCTGTGTCATTCGTTGGCTTCGATGGTCTTTGTCTTATCGCTGGACAAAGCCGAACCGGAGTACTTGAAAGTGGCAACCGCCTTGGATTTGGAAGCCGATGCGATGATCAAAGGACGTCATCCGTCGCCCCAGCTTCAGCAGCTTTGGGCCGAGATCGGCGATTTGGCGATGAATCCCCAAAGCCGCCTGTTCCAAGACCTCATCGCCGACATCGAAGTCGACCCCATCCCCCTGGACCCGCGACTCATCGATCGCTACATCTAGGCCGTTCGGCTCCCGGCAATGTGCGTCGCCAGTCCACTGGTGGCCCGCGGTTGGACGGATTCATTTTGGCGTTAAGGCATCGTGAGGCGGTTTGCTCTCATCGTTGTCCCACTAGCAAGCGACAACTACCAGCTCGAAAATACTCGCCCGTACCCGGTTGATGTTTCGGCACGCAAAGGTACTCGACATCTTTGGACATGACGCGACAGGTCGGGACGGGACGTGCCCCGTATGAAGCTGTGGAACACGGCGGCGGTTTCGTTACCCAAAGCTTGTCCCAACAAACCAAACAAAATACAATCTTTCAAGGAGGTCTCTCCAACGACGTCAAACGTTGTCTAAAGAACTTGATACTTACGACCATGCGGTTGTCGCACGGCGGGAGACCACTTTTCAAGCTTTAACAATTTTGGGGACGCTTCCAGAGCTGAAGACGTATTTTTCAACGTGGTGTCATGTAGCCAAATGTGTAATTATCGACGACTGGAGGCGTGGTCATGTTTACCGCTAATTTTGCAACGCACTTGTTTTTTTTGGTGGTTAGTCATTGCCAGTTCGTAGAGCAAGAAACTGAAAATATTGTAAAAGGCGAGGCGACGGACGTCGTCTCGGTGGATCAGGTACTCGATAAGGTTTACCTGCAGTATTCCGACAAGAAACTCCATTCTATTGATGTCTGGTATGTGCAGAATCAAGTGGACTTCCCTCCGATGAAGTTTCACCTTGCGTTGGACGGCGAAGATCGGCTTCGGGAACAGTATGAAGAAAATGGCACAGTATACGTTTTAATGTTCATCGATGGGCGAACTACAATCTACGTACCGAACACAAAGCAAGCCACGATCCGTCCGGGCAAAGAGCCCCTCCAAGACTCGTGTAACTATCTTACCTCACTGGGTGTAGCTCTTTCAGATCTGCCAC
>JBGSJV010000005.1:0-64843 GCA_041741535.1 Pirellulaceae bacterium
GGCAAGTAAGATTTGAACAGGAGAGAACGAAGGAAACGGAGAACTTACTTTCTTTACGTCACAGGAATACAGCACATGACATCAACGCTCCAGTGAACCAAACTTCCTCAATACTTTGTTGAAGTCACAGTAACACAGCACATGACATCAACGCTCCAGAAAACCGAACTTCCTAAATCTCTGTTGCCTCCGTTCCCTTCTGTTCCATTTTCTCCGACACCGTTTCACGCAAGTTCGCGGCACGTAAGATTTGAACAGGAGAGAACGAAGGAAACAGAGAACTGACTTTGTCGAAGTCAAAGGAATACAGCACATGACATCAACGCTCCAGAAAACCGAACTTTCAAAATCTCTGTTACCTCCGTTGCCTTCTGTTCCAATTTCTCCGACACCGTTTTACACGTTTTCGCGGCAAGTAAGATTTGAACAGGAGAGAACGAAGGAAACGGAGAACTTACTTTCTTTACGTCACAGGAATACAGCACATGACATCAACGCTCCAGTGAACCGAACTTCCTAAATCTCTGTTACCTCCGTTCCCTCCTGTTCCAATTTCTCCGACACGGGTTCACACAATTTCGCGGCAAGTAAAATTTGAACAGGAGAGAACGAAGGAAACAGAGAACTTACTTTGTCGAAGTCAATGAAATACAGCACATGACATCAACGCTCCAGTGAACCAAACTTCCTCAATCTCTGTTACCTCCGTTGCCTCCTGTTCCAATTTCTCCGGCACCGTTTCACACGAGTTCGCGGCAAGTAAGATTGGAACAGGAGAGAACGAAGGTAACGGAGAACCTACTTTGTTGAAGTCACAGGAATACAGCACATGACATCAAAGTTCCAGTGAACCGAACTTCCTGAACCTTTGTTACCTCCGCTCCCTCCTGTTCCAATTTCTCCGACACGGATTCCCACAAGTTCGCGGCAAGTAAGATTTGAACAGGAGAGAACGAAGGAAACGGAGAACCTGTTGCGTTCAAGTCACAGGAATACAGCACTTTACATCAACGCTCCAGTGAACCGAGCTTCCTCAATCTCTGTTACCTTCTGTTCAAATTCCTCCGGCACGGTTTCGTGCCCCACTCCGCGCTGAGGAATCCTTAGCGTGAAGTCGTCACGTCGACTCCGTGTGCGGATCGCGATGGCTCCAAGTGAACGTCGGCCAGAATCGGTCTGGGTCCGACCAACACCAATTGGTGTCGAGTTAAGAAATCCGGACGAGTTTCCAATGCGATGTAATTATCGGGCAGTTGGGCCAACAATTCGTCAAGATGTTTTTCGGGGGTCACAATCAATGATCCAGGTCGATGAACTAATAGTTGTTCGACGGTGGCACGCGGTTTGACTTGCCAATCATGTTCACGGGCAAATGGATCGAGTTGCGTTGGACTGGGAGCTACGGAGGGATCGCGGGCCGATGATAATTCACTTGCCCCAACGATCTTGTCGGATGGAGGCGTTAGTTCCCAGATCGGTTGGCCTGCGTAAAAAACCCAAGTGGATTCTAGATCGCGATAACCTGCTAGGACGGCTCCGTCGCGTTGATGTTCGCGGGCAATCCGCCACAAGTCATCCGTGGAACGAAACTGGGATACGTAACTAGTGGCAAAACCAAACGATACGACAGCGAACAACCAACTGGTGACAAACATCGCTTGTGCCGCCCGAGGCAGTTGTTGCTTCTCGTAGAAAATCGCGGCCATCACAGCACCGAGAACCAAAACTCCCCCCAAAGCTGGCAGCCAGCCGACCGGCCAATCCATGATTTTAACGAACAGATAAACCATTGCCGCCGAGAGTCCGATCCCGGCAAGTGCCCAAGTTGCGAAACCGGCCCGCAGCCAAAACGGATGGAGTCGCCATGTGGACTGGCTGAGCTGCGTGGGGACCATCGCCAAGAGTAACGCCACAGCCGGATAACACGGTGTCACGTAACTGGGCAATTTTGTGGAGGCAAGCGAGAAGACGGCGACCTGCAAACCAACCCAGACGGCGGCCAAGGTCCACGCGTTCGACCAGCGACCAACGTTCCGCAATCCAACTCCCCCAGGATCGGAAGTTGGGCCCGTTTGGACGGTCGCCACGACCATCGATCGGGCCAATCCGCGCCAGACAAGGATCGCAGGCACGGCCAAAATGCTCCAGGGAAAAACTCCCATCAGAATTGCCAACGGATAAAACCACCAGCCGCCCCGATGGCCTTCCATGGCCGATGTCGCTCGTTCCAAGTGTTCGCGGAAGAAAAACAGTTGCAGAAATTCGCCGTCCGTCCGCAATCCGACCCACACGAACCACGGGACACTAATGACAGCGACCATCAAAACCAACCACCACGGCTGCATTTGCCAGACCGTTTGAATGAACCGCCCCGGATGCACCACCGATCCTGCCCGATACAGCAACCAGGTCAGACGGTTATGGCGACGTTGTTGTAACGGAGTATCGAAGTAAAACACGTCGACAGACGACTCGATCAAGATAAATAGACCGATAACGATTGTGGGCAACACAAACCCGACGGGTCCCTTGGCCAGCACTCCCAAAGCCATCGCTGCATAAACTAGCAAGGCACCTCCACCGGTTGGGAACCAAACGCCGGGGCGCCGCAAACGGTCGGCCCGCCCCTGGGCCAAAACGTCGTCCCAATTGGAACCTTGCGAAGACTTGAATGTCAGCAATACGTACGCGGTGATCGCCAGCGTTGAGCAAAAGATCAATGGTGCATCGGGCGTGGCGGCGCGAGCGGCCACCGCAAACATCAACGAGGTCGATAAGATCAAAGCTGTCCAACGAGCGATCGTTGGAAACAACAAATGCCGAACCCAAAAATACGTCAGAAGAACCGTGCCCACCCCTAACGCCGCCGACCAGAAGCGAACCGCAAATTCATTGACGCCAAAGACAGAAATCGCCGACATCATCAACCAATAGGTCAACACAGGTTTTTGGCCGCGCAGTTCATCGTTGAACATCGGCGTGACCCAATCCCCACGTTGCAGCATCTCCACAGCGCAACCAGCGTTGCGGGGTTCGTCGCGATCCCAAAGCCGAGCGCCGCCTAGATTGACGAAAAAAACGGAACTGGCCACCAACAGCAGACCGATCACATCCCACGCGCTGCCTTGTCGCGACCGGAGCGGCGAACTCAAACCTGTTTTCTGAATCATTGCAAACGCTTCCTTGCGTCACCGCCCGCCCATGGTTACCGGAACGGTTTCAGGGTTTCTCTCATGGTGCCAACTTTGGTGCCAACAGAGGTGCCAACTTATTTTTCACCGGTCTCCAAGACCGCCATAAACGCTTTTTGAGGAATGTCGACGTTCCCCACGGACTTCATCCGTTTCTTGCCTTCACGTTGCTTGGCCCACAGTTTCTTCTTCCGCGAAATATCGCCGCCATAGCACTTGGCCGTTACGTTTTTTCGCATGGCTTTCACGGTCTCGCGAGCGATAATTTTGCCACCAATCGCCGCTTGGACCGCGATTTCAAACATGTGTCGGCTAATTTCTTCCTTCAATTTTTTGGCGACCACTCGACCGCGTCGTTCCGCATCGTCTCGGTTGCAGATGATGCTTAGAGCATCAACGCGATTGCCGTTGACCAATATATCGACCCGAGCCAAACTGGCCGGTTGATATCCGATCAGTTCGTAATCCATCGTGCCGTAACCACGCGTCGAACTCTTGAGTTTGTCGTGGAGGTCATAAATAACCTCCGCCAAAGGCAGGTCGTAGGTCACAAGCATACGTCCGCCTAAATATTCTTGGCCCGCTTGTACACCGCGCCGTTCTTGGCAAAGCTTCATGATGGTTCCAACATAAACCTCCGGAACCAAGAAGTTGCATCGCACAATCGGTTGGCGGAACTCGGCGATTTCGCCTTGATCCGGGACGTCTTGAGGTTTGTGGATTTCAATGACTTCCCCGCTACGGAGCAGAATCTCGTAGGTCACGTTAGGCGCGGTTTGCACCAGATCCAAATTGGCTTCTTGCTCCAAGCGCTGTTGGATAATCTCCATGTGAAGCAGACCCAAGAAACCGCAACGGAAGCCAAAACCCAGGGCATCACTGGATTCGGGTTCGAATTCAAAACTCGGATCGTTGATTTGCAGTTTGATCAGCGAATCACGCAACTCAGAAAATTCTTGTCCGTCCGAGGGATACAGTCCGCAGTAAACCATTCGCTTGGGCTTCTTGTAGCCCGGCAGCGGCGGTGCGGCGTGATCGCCCGGAATGCTAACGGTGTCTCCGGTATCCACTTCGGTCAATGACTTGATATTGCAGATCAAGTAGCCCACTTGGCCCGCCGACAGTTTTTGCGAGGCAACCCGCTGCGGCCGAAAATGCCCGAGTTCCAAGACGTCGTGGTTCTCTCCGACGCGCAAGAATCGTATTCTTTGACCTTTGCTGATTTCGCCTTGAATCATACGAACGTAGGTCACCACGCCGCGGTAGTCGTCGTAATGTGAATCGAACACCATGGCTTGTGGCGGCACCTGAAGCGCGCCCTTGGGGGCTGGTAACCGCGTGATAATCGCATCCAACAGGCCTTGAATCCCGAGGCCCGTTTTGGCACTGCACCTTAGAATCGACTCCGGTTCGACTCCTAGGACCTGCACGATTTCCTCGGCAACTTCGTCGGCGCGGTGATGTTGCAAGTCGATCTTGTTGATCACTGGGATGATTTGAAGATTTTGGTCCAAAGCGGCATAGGTGTTGGCCATGGTTTGCGCTTCGATTCCCTGAAACGCGTCGACGACCAACAAAGCACCCTCACAACAGGCTAGCGACCGGGATACCTCATAATGAAAATCAACGTGGCCGGGGGTGTCGATAAGGTTGAGTTCGTATTGTTGCCCGTCACTGTGTTTGTAATCCATCGTGACCGCTTTGGCCTTGATGGTGATTCCCCGTTCGCGTTCCAATTCCAGGTCGTCCAATAACTGATTTTTCATCTCGCGCAGCGACACGGTGCCCGTGTGTTCCAGCAGGCGATCGGCCAAGGTGCTCTTTCCGTGGTCGATGTGCGCGATGATGCAAAAGTTCCGAATTCTATCTTGGGGCATTAGGCTTAGTTTCAAAAAGGTATTGTCCCCCCAATCGGTTGGTTCAGCGTCAACACAAAACCATGGCGCCGGTACGTTCCCGCAATTCTACTGGAGGGGCCAGCCTAATCTTATTCGAAGATAGCCAATTTGGGGAAGTGGAAATCGGCGTTGACCCGGGCTTTGTTGGGTCGAAATGGCCCCAAGCCCCAATTACCGACCCGTTAGAATGTAGTGGTTCGCTCCGCGAACCAACAATGGATCGCAGAGCGATCCCCTACAATAACCCGGCAGATCGTAGTGGTTCGCTCCGCAAACCAACAATGGATCGCAGAGCGATCCACTACAATAACCCGGCCGAATGTAGTGGTTCGCTCCGCGAACCAACACACGATCGCTGAGCGATCAACGATTCCCGGTCGATTTCGCGGCAGCCCGAGCCAAGCCGGCAGCCCCGATATAGCCTGCGTCGCCGCCTAATGAAGCAAAATCAATGACAATTCGCTGGGCCAAAAGCGGAAAGGCATGCCGATCGACCCCCAATTTGATTCGCGCCAAGAATTGCCGCCCCAACAGATGTTGCGAGCCCCCAAAATTCATCGCTCCGCCCAGCACAATTGCGGCGGGATCGATGGTGTGCATTAAAATGACGATGCCACGGGCCAGATAATCGGCCGTTGAAAGGATCACTTCCAGAGCCAGTTCATCGCCGATTTCTGCCGCTTGAGCGATCTGCAGCCCGGTCAACTTACGGTTTTTCGCCAATTGGTCCCGGAGGGAACTTGGCCGACCGGCCTGAATCAGCTCCGTTGTGCGAGCAATCACCGCCGTCGCACTGGCGTAGGCCTCCAAGTGACCGGGTTGTCCGCAGGGACACATTCTGGCTTCTGGACCGTATTCGACCGCAATGTGACCGACTTCACTGCCAAAACTGTTTTCGCCTTCGACGGAAAGGTCACCAATAATAATGCCGCCGCCGACCCCGGTCCCCAACGTAATCATCACGAGACTGGGGTGGTTCTTGCCCGTTCCGACCCAATATTCGCCAAACGCGGCAGCATTCGCGTCGTTGGCATACGTGACCGGCTTCCCGAGAGCATCGGCCAAACGGTCTCGAATGGGATAATGTCGCCAGCCGGGAATATTTGTCGGGTCCAAAATATAGCCGCGTTTGATATCCATCGGCCCGGGTGTCCCTAACCCGACGGCGCCTATGTCCGAAAGTTCAAGTTGCGACGAACTCAACAAATGTTGAACCACATTCGTGATCCGACGAATCGCGTCGGCAGTATCCTTTTCACCTTCGGTCGGAAAGCTAGTGTACGCCAAAGTTCTGCCCAGATCGTCCAGTACTCCGATCTTGATCGACGTCCCGCCGACATCCACGCCAATAAAGAACGGTCCAATCGCTTCTTCGCGGGTGATGGTTTGGGTCGTCATCGCGGCTTCTAAATAAGTGGAAAACAAATATGTGGAAAACGAGGACTAGATTGTCGTCGGACGCCCCAATTCGGTTCGTGAGCGGCCCCAGTATATATGTCGGCCTCAATCTCGACAATCTCGAAAGCGATTTCGTTTGATTTCGCAAGGAAAGTCCGTCTACGGCCACTTGCAATCGCGGGACGCGATCGCGGATAATCGGGCGGTCGGCAGCGACGCCTGGCGTTTGAAGCAGCTTGTGACGGCTGTTATCGGAAGATAGTGTTTCCGAAACTGAAGACGCCAGCCAGAGTCGCCTCGCGCGATGAACATTTTTCTTAGGATCAACGAATGAAACGATTTGGATTACTCGCGGCCGGCGCGCTGTTGGGTCTCGTAATGGCATCCTACGGTCCCTCCGCATCAACCTTTGCACAAGACGATGCCGAAAAGCCGTTTGGAATTGGGTCGAAGGCACCCGCATTGGACATCGAGCATTGGGTTAGCAACGGGAAAGACGCGTTCAAACCCGTAACAAAATTCGAAGAAGGCAACGTCTATATTGTCGAATTTTGGGCGACGTGGTGTGGGCCTTGTATCATGAGCATGCCGCACTTGGCAGAAACACAAGCGAAATACAAGGACAAGAAGGTTCAATTGATCAGCGTCAGTGACGAAGACCTGGCCACGGTAACGGAATTCCTGGAAGGCGAAGTCCGCGGAAACGCGGACCAAACTTACGGCGAATTGACCAGCGCCTATTGCTTGACGACCGATCCGGATCGTTCGGTCTATGCCGAATACATGGAAGCCGCCGGCCAAAACGGAATTCCAACGGCGTTCATCGTTGGGAAAAAGGGGCAAGTCGAATGGATCGGTCATCCCATGGAAATGGATGAACCGTTGGAGCAAATCGTCAGCGACAAATGGGATTTGGAAGCCGCCGTCAAAAAGTTCGAAGCTGAAATGGAATCCCAACGCGCCATGATGAAAGCCCAACAGGCGCTGCAAGGCGTGTTTGCGAAGTTTCAAGAAGGTGATTTTGAAGCCGGACTGAAGATGCTCGATACGGTCATCGCGGAAACTGAAAACAAGGACGTGGTGATGCAACTGCGTGGCTTGAAGTTGAACGTTCTGATGCAGTCGGGCTCGTTTGAAGAAGCTGCCATCATTCCGGTCGCCAAAGAAGTGTTGGCCTCGATGGCTGCTGATCCAATGGCCGTCAACAACATCGCTTGGATGATTTCGGAAAAGGCTGAAGAAGGAACTTTCACGGACAAGGCATTCTTGGCCGAAGTTGCCGGTATCGCCGAAAAGGCCGCTGCGGCAGCCGACAAAGCAAACGATTGGCAAATTTGGGATACGGCGGGTCACCTGTATTTCCAAGCCGGCAATCTGGATAAAGCAATCGAGGCTCAGAAGAAAGCCGCTGACAACAAGAACAGCGAGCAAGCTCCTGAAGTTGCCGAATTTCTGAAGAAGCTGGAAGGCCTGAAGAAGTAGTCGCAACGGTTCCTGGTTTGCCACGCGAATTTACCCTGAAACGCTCGAATGCCTGTCATTCGAGCGTTTTTTTTGGTAGTGGTTTATCGAAGTAGGGTGGCGTGAAGTATGTCGGCCTGACAAACCTACTTTGATGCAGCATAGCGCCACGAATTTGAATCGCATAGCAACCGACGTTTGCGACGTGCGAAACGCACCCATTCGGATTGTTTTTGTCGTCAATAGTCCGACGTCTTACAGTTTCGCTCTGTTATCGTTGAGTCGAAACAATGTCTGCTTCTTTTCGAGATTCCCGAGAACACAAAACACTCTCGGGAGGCGGCTGCTTGGCCGTATTTGGCACGATCCCCCTCTAATCGGCAACCAAGCTGTGTTAGAATGTGAGTTGAACGGCATGGACCGAATCGACTTTCGCGGCGCGAGGTTCATGGCATGGGCGGACTTACTTGAGTTGGCCGTTTCTTTTGGTTTCCGCGATGACGGGAGTGTGGCGATGAAGTCGACTTTGTTCCGCGGTGTTCACAGACAACTAATGACCTGGGGAATGGCACTGATCGTTGGTTGCCCCGTGGGTTTGACCTTCGTCGATGGTCAACAAGTCGAATCGTCTGTGGCGTCGCCCAATCTACAAGAAAAACCAGAAGACGTCACAGGACGAAGCGAATTAGAGAAATTGAAATGGCTTGTTGGGAAATGGAAAACGAGCAGTGACGCGCCGATCCCCGCGGAAGCCTCGGCACAATGGTCGCCCGATGGCCATTTTTTGATATTGGATTATCGCGTGTCGCCACCCGGCTTCCCGGTGATCTCTGCATCGGATCGCATTGCTTGGGACCCCTCGGCCAAATCATTTCGTTCGTGGACATTTAGGGGCGATGGCGGGTTTGGTCAAGCCAACTGGGTCGGCCGGGAACAAGGTTGGATGATACGTTATGGCGGAATCCATCGGGATGGTCGCCAACTGTCGTCCACCCTGTTATTGGTACAAGGTGCCGAGGGGAAACTGGAGTTAAGCGCCATCGAACGTTGGATCGGCGACGAGCAATTTCCAGATTTGTTGTTGCAATTATCGCCAGAACAACCACCAGCCGCAGCCGTCGTCTCCATTGAAAACAAGACCTGGGAATTGACTCGCTTGGAGTCAGGACCATGTCGTGCGAAAAACCGACCAACGTTAGCGATGAACGATCAGGAAGTACAAGCGTTCGGCGGAATCAACCAGATTGGGGGCGAATATCAGCGGACTGGCGAAACCTTGCGATTCCGCAATTTGGAATCTACTTTGATGGGCGGCAGTGAATCGGATAGCGAGATCGAGCAAGAGTTTTCGTCGATGTTGGAACGAGTCACTCGCTACACGTTGGAGGACAATCAGTTGATCCTCTGGGCCGAGGATAAACAAATCGCTTGGTTCGTCGAACGTCCCTCGGCACCTACCTCGTTTGATCAAGTCCGCGATATAACATGGGCATTGATCGAATTGAAAGGAGCACCCATCGACGCGGATTCGCGGCCGACGCTCCGGTTCGGTGAAGGAAACGTCGAGGGCTATGGCGGCGTGAACCAGATGGGAGGCACTTTTAATCAAACGGAGACGGCGCTTTCGTTTGGCCCCCTCCGTGCGACTCGGCGCGGCGGGTCTCAAGCGGCGATGCAATTGGAGGCTCGGTTTGGGCAAGTTCTCGAAACCGTGGATCGTTTTGATTTGGACCAAGACCAGTTGCTGCTATTAAGCGGTAATGAAGTCGTCGCGAAATTCCGTCGGCAAGAATAAACATGTTGGTTGTGCATACTATCGAAGTCACTCCGTTTTCCCAAAACGCGCGAGTGTTGTTCGACCCAAGTTGTTCGGCGGCGTTGATCGTCGATCCTGGTGGCGAACTAGAGCGAATCTTTGAGGTTGTCGACGCGCTAGCTCCAACCCAATTGGACGTTTTATTGACCCATGCCCATCTCGATCATGCCGGTGGGACGTCCCAATGTTTGGATCTGGGAATGTCGCGAGTTCATCGTCTCCCGCGATTGTTCGCGCATCGCGAACCCATCCTGCGCGGCATGCTACAACAACAGGCCAAGCATTACAATTTGCCAATCGCGGACTACCAAAACGTGCCTACGCCTGATGTCATCTTTGATGGTGGTGAAGAATTTTTAATTGGCGGATTCCCGGCCAAAGTGCTGTTTACACCCGGTCATGCGCCCGATCATATCTCGATCTATCTGACTCCCGATCAAACAGTGCTGTATGACGAATTCGGCCGTAGCGAAGAAACCACGCAACCGATTGTGATTGCAGGTGATGCACTGTTTCAAGGGAGCATCGGCCGGACGGACCTGCCCGGCGGTTCGCATCCGTTGTTGATTCGCTCCATTCGCGAAAAACTGTTGACATTACCTCCCACGACAGTGGTACTATGTGGGCACGGCCCCAACACGACAATTGGTTTCGAGCGCCAACACAATCCCTATTTACAAGACTGACGACAAGGAGCACTTCGATGCCCAGCCAGCGACTTCCTCGGTTTACTGTCATGGTCGTGCGGTGGTGGGCTTGGCTTGGAGTGATGTGGTCAGTTGGTGTTGCATCGAGCAACGAACGAATCGTTGAGCAAGCGTCTCACCTTGGCGCCAACGATCAAGATGGTGGCCGACCAAGCCTCTTGTTGTGGTTGGATGCCACGCAGATCGGTGGTGAGGGCGACTCACTTAATGATCCCGCTGAACGGATGCCCGTATCTCGCTGGGAATGTCGCATGCGGTCGGGAGCCCCAATTCCCGACTTTCTCGGAGCTTGGCTGCCCTCCGATCTGAAGTCGTCTAGAGGTCTCGTTGCCGAACAATCGGATGCGGCCAAACAGCCAAAACTGCTTCGGCTCGGGCAACACTCGGTGCTGCGCTTCGATGGAGACGACGACCATTTTCGCATGACTGGAATTGAGACAACGCCAACTTCGTTGACGGTGTTTATCGTGGCGGCGGTTCATAAGAATCCTGGCGAATTTCGCGGGTTGTTGGCGACGAATGCGCCGGGGCAGCGAGACTACGAATCTGGGTTCACACTGGATTTGGGACCCGGACCAACGGCAAAACTCAGCCAAGTTAATGTCGAGGGTCGCGGGTTTGGTGGGGCACAGAATTTATGTACTAGTGAAACGGCCTTTGGTGGCGTTCGCGTGTTGCATGCCACGATGGACGCCAACACACGCACCGTACAATTGAAAGTGGACGGCGCGCCTGCAGGAACTCGAGAATACCAACCGAGCCCCTTGGCGTTGCTCGAATGGACGATTGGTGCTCGCCGTTACACGAACGGGCCAGGAGAACAACTCGTACGCGGTCCTGTGGCAGCGGACTTGGCCGAAATTCTGGTATTTGACGGTGCGTTGACCGCGTCGGATGCGGAGATTGTTGGCCAATATTTACAGACAAAATATGCGGGCCTTGATGAAGCATTAGCCACCACCTTGCCGGTCGAATCAGTTCTTGGAGTCCCACTGGTCCATGTTCCCAACCCGCCGCAAATTCAAATGCTGCAAAGTGGTTTTGAGGTTCAGGAACTTCCGTTGGAATTGACCAATATCAACAACGTCCGTTACCGACATGACGGCAAGCTGGTGACGTTAGGCTACAACGGAGACATCCATCTGTTGAGCGATTCCGACGGCGATGGTTTGGAAGACCAGGCCACGGTGTTTTGGAAGAACGCTGGTTCGTTGCGCGGGCCGATTGGCATGGTCCTGACACCGCCGAACTATCATCTGGGGGTTGGCGTGTTTGTGGCCTCGAAAGGAAAGGTCTCCCTGATCCTGGACGAAAACAGCGATGGGATTGCAGAACGGGAAATGATCGTCGCCAGTGGCTGGGAAGAGATCCCCCAAAATGTTGATGCGGTGGGGTTGGCCTTAGGGCCAGACGGAAGTTTGTATTTTGGCTTGGGCACGGCCAATTTCGCGAATGGATATTTGGTCGATGAGCAAGGCCAAGCCCACTACGACTTGAATAGTGATCGCGGCACGGTCCAACGAGTCTCGCCTGACTTCAAGACTCGCGAGACAATCGCAACAGGGATCCGTTTTCCGATTGCCTTTGAGTTCAACCACCTCGGGGATTTGTTTTGTACGGAACAAGAAGGTGCCACTTGGTTGGCCAACGGAAACCCATGGGATGAACTGCTGCATATCCCGCTTAGCAGAGTTACTTCGAGCCCGACAGGGCGGAGACATTTTGGATTCCCTCCGCGACATCCACGCCATAACCCAAATGTGATCGACGAACCATCAACGTATGATTTTGGACCCCAACATCAATCAACGTGCGGAATGGTGTTCAACGAGTCCGTCTGGGGTGGGCCTGTATTTGGACCACCCTCGTGGCAGCACAACGCCATCGTCTGCGGCGAGTCTCGCGGCAAGATCTGGCGGACCATGTTGACCAAGACGCCAGTAGGTTACGTCGCGGACAGTCAATTGATTGCCTGTCTGCAGATGTTGACGATTGATGCGTGTGTTTCACCGCGAGGGGAATTGGTCGTCGCCTGCCACAGTGGTCCACCGGACTGGGGGACGGGTCCGTTAGGTATTGGCAAACTGTTTCGCATTCGCATGACGGATTCGGCAGCGGCTCGACCGGTCGCTTCTTGGGCAGAATCGCCTAATGAAATTCGCATTGCGTTTGATCGCCCTTTGGATCCGTTGACGCTGGTCGGGATGACCGACAAAACAAAGATTCAATTTGGAGCGAATGTACGAGCGGGCGATCGTTGGGAAAACTTGGTGCCACCGTATGCGGTTGTCCAACGCCAATTGTTGCAACCTCGATTCGAACTACCCGTCGTTGGCGCTTCGTTGACAACCGATATGCGGACGTTGATCTTGAACACATCCGCCATGCACAACCGTGATCATCACGCGGTGTTACTGGATTTGCCGACCCATCCGACGGAAGTTGATTTAACCGCCAATGGACTTCAAGCAACATGGCAAGCGGCGGACGCCACCGCTCCGGCCTGGCAAGGGTATTTGCCACACTTGGATCCGCTGGTGGCACGCGATTGGTTGGCTGGCAGCGCGAGTCACGAACCCTTGTGGGGTAAACTAAACGAGCCAGGAACTCTGACTTTGGAGTCGGTTGTAAATTTGCAAAATCTCTTACGCCCCGCCGTTCAATTGGGAGAGACACTGGACTTCCAGCTGCCGCCGGAGGTGGCCACGTTTGCGGTCGTGGGCTCCGCAGATATCCAGCTGACGGCGGCTTTGATTTCTCTGATCCACGGGCCGACTCAAGTCGGACAACCGTTGGGGACGGTTCGCGGTGAAGCGAACGGTCGATCGTACGTTGCGGTAACATTGCCAGCCGGCTCCAGCGGCTGGGTCCAAATCAAAGTACAAATACCAACCGGTGATCCAAATGCATCGAACTTCTATCCAACGTATTGGACGGCGGAAGATTCGACGCACCGCCCCATGCAAAAACATCGGTTTTGGATGCCGTGGGTATCGGTGGGCGAACAGCCGGAGACTGCGGCCGTCGACTTACTTGCCGACAAATTAACGAAGCTAGGTGGAAGCTGGGGGAGAGGCCGCCAATTGTTTCATAGCGAACAATCGCAATGCTACAAGTGCCATCGAGTTGGACTTGATTCGGGTGGTGAAATTGGACCGGATTTAGGAAATCTGATCCATCGTGATCTGGCGTCTGTGGTTCGGGATATCCAGCATCCTAGTTTTTCGATCAATCCCGACTATGTCGGTCAAATTGTAGAATTGAACGATGGTCGGGTTTTGACGGGTGTATTGCGTTCCAAAGGCGAACATATTTTGATTGGCGATTCGGACGGCCGCGTCACAGAGGTCTTGGCCAGCGATGTGCAACAGATGCAGCCGAACGCGAAATCGATTATGCCTGACAACATTTGGGGAAAGTTATCCGAAGAGCAACAACGCGATTTGCTGTCGTTTTTGCTTCTGCCAGCTCCGCGCATGCCACTCGACTCGCCGTTGCCAGCTCCGCCCGTGCGCACGAGGGCCGAAGTCGCCGCTGCGCTCGATGGAAGCGAACCGCTGCCAGCGACACTTCGCCCGCTGAACATTGTCTTGGTTGATGGAATCAAAGATCATGGTCCTGGAGAACACGATTATCCTGCGTGGCAAACGGCGTGGACGCAGTTACTGCGCGCGGGCAAAAACGTGTCGGTTAGCAACGCCCGCGAGTTCCCCTCCGATGAGCAGTTATTGGCAGCCGACATCGTGATCTTCTTTCAGAAAGGCAGCTTTGATGGCTCGCGACCTAAGAAACTGGATCAATTCCTCGCCAAAGGTGGCGGCGTGGTCATGATTCATTGGGCAGTCAACGGCGATGATCAAGTGAAAGACTTCGCCAAGCGAATCGGTTTTGCCTCGTGGGGCGGTCGAATCAAATATCGCCACGGACCATTGACCCTGGATGTGCGGAGCCCGGAGCATCCAATTGTGCGGAACTTCGAACGGTTGCAATTGTATGACGAGAGTTATTGGGAACTGACCGGTGAAGAGTCCGATGTCACGTTACTGGCCACCAGTACGGAGGATGGCGTACCAACCCCGCAGATGTGGATTCGCGAGCATCAAAAGGGCCGAGTGTTTGTCAGTATTCCCGGGCATTACAACTGGACGTTTGATGATCCGTTGTTTCGGATCTTGATGTTGCGCGGCATCGCCTGGACGGCCAACGAACCCGTCGACCGATTTAATGAGTTGGTTCCACTGGGTGCCCGCATGGGCAATTAAGACGTTTGGGCCGGTGGCCAACGTCGTGAACCCCGACGTGGGGCAAAAGCCGCATGTTGGGGTTGCATAGGCTGGGGTAAACCGAAGAATTCTAGGCTCTGTCCCCAAACGGGTCTGACCCTTTGGAGGGTGTGAAAAATACCGGACAGAAAGGCAAGACCGGAGCGGGTCGGACCCCTTCTGGAAGAAAGACTAGCTATTCACGGTCCATCAACTGCGTGTCGCGATTGGCCAACTTATTGGTTCAGTATTAGTAACTCAGCACCAAACATCAAGGTTTCATCCATGACGATACAAGTTCGAAATGCCGAACTCCGAGACGTGGGAACCATCGCGGAGTTCCAACTTCAAATGGCTTGGGAAACCGAGCAGAAAGTGCTGGACCGACCCACCGTCCTTGCGGGTGTCCAAGCGGTCTTAGCGGATGCGGGGCGCGGATTTTATTTGGTGGCGGCTGAAGGCGATGTCGTCGTCGCTAGTTTGTTGGTTACCAAAGAATGGTCCGATTGGCGGAATACGGACATCTGGTACATTCAATCAGTCTATGTGACAGCGAGTCACCGCGGGAACGGTTGTTTTCGGCAAATGTATGAAACGACAGTGCGCATGGCCCGAGAGCAAAACGTTCGAGTCATGCGATTGTACGTCGAGCACGATAATGCCAAGGCCCAAGCGGTTTACGAACGGCTCGGCATGGCTCGTTTGCCTTATGTAATGTATCAAACGGAACTATGATTTTGGAACCAACCGCTCTGCCCGCCGCGTATTGGCAACGTCGTTATTGTGAAGGCACCACTGGGTGGGACCGCGGGATGCCCAGTCCCAGCTTGAGTTGGTTCTTGGACCGTGCGCGACAATCCGGCTGGCGAAAGATCTTGGTTCCTGGCTGCGGACAGGGGCACGAGGTTATTGCGTTGGCTCAAGCAGGCTTGGAGGTCACGGCTTTGGACTATGCGGAAACGGCCGTCCAGTCCCTCCAAAACCGGCTGGACGAACAAAAACTGTCTGCCGAAGTCGTTCAAACCGACGTCCTCGATTTTCAAACCAACCATCCGTTCGACGCCATCTACGAACAGACCTGCCTTTGTGCCCAGCATCCCAGTCAATGGAAAGCCTATGTTCGCAAACTGGCAGAATGGTTGAGGCCCGGTGGGACTTTGTTCGCCATGTTCATGCAGACAACTCAACCAAACGGACCACCGTTTGCTTGTCCTTTGGGGCAAATGCGCGAGTTGTTCGACCAAGAAACTTGGCACTGGCAACCGATCCTAGGGCGGATCGAACATCCGTCCGGTTTGCACGAATGGGCCTGCGAGTTGCGACTTGGCGAAACGAAACAGGAATGACTCATGTCCCCGGATAACGTCCCCGAACCAACATTGGTCACTTGGCATCAACAGGAAGTCCAACGCGCCCGTGGTGCGGTTCTGTGGTTCACCGGGCTGAGCGGCAGCGGCAAGAGCACAATTGCGAACGCCGTGGATCAGCGTCTCAATCAACTAGGGCGCCCGAGCTTTGTGTTGGACGGTGACAACGTGAGATTGGGCTTGAATCCAAGTTATGAACTCTTGGTGCCGGAATACGGCGAAGAGTTCGCGCGGCGTTTTGGGCTTGGTTTTGGCGCTTTGGATCGGCAGGAAAACATTCGTCGGATTGGTGCCGTTGCCGAGCTGTTCTGTAGCGCGGGATTGATCGCCATCACTGCATTTATCAGTCCATTCCGGGAGGATCGTGATCGAATCCGTCGGCAATTCGCGGCGGCCGGTCGACCCGGGGATTTCTTGGAAATCTACGTCGAAACACCGTTGGAAGTCTGTCAAGCTCGCGATCCCAAGGGGCTCTATCGTAAAGCGTTGCAGGGCGAAATCAAAAACTTCACAGGGATCGACTCGCCATACGAAGAACCATTGCATCCAGAAATCACACTAAGAACCACGGATGCGACCGTGAATGAACTAGCACAACGGGTTGTTAGTTATTTGCAAACGCACGGGAAACTCTAACGCGAAGTGACCGGCCGATTTTGCCCAAACACGTGTTTTCCCATTTATCCCAGTTTGCCGAACCACATCGTTTGATTAGACTGAAGGTCGGCAACTTCTTGTCCAATACCTTTTGGGAGATTCGTACGTGCGAATATTCGGAATAAATCGGTCGATTTTCTTGCGGCTATGTGTGTTGACGTTAGCCTTGGGCGGGCGGGCATTGGCGCAAGATCCAGCCGCAGAACCGGATTCGGCCGCTCAAGCCAAACCTGTAGCGAACTCCGTCCAATCCGTTGGGGATGCCGTTTGGCAAGCGTCGATTGCGGACGTAAACGGTTGCCCGACTCCGGCAACCGTTTGCCAAACCGTTTATGTTCCGAAATGGGAAACCTGCGTCGAAAACGTGACCCAAATTCGTTATCGGCAAGAACAACGGGAACGGCAGTACACGACCTATCGGACCGTTACTGAACAAGTACCGTATCAAACGTCTGTCACCGTATGCCGAACCGAACAACGGCAGGGCCAACGCACGGTGTATCGCACCGAATACGACCAAGTGCCGTACACACAAAATTATACTGTCATGGTTCCCGAGCAACGAACTCGAGAAGTCACGCACTACGATACCGTTTGCGAACCTTACCAATACGAACGGAAATATTGTGTCATGGTTCCGCAAACGGTCGAGCGGCAGCACACGGTTTACGATTCGGTATACGAACAGGTTCCCTACGAGCATTCCTTTGTTAAATGTCGCTCGGAAATTCGCGAGCGTCCGATCACGCGTTATCGCCCAGAGCAACGCATTCGCGAAGTTCAGCAGCCTTATGTGGTCATGGTGCCTGAAATTCAACAACGCCAGGAAACCTATTACATTACCGAGCCGCGAATTATTGAACGTCAAGAAACGTTTGTTACTTACCAAACCGAGATGAAGACTCGGCAAGTCCCATACGTCGTCCAAATCCCTGAAGTCAAAATGGTGACGCAACAGTACAGCGTCTCCGTCCCATACACGGAAGTCGTGACCCGACCGTATTCGGTATGTGTCCCGTACACTGAAACGTATGTCCAAGATTTTAATGTTCAAGTCCCGGTCGTTACTCAAGTGGAACGTCCGTATACGGTAATGGTGCCGTATGTTGAATCGGTTGAAGAGCCTTACACCGTGATGGTCCCGTGTGTGGAAACTCGCGAAGGCAGCAAGACGGTATGCCGGATGGAACCGTACACCGTGACAAAAACCGTGACTCGGGATTGCGGTACATGGACCACGCAGGTTTGTGAACTGCCCGACCCATGTAATCCGTGCCGAACGCGCCGTATTTGCAAGCGAGTTTGGTGTCCAAACGTGGTTGAACAACAGGTCGAAGTAACCTGCCATCGCATGGTTCAGGAACAAGTTCCTTGCCAGTATCAAGTCACCGTTTGCAAACCAGAACAACGTGTCCGCTCTATTCAGGTGACTCGCTGTCGCCCTGAGCAGCGAACTCGGACGGAATGCGTGACAAATTACGTAACCGAAACTCGGCAACGCACTTGCTCCCAAGTTCGATACCGCATGGAACAACGGGAACGTCAAGAAGTGGTTTGCAAGTCGCGACAAGAAATTTGCACCCGCGAAGTTCCGGTTCACACGTATCGCACGGAAAACCGGGAACGAACGGAAACCTATTGCGTGACCGTACCACAACAACAAACACGAACAGTCACACAATGCGTTTATGACCGAATTCCACAAACTCGTACGATTGAATGTGTCGTCCATCGACCAGAACGTCGCGTTAGGGTCTGTCACATTCCGTACTGCGAGTATGTACCTGAGATGGTGATGCATCAGTATTCGGTTCAAATCCCGGAACGTCATACCGAGACGCGTTACCGAACGGAATGCCGCCGAGTCCCACGACTGGTCTCCCGTCAAGAGACGGTGATGGTACCCGAGATTCGCTCCGAACTTTGCCATGCAACGAAAACCCGCGTTGTACCACGCGTGGTTTCGGAACCCTGCACCGTGATGGTTCCGCAAATCAAGACGCGAACATGTTACCGGACGGTTTGTCGACAAGTTCCCGAAGTTCAGAACTACACTTACTGCGTGACGGTTCCTGAAGTTCATCAACAAACTTGTTATCGAACCGTTTGCCGACAAGTTCCGGAAGTGAAGACGTGCACGTATACCGTCTGTATTCCGGAGCCTGTGACTGTACAAGTAACGCGACAACGTTGTGTGATGGTCCCAATGGTGGTGGAGGTTCCATGTTCGGCACCCGTCGCATGTGAGCCCTGCTCTACCTCGGTCAACCGCGAATGTGGATGTGCCGTGATCGACTTTGTTGCAGGCTCCTTTCGCCGGTTCCGTTGCCGATAGTCTTCGGGGCGGAATGTCCGAGTGAAAAGCCAGGCGATTCGTCATAGGTCGTTGAATTGAATACATCGCTCCCCAATTGGGGGCGATGTTTTTTTGTGCCGTTTCGATGGAAGCTCAAGCATGATCTTTGAATGCCCGTTTATTGCTGTGGATCATCGTCAAGTTTCGCGATGCTCGGAACTAGCCCGTCACGCTTGGTGTTATGTCATGTTCTGCATGGGATTCACGATGCTCGATATCGCTTCCGGACAGGAGGTGAAATACACGCTGAGTTTTCCGAATGCGGCCCAACATTACGTGGACGTTCAATTGGATTTTGCGACCGACGCGGAACAAGTGGAACTCATGATGCCGGTTTGGACGCCTGGTTCGTACTTGGTCCGTGAGTACCCGCGTTTCGTGCAGGAGCTACAGGCCATCGGTGACGACGACCAACCATTGAGCATGGCCAAATCCAGAAAAAACCGTTGGGTCGTTGAAACGAGCGGCAGCGAACAGGTACGAGTCTCCTACCGAGTCTACGGCCACGAATTGAGCGTGCGCACCAATTGGATCGATAGCGAATTGGCGGTATTAAACGGGGCTGCCATGTTTATGGTCCCCATGGACATGCAGTCGCAATCGATGGGAGTTGAAGTTCAGTTGCCGGCGAACTGGCCACGCAGTGTTTGCCCTCTACCGGTCGATGAAAATCGGCCACACCTCTATCTGGCGGAGAATTTCGATCAATTGATTGATAGTCCGATTGTCTGTGGAAAATGTGAATTGTTTCCATTCCAGGTCGACGGAATCAATCACTACTTGGTTAATGTGGGCGATACAGAGCTGTGGGATGGACAACGAGCCGCCAACGACTTGAAGAAAGTTGTGACCGCTCATAAAGCCTTCTGGGGTGAATTGCCTTATCCCCACTATTACTTTTTGAATGTGATTTTGGGGGCTGGTGGCGGCCTGGAACACGACAACTCCACATTGATCATGTCCGGACGCCGCACAATGAACTCGCCTCAGAGTTATCGACGGTGGCTATCCCTGTGCAGCCACGAACTGTTCCATGCGTGGAGTGTCCGCCGATTGCGGCCCAAAGCCCTGCGGCAATACGATTACGAAAACGAAATTTATACTCGCGAGCTGTGGATTGCTGAAGGAATTACCTCGTATTACCAGGATGTTTTATTGGCTCGAGCGGGAATTATCAGCAGTTCCGAACTGCTGCAAAGCCTTTCTGCGGAAATCCGAGCAACCGAGTCTCGGCCTGGCAATTTGGTTCAAAGTCTTGAGGATTCTTCTTTTGATTCGTGGATCGACTTTTATCGCCCGCATGAAAACAGTGCTAACACTTCGGTAAGTTATTATAGCCGAGGAGCCGTCGCAGGTTTGATGTTGGACGGGGAATTGAGGCGACGCAGTGGCGGCGAGGTAAGTTTAGACGACGTGATGCGTGAGGTTTATCACAGGTTTCGTGAATCCGGTTACGAGAATCGCGATTTCCAGCAAGTGTGCAACGAATTGACCAACGAGGATTTCGCGGAGTGGTTCCATGATTATATTCAACAACCCAAGACCTTTGATTATTCAAGGTCGTTGTCGGCATTTGGGTTGCAACTAAGCGAAGCTGCCCGAGGAACGACGGAGTCGGCTGGAGATCGTACCCCTCGCGCCGAGCCAGTAACCATCGGAATTAGTTTACAAGATACGGGTGGACAAGCTCGGATCTCTGCCCTGCGCGCGGGTTCGACGGGTGAAACGAGCGGACTCAATTTGGACGATGAAGTGATTGCGCTCAACCATCGACGGGTCAACGCGACGTCGTTTGTCGAAGAACTTCGCGGAGTTAAACCGGGCGAGTCCGTCAAACTGACGGTTTCTCGCCGCGGGCAACTGCGTGAGTTCGATGTTCTAGTCGCTGCCACGACCCCCGAAAAATGGCGACTATCGCGGGTCCGCCGGCCCAATCGCCAGCAGAGAGCTCAGTGGACGGATTGGTTAACGGCTCCCGCCGTAGCGGATGATTCGCAACAGGCGGACAACGAGGACTCTGATGAGCCGCGTGGTGAGTCCACCGATGATTCTTCAGCCGAAAATGACGAATAAAACGGTCACGCGGTTGTATTCGGGCGACGTCAATTTGTCGCCCAGCATCCCGCTGGGGATGAAGTTACGTTAAGCTATCGCCTGTAAATACAGGTCGCGACTGGTTTGCCGTATAGGAATCGGCAGAGTTGTCGTGCCTCAGGTCCTTTTTGAAATGTCTGTTACCTCATGCCTCAATTATCCTCGCGTGCGGTTGCCTTTCCTTCGTCGCCCATTCGCAAATTGGCCGCATCGGCCGATGCGGCCAAGAAGCGTGGCGCTCGGGTGTTTCACCTCAATATTGGTCAACCGGATATTGAAACCCCACCTGAGTTTTTTCGCGCCATTCATGAGGCTTCGTTGCGAGTATTGGAGTATAGTCCATCACCGGGTATTTCCGGCCTTCGGCAAGCCATTGCCGATTATTATCATCGGTTGGGATATCCCTTGGACATGTCCCAGGTGATCGTAACAACGGGTGCCTCCGAAGCCATTGTTTTTGCATTTTCCGCGATCTTGAATCCAAATGACGAAGTGATCGTTCCGGAACCGTATTACGCAAACTACTCGGCGTTTGCCCTGCAAATTGATGCAAAAATCGTCCCGATTGCCACGTCGATCGAGCATAATTTTGCTTTGCCTGACGTCGACGCGTTCCGAGCGAAAATCACGCCGCGAACAAAAGCAATCATGATTTGTAATCCTGGTAATCCAACCGGCGTATTGTATCCGCGCGAGTCATTGGAGAAACTCAAGGAGGTGTGCCGCGAACACGATCTGTACTTGATCTCGGATGAAGTCTATCGCGAGTTCACCTACGATGGTTTGCAACATCACAGTGTTTTGGGGCTGGCGGACTTGGATGAGAATACCATTGTGGTGGACTCGATATCCAAGCGATTCTCGGCGTGTGGCGCGAGAATTGGTTGCGTGATCACTCGGAACGAATCGCTACTTGGTGCCATCAACAAGTTCGCACAAGCGAGGTTGTCCCCGCCGACGCTAGGACAAATTGGCGCTCAGGCAGTTTATCAACTGCCACCAAGCTACTATGGTAAAATCAATCAAGAATACGCCGCTCGCCGCGACACGTTGAAGTCGGCGCTTCAGTCAATTCCGGGCGTCGTCTGTCCGGAAATCAACGGCGCGTTTTACGCGATGGTGGGTTTGCCGATCGACGATGCCGATCATTTCTGCAAGTGGATTCTGGACGATTTTGAATACGAAGGGCAAACCGTCATGATGGCTCCTGGGCCAGGGTTTTACGCAACCCCGAATGCCGGCCGCAATCAAGTGCGGATCGCGTACGTCTTGCAACAGGCGGATTTGCGAACCGCCGTGTCGGTCCTGTCGGAGGCCCTGAACCGATATCCGAGGAAATAGGGCCGACGCAAAGGTGAGTTTGCTTACGATAGTTCTTTGGACCAATCGCGGCGCTGTCGACTGCTCAGAATCCCCAATTTCTTGCGGTATTTTGCGATCGTTCGTCGGGCGACATCAAACCCCATCGCCTGCAGCTCTTTGCATAATGTTTCGTCGCTCAACGGATCGGACTTGTCTTCGTGATCGACCAGCCGCTTGAGTTCTATTTGCACACGGTCCCACGCAACGTCCTCACCTTCGTCCGTTTGTGTGCCGCCCACAAAAAAACGCTTCATGGGGATCAACCCGCGCGGCGTGTCCATCCATTTTTCATCCACTGCGCGGCTGACGGTCGTCACGTGGACGCCCACTCGGTCCGCAATCTGTTGCATCTTGAGTGGCAACAAATGCTCCGGGCCTTTATCTAAAAATGCGTGTTGGTGTTTGACGATTTCCTCCGCCACGCGTGCCACAGTATTGCGACGTTGTTCGATGGCTTCCATCAGCCACTTGGCCGACGCATACTTCCGCTTTAGAAATTCGCGTTCCTCGGGTGTCAACTGGCCGCTTTGGTGCCGCTTTTTGTAGTAGTTGCTGATGTACAAATTGCCGATCGGAGCTTCTTCAGCACGTACCCGATATTGACCGTCCGAATCCTTATAAACAACGACATCGGGGGTGATCGCAGGAGCCCGAGTGGTCGTAAAACGACCCGCAGGTTTGGGGTTCAGCTTCCGCAACTGGTCGAGAGCCCGCATGATCTGGTCGTAGGAATATCCCGTCGCTCGTTGGATCTGCGGAATTCGGTTGTCCCGCAAGTCCTCCAAATGATGGTTGACCAAACAGCGAACCTCATCGTGCATCGGCAACGTGTCGTCAATCTGCAACAACAGGCATTCGCGCAAATCGCGAGCCGCAATACCGGGTGGGTCCAATGTCTGAATCAATGACAAGGCCTTGCGAGCCAGTTCGAGCATCTCAGGCGGATGGTCGGCCGGTAGCAGATCTTCCAAGCTAACTCGAAGATAACCGCCCGTCGCGGGATTCAACGTCGAGATAATTCGCTCGGACATCGCCAATAATTCCGGTGATATCTCAAGTTCGTGCAGTTGGTGAATCAAGTACTCGTGCAATGACTCCGGCCGGTCCTCAATGTTGGACATTAGATCGTGTTGCTGGTCGATCGAGTCCTGAACCCGATTGGAAGACACTCGCGGTCGATCGTCAAAATGATCCGGAACGTCGCGGTCCAGCTCCACAAGGCGTTCGAAATCATCGACGTTGTTACTGGTCTCATCAACGACAATTTCACGGTTCTCCGAAGTCGGTGCCGAATCAGATTCGAACGACTCGTCTGGTAACTCGGGGTCGTTCGTCGCAACTTCTAGAACGGGGTTTTCGCGCAGTTCTTCTTCGACCCGCTCCAACAACGCGGTTACCGGTAGCTGGAGGATCTCCATGGACTGGATCATCCGTGGAGCCAGGACTTGGGTTTGTTTCTGTTGGAGATGCTGTCCAAACGATAGTCGCATGCCACTCGTGTCCGTTGAGTACTGCAGCCAGTTTCCGGAGAAGCCTGCCACATTCTGGTGAATGTAGCTACGCTGGCTAGCGTGGGGGAAGCTGGAACCGGTCCCCTCGGTGCATTTTTTGTGCCGAACGTCGGGTAAATAATAGCATTTTTTCGTAGTGGGGACAGTCACGAATTCGCTAATTGGCAGAATTCACCCCAACCCTCTTGCACCGTCCCAATCTCTACGATATTTTTATTGATACTGAGTCTCAAGATCGTTTCATGGACTCAGCCGACGCAGCCAGCCAGTAGTTTGAACCGGCGCGATTTTGTTTGCCGGTCGATCTCCGCCAGCCACGCAGGAATTTCTCAAGTTGTTTTTCGAACTTGAGATCCACACCTTTGGCGCTGAGGAGGTCTTTCATGCGCGGTACTGTTTTATCAATTCGTGGGCGAATCCCGTTCTGTTTCTCGCCAACTTCACCATCCCGTGGATTCACGCTGGTGGAGTTGTTGGTCGTCATTGCAATCATTGGCGTCTTGATCGGCTTGCTATTGCCAGCAGTTCAGGTTGCCCGCGAAGCAGCTCGGCGAACTCAATGCGCCAACAATCTCCGGCAAATTGGCTTGGCTTTGCACAATTACGAGAGTAGCAAACAGAAATTCCCGGTTGGGTCGGTCGAAAGCAATTTTGCCAGCGTCTTTGCGACGGTTTTGCCATACATCGAACAAGGGAACTTGCACGACCAATACGACTTCTCACGCTACTACACGGATCCGCAAAACGCTGCTTTGTCCCAGCAGGCACTGCCAAACTTTTTGTGCCCTTCGATGGTGATTCCTCGCCGGGTGCCGGAACCACTCGGAAACGAAGTTGGTGGTCCGAGCAGTTACTTGGCAAATGAAGGAACCAACAATCACATGGTCCGCTGCGACGGAATGTTTGGTGTCCAATGGCCAACCTATGGGTATCAGAATCCCCCGCTGGCATTTCGAGATATTTTGGACGGGTCCTCAAATACGTTGGCGATTGGCGAAACCACCTATGGCGCGAAGGACTATTTGTGGGGCTCCTCTGTCCCACAAATTGGAGGAACGGTGCGATATGGCTATGCCCGCTGGGCGGTCGGATACCCTCGTGGAATCTCGTTGGGCACAACGCTTTTTCCGCTGAATCAACCGTCCCGGCTAACCCTGGGTGGATTTTCGAGCGAGCATCCAGGTGGGCTCCAATTCTTATTCATGGACGGCAGCACCCGCTATGTAGCCGACGAACTGGACCCAGTCGTTCTGAACGCAATGGGCACCCGCGCGGGAGGAGAGGTGATTAACCATGATGAACTGTAATCAACTCCCCGGAGTTGGTCCGCCGGCAGTGATGCAACCTTGGCTCCGTTGGCTCTCCTGCTTGATCGCAATTCTCTGCCAGAGCGGCATTATTGGCTGTCGGGAATCCGAGCCCCAGCGTTTCCCGATCTCTGGTACAATCACGCTGGACAGCCAGCCAATTGGGCCGGTACTGATGACGCTGGTTCCCACATCACCCGGCCAAGTTGGCTGCACCTGTGAAGTGACAAACGGCGAATTCGTGATCTCGTCAGGTGACGGTCCAACTGCGGGATCTTACCATGCGGTCGTCTCTCCTTTGGAGCCAGACTTGGAGGAATACGAAGGTCGGCGTGCGACTGGGGAAAAGAGACTCTTTGGGTCCGTGATGATCCCGGCAAAGTACCTGAAGCCTGGCAGTTTATCGATCGAAATTGTCGCTGACGGTGACAATGAGTTGACGATCGAAATGAGCTCGAAATGAGCCCAAAATACGTGCTGTGTCGCGCGCATGGCACGTTGAAACGAAATGAATCGTAAATCGTTACACACGACAATCCTTGGAGACCGACATCATGGCATCATTACGAAATATCCGTCGCTTAACGTCGCTTCTTGCGGCTGTTTCATTGGCCTTTTCGACCGCCACAGCGTGGTCCCATATGGCATGGGTGCTACTCCCAGAACCAGGAACGCGACAGTTTTCGGTCGTGTTCAGCGAGGGATTACAACCAGACGATCCTGAATACTTGAAGAAGTTGGCGGACGCCGCCGTCACATTGCACGGCATCGACGGTCAACGGACAACCGTCACCCTGAAAATGGCTGAGGATCGGTTGGTCGGAACCATCCCCGACAACTTCGATGCGATTGCGATCGAGGTCCCAGTTACCTGGGGCGTGATCGCTCGTGGCGGGGAGCCGTTTATGCTGAAATATCGGGCAATTGGGTTACTGGACATCGGCCGCATGGATCGCTTGCAGCTCAACGATTCGACTTCGGCAGTCCCCTTCGTCCGATTGACTCAAAAAGACAACGAAGTCCTTGCGCAAGCACGTGTCGGTATTGACCCATTGGCGGACACCGTGATCAAAATTATCGGCGGATCGGAGTCGCAAGAATTGACGACCGACTCGCAAGGAATGGCAACCTGGAAACTCGCGACGACGGGCAACTACGGGTTATATGCGAAGTCTTCGAGCAAGGAGACGGGCGAAGCCGACGGGATGGCCTTCAGCGAAGTTCGAACCTACATCACTATTTCGGTGCGATTGCATTCAGCTGGCCTAACAACGACTCCGGACACAACCCACGACGTGAAAGCCCAGACGGTTCCCGCCAGTGAGCTGGGAACAACCCTACCCGAACTACCGTTTGGGATCACGAGTTTTGGAGCGGCTGGGATTGGCGACTCGATTTACGTTTACGGAGGACACACCGGCTCTGCCCACAGTTATTGGAACACCTCGCAATCGAATCAATTATTGCGTTGGAATTTGAAAGACGCGGACAGTCGATGGGAAGTTGTTTCGGAAGGTGCTCAGCGTTTACAAGGTCTGGCGATGGTCGCCCACGAAACGCGTTTAATTCTAGTCGGAGGCTTTTTTGCAAAAAACGAAGAGGGCGAACCGCACCAATTGTATAGTCAAGACCAAGTCGCTGTGTTCGACACCGCGACCAATCAGTGGACCGAGTTGCCGAAAATGCCGAGCGGCCGTTCCAGTCACGACGCGATCGTCCATGAAGACAAGTTGTATGTGGTCGGCGGATGGAACATGAGTGGACCTGATTCAACCCAATGGCACGACACCGCGATCGTATTGGACCTCAAGGCAAAAACGCCCACTTGGGAAGAGCTACCAAAACCCGGATTCAATCGCCGAGCTTTGGCGTTGGCCGCATTTGAAGGCAAGATTTTTGCGATCGGTGGCATGGAGCAACAGGGCCAGCCTACTCGCAAGACTTCGGTGTTCGATCCGCTGACTCAACAGTGGAGCGATGGTCCGGAATTGGTGGGTACGGAAGACATGGTCGGATTTGGAGCCTCAAGTTGGCCGATCAACGGCCGTTTGCTCACCACGACCTACGATGGCAGCGTTCAAGTGCTGAGTGCGGATCACAAATCATGGTTGGCGATCGGCCAAACCGATGATGCAAGATTTTTCCATCGCATGCTACCTTTCCGCGCAGGACAATTGGTTCTAGTCGGTGGTTCCAACATGGAAAGTGGCAAGTTCTTGCAGCCCGAAGTCATTCGCATCGAAACAACGACCGGCGTTACAACTCGCTGAATTGGCAATTTCCAGTGATTGACTGTTCCGGCCGAGTCCGCATGTGACTCGGCCTTTTTTGCTCCGCTACACGCAGTCCTATCCTGAGGAAGCTCCTTCTGCGGCGTGATTGTTGGCCAAGCGATTTCGGACTACGATCTAGGTTCGCCCTCGACGCTTCTTTTGGAATCGCCGAGTTTTCGACGGATGAATCTGCACGAGGAAATATTGATGATCGGACCATGGTACAACTCGAAAAGGTTTCGCATTGTTGCTATTTGCCTGGCTTTCAACCTCTGGGGCAGTTTTGCAACGCGAATTCATGGCGATGACGGTTATCTGCAACCTCCTGGCAACGTCGTTGATATTTTGGACGCCGACCCCACGCCCCAAATCTCGTCGAGCCCGGATGGAAAATGGATATTGATGGTACAAAGACCGGCGATGCCGTCGATTGCGGATCTTTCACGCAGGATGTTACGCTTGGCGGGTATGCGAATTGACCCGGTCGCCAATGGTCGATTTACCGGTGGTTACGATCGATCCGTGTCACTTCGACCGTTATCGGGTGGAGACCCCGTGCAGGTCCCACTGCCAGCCGATCAGAAAATTGCTGACGTCAGTTGGTCGCATCGCTCAAACTTTTTTACAGTGACGACCGTTTCCGATGCTGGTTCGCAGTTGTGGCTAGTATCCGTTGAAACACCGACAATGCCCAAGTGTGTCGTTACGAACTTGCACTCCCTGACCATGGGTATCGAGTGGCTGCCGGATGGCCAAGCTTTTGTGTGTGGGACTGTCCCAGCAAATCGCGGAGCCGAACCCCAAGCTCCACGTGTCCCCAGCGGCCCGAACATTCAAGAATCCGAAGGCTTGGAATCTCCGGTACGCACCTACCAAGACCTCTTGAGCAATCCCTACGACGAAGCCCTGTTCGAGTACTATGCCGCCGTTCAATTGACCTTGGTATCCGTGTCTGGCGAACAGAAATCGATCGGCGTTCCAGCAATATACACAAGTTTCTCGACCTCCCCTGACGGTAAGTACTATTTGGTCTCAAGAGTAAAACGTCCTTTTTCTTACTTGCATCCCGTAAACAGTTTTCCTCGTGAGGTTGAGGTTTGGAATATGGCGGGCGAGAAAATCTATTCGGTCGCAGATGTTCCACTGGCGGACAACATTCCGATCGAGGGAGTCCAAACCGGGCGGCGCAGTATTCGATGGCGCGCGAACGAACCGGCGACCCTGGTTTGGGCTGAAGCCTTGGACGGAGGCGATCCCAGGAAAACGGTGCCACATCGCGATCAGTTGTTTGCGCTGTCGGCTCCATTTGATGGCCAGCCGCGTGAGCTGCTCAAAGTTCAATATCGTTTCACTGGGTTGACCGAGTTCGCCGACTCGAACCTCTTGGTCGTGACCGAGATGGACCGAGATCGTCGTTGGACCCGAACTCAGATGCATGATCTGCGCGAGCCAAATGCCGAGCCGGTAATTTTGATGGATCGGAGTTTACGTGATCGATATGGTGACCCCGGCCAGTTGGTAACCGAAGTCACTGCGAATGGTCAGCGACTGGTTAGGCAAGATGGTGACTGGGTTTATCGCTCGGGTGCCGGGGCTTCCCCGCAAGGTAACCTGCCGTTCTTGGATCGACAAAGCCTCAAGACTTTGGCCACGGAACGATTGTGGCGGTGCGAGGAAGGTTTTTTTGAGACTCCAATACGTATCTTGGAAAGTGGCGCCGAACGCAAGCCCATCGTGTTGACGTCTCGCGAGTCAAATGACCTACCGTCGAACTTGTATCGTAAAGACTTGGACACAGGGACCGAATCTCCGATAACGGCATTTGCTGATCCCACTCCCCAAATTCGTGGAATCACCAAACAATTGGTCAAATACGAACGAGCCGATGGAGTCGCGTTGTCGGCCACTTTGTATTTGCCCGCCGACTATGTGCCCGGCACTCGCTTGCCCCTATTCGTTTGGGCATACCCATTGGAGTTCAATGACGCTGCAACCGCTGGGCAAGTAAGTGGCTCACCGTGGCAGTTCACTGAGATTCGTGGATTGAGCCACTTGACGTTGTTGACGCAGGGCTATGCCGTGATGGACAACGCCACGATGCCCATCATTGGCGATCCCGAGACGATGAACGATACCTTTGTCGAACAGATCGTGCAGGCGGCCGAAGCCGCGATCAATAAAGCTGTCGATCTGGGCGTTGCTGATCCCAATCGGGTGGGCGTGGGGGGACACAGTTACGGAGCGTTTATGACCGCCAACCTCTTGGCCCACACCGACTTATTCAAAGCTGGAGTCGCCCGCAGTGGTGCTTACAACCGAACGTTGACTCCCTTTGGCTTCCAGTCGGAACGTCGAACTTTCTGGGAAGCACCCGAGGTCTACATGAAGGTCTCTCCTTTTTCACACGCGCATCGAATCAATCAACCCTTGTTGCTGGTTCACGGGGAAGCCGACAATAATCCGGGAACATTTCCCATCCAATCGCAGCGATTGTTTCAGGCGGTGAAAGGTAACGGTGGCGACGCTCGGTTGGTGATGTTGCCCTACGAAAGTCATGGTTATCAAGCCCGTGAGTCCGTGCTCCACACGCAAGCCGAGACGATTCGGTGGTTGGACAAATATGTAAAAAACGCGGCTTCGCCCGCCAAGTAGAAGGGCTACCGCTGAGCCATTCGCACGATCAGTTGTGCAACCGCAAGGTTGGGAATCCAGCACAACCAAGCGACGATCGGATAGGCGACGGAGAATTCGAGATTCAATCCAGCCAACAGAAGTGGCAGCCAGAATCGTAGCGTGATGGCCGCACAACAAGCGCTGTAGCTATAAATCATCATCCGCTCGTGGCGACTTACGTCTCGACGGCGGATGCTCCAGTACGCTTGCCAGGTAAAGTAGAGCCAACAAATTCCCAAGCTCCCAAAACCAAGACTGGCAATCCAGCCGGTTGATGAGAACGGTGCGATGCCAATCGCTGCCACACCACCAACCAGGACCGAGAACAGATAAATCTTGCCCAACCAGCGGTGCAACGAAACGTATTTCACGCGCCAAGATTTGACGAATTGCGACCAGCCAACGAACAAGGCCACCCCGCCTCCAATAATGTGGCTGTAGAATCCGACACGCCACAGGTTGTTCTCGAGTAAACCTTCGCTTTTTGTTTGAAGGAGTCCGATTCGACCTTCTGCCGTTAGATAAAGTAGTGGATACAGTCCAATCGCCAGACAAAGAAACACGAGGAGGATCCACACCAGAAGTTTCATTTTTTGAGACCTATCAAAGTTGATTATTGGCGTCGAGCGCTCGCGGAGTAACGGCCAATGAAAAAAAGCCCTGGCATTACTACCAGGGCCTTTCTATTTTGACTTGGCGTCACCAGCGACGCGACTTCAAAGCCGTTGCCGTTTTAGTCCCAATCCAGTTGACCGCCGGTTTGGTATTCGGTGACTCTCGTTTCGAAGAAGTTCTTCTCCTTAGCTAAATCCATGGTCTCGCTCATCCACGGGAATGGATTCGTGCTGCCGTAGATCTTGGTGAACCCAATTCGCTCCAAGCGACGATCAGCGATGAATTGTACGTAGTCCCGGAACAGAGCCGCGTTCAAGCCCATGACGCCATTCGGTAAACAGTCGTCGGCATAAGCGATTTCTAATTCAACCGCTTGGCGAACCAATCCGAGGATGTAGTCTTGAAACTCGGTCGTCCAAGCGTCCGGATTCTCGGCCTTGATGCCGTTGATCAAGTCCAATCCAAAGTTCAAGTGAATCGACTCGTCCCGTAAGATATATTGAAACTGTTCGCCGATTCCGGTCATGATGTTGCGTCGATGGAACGACAGAATCATCACAAAGCCAGTGTAGAAGAAAATGCCTTCCATGATCAGATAGTATCCGATCAAGTTCTTCAGGAAGGTCTGAACGCCTTCCAAAGAATCCGTCGAAAAGTTCGGATCCAAGACTTCTTTGGTTAGTTCCATTTCAAACGTATCTTTCCGAGCAATTGCCGGAACTTCATTGTACATATTGAAGACTTCGCCTTCATTCAAGCCCAAGGACTCGACAATGTACAAAAACGTATGGGTATGGACCGCTTCTTCAAACGCTTGACGCAACAAGTATTGTCGACATTCGGCATTGGTCACATGCTTGAAGATGGCCAACACCAAATTATTGCCGACCAAACTCTCGGCCGTGGAGAAGAACCCCAAGTTCCGCATGATCACGGCTCGTTCGTCATCGGAGAGTTTGTCACTGCGCCAGATTTCGATGTCCTTATTCATTGGAACTTCGGTCGGCATCCAGTGGTTGGCACAACCATTGATGTAGTGTTCCCACGCCCAGTTGTACTTCAAAGGCATCAGTTGATTAACATCCACTTGGTGGCAGTTGATCAACCGTTTCTCGTTGGCTACGACGCGGGCCTCACGTCCTAACAATTCACTGTTTCGCTGTTCGATTGCCGCTTCAACGACCGTTGCCATAAGCTCAAACTCCCTTAATTCTGTGGTAATCCGTAACAAACTCGCCCCGAAATCCTACGCACAAACAGTGGGCCGGGACGAATCGGCCAATTGCCTGTCTTCGTCCCAGCCAATGACTCGGCTGCTTGCCAAATCCACGTCAACTTAGATTTGACTGCAAAAGCGACCTAATATTCACTGTCCCCAAACCAACTACTGACAGGACTCGCAATCTGGATTATCCAGACTGCACGTTTTTTCAGCGGCCGGTCGATCCAATGCCACATTACTGGACTCGCTGCGGTTCTTCATCCACCGAGGCTGAATCCCGAACTTATTGATGTCGACCGTCGATTTCTCAACTTGAGTGGCGCCCAAAGACCGGAGATAATAGGTCGTCTTCAGTCCTTGCAGCCAAGCCATTTTGTACATCTCGTCGAGTTGTTTTCCACTACGAGTTTGCACGTACAAATTGAGCGATTGTCCCATATCGATCCATTTCTGTCGCCGAGCGGCACAGGCAATCAACCACTTCGGATCGATCTCAAAAGCCGTGGCGTATCGTTGCTTGATGTCGTCCGGCAAAACCTGAATTTCGCCCAACGAACCGTCGTAATACTTGATCGCTTCCAACATGTCTGCATTCCACAGTCCGCGTTCCTTCAAATCGCTGACCAAACGAATGTTGACTTGGACAAACTCGCCCGACAAACTGCTCTTGACGAACAAGTGCTTGTAGGTCGGCTCAATCGATTGCGTGACGCCAATAATGGTGCTGATCGTGGCCGTCGGCGCAATCGCCATCACGTTGCTGTTTCGCATGCCGAACCGTGCAATCCGCTCGCGAACGGGTTGCCAGTCCAAACTGACCGAACGGTCAACATCAACTGGAACACCTCGCTCCTGCTCTAGCAGGTCCAGGGTATCGATTGGCAACAAACCGCGATCCCATTTCGAGCCCACGTAGGTTTCATAGGTTCCCCGTTCTTCAGCCAATTCGGTCGATGCCAAAATAGCGTAGTACGAAATAACCTCCATGCTTCGATCCGCGAATTCCGCAGCCGCCTCACTGGCGTAGCTAATTCCGCACATGGCCATTGCGTCTTGGAAGCCCATTAGTCCCAACCCAATTGGTCGATGCCGTCGATTGGCATTGTCGGCTTCCACCGTTGGGTAGAAATTGATATCGATGACATTGTCCAACATTCGAACAGCGGTACGAATAGTGACCGCCAACTGCTCGACATTCAGTTCCCCGTTGCAAACATGGTTGGCCAAATTAATCGACCCAAGGTTACAAACGGCGGTTTCTGTTTCCGATGTGTTGAGCAAGATTTCCGTGCACAGGTTACTACTGTGAACCACCCCGCAATGGTCCTGCGGCGAGCGCAAGTTCGAAGGATCTTTCCATGTGATCCAAGGGTGCCCGGTTTCGTACAACCGAGTCAACATCTTTCGCCATAGATCGACGGCCTTCACTCGCCGGAACAGTTTCAACTTGCCAGACCGAGTCAATTCCTCGTAGTAACCGTACCTCTCCTCAAATGCTTGCCCAACCAAGTCGTGCAAATCGGGAACATCGTTCGGGCTGAACAACGTCCACTCTTCGTCGGCCAACAAACGCTTCATAAAAAGATCGGGAATCCAGTTGGCCGTATGCATGTCGTGCGTACGACGTCGATCATCACCGGTGTTCTTGCGCAGGTCGAGAAATTCCTCGACGTCCAAGTGCCAGGTCTCCAGATACGAGCAAACCGCGCCCTTGCGTTTTCCGCCCTGATTGACCGCCACGGCTGTGTCGCTGACGACCTTCAGAAATGGGATCACTCCCTGGCTGCGACCGTTTGTACCTTTGATGTGCGCGTTGGTCGCGCGAACGTTTGTCCAGTCATTTCCGAGTCCGCCGGCCCACTTAGACAATTTTGCGTTATCGGCAACCGACTTGAAAATGTGTTCCAAGTCGTCCATCACCGTGCTCAAGTAACACGAACTCAACTGAGGGTGACACGTACCGGAATTGAACAACGTTGGCGTGGCACTGGTGAACAACAACTGCGAAAGGATCTCGTAGAATTCGATGGCTCGTTCCGTCTTGGCATCTCCTTCTTCGATCGCCAAGCCCATCGCCACTCGCATCCAGAAATACTGAGGAGTCTCGATCCGACGGTCGTCGACATGCAACAAATAACGATCATAAATCGTCTGCAACCCCATATATGGCAGCAATTCGTCACGGTCGCTGACCAACGCCCCGGCCAGACGTTCCAAGTCAAACTTCATTAACGCGGAACTCAGACGACCCGCTTCCACACCAACCCGGAGGTACTTTTGGAAACACTGCCGATGCAGCGTAGGCAACTCCTTCGGGAGAGCTGACTTGCCCAATGCTTCCCGATAAATAATCTGACGAACCAGTCGCCCGGCAACTTTGTCGTAAGCAGGTTCGATTTCAATATGACTTCGAGCGGACAGCACCATTGCTCGCGCGATTTCACGAGGTGCAATGCCATTAAAGAACTGGCGTTTGACTTCCTCAAGAATCAATTCCACCGAACAAACATGCTCCAAACCTAAACAGGCGTTGCCAATTTGTTCGCGCAACCGATCAAAGTCCACGTTTTCCATTCGCCCGTCGCGATTGACCAAGACCGATGGAAACGGTGCATCGATTTCCAAACGTTCTTCCGCGCGCAGCTTCCGCATCCGGGCATGTTCTTCCCGATACAAGATGTAACGGCGGGCAACCGAATAGTATTCATAGCGCATCAAGGTCCGTTCCACCACGTCTTGGATCTTCTCGACGTCCAACGCCCGATCACCGGCCTCCTCGGTCAACGATGCCAACACATCAAGTGTCATCTGATCGATCCGGTCAAGCAACGTTTGGTCCAAGGACGCGCTGTCCTCCACTTGCTGCTCCGCACAAAACGCCTTGCTAATTGCGATTCGAATCAAGTTCTCATTGAAAGAAACTTGACGTCCGTCTCGCTTCTCAACCAATAGATCCTGTTGCGTCCTATTCAACATCCACCGTTCTCCTCAACCGTGACTGATACGTACGAACTTTAAAATACCCCAACTCAACCAGCGACTCAGGTCGCGTCTGCTACTGTTTTCTAATACCGGCACCCGTCCTCAGATCCTCTTCGCCCCATTTTTCGCCCGCATGTTCTGAAGCTTTTATGGATCTCTTTGTTTGGCTACCGTTTTTTGACTAACAATCTGTCCACAAGGTGAACATCGCACTCCGGCTGGACACGTCAGGTCCTTTGGAAGCTCCCCAATCAATCCTTGCTTGAAACTCCGCGCCTTTCTTTCCAAAGATAATCAAACAAAACAATTGACACATTCAACATGCCGGGCAAGACCCTCTTCTCGGGCCGTCGTCAAATGACGACGTCGACTAAATGGGCTCGTAAAAACGGCAGACTCGTGGAACAGAGACGTGAAAAGATCCGTTTGGGAACGCCAACTGAAAAGGCTTCAACTTTGACACTATATTCCTCCTAGTGTTACGAACCGATGTAATCCATCACTATATGTAGTGTTCAACACGGCTTGATCGTCCCACGCCGCCTATGACAACCCGAAGCAACTTGTGCCGGTCTTGACGATCTTCCCAATGGCTACAATCAAACCGAACAAGCCGATTTCCCCAACGACGAGTTCGTCCAAATTGTGACCACTGCTTCACCAGAAACCCCAATATATCGTGGCGAAACCTAAAGTCAACACAACATATAGTATTGCGGGCAAGCAGGCTTAAGGTACTGAAAATCAGCGGTTTACGACAACGACCGCGACCCATGTTCACGAATTCAGCTGGAAAATATTTCATGATTCCTTCACGCAATCTGCTAGCGGCCAACCGCTAGCGTCAAGGTAGCGATAAACACCGTGAATTGCTCGAAATTGGGGGGCTGAATCGGCGACGATTGGCCTTAGATAAACACCTGATTCCTGCTATTTTGCCGTGTCGGCGGTGTTCTCGATGCCGCGTCGACAGAAGTTCGACAAGGGAGCTGGAATAGCGGTGATTCGGTTGTTGGCTCTGATTGGTCGGAGCGCCCAAGAGACGGTCCGACATTGGAATCGCATCCACGGAAGCCTTTTGGCAGCTTCCGTGTCGTTTTACGCGTGTTTCTGTGTGTTTCCAGTCATCCTCATTCTCCTGGCGAGCTTCGGCTTTTTTCTGCAAAATACAGTTTGGGGGCAGGACTACGAACAGGGGCTGATTCGGTATTTGGCGGACCAAACATCGGAGTCATTGGCTGAACAAGTTCAGTCGCTCCTGCAACAAGTCGAAACCGCATCGATTGTTAGCGGGCCGATTGGGGTCTTCTGTTTGCTAATGACGGCGCTCACGCTCTTCGTCAATTTCGAACGTTGCTTTGCAATCATCTGGGAGCGGCCCGATCGTACGCACGGCCTCATTGCATCGGCGTTTGAGGTACTGTTGCATCGAATCCGCGGATTCATGTTATTGTTGATGATCGCCGGTTTGATCTTGGTTAACTTCGTATCGTATTTTGCCATCGAAATGATTGCCCAGTGGCTTGGGGAGTTTCACCACTCGCAACGTTGGTGGCAGCTGACGCACCTGGCCTCGTCGTTGACGTTAAACGCTTTGTTATTTTCGATGATCTATCGAACATTGCCGCGCCAACGGATTTGGTGGCGTCATGCGTTTCAGGGAGGTTGCCTAGCGGCGCTTACTTGGGAAGTGGGACGTTATTTCCTCGCGTGGCTGATCATCAGTGATAAGTACCACACGTTTGGAGTTGTCGGAGTTTTCATGGGCCTGATGATGTGGGCGTACTACGGAACCTACGTGGTTCTGTTGGGAGCAACACTCACCCGAGTCACGGCACTTGCACGAGAAAACGCCATGCGGCAACGTCGAGCCGATGCGTTACAAAACGAGGGCCCTGAGGTCCACACTCTATCGATGCGCGGGGGCACCGAGCCTACTTATCGCCGGAGCATTATGTTGGATGGCCCAAGACTCGAACAGCCTGTACGTCGAGCTGCCTAAGATTGCGATGCTAAATCCGAGCGATTTCGATAGGACGGACTCTTGGGAACATCGTTGGCGGACACCGTCTCAGCGAACCGATGGGCTGGACTTCTCAGACAATTCCAAAATCAACTGCCGCAACTCTTTCATTTTGACAGGCAACATTGCCACTCGACGATGTTCCGCCAACTTGGCTTGCTTGAGATAGGCCTTCTGATCTTCCGTCAACAACAAGATGGCCGGAAAACTCTTCGTGTCGTCGCTGGTCGCAAAGAAATTGAATGCGCTCAGCGCATCGGCGCCCATATCCGCGCAACTGAACAACACCACTTCAGCGGGACGCGGGGCGGTGGGGTCCATGTATTCGAATCGCGACAAAGCACGACGTGGGTCCGAGAAAATCAATAGCTTGTACCCGACTTCTTTCAGCTTATCACGAAACAGGTCTTGAAGCTTCTGCTTGCTTTCAATCAACATCAACGTACGGCCATTGCCCTCTTCCTCTTTGGAGCGGGCTTCATGTTGTCGCAATGCCGCAGCCTCGGCCATCCCTGGACCCGACTCGTCCTGTTCCCCACCCTCGATGCCCTTGATAATTGAATCCACGGTGTCAAACACCTCGCCGGGAGTTTGCAGTCGTTTGTTGGCATCCAAATCCAACATCTTACTGACCAGCACTTGAACGCGGCCTGGCAAGTCAGGCACCAAGCTCGTTATGGGTGTGATCTCTTTGAATCGTTGCGAACTTAACCGCCGCATGCGATCACGAGTTTCCGCCATCGCCGGCTTACCCGCCAACATGTGGTACAACATACAACCCAAGAAGAAAATGTCGCTGCGTTTGTCGTTGCGACGAACTTTGGTAACTCGTTCCAAGCCCGCATAATCGATCGACCGCGGATTTACCATGTCTTCCGATTCGCCAGTGACATCTTTGTCGCCCCCAGCCAAACCGAAGTCCACCAAGCAAGCCTTGCCATTGGATGCCAAAAGCACGTTCGACAGTTTTAAGTCGCGATGAGTGATCCCACGTTTGTAGGCATACGACAGCCCTGCGGTCAGATCTCGCAAAATCACCAACGATCGCATCAATTCCAATCGACCATGGGCTTTTACGTAATCGCGAAGATTCTGTCCTTCGATCAAATCCATAACCATGAAGGTACGATCTTTGTCCGACTGAACCTCATGAATTCGGATGATGTTCTCTTGCTGAAGACGCATCACCGTCTTACCTTCGCGAACAAAGTTCTCCGTGGTGGCTTTGTCCGTCACATACCGTTGCCGCAATACCTTGACCGCACGAACTTCGCCTGTTTTGCGGTGAGCCGCCCGATACACTCGAGCAAACGTCCCGGCGCCCACCAAATACAAAACTTTCCACTCGCCAAAAAAGAAGCCGGTCTTGGAACCCTCATCGATTCGCTTTAATTGCCAATTCGTCAGAATTTCGCGTCGAAGCAGCTCTTGCCGAAAGACGTCAATGCTCGAACCCCGCGCGCCGAGTTCGGTAATAACGGCATCCAATTCCCGGTTTTCCGCCAACCCGCATTCGAAGATCCGGCGGGACAGTTCTTCCGTTGTGTCAAGACTCATACCGCACGAACACTCGTCATCCGTTCAGACCCAGGGATATTGTTTTGGTAGGCCATTCCGATAACCGGGGCCGCCTTCGCTAGTATATCCTCCCAAGGCCGGATAAACCAACCAAATTTGCCCAGGTTCGTCGCATTCCCCCAAAATTGGAATCCCTTACCAATTGTAACGCCTAGACCGCTATTGAAGGTCACCAAAATCCGTTTTCAGTCGCTGGCAGCCATCGGGATTTGCAACCGTATTGCTGCGTGGGGTGTTCGATCGTTCGCTTCCTCTTAGTCGGACGTTGGTGTTTGTGGAATGCCCGGCCAACGGACTGGCGAAACCTATGAAGCGCGACGGGCGCCGACTTCGAGAAACTACAAAAAACACCCCGGACAAGGGAACTTGCCGGGGTGTTTGAGCAATCGTTCAGCACTGGGATTGTCCAAATCGTCTACCTCCGCATCCGGGCGTGGTCCGGATACCGGCGCCCGACCGAATGTCGGTTATCGCGTTGATCCAATCCAATTTGCAAACCGCCAATTTGCACGGCAGCCGAGTTATTTCGCATGATTGTTGGACCATTATTGTAGAATTGAGGCCTATTGGACCCATACGAATTTGCGCGATTGCTGATGCGAACTCCATTGCCCAGATTGAACTCGAATTGAACTCCATCGCCCGCCCGATGAATATCGTGCGGAATGTGAGCCCGCTCGACCGATTGCCGGACACCGCCCCAATGGGCGCAAGGATGGGGAGCCGAATAAGGTAACGCAACGCCTGGAATCGATTGATAAGCGGAGAAAATCTCAGCGTCGACTCGAGCCATCATTCCACGCAGTCGTTGGGTACAACCTAAAGGACGATGAACACCCCGCTCGCCTCGTAGCCACGCTTCCTCGATCAAGGCCTGCAAACGATCGCTGTTCGCAGCCAACTCATGCACCTTATTCTCTAACTGCAACGGAGCTTGATGCCGCGACCAACCCCGCAAAATGGCCGCGTTGGTTTCCATGCGAGCCACTTCCACCATCATCTGCCCGAATAAACAACTGTGACTCGCAACATGGACCAACTCCTGACGGACCTCGCGAGACAAATAGTTGACGTTGTCGGCATGATCGCTCACATGGGTCCGCCAGTCCATCGGAGTTGCCAATGCCACCGACGCTGAAACGAGGCCCAATAACGTTGCCCCACCCAAGATAATAAATCGACGGACCCAAGATTCACTTTCCACCAACATGACAAATTTCCCTTCGAACTCGACGATGCCAACATCCGGCAGGCCACTGCCGGGGATCAATCATTTTGGATATGGGAGCACCTGTTCTCATATCCACTCGACTGACCGACCGAAGCCTTCTCGATGCAGCTCGCGGGCCAATCTGAAATTTCGCGGATCATTCGAATAAACTAGTCCCACCGGCCGAGCCAACCGAGCCACGACCAACGCAAAAAAACTCGAGATCTGCCTGTTTTTTAAGCCAATTCGGCAGCCTTTGAAAATCCAGCACCTGGAAAACACCATCAAGTTTGTAAATTCGAACAACAAACTCCCGGAAAAGACGTCGTCAATCTGATCCGTCAGCCATGCTCATTTAGACGACACAACAAGCTGCCCCGCCCAAGATCGGCTCGGAGCCACCCATTCGGAATCAAATTGGGTGGGTGGCACCAATTGGAAACGTTAGGTGGGAGATATTCGGTGGGAGATATTAGGTGGGTGGCACCAATTAGTGAAATGTTAGGTGGGTGGCACCAATTAGAAATGCTCTAAGTTACTGATGTCCCAGACCACTAGGCGGTTGGCATCAGACAGAAATGGGCAGAAGCCTGCTTGTCCAGCTTGACTCGACTTGGCGGTTATCCAAAAAACAGACCGTAATCCCGTTATGCCTGGGACATCTGCTCAAGTTCTTCCCAACGCGCGTACTTGGCTTCTACTTCGGACTGCATCCGGGCCAGGTCACTTGTTAGTTTTGCAACATCGACACGAGGGCGATCGAAGAATTCGGGATTCTCCATTTCTCGATGCAGGTTCTTGATTGCGGCTTCCAATTCCTGGATCTGCTGTGGAAGCTTATCCAACTCCAAACGTTCCGCATACTTCAGTTTCCGACTAGCGGAAGAACTTCCTGAACCGGATTTGGTCGAACCGGTAGCGATCACCGAACGCTCGGACGACTGGGCCGAAGGCATTTGAACCGAAGCGATTGATGGATTGGCGGACGCTCGTTCGCTTGGGCGACCCGACGCCTTGGATTTTGACTTGGTCGCGACCTTGTTGCCCGCTCCAGAAAGTTCCAGTTTGCGAGCGCGTTGGCGTTGCCAATCATCGTACCCGCCATCGTATTCGAACAATCCTTCCGGCTCGAAGACGATCGTCCCCGTGACAACATTGTCCAAGAACGTTCGGTCGTGGCTGACGATCAACACCGTACCTGGGTACTCGACCAATCTCGCTTCCAAAATCTCCAGTGTTTCCAAGTCCAGATCATTGGTTGGTTCGTCCAAAACGATGACATTGGCAGGCTTGGCAAATAACTTGGCCAACAGAACTCGGTTACGTTCTCCACCAGACAAATGTTTGATCGGCGTCCGGGCGCGGTCCGCGCTGAACAGGAAGTCGGAGAGGTATCCAATGATATGGCGCGAGCGTCCGGCAATCGTTATGTTCTCGTACCCTTCTCCAACGTTGTCTTGCACGGTTTGCTCGGGATCCAAGTGCTCGCGCAATTGGTCGAAATAGGCAATTTGCAAATTTGTTCCCAAACGAACGCTGCCAGACGAAGGAGTTAGTTTCCCCAAGATCACCTTTAATAGCGTTGACTTTCCAGCACCGTTAGGCCCGATGATCCCAATTTTCTCACCGCGCATGATGGTCGTCGAGAAATGCTCAAAGACCGGCGACTCGTCATACTTGAACGAGACGTCTTTTAGCGAGACAATCAGTTGCCCGCTGCGCAAGCCAGTATCAATCTGGAGTTCAACTTTGCCGACTTTGTCGCGACGTTCTTGACGATTGCGGCGCATTTCCACCAGAGCCCGAACGCGGCCCATATTCCGCGTCCGACGAGCCTTGATCCCCTGACGAATCCAGGCCTCTTCTTCAGCCAGACGTTTGTCAAATAGGGCGTTTTGTTTTTCTTCCGCCTCCAAAGCCGCGTCTTTTCGGTCCAGAAAGGTCGCGTAGTCGCATTGCCAATCGAAAAGTCGGCCACGGTCCAGTTCCAGAATCCGAGTCGCGAGGTTCTGCAAGAAAGTCCGATCGTGAGTCACAAAGATCAGCGTACCGGGCCAGCGGGCAAGAAAGCGCTCCAACCATGTAATTGCTTCGACGTCCAGGTGATTGGTCGGTTCATCCAGAAGCAATACATCTGGCTCTTGTGCCAATGCTCGGGCCAATAATACTCGGCGTTTCATTCCCGACGAAAGCGAGTCGAACGGCGCGTCACTGGGGAGCTGCATGCGAGAAATCATCTGTTGAGAACGCTGCTCAATCTCCCAATCCGACAACTCTTCAAATTTGTTCGATTGCTTCAGCGCGGTTACTGGTCCATCGGAATTGGCAAATCCAGATTGGACCATTTCCAAGACCGTTACGTTTTTTCCGTGCGGCACATCTTGAACCAAACGAGCCAAACGGGTGCCGTTGGACAATTCAATGGAACCATGATCCGGAACCAATTCTCCCGCCAACATCTTGAGCAGCGTGGTTTTTCCGGAGCCATTTCGCCCAAGCAACCCAATTCGCTGCCCCGCTTCAATTTCGCAATTGATTTCCTCAAATAACGCTGGGCCACGAAAACAAAAAGTCAGATTCCGAATGGTGATTTGCGACATGCCGGCTTGAAATGTAAAAGGAACGACTCGAACCGGGATGAGCCATCCGACTCACCCAAATTCGACTCCGGTATCGGATAGCCATAAGTCACGAACCGTGACAGATCCAAGTATAACAATACCGGCCCGGCTTGTTAGCGAGGGACGACGGAAATCATCAAAGCGTGACGCCGCAAGTCTTATTTAACCAGCTGTTTGCCTTACGGCATCAACTGGGCATCCAAAGCGGCATCTTCGGTGAGATCGTACTCATAGAACGACCGAGCAATTCTTTCCGACAATCGGGTCAAATAAAATGCTTGGAACTTCTCTTCCGAAGATTCGATTGCGGGACGGCCATCTCTGGGGAAAGTAAAATCCAACGGCCCTTGGGAAAAAACGACGCGGCCATTTTCTTTGATGTTGTAAACATCCGTCTTGTAATTACAGCTACCTTTGTATAGTGTTTTCCCGTCATATATCGAATAGTCGGAAATATTGACCAGCATCACATAGTCCGCATTGACGCCTTTTCCTAGGGCCATTGGGTCCGGTTCACCGAATCCATTTTGATCCATCCAACTGGCGATTTGCGATTGCGAAATCACATCAACCTTTTTGATGTTCTTGATGAAATGCATCGAAATTGCCCGGCTCAGCAATTCACTGACCGTTTCCGGCCCAAACGCGGTTTCATTCGAAATCGTTACGACAGCGACTCGTTTGCCTTTGAATTCATCGAACTCCGGCTTGGATTTATGTCCGAACAGGACGTACATCAACTGAGCGGCGGTCCCGACACACCCGGGAAACACAAGCAGCCCCGCGAGCATGAGGACCAAATACAATCCGGCAAATCGCCGAAACCGAAACCGACTATCACACCTCGCCGCGTCGACCTGCGGAACTGCAACCATGGAACATCCCTTTTCCTCGGTCGGATTTCCACGATTATTGGCCGCGGAACCGAATCACAACAATCGCCCAATCCATTGGGCTAACGTCACCACCAACACAATGGCACCGATGCTCAGTACCAAATACGGCTCGCAGCGTACAGGCCACCATCGGTTAATCAGGCCACTAATTCCGAGCCAAGTCGACATCAAGATCACAAAGATCGCTAGCAAAAATCCTCCAGGATTGGCGGCCCAAGATCGCCCAATGTTGCCGCGAACAAACCAGGACCAACTGGTTGTCATGCCACATGACGGGCACGGAATACCCCACATCACAATCGAACCACACGGTGGCAATCCCAAAGCCCGATGGGTACCAACTCCTGATTCATTCGGGGTCAGCAGTCGCGTCACTCCCAAGAGTCCCAACAAACCGATCGCGGCGACCACCATGACCCATCGCTCCAAACGCCCGAACTCACCGGTCCGTGGGCCCTGCCACTGCGCGGGATTTAAGGAAACAGGCTCCAACGTTGCCGTAACATAATCTTCGCTCATCGCCTCATCATAACACTACCAAAACGGTCTCTCAAGACACTGCTGCCCATGTTTTCCTAGACCGTTTCGAGCTTACAACCAACGGAGCTTTTGTAAGCCCTGCCGTCGGCGTTTTCGCCGGAATGTCGTTTTCCAATTTCAACGGCGCGATTCGCAATGTCAACAAAGTCGGGTCTCTGCGTGGCGTCCTCCGCCGGCTGGCCAAACACGACCTTACCCTCGTGCAGAACGAACACACCCGGCAGGAAAAAACTATCTCCTTCGACTTTGCCGATTCCGTGCCCTCCAAACAAACCATGGACAACGCCCCGCCACAAGACTTTCCCCGAAAACAGCTGGCCAAACTTTCCTCGCTGTAAACCAAATCCACGATAGATGACACAAAATGGGTCACTGATATGATGCCAATAGTCCACGCTATATTTCGCCAAAATCGTGGTCCCGTCCATCGGACTACCCATATGAACGACTACGACATGAATCGGTAACGCGTCCAAGTCCTCTCGAACCTCCCCAAGGTCCGCCATCACGCGTCGGCAAAAAGTACAGCCGCTGTGCCGTAGAAACACGACCATGGTTGGTTTTTGGTGCGACAACGCCTCGAGACTGTGCCCACGATGGGAACGACTTCGGTGCAGAAGTTCATCCATTCCAGGGACAAATTCCGCCCGACCTGTGTCCGAGTGCCACCGGAACGATTGGTACAAAATCCCCGCAAACGGAAATAACCAGATCAAGTCATTGAAGACATTGACCCATCCGAATTCTAGCGGCAACTGACCGCTCCACCACGCATAAACAAAACCAAACGGTCCCAACAATTTGCCGAGAAACCCCACTAGAACGATCGGCCAATGCCGCAACGGATCGCGAGACGCAATCAAATAGCCGATTCCGTAAACCCCGACCACCATCCCCAGAGCCTGCCAGATCGCCGGATAGTTCACGGGATCCAAGTTCATAACATCAAACAAAACGCCCGGAAACAAGACGACTAATCCGCCCCAAACTAGATTGTAAAAACCAGCCGCGACCAAAACCGCCGACATCCACCACGATTTTTCCATTCGTTCTGATCGCTCTTGAAAAATGCCCACACCAACAACTTGCCCTTCGGATACTCCGCTTTTTCGGCAAGAACTTAACGACCTGCCTGCGAATCCCGTCTTCCTCGACCTATTTTCATGGGCATAACCCCATTAATTGACATTCTACCATGCACCGTTTGCCGAGGACCAAGGCTTTGTCCTAAAAGGCGTCCACCCCACTCCGGTCGTGTCTGTCTATCCGGGATATTGCCCGCCCACCAAGGAGTCAGCCCCGAGTCAGCCCCCTTTTGGGGACAAAGCCGACACAGTTCGTTCCATGTCAAAAAATGTCGACGGTTCGAAAACCCAGTCAGGTCCACAAACCGGGATGAAACCAAGTTTGCGAGTTGGGCCAGCTAAAAAGCCAGAGTTGACGCCCGGCATGTTAAGCGGATCCAACCACGAGGTCTTCATTTCGTTTCATCGTCCACCGAACCGAGATCCTCGCCCCATTCTTGGACCCAATTGCTTTTCGGATGATGTTTCTTCAAAATCTGATAGGTAAACTTCGCACCCGCCAATCGGTCGGCGTCAACGCACCACTCAATGACAGTCGCCAAAACGTATTCGTCGTACTCATGATCTTTGAACAGTGGCTCCAACTCAGCCACTTTACTCATTGGCAAGGCCGCCGCCAAACTAGCCAGACAACCGATAGATTTAGGCATATCCTCCAAACCTGACCTGGCGTGGTCTGCGGCCTGCTCCCACTTGCCCCAGTCTAAGAAAATATCCGACAGCGCCTCATGAATACTAACATCATAACCTAAATGTTCCCCCAACTTTTGGAACGATTCGACAGCGGCCGCGTGACGCCCCTGACTTGCGAGAATTTCCCCGCGTAAGCGATACAAAATCGGCGATTCGCTCGGCATTTTCTCCAGCCGCGCCAGATCCTCCAACGCGGCAGTCGCATCATCCAATTGGACAAGCGACAATGCTCGCAACAGTAAAGCAAATCGCTTGATGTCATCCGGAAATTCATCGTCGAGGACAAAATCCGCGTTTTCGATCAGTTGCTCCAAGTCCTCTTCATCCAACATTCCGGAATTGAGAATTTCTGCGGCGCTCGATAATTCCTGGATCGCCGTCATCGATTCTGGTTGCCGTCCGGACACCAAAAACCCGACGCCCGCAAGCGTCGAAAATCGCAGATTTAGATCCAGGATCTCCAGATCGTATACCCTCCACTGCTCTGCTTCACGTTTCAACCACCAACGCATCGAGGTGCTCAGCTCGTCCGCGTCGTAATGTCGGCCCAACACCACGACTCGTTGATCATCAAGACGCTCAAAACGAGTCCACTTGACATGCGTCCAGGCTAACTCGGAAAAGTTTCGAAACTTGCTACGCATGGCAACTTCCATACGCTCTCGAAGCTCGGACAATTTTGATGCTTCGAACGGAGGAATTAACTTTCGTTCCTGCAAAGATTCGAACATCGCTTCCAGCGAAAACTTTCGACCAATCCGTCGACTGCTACCCGAAGCAAACGCGTTGTTCAAATCCTCCAACGCCAAACGTACATCATCCGGCACCACGACGTGTTGCCCCGAAACTTTCTCAGCACCCTGCTGAACCGCCGGACGTTCCTCGGCCGGCGATTCCGATTCTTGAGTGGGCGACGCCCCACAAACCTGATTTGGTCGGTCTGGTCCGGAAACGATCACCGTCCCGACAATGAAAAACAGCCACCAAAAATGTCCCGTGCATCGCGACCCCATTCTACCCCTTCCATTTCACGAAGCCTTCAATCGCTTGGTACTGAGCCAAGCCGAGGCGATCGTACATGTTGGCGGTTGCGGCATTCCGAGCCTCGGCCCGTTGCCAAAATTCGCGGGCGTCGGATCCGGGAAACAGCGCCCGGTCCTTTTGCGACTCGTGTTTGAAGATCGCTTCCCGCTTGCGATCCACTTCTTGCGGACTGAGAGGTACGGCCATTTCGATTTCGTGAGCCGGCCACTCGTGCCAGGCACCGCGATAGAGCCAAACGTCACAATGCGGCCACCATTCATCGTTTTGGCAAACTCGGCAGGCCCGAAACAAAATGTCCAAACATGTACGATGAGTTCCATGCGGATCGCTCAAGTCACCCGCCGCATAAATCTGGTGCGGTTGAACCTGGCGGAGCAATTGGACCGTTAAATTAACGTCTTCGTCGCTGATTGGTTTCTTGCGAACGAGTCCCGTTTGATAAAACGGCAAATCCATGTAGTGCAAACGTTCTTCCGGAACACCACAGACATCAGCACCCGCAGCAGCCTCACCCCGACGGATCAAGCCTTTCAGCAGCTGCAACTCGGGCATGTCCGTTTGCCCCGCCCGTTTCTCTTGCAAAAACGCCTTGATCTGCCGCGTTATTTGCTCAACCTCGCGACTCACGATGCCAAACGTATCACAAAAATCGCTGGCAAATTTTGCGAATCGCCAAGCATCGTCGTCAAATACGGCGATATTGCCCGACGTCTGATACGCGATATGAACGTCGTGTCCTTGATCGGCCAATCGGGTTAACGTGCCTCCCATCGAAATCACGTCATCGTCGGGATGCGGCGAAAACACGATAACTCGTTTGGGAAAAACCACGCCCGGTGTATTGGGCTTGCCCGCCGGCCAGCCCGTGATCGTATTTTGCAACTGACGGAAGACCTGCAAATTGATCTCGTAGGCAGAGCCGTATTCGGCCAATAAATCCTGCAAATGATGTTCGTTGTAATCACTATCCTTGAGCATCAATATCGGTCGACCAACCAACTGCGACAACCAAATGACCGCCCGACGCACCATCAGCTTGTCCCACCGCACGTCTCCCAAAACCCACGGTGTCTGAATCTGGGTCAAAGCGGCCGAAGCGGCTTCATCCAGCATGAAAGTAGCCCGCGGATGGTTTTGGAGAAACGTTGCCGGGACCTGCTGGGAAACCTCGCCTTCAATCGTTCGGGCAACGATCTTGGACTTCCCTTCGCCAAACGCCAGAATAATAATGCGGCGCGCTTGAAGAATGGTGCCAACTCCCATGGTTACCGCACGGCGTGGGACGTTTTCAACGCCAAAGAAGTCACTGGCGGCGTCAATCCTAGTCATCCCATCCAGCGTAATCAAACGAGTTTTGGAGTCGGTTCCCGAACCCGGCTCATTGAAGCCAATATGCCCGGTTCGTCCCACGCCCAAAATCTGCAAATCAATTCCCCCCGCTTGAATAATTTTTTGCTCGTACTGTTGGCAATAATCACTGATCTGTTCGGTTGCAATCGTTCCGTCCGGAATATGAACCTGGTTGGCCGGAACATCAATGTGATTGAACAAGTGTTCGTGCATGAAACGATGGTAACTCTGCAAGCAGTCCGGCTGCATCGGATAATATTCATCCAAGTTGAATGTCACCACATTGGCAAAGGACAAACCTTCCTCACGATGCATCCGCACCAATTGAGCATACACATCGACCGGCGAGGAACCCGTTGCCAATCCCAGCACACAGGTACGACCCTCGGCGGCGCGTTGGCGGATCAAATCCGAAATTTGGCGAGCTACTTGGAAGCTAACTTGCCGAGATTCTTGATAGATTTCGTAAGGAATTCGCACTGGCCCGCCAGACATCTGAGTAATGATCGGGGGAGCACTTAAGTCAATCGCAACTGCAGACGCCATTGTTCCATTTCCACTTCAGGGCCAAAGGTACCACTTCCAATTCGATTGTCTCGGATATGACTTGACCGTGTCAAGCACCACCAAGGACAAGGCTTTGGCCTAACGGGGGCCGGACTGTCTCGAAGGCATGCAAGATCCCGAACAAAAAGACATAACCAGAGTCGGGCAGTCCCCTGCTAGGAAAAGGCCTAGCCTCAGCGCGACTCGGTCAAACTTTGGCTCCACTGATAAAGCCATGGATGAACCCAAGGGTTGGTGCCGGAATAGAGCGAGGAACCAATACTGAGAAATAGCAACAACCACGCCAACATGAACCCAAATCGCGAACGATGAAGGACCTTGACGGCCGGAATCAACATGAGGATCCAAAGTGGCGAAAGCCAGAACACCCAACGCAAAGCGCTAGCTTGCCCGCCATAATTGCGATCCAAAATCGGACGAGTCAAATAGAATCCAACGACCAAAACGGACAACCCCAGAACCATGCACCCAAGGAATCGCCACTGACGATCATCGCGCATCGCCAGCCCAATTCCGCCCAAGACTAAAATCCAAATCGGGGTCAATGTAAAGATGCCATGGTGCCCAATCAGACAGTGAAAGGCATACCACGTCGGTGACTCCTCACCCGCATCAACTCCCTGACGCTGACCGTCGTACCAATAGGTCCCGGGATAGTCGTACCAGTTGGCCCACTTTCGGATCTCGATTTGATCTCCGCCCTTGGCCTGCGTCACGGCCAACGCCTGCCATTGATCCGGACGATAAGGACCAAGGTAATAGTCACGAATCACCCAGCGTTTCTCAACCGTTCCCGGCAAGGAGTAGCGGTTCTCTTCAATCCAAGTCTCCGGGCCCAGTTGAAACCCCCATTGTTCCGAATGTCGATTCAATTGTCGACGCATTTCGATGAGCATGAGCCCCGGTTCCAAGTCGGTCGCAAAATCCAATGGCATCGCCAAAACGACCGGACCATCGCTGCGAAAACTGTACGGCATTCGCAAGGTTCGATGAGCAATCAGATTCGTTCCAAAGTACGCCAAACCGACAACCAACATCGCAGGTATCATCCACTTGAACGCCCGCTCAGGACTCCGCCACGCCCCAAAACCCGCTACGATCAACGTCCAGGCTAATGCCGGCAATTCGTTGGCAACTGCCATCGCTCCGCCAAGCCCAAGGATGACATACCACATTCCCGATGATTTTGGCGCTCGGTAGATCACGGCCATAGCAAACAGACTCCAATAAACTGCGATCACGGCGAAGTGATGGTTATTGAGAGTGACCGCAAACGTCGTCACAAACGTCCCCCAACAGGCGGCCGCGAACGCATAGAATCGCGTCGCGTCCGTGCACCCAGGCCAACTGTCCAGGTACCAGGCAAAAAATCCTAACGTGATCGTCAAAGGTAAAATCTGGCACAGCAACAACAACCATCGCACGGCCAAGAATAAATGCGACTCCATGTCCAACCAACCGACTCGATGCAACGCGGAATAAACTCCGGCTACCATGGTTGCGAGTAATGGCGGCTTACTAGAATAATCGTGCAACCGCCCATCAGGTCCCGGATGCACGACTTTGTCGATCGTATTCCAATGGCGAGCCAGTACCGGGTCTCGCGTGTACGGATCGATTTCGTAGCTTCCCGTCTCTGCCAACGCCCGGACCGTCACCCAGCGACTGCGATCATTGGCGCTCAACATCGGACTAGATTCTTCGCCGACTTGACGTTGCGTCCAACCCAAACGCACGACCATCGACGCAAATGCCGACGTCAAGATCAAGGCATAGATAAACAATCGAACTTGACCGGACCAACGGCTCACGGTAGATGTTTCAGCAGGTAAAGTTTCCGTGTTCAATGTCGCTCAACGCCAATCGAATTCCAGCTACTTCGTTTTACATACTCCGGTTAGAGACCGGACCCCAAGTTTAGCAGAACCGTGTCGAGTTAAAAAGTTGAAGACCCGAGAATTCTCCGTTGATGGGCCCCAACCGGAGATGCCCAAAACCACAATCGCTCTTGAGCGGCTAGTGTTTTGTCAAAGTCAAATTTTAGAGTCGCTTCTGGTAAAGGTGTCAGGACTCAATTGCCGCTACGGCCCATCGGGTGCTTCGCACCATGGACTCCTGGCTCCTTTACCAGACGCAAAGTTTTGGATTTGACAATGCACTTGCTCGGGTCGAACCAAAACGGCGATGCCCAATTGCCCAATCGGCTCGGGCCCGACTCGAACGCAATCAGGCAAAACGGGTTGCCCAATGATTGCTGTTCGATCAAACTGTGGTGGCAAACGCCACGAAACCCAGAAACTGGAATTCCCCATGCGATGTCTTTTGAAATACGTCTTTTTTCTGTTGGGATCTCTTGCCACGCTCGAATTGCCGATCGGTTCGATCGGTGGACAGGAAATTGATCCCGACAAGTGGGATTCGCCGGCGGCTCCGCTGCCGCCGACCGAAGCCCCGGCCAGTGATGACGGAGCCAGGGCTATTGCCTCATTCAAGATTCCGGCAGGTTGGAAAGTAGAACTCTACGCTGCTGAACCCATGGTGGCCAATGGCGTGGCGCTGCACGTGGACTACGACGGGACCGTGCTGGTTTGCGAGTCGTTCCGGCAACAACAAGGAATTGAAGACAATCGCGGTCACGCGCAGTGGTTGCTGGATGATTTGGCAGCCCAAACTATCGAGGATCGTCGCGACTATATTCTGAAACACTTGGGACCGGACGCCGTTAAATACACCCAACAAGATGATCGGATTCGTTTGTTGCGGGACACCGATGGCGATGGACGCGCCGACGTTTCCAAAGTATTTGCCGATCGCTTCAATACACTTTTGTCTGGGACGGGCGCTGGAGTCTTGCGGTATCGCGGACAGACCTATTACACGTGTATCCCGGATCTGTGGCTGCTTTCGGGAAGCGAGTCGGATCCGGATCTGGCGACAAAACGTCAAGTCCTCCACCGAGGCTACGGGGTGCGATTTGCCTTTCGCGGTCACGATTCACACGCGCCAGTAATCGGCCCGGATGGCCGTCTCTATTTTTCGATTGGTGATCGAGGCTACAACATCCGAACGGAAACTTCTCACTGGAAAGATCCCGCGTCCGGCGCGGTGTTCCGTTGTAACTTGGATGGTAGCGACCTGCAGGTGATCGCGACGGGACTGAGAAACCCCCAGGGCTTGGCTTTCGACGAGTTTGGGAATCTCTTCACGTGCGACAACAACAGCGACAGCGGCGACCAAGCAAAATGGTTTTATATCGTGCCGGGTGGCGATTATGGTTGGCGCATGCATTATCAATACCTTCCCGATCGTGGGCCCTACAATCGCGAACGACTTTGGAATGTCTACGATCCAACAACCTCCGTAGCCTATGTCATTCCTCCCATTGCCAATGTCTCGGACGGCCCAAGTGGTTTGGCATATTACCCGGGAACCGGTTTGGACGAATCTTGGCAAGGCTCTTTCTTTCTGTGTGACTTTCGCGGACAAACTTCGACGAGCGGTTTGCGAAGGCTTAAAAACGAACCCAACGGCGCGTTCTTTAAATTAAGTCAATCGGACGAACCTCTCTGGCAGGTCCTGGCGACCGATGTCAAGTTCTCCACTTCTGGTGAACTATATATCTTGGATTGGGTCGAAGGTTGGGTTGGTGAAGGCAAGGGCCGCATATATCGAGCCTACGATCCGACCCATCGTGCTTCCGAATTGGCACGCGAAACAGCTCAGCTTTTGAGCGGCGATCTTTGGAAGGCCGAATCGAGAACTTTGCAAAGCTACTTGGCTCACCCTGATCAACGCGTTCGGCAAGAAGCGCAGTTCGAATTGGTGCGCCGCAACGACATCGCGTTGTTGCTCGCTGCGGCATCGAAGGAACTTACACCGGATCCGGCCAAGTCATCACAATTGCAGCTCCTAGCCCGAGTTCATGGGATCTGGGGTAGTTTTCAATGGTATCGTGAACGAGCGACCGATCGCACTTCAACCGACCTGCAACAGTTTTTGTCCCAAGTTCCGACTTGGCTCAAAGATCCGGAGCCAGCCATTCGGTCGATAGCGGCTCAACAGACAACAGAACTGGAAGAAGCGATCGACTGGAATTTGCTCGTCGATCTAGTCAAAGATCCAGATGCACGTGTTAGCTATTCGGCGATGATCGCCATTGGCAAACATCGGTTGTCTTCAGCCGGCCCCGCCGTTCTGGAGCGTTTGAACACAAATGCCGACGTCGATCCCATTTTGCGTCACGGAGCCATCATGGCCTTGGCGGGCATCGACAACCCGGAATTATGGACAACCGCGATGCAACACAGCAGCCCGTCGGTACGTCTAGCAACCGCCGCCGCACTGCGTCGCGTTCAAAGTCCAGAACTTGCGAAATTGCTGAAAGATGGAGACATCCGAGTCGCCGCTGAAGCCGCACGGTCGATTTATGATTTGTCGCTAATCGAGATTTTTCCAAACTTGGCGGATGCCTTGGGCGTGGCGGGTTCCGACGATGGTTTTATGCGCCGCGCTCTAAACGCCAATTTTCTTTTGGGATCTACGGAGAGTGCGGAACGACTGGTGGTGTTCGCTGGCTCGACTTCCGGATCAATCGAACGGCGAATCGAGGCTCTCGAACGGCTAGCCGAGTGGGACAAACTGCGATCACTTGACCCGGTTCTCAACGAGTACCGCCCGCGGGCCGCTTCGCCGCTAGTCGACGCTCAGGCCACAGTACGTGCCGCATTGCCACAACTTCTGGCGGCTGATCCCGCAATTGCTGCCAAAACCAGTGAAGTTGCCGCACTACTGGGCATTACCGAAATCTCGCCAATTCTTGAATCTTCGTTCAAGAACGAATCCCTGTCGGCGCGGCAACGAGTCTCTGCATTGAAGTCATGGTTCGGCATGAAAGGCGTTGAATTGACAACGGTTTTGGTCGAGGCGGCCGAACACGATTCCGCTGTGGAAGTCCGCGCCGCGGCAATGGAACTGCTGTCCCAGGTCGACGCGCCGAAGTCGGAAAAATTCGTAGCGAATGCGCTGGTGCAGGGCAGCCCCGTCGAACAACAGGCCGCCTTGCGAGCCGCGAGTAGGCTGCCGCACGATGTCGCCATGCCCTTGTTAACGAACGCCACCAAACTTGCTGCCGCCGGGCAATTGAAGGTTGATTCGCATTTGGAATTAATGGACGCACTTGCCGCTCAAGGTGCCGACCAACTGATGGTCGACTTCCTGGCCGACCGTCCCGCAGCAAACTCGAGCAACATCACGGACAAATTCCCCGAGTTGTTGGCGGGCGGCAATGCCGAGAAAGGTCGGCAAGTTTTCTTTGAGAAGACGGAAGTGTCGTGTGTTCGTTGCCATGCAATCGCCGGAACTGGCGGAGCGGTTGGCCCTGAACTTACCAACATTGCCTCCAAAAAGGAAAAACGTTACTTGCTAGAAGCTGTGATCGATCCCAACGCGGTGATCGCCGAAGGCTTTGAAACGCAGTTGGTGCTGGACATGGAAGGCGTCACCCATTTTGGGATCGTCAAACGCGAGACCGACGAATTTGTCGAACTCATGAACGCAGAAGGACAATTATTACGTGTACCGACTGCCGACATCGATGAACGCCGCCGTGGCCAATCGTCCATGCCGACCGGGATGGAAGAAAAATTGAGTAAACATGAATTGCGCGATCTGGTCGAATACCTAGGGAGCTTGCGAGACAATCGGTAGATTGTGTCCCGGCCGAAAGGCGGAAGGCCGGTGTCAACATTCCATGGGCGGAACCCCTTTCGCCGTGAAGGTTTTCCCAAGGCGAAAACAGGCCCGAATGGGTCGAAACAAACCTAGCCGATGTGCGCGAGCCACCGGTTAGCGTAGGCTCTCGACCAGAAAAGGCCTGAAAGGCAGCTGACCGGAATTCGCGATTGTACGAACTATCGCCGGCGACTTTAAGGCTTGGATCTCAGCACGCGAAAACTCCCAAATCGAATCCAATGCTCAGAATCATCTGGACCGTGATAACATTGCAGGCTGATCTGCTCCAAGGCCGCCGACGGTAAACCACCTTCTCCCGCAAGTACGAAGGGTCCATTAAAGTCCGTGCGATAAAAGGCTTGAATATGTCGGCCTTGTGCCTCCAGTCGCAGTTCCACGGGGACGTTCTCTATCTCGTGATTTCCCGGCATGATGACGATGCGACCATCCACCTGTTCCTTCACCAGTTTAAAAACCGGGCGACCGTCGCAGTACCAAGTCAATCCAGCCTGTTCCCATTGCTTGGTTGGGGCGGCCAAGTTGGTCACTGTCACTTCAAATATCCAACGGTCGTTCTCGCGAGCTTCAATCGTTCGCAAAAGTGCATTTTCTACTGAATCCGCAAATCCTGGCCAAACTCGGATTTCCAACCCACGATTTCGCACGCACCACCGGGCAGGTTGCGGACGCAACCATTCCCAACCTTCAGCCAATTGATCCTGAAACGAATCGGAAAACACGAGCGTCGGCTCAGCAACCGATGTTTGTCCGACTTCTTGTCCCCTTAAGTTGTCGGTCCGGGAAAACACCAAGACCGCAAACCCAACAGCGACCATGAGACACTGACGAAACAGATCTCGCAGGTTGCCAGGCATATTTCGCTCACTTTCGGATTGGAAGCTGAAAGCCCGTTTTCTAAAAGGCTATTTGAGCTCCGCGTCATTCAACTCGAAAATGGCCCAAACTCGTTTGTCCGGACCACGAAACGGTTTCAACGTAAACCGCCCTTCAATGGTGATCGGTCGCGTCGAAAAATCGACCGACTTCCCCGGTGCCATGTTGACGATCATGCAATCGTACAACAACGCACCAGGGCCAAAGCAACACTCTTGATTGTCGCGTACAAATACAAATCGCGAGATCTCTTTTTCTTTGAAGCTGGGGCGAATGTAGCCACGAATCTTGATCGTGCGGCCGCGTAGCTTTAACAAATCCAAAGTCAGCTGGCGAACTTCGAAGGCCTGCTCCGCTTGAATTTGAAACTTCAGATGATCAAAACTCAGCTCCAACGGGCCTTCGATCGACCAATCAATGGGAGGCGGTGGCGTCCATTCTTCTTCCCGGCGAACCGGTAGGGCCGAGTCATCGTATTTGGGATTATAAAACAACTGCTCGTCATTACTGCGATCTTGAGCATCTGTTTTCGCCGGTTCCTTCGCTGGTGTCGGATTCGTCGTTTCTTGCTTCAAGTTTTCCGTCAGGATGGACTTTTGAATTTCGGATTCTTGTGTGCCCGATTCTTGTGTGCCCGATTCTTGTGTCGAGTCCGCAGGTTGAGCCAAGCACGGTGGCGAAGCCAGATTGCCAACCACGAACAAGTCAAGACCGATCGTCGAGTGGCTAATAACCATCGAGACGGTAAACCCCCAAAACCGCCGTCGTCGTTTCGATTCGTTGTATGCACCAACCAACATCGGTACGCTTTCAGTTATAGAAGTCGGCGTCGATCTGATAGATGTAACCCGGGACATCGTCTGCGATAAGGTCACCTTTTTGCAATCGCTTATTTAGTCGGAACGTGCCATGAATTCGTCGCAACATGTAATCATATTGGGTCGCCTGTTCAGGTGGCATCTTGATGTAAACAATCTCGGTTAGGTTAGGACTTCCACCAAAACAACATTGTCCGAAATCACCTACCATCAAAAACTCCGTCAAACCGTTGTTGCGTAGACCAGGTCGCACGTAGCCTTTTAGGAAGACCTTTTGGCCATCCAATTTCTTTGCAAGTTCCGTCGGCTGTTCGACTTTGTTTTTCAGATGTTCGTAAAAGGTAATTCGTTGATAACCTTCTCGCACTTCGGTCAAATAGATGGTCGTATGAAACGCCGAACCGCCAAATAGCGACAGCAACCCGAGCGTCAATCCCGTGATCGCAAAGCCCCTTCCAGTGTACTCATCTGGGTAACGGCGGATTACTCGCAGACCGTGCCAGCCCAATACAATCGCCAATGGCGCGAGTGCCATAAACACCAGGAAGATAAACCCGGCCATCGCAAACGCCCCAAATAACAGCGACAGAGTCGCTGCCTTGCTCCGCAATTGATACTGGTCGGCATCACTTTGCAGCCGTGTGCGCCCCGCATTGTTCACTTGCTCGGTAGCGACTTCACTCTTTGCATCTTGTTTGCTGGGCAGATGATTCATACGGCCAGTCTCCGATCATTCGTTAACATCAGCAGAAAAGTCGACTAAACGTTCCATTCAAAATCGACCAAGTCAACACAAGCAACAATCCGTTGACGGCCACGGGTACGCCAACAATCCACCATAAGTAGTTTGTGGAAGTACTTTCAATTTGCGTTTCACTTCGATTTCGAGCTGAAACGGTCTTCGGCGCCGAATTGTTTGCCGTCAGGCCTGTCGGCAATAAAGTCGTTCCGTTGACGGCCACCGGAGCGTTTGGCGTCGCAAGCACCTTCGCTTCCGAAGGGTTGGTTTCGTTTTTGTTTTCGTTTTCCGCGACAGCCAATGAAGCGAGGGCGACCTCTGCAACGTCCGAGTTATTCGCCGAATCGACCATCGGACGAAACGCCGTCGTACGAACACCTTCCCGGTCAGCGTCATCGACTTTGGGTGGCGGGGTTGACCCTTTCGGTCGATCCTCGCCCCGGCCATTCCCGGCACCCGTTCCCTTCTGGGACTTATCTTCTTGTTGCTCTTTGGATTTCTCTGATTCCAGTTCTTTCAGTTGTCGTTCGAATTCCGCGTCTTCCGCATCCGTTTCTGTTTGCATCGCCGCTTCCAACTCAAAAAAAGCGAGAGCGCGACGAACGGACTGAGGGTCGACGGCCCGTAGTTCTTCAATTTTGGCTTTTGCACCAGGGTCTGGATTTACTCGCAAGAAGTGTACAATCGGTACCCGCACCCATTGCGTTTTTTCGTTGGCATTTTTGAACATCTCGACCAATCGATCCGTTACGGTCCAATCCTTCCACCGAGCTAGATCGGCAATCACCAGATCAGCAACTTCGGGACGATCCAATAACAGACGAACGGCTTCGACAATTCGCGGTACTGGTATGACATCGCTCTCTGTCCCGTGAAATCGCAATGCCGCAACCGCAGCATAAGTATCCACATAGTCCGCTGCAGGATCCCTTAAAAATCGATCTTCAATTAGTTTCACGCCATCCGAACCGGCCAGAGTTAGGTAACACGCAATAAGTGAATCCAATGCCGCGCGGTCCCTCTTTTCCTGACTGGTGATCAGTTTCTCCAACAGCGGCAGGTCCTCCGACAAGCCACAAACGCCGATCAATGTGAAATAGAGACGTTTGCGGTTAATGGACACCTCGGGGTCTTGGACCCACTTGACCAATTTTTCGCGATTCATGTCCTCTTTAACTGCTTTGACCGTTTCGTACGGAGCACGAGCGAATTCGTCGTACGCATCAAACGCCATGAAACTTTCACTGTCTTCCAAATAATTCAAGAAGAACTTAACACGTTCGGGGCCTTCGATCGGCAAGGTTTGAACCGCGAGAATGTACTCACGAGACCGATCCGATAGCTTCATCGGCGTGCTCCACATCATGCGATCGGTCAAGACACCCATCACCAAACATTCTTGACCAGGTTCCAACGTTGCAGGAGCAATCGTCTCAAATTCGTCATTTTCTGCGACGAATGACTTGCCTTTAAGGATTCTCGAAACTTGAAGTCTTAGCTTGCGGTCAAAGCCATCCTCCGTCAGCTGCCCAGGTCCGACGACCTTCGCAAAAACCACGGCATCCGTTGCCTCCATCTCTTCCGCCAATGTTGGCTTCAAAGCGGTGCAAAATGGACACCAAGCCGTCGCATGCAAGACCGACTCACGAGCGTTTCCGCGTGAAAAATCAGCACCAGGGACGCTCTTCCAAGTCGCCAATGCCGATCCTGAGCCACAGACACATACAGCCCAAAAACTGCAGGTCGCCACCAACTTTGACAAAGGTCCAAATATCCTACAATCGGAAATATTGGAACGTACGAATTCGACAATAGTTTGCAAGACGCCATTCATGCTAATCGGAAGTCCTAATTGAAGCGACTTATCGCGGTAAATTCCGCCGCGAACCGCTCTTAGATTTTCACACCATTCGGTCATTCGAAGCAAGTCCATTGCCAATGACCGACCCGGCAAACAACACCATCCCCACCCACCGCCAATTTATGGCATGGGAAACTGCTCGGCTACGGGAGCACTCCCCAAATCCAGTTTGCGATCGCGGGGCTCTCTCCATTATACCGACTCCCAATCTCCTCGGTTCGAAGATTCAGGACAAGTTTTCCGAAACATCCAAGCGGTAGGCCGTGATTGCCGGCAATAAACCAACCAGGATCGCGAGGATCACCAGTCCCGGCACCAGCATCAATTCCGATGACACCGCAAAGCTACCCCAGCCCCAATCGAATCGCATTCCAGGAGCAAAATCCCAAATGCTCAACTCGACCCCGGTCCGTTGCTGAACCAGCGGACTTATCGCTCCGTTGACGAAATGGGCAGAAACCCAGCCGAGCAGGCCGCCACCAGCCGCCAGCAACACCGATTCGGCCAAGATGATTCCAAATACCGTCGATTGATCCGCGCCCAAAGCTCGCATGACCGCGATTTCCTGCCGTCGTTCGCTCATGGAATTGTAAATGCTAACCAAGATGCCGATTCCGGAGACAATACAAATCATCACGGTCATCGCCAAGATCAACCACTGGACCGGTGTCACAAAGGTCTCAAACACAGCCTGAACCTCCGCGACGGGCGTTACGGCTTGAGCCGATCGCTGTTGCAAACGGGGCGAAAACGCCGTCCAATCCATCTCGTTTTCCAATTGCCCTAAATTCACGGCATTTGTGATACCAAACAGACTCGCGCCAACATCGTCGTGCGAGCGCAGAAGTATCGACGTTAACTCCCGTTGTTCGATCGGCAATGGAGTCCCGTACTTGCTCTTCGTAGGTTTGTCCAATGCCGAGCCTTGCGGTGTGCCGTCGGCGCCTGACACCGAGTCTTGGCCTTCCATCGTACGTCCTTGCGTGTCCTCAGGCGCGGTCTCCATCGCTCGGTTGCCATCCCCGATCAGATCGCCTGGATTAGTGACACCATCACCCGTGGCATTCAATCGTTGCTCGAGCTCTTGGTCCAATAAAGCTTGGAATTCCGGATCACTTAGATCGTCCTCGGGGCTTGATTCAAATCGCTGAGAATTGACACGCTCATCCTCCAAAGGCTTCCGGTGCTCGTCCATCATGTAGAAACCTTCAATATTGATAAACACCGCAACGTCGTTGCGAGTCCCCGATGGCGCCATGATACCCACGACCACGAACCCCGTGCGGTGGATGTGACCGCCAGCCCCAATGTCGCCATGTATCGGCTGGATCGAATCTCCGATTTTCAAGCCTTCATTCGCCGCCACCGTCGAGCCAACAACCGCTTCCAGAACCCCATTCGTTTCGTTCCAGGTTTCCAGTGCTCGGCCTTGGGCGAACGAAAATTTTCGGCCCGTATCAACGTCGATTTCCAGCTCGTTAAAAAATGCAGGCGTGGTCGCGACCACTCGGTACTGACTATTTTCACCATACGTGTCGCCCATGCAGATTGGGATTGCCATCTTCGCGTATAGCGAAAAAATTCCGTCGTCCAAGATCCGCATTTGTTTCACAGAGAAGTCGTTTTCCGCGACCGCCGTCACTTCATCCAATAACCCCAGCCCACCCATTCCAGGTAGGCCATTCGACAGCTGATGCACCATTTGCCGACTTTGATTCCGAGCGACTTGCGATTGATACGAAAACGAATGTCGCATGACATGTTCACGATGAGCCGCGTCTTCAAAAGCTAGGTAATACTCGTAGGGTATCGTTTGGACCGGTTTACTTAGATAAAAAACCGTGTTCAGCACCAACTGCAGTGGCCCTCCGCGAGCCCCGATGATCATGTTGTAGCCCATCGAAGAACCGCTCTTGAAGTTCTCCGCGACAACACCGTGGATTGTTAGCACCATGACAACCAAGGCCACACCAATCGCCATCGACAGCGCCGTCAAACCGGAAGCCAGTCCCCGCTGGCGAATGCTCTTCCATGCAATTAACCAAACACTCATCTGACGACTTGTTTCACCTCCGTAATGGCTCGATTCAAGTGGGCCAAGTTATCAACTCGGTCAAATTGTTGAGCAACTTCCATGTTGTGCGTCACCATCAGCAACGCGATTTCCTCGCGCCGACACGACTCGCGTATCAAGTCGACCACCAACTGCTGATTGGCTGGGTCAACGTTTGCCGTCGGTTCATCGGCCAAAATTAATTTTGGGCGGTTGGCCAACGCTCGAGCAACAGCGGTCCGTTGTTGTTCCCCCACACTCATTTTGCTCGGTTTGTGGTGCAAACGTTGCCCCAAGCCAACTTGTTCGAGCAAATCAATTGCGCGTTGGCGATCGTATTTCCGGTTCGAGAATGTCATTCCTAAAAGGACGTTCTCTAAAGCCGTAAAACCCTTGAGTAAATTAAATGTTTGAAAAACGTACCCCAATTTGTTCGCCCGAACCCGGTCCCGCCCGGCCTGCGAAAATCCCGTCAGATCCAGTCCATCCAACACCACTCTGCCGGAATCGGGAGCAATAATCCCAGCGATCACATGTAACGTCGTCGTCTTTCCACAACCACTCGGCCCAAGCAAAACCACCTGTTCGCCAGGCGCAATATGATAGGACGGTAAATCCAAGACCTTCAACGTCTGGCCGTCTCCCTGACGATAGTTTTTGATGACGTTTTCCAACAGCAGCATGTCGATCCACCGCGATCTGTGCCAACAGAGCTCCAACCCGAGCTGCAATCATACCACAGCCCGCGGGACATGTTGATAGCACTTTACATGCAAGTGACATTCGATTGCATCTGCGCGGCGTCGGCTATTGGCCAAATTGACGATTTCACGCCAAAATCGCGATCAGCGCATCGAGGTCCAACTAGGGCTTGAGAAGCGTTCTCGTTCGAAACTGTGGGCCAAGGCACGTTCCTCCGCTGTTAGCTCGGACGATTCACCAGTCCACCCGAATCGATGCAACAATCTGGCAACGAACTCGCGTCCAAATTCGATCCGATCAATCCTCCGCTCAATTGACAAAAAGTCGTTGATCCCGAGCAGTTGTGGGGCGCACGGCGACTGACAAAAGAGAATGCTGCCGTGCTGCAATATCGCGCCGTCTCGCTTGCGTTGGGCGCTGCCGAGCACCTTATGGCCGAGGATTTGATCTGCGGGCGAAGCATGCTCTCGAGTCGGCCACAGAATCAAATCACCTTCGGCCCGCCGTTGGAAACAAAGAAACGGCTCAAGTCGCGATGCAACAACCGCTCGATTGCTATCGGGTTGTCTATCATGATTCGCAGTTATGGAAACTTCAGACGGACGTAGTGGATGCAACGTTGCGGTCAAACTGTGTGTCGCCAAGAGTTCAGCCACCGTTTGGTGAACTAAGGTGTACCATTCCGAGGATTTGGCTCCAATCAAGTTGGCCGGAAAAGCCAGGCTGTACGTCAGTTCCGAATCGTGCAGGATTGCCCCACCACCTGTCGAACGGCGCAATACTGGGCAACCCCGACTTTCCGCATGTTGCTCGCAGTCACGCACCGCCTGAAAATATCCCAATGACAGCGTTGGTGCGTCCCATTGGTAAATACGAAGAACCGGCCGAGTTGCCAAGTCCAACAGTGCTTGGTCGACGGCCATATTCCACCCACCGGCGGCAGGTGGGTCGAACAAAATTCGACACTTCACGATCGACCCAAATTCATCATGCTGCTACTCGCGAGCAAACCAACCTTGTAAATAAACGGCCCGATGACGCACCGACCTTCGCTCCGCAGACAACCGCCCACGTCGCCGGCCGAATTTTGAAAATATCACGATAGACTGGTCGAAAACTAGTGCGACTCGCACTGTTTCTTGTAGGTCGCATAGTCCAATAAACCGTCGCTAAGCGAATCCACTTTGACTTTCAACAACCAGCCCTTTTCATAGGGGTCATCGCTTAGTACAGACAAGTCGTCAACGATCGCCGAGTGAACTTCTACGACTTCCCCATTGACGGGACTGTACATGGAACTCACGGCCTTGACTGACTCCACTTCACCAAACTCTTCACCCGCAGTCACCGAGTCGCCCACCGACGGCAACTCCATATGAACAATGTCTCCCAATTGTTCGACCGCGAATGCCGAAATGCCGATCGTTGCAATTTGTTGACCATTTTGTTGGGCAACCGAGACCCATTCATGCGATTCGAGGTATTTGAGATCTTCCGCGTTCACGTTACGGTGCTTCCTGTCTTTGAAATGATGCGGGGCGATTCCGGACGGTTCCGTAAAAATCGTCTCATATCAGGGGCGAGAATAAAAGGGGAGTTTCACCACCGTAGCCGGATGTAGTTTGCCGCGGATATCGACTTCGACCAACCGGCCAACTTCCGCATAGGCGGGATCGATATATGCCATCGCGATGGGTTTCTGCAGCGTCGGCGCAAAGGTACCGCTCGTGACCATTCCCACCACTTGCCCGTCCATCATCACCGGACAATGCTCACGAGCCGGACGACGACCTTCCAATTCCAGTCCCACTCGTCGGCGAATTCCCGTCCCATTTTGTGCCGCGACGATGGCATCTCTTCCAACAAACTGCCGGTCTTTCAAATTAATCGCAAACCCGAGATCGGCGTGAGCCGGATTCAACTCTTCGCTGAGTTCATGACCGTACAACGGCATCGCCGCTTCCAACCGCAGGGTATCTCGCGCGCCCAAACCCGCGGGCCGAAAACCAGCCATGGCTCCCTTTTCCAAAATCGACTCCCACAAGGAAACGGCATTTTCTGAAGGTGCAATCAACTCGACCCCATCCTCGCCTGTATATCCGGTCCGAGAAACCAATAATGGGTAACCTCGATATTCGACAAATTGCCCCGTGTAATATCCCATACCAGCAATGTCAGCTCCGAGCATTTCATGCACGAGCGGCACTGCCAGAGGACCTTGCACCGCGATCATTGCCGTCGCAAACGTACGGTCTTCCAGCCCAGCTTGATTGTTGGGGTCGTGACGCTGCAGCCACGCAATGATTTTTTCGCGATTACTGGCGTTGACCACCATCCAGAATTTGTCCCCGCCATCCAATTCCCGCAATCGGTACACCAACACATCATCGAGAATTCCGCCGTGTTCATTGCACATCAAGCTGTAGCGAATTTTGCCTAACGGAGTGCCAGCGATTTTGCGAGTCGTCAAACCTTCTAACACGGATTCCGCTGCCGCGGACGCGAAACGCAAACGCCCCATGTGCGAAACATCAAACAAACCCGCCTGACACCTCACGGCCGCATGTTCGGCCATGATCGAGTCGTACTGTACCGGCATCGACCATCCGGCAAAGTCCACCATTTTGCCGCCATGGGCCGCGTGCCAATCCGTCAACGGTGTTTTCTGCATCATTATTCCTTGCTAAATAGCTTGCTCAGCGAATCGTCATGGACACCTGCAAATCGCAGCAATCGCAAAACGCCTCGGTACAGCGTTGCCAAAGGACCAGCGACTGTCGCCACAATCTACCGTCTCAACCAAACGAACCCAACCCGTATCCAACTCCCAAACCCCAAGCCAAGGTGCCACCCATCTATTGATAAAAAATTGGTGCCATCCATCTATTGACTGGATTTTCTTGTGGTTTACAATTCAAGTGGTCGGGGGCGGAGGTAACTGTGGATTGTTTAGGTGATGGACTATGAGTAGAGTTTTGCGTTCAGAAGTGTTTTCGGCGTCGGAAGTCTGTATTGTTCATGCCGTTCAGCGCTGCGTCCGGCGCGCTTGGTTGGCTGGGGTCGACGATAGAACGGGGCGGGATTATTCCCACCGTAAAGAATGGATTCGCAGGCGACTCGAGTCTTTAGTATCGGCCATGAGCGTGGATGTACTTACCTATGCCATCATGAGCAATCACATACACGTGATCCTGCGGAATCGGCCCGATATCGTTGCGACTTGGTCCGACAAGGAGGTGGCCACGCGGTGGCTCAAAGTGTTCCCTGGCCGGCGCATTGAAGAACAA
>JBGSJV010000006.1:0-120512 GCA_041741535.1 Pirellulaceae bacterium
TGGTCCGTTCGAATTCGAGATTCGACATCTATCGTGAAAAAAAGCTGAATCTGATTGTTTTCTCGACCGCGCATTCTTCTCTCCATGATGTGACCTTGGTATGGTAACAAATCCGAGACTTTTTCAGCACCCTGCTAGGCGATGTCCCGAGTCCGAGTCCATTCGAATGCTGATCGAAAACCCAACGTCCGCCGAGTCTCAAACGCTGATTCCAGCCTTGTTGGTCCAAGGCAGCACAACCGACCAACAAAAAATTGATTTTTTGCTCGCTGCATCGCCGCAACAACCGGTACCGTGGCCCGGAAATCCCAACGCGACCGCGCAAGATTTTCTCGGCGGCCTCTTGGTGGCTCGCCCTGCCTCCCAGGAGTTACCGATCGCAGCGATTTGGGTTCATCCTGCTCCTGGTTCAACGGCTTTGTTGGGAAAACCGGTTTCTTTAATTTACGGAACAAATGGGTTCGAAATTGACTTGGCCCCACCCGGTTTGGAAATCCAAATTCAATTAGTTGCCAATGCATTGAAGTGGGCCACTTTGGAATGGTCAGGTTCGTCCACCTGCGAATTATTACAAGCCGTGGCCGAACCCGGCGATCGAGACTTCGCATCCGCCTTGCAACAAAACGGGTTACAGAAACTGGTTGACTTGGTCTATCTATCCAGTCCAACCTTAGCCATTTCGGCGCCAACGTCCGGCGACCCGCGATTGGACACTGTTCGGCGTTCTGCATTCCATGAGACCGATAACCAGGTGTTTTCGGTCGCGCCGCCGCACAACGACAATCTGGAACGGTGGTATCGACTATTGGCCGAAACGTACGTGGAATCGCGCGATTGTCCCGCCATCAATGGCCGTCGGTCGCTGGCCAATACGGTGGCTGGCTACATTGCCTCAGGAACGTATTGGCAGCGTGGTTGGGTCATCGGACGCGACGTCGCCCCTCCGAGTTTCAACAAATCCCCCAAACCCTCAAGTAATGCCAGTGAAGTCAACCCAATAGGAACAGATTTCGGTGGATTAATTTTGGCCGATCATCCCACCAACGATTTTATGGAACTAATTTATTTTGGCATATCGCCGTTGGCGCGTGGCAAGGGCTGGGGAATTCGAATTCTGCAAGAAGCCGCTCGACTGGCCCAGCAAAACGGACGATCCCGCATTATCACGGCGGTCGACCGCCAAAATTTGCCGGCTTTACGCGTTTATGCCGCTGCAAATTACACGGCGTTGGAGGAAAGGACTGTTTTTGCCCGCTTTTTCCCAGTTTCAAACCCAGGTTTTGACGACACGCCAAGAATCCGTTGACATTTTTTCCACCGCCCATCGACACACAATAATTCAATCTCGTCAAGAAAATCCACCGCCGCATGACAACGATTTTCGGGATAGAATGCCGGTTTGATCGTTCGAGCCGATCGAATTGGTTCGCTTGTTCGTTCCAGCGATTTGACAACGCTGCTAGCACTCTTAAAATCTGCTTCACATTTCGCAAGGAGCCCTTCGAGCGTAGGACTACATTCGAAGAGGAGAATGGCAATGCAAAGGTTATGGGATGACAACAAGCAAGACGCTTACGACCGAGACGGATCCGAACAAGATGTTCGCCGATTCGTCAGCCGGGGATCAACGATTGATCTCCGAATTGGTTACAGCACTGGTCCAATTAGTTGGAGCGGATCGATATGAGTTGTATTTCGAAGAGCAGACTTTTCAAATCTCATCGGGAGTTGTGGGCGTTTATGCCGATACGGAATTTGCACTGACGCAGATTCGCAATCGTTTCGGCAACGTTTTGCAACAGACCGTCGCTCGGCTGTGGGGTACCGATCTGCGTTTGGAATTCCAAGTTCGAGCGTCGCGGGTCCAAGGCCAATTATTTGCGGACGACGACGAAGCTGAGTTCGACTCCGGGAATGGCACTTCCAGTGGCTCGGTTAATGGCTCGGCTGTGGCGTCCAAGAAGGCTCGAGTTGCGGCACGTCGCGGGGAGCGGAAGAATCGCGATCCGGAGCGGCGCCAACTGGACTTGTTCCCCGATAGCGAAATGGCCACGCGCGGACACGACGGCGCTGGGCGTGTTGTTCGAAATGATGATGCCTTTGGTTTGCCGCCATCGGCGCGAGCCGCGATGACGTTGACGAATTTTCAGTTTGGAACGGCCAACAGTTTGGCGAAGGCAGCCACGGACCAGGTAATTCAACGGCCAGGTCAAATTTCGCCATTGGTTCTGTTTGGACCGGTCGGCTCTGGGAAGACCCATTTGGCAACGGGTTTGGGGCAACATCTTCGACGCAAGAATCCGAACTACACGGTATTGCAGCTTTCGGCGGAGCAGTTCACCACCCGATTCTTGCAAGCCTTGAATGGTTCCGGTTTGCCCAGCCTGCGATCGCAGTTTCGCGATGTCGATCTCTTGATTTTGGAGGACGTGCAGTTCTTTCAAGGCAAAAAAGCGACTTTGGTTGAATTGCAGCATACGATTGATAGCTTGCTCCGCATGGGCAAGCAATTGATCCTAACGACGGATCGCCATCCAAACGATCTCAGTTTCTTGAGTTCCGAGATTCAAAATCGGTTGGTGAGTGGCTTGGTCATCCCGTTGCAGATGCCGGACCGCGAAGCTCGAATCGCCATTTGCCAACGTTGGTGCGAGCAATGGCGCGTCAGTCTGGCACCCGGGATGATCGAATGGTTGGCGGACCATGTCGCGGGGGACACGCGGCGACTATCAGGCGCGTTGTTTCGACTATTGGCTACTCAATCGAGTCGCGGTTCGCTGATCCAGCCAAATGCGGCAATGGAAGTGTTGAGCGATTACGCCGTGAGCAGTGGTCAATTATGTTCGCTAGCTATGATTCAGAAGGCTGTTTGTGGTTTGTGCGGGATCGAGCCCACGGAATTGAACGGCAGTCAACGAACTCGAAAAATCAGCGGAGCGCGAATGTTGGCGATGTATTTGGCTCGGAAACACACTCCGGCGGCTTTAGCCGAGATCGGTGAGTTTTTTGGTGGCCGCCGGCATAGCACCGTCGTCGCGGCGGAAAAGCGAATTCGCTCGGCTGTGCAAAAAAACGAAAACTTGGAAACGGCGTCTCGTCCCCTCAATCTTCGGGAAGCGATTCGCAAAGTAGAGACGCAATTAAAAACGGGTTGATAATTGTGCGTTGAGCTTTGAGCCAGAAGCGAGGCTCTATTCCTTGGGAGCACGGAGTCTTGGGCATGGATCGCGACCGACCGTCTCTGCTAGCAACGATGGGTTGGGGTACGAGAAAAAGGGCTCCAATGCTACAAAAGTCAGGTTCTGATCGGGCCACGGAAGGCTCGAATCAACCGTCTTGGCTTGCCCCATGTCTGCCACGCCATTGCAACCACTAATCTCGGAAAACTGCCGCGCGGCGGTCACGGTTGGTCTGCGCCATTTTGTTCGACATTTCGTAGGCTTGGGGCTGGTTTTTGCCACGCTCTCGGCGTCGTTATTCTTGACGGTGGATCGCGTCGGGTCGTCGCTGAAGCACGTGGTCCAGCAACGTGCGAATCAGTTCTTGGTTGCTAGCGGTTGGCACTTGGAGTTTGAGTCACTGCAATTTGTGGAGGGGGAAGGCATTCGGCTCCGCGGCTTGACCTTTCGTGCGATTGCACCGGACGCGGAAGTCATTCGAGTGCCCGTTCCGCATGATTGGTCGCAACTGCAAAGCTTGTGGCGAAATGGCGAACTCCCAACGACAAGTTCCACCATGTTGGTGCATGGGTCGGGAAAACACTCGACGTTGAGGCCCGATTTTCGTCCTGTCGTACCGGCGGGGCCAACCATTCGAATCGATTCTCTATGGCTTCGTGGGTTATGGTCGGCGACCGATTTGCTGCAAGGGCATTTCCAACCAACGGCGATCGAATTGGACAATGTGCTGGTCGACTTTCCTTTGGCTGCGGACCAACACTTGTATCTACCTAAACTGACTTGGCCATCGTCTTCCAACAAGATCGCACTGCCGAATTCGATTTCGTTCGATAATGTTACCTTCCAAGTTTCAGGCGGAGACGGGCAACCATATTACCGGGTGAGTGGGCTGCATTGCCGAGTGACTCGTGACAACTCGTCTGCGAATGAAACGACAGCGGAACCTAAATTGGGGGGATCATCGACTGCGAGCAACGCGCGCCAAGTTTGGCAGGTAGGCGGCCAAGTTCGGGGACTCACCGAACGACCGATTCAAGTTTCTGGTCGGGTCGACTCGATCGGCTACGACCTGTCGATTCATTGCGATCCGTTTTATTGGCACCCGCAAGCGTCGGCCAACTTTTTGCCCTGGTTACCTCCCCAAGGGCAAGTCTTGAGTGGTGTAAGTGGCCAAGTGACCTTGGACGAGGCCAAGGTGCGTGGCGTTTGGGCTGCGAACCAAGGAAATGTGTCCGACTCGGCTGTCTCGGTTGGTCGATGGCAGAAGTATGGCATTCAAGAATTTGTCGCGACCGGTCAATTGAGTGATATCGTGGTCCAACATGCTTTACTGCCGCAACCGATTCTGAGGGCTGGGGCCAAGTTTTGTGCCACGGTCGCTGGGGTCCAATTCACGGACGTGGTTGGAACGGTCTCGGAAGGAACCTTTGCCGGGCGGATGGAACTCCTCGACTGGTCGCGGCCACAAACGACGATCCAGGTTCGCGGTCAACAAATCCCGTTTAATCAGCGCTGGGTGGGACTATTGTCGGAACGACTGCAGCAGGCATGGCAAACGTTTCAACCAGAAGGTCATTTCGACTGCGACCTGGAATTTGTTTTGCGTCCCGATGGCACACTGGGGCGTTCGGGAACCGTGGACGCTCGTGACGTAAAATTTGTCTACCGCGAGTTTCCGCTACCGGTTTCCCAAATCCATGGGCGAATCCACGTCGAGAACAACAATTGCCAATTCAATCTTGAGGCACATGATTCGCATTGCCCAGTGGTCATGGAGGGGTGGGCCAACGATATGGGACCTCGGTGGACCGGCCGCATCGATATCCGTTCCACCAAGTTTCATCCTTATAGCGAATCGCTGTTGGTCGGTTTACAGAAGAAACCGGAAGCCGTACGAGTCATCCAAGACATGAACTTCGCCGGGATGTTGGCCGCAAATGGGTTTATTGAAAGAAAACAACCAAACGAGCCAGCCGATGTTCGCTTCAACGTGAACATTCACGGCGGTGAGATACGGCATCAACTATTTTCTTATCGCATGTTTGGCCTAGCGGGTATGGTGAGCTTTGCCAACGGTGTCGTCGCGGCAGAACAGATTGAAGGGGTCAGTAGCACGGGGAATATTACGATCAGCGGACAATCGGTTCCGGGCAGTCAATGGTGGGTCAACGTTGTGGGACGAGCCGTCGAACTTAATCAGGAACTTTATCAAGCCTTGACGGCCAATCAGCGGTCGATTTGGGATCAAATTTCACCCCGCGGCACTCTCGATCATCTGTTGGTGCGTGTGCAAAACTTGGGGTCGGGAGTGCAAGTGTCGGTCGACGCCTATCAACAACCTTCGACCCCCCGAGATCCAAGCAATTTGCAAATTGAACCCAGTTGGTTTCGATATGCATTGGATCGGCTCAGTGGAAAGATTCATTACAGCAATGGAGAAATCAAAATCTCGGACATACAGGGTTGGCACGGCAACATTCCAGTTTCCTTTGACGCCGATGGCCAATCTCACGCCGAATATTGGCAAATGAACATCCACAATCTCTTGACCGGACAGATTCCGATCGCGCATGACATCAAGCAGGCCTTGCCGCAATCGGTTCAGACTGCGGCCAATCGGATGGAGCTCACGGGTTCGGTCGTGGTGCAAGGCAATGTGTCGATCTTCCAACGATTGAACAAACCGACCTCCGCAGATCTCGCTCAACGTGAGAGTCGTGAGATCGCTCGCGTGGGATTTGAAACGGCAACGGAGCCAACCTCGCTGCGTCCCAATCTTTCGTGGGACTTGCGAGTCGACGTTGAAGACGCCGCCGCGATCTTGGGAGTCCCCGTTAACCACATTCATGGCAACTTGCAATTGCGCGGCTTGAGCAATCAAGAAATGGCCTTTTGCGGCGGGCAAGTTTATTTGGACTCGGCAATGGTGCAAGGAGTTCAAACCACCGCCATTCAAGGTCCGTATTGGTGCAACGAACAGAACGTGTTGTTTGGAACCGTCGTCGGGCAATTGCCGGCGGAAATCCAGGCCCAGTCCTGTGGGCCAATTGCCTCCCTCACCGCCAACACCTTTGGTGGTCGCGTGAGTATGGATGGCCAAGTCTTGCTCGCGGATGAAATTCGGTTTCAAATTCAATCGACAGCCAGCCAAATCGATCTGGCGCAATTGGCAAAAGAACTGGCCCCGGACACTCGCGAGATTGTCGGATATGGCTCCGCTTCGTTGGTCCTACAGGGAACGTCTACCGGAACGCACAGTTTGGACGGCGAGGGAAAAGTTCGCATCAACGACGCGAAACTGTATGAAGTTCCATTTTTCCTGCAGTTGCTCAAAACGTTGCAAGTGAAGACACCGGATAATACGGCCTTCGATCAAGGCTTGATCGATTTCGGAATCAAAGGGTCCGATATCGAGTGTCATCGGATCGAATTAAACGGCGATGCCATTTCTTTGATTGGCAACGGTCGAGCGAACTTGAGCCAAGAATTGGATCTGAATTTTTACACCGTTTTAGGCCGCAACAACTTCTATCTACCCGTGTTAAGTGACTTGGTCCATGCCGGGAGCCAGCAGCTGTTATGGATCAGTGTCAAAGGCACCATGGAGAAGCCGCAGTTGACCCGCGAGACGTTCCGCGCCTTGAATGAAGCTGTCCGGCTATTACTCGAACCACAGGAGTGAGGTATGACCATTCCACCGATCAATCCATTTGCCGGAATGGCCGCTTCCGGACTCCATGATCGCAAGGCAATCGAACACGAGCGAGAACAAGACAAGTCGCTGACAAAATTGGAGCAACGTGCGGCAGGAGATGGTGAAGCCGAAGCCTTGGAGTCCTCGGCCGATCGAGATGCGGACGGTCGCCAAAACTGGAATCGACACGGCAGCTCACCGGACAAACCGACATCTGAAACCGAAGTATCCCAGCCGACTGCCCCGCGACACAGTCGTGATCCCTACCGCGAGCGGGGCAATCAATTGGATCTGGACGGCTAAAAACCCATTTCGCAAAGTTTAGGAAGGTTGCTTCGCGGTCGCGGGCGGACCAAGCGAACGAAGCTTCCTCGGGCGAAGGCAACTTCTTGGGCTGAATTACCAGTTCTCCAGCCAATCAACTTGATTTCGCCTAGAAAAACAGGCGTTTTGGGCTACAATGACCGAGGGGGTTGGCTGCGGCCAAATGCAACATCTCCCTGCTCCGAGTTTGGTGCCATTCGGGAAACGTAGATGATTCCTTGAGATTCACGCATGCGTGCTGTTGGCCTCTTTGTTTGTTCCGGTAAATGAATTTCGAACGACCACCAAAACCTGACCCTGATTTGACAACGCGGACTCTAGGTTCGTTGGCCGAAGGTTCGTTGTCGCTTGGAGCATCGGCTGGCCCGCCGACCGGATGTGAAGCAGCGGCGACGAGTGTACGGTCTACGGGGTCCATGGGCTCTGTGGACGACGACGAAAGTGAAATAACGGTCATTTCGAAAAAGCCGCCGCAACAATTCTGTACGAGTGGTTTTGATTGGCGAAAGGTTGGCGAGTTGCTCATTGGGCGCCAATTGGGTTCGTTCCGATTGGATTCGCTGTTGGGCGTGGGCGGAATGGGGGCGGTCTTTCAGGCAACGGATTTGCAATTGCACCGTCAAGTTGCGGTCAAGGTTCTCAACAGCAGTGAGAACGATCCGGAGGCGGAACGTCGATTTCGTGTCGAAGCCCAAAGTGCCGCTCGATTGGATCATCAGAATATTGCCCGCGTATTTCACGTTGGTCAGGACCAAGGTTGGAACTACATCGTCTTGGAATTGGTCGAAGGGCAAACGCTTCGGCAACTCGTGACGGCTCGTGGCCCATTGAGCGCGAGCTTGGCGATTCACATATTTCGGCAATTGGCCTCGGCGCTCGATCACGCTCATCAACGAAATATCATTCACCGCGACATCAAGCCTTCCAACGTGTTGGTAACCGAGGATCATTCGATCAAGATTGTTGATATGGGGTTGGCCCGGATCCAACGTTCGGTCGATTCTGCGGACCACGACGCCGAAGAGGGAATGACATTGGGGACGTTTGATTACATCGCCCCCGAACAAGCCCGTGACGCTCGGTTGGCGGATCAGCAGAGCGACCTTTATTCGCTTGGGTGTACGTTATTCTATGCACTTGTTGGGCGCCCACCGTTTGCGGATGGAACCACGATCGAAAAGATTCTAAGTCACTCGAATGCACCGCGCCCGTCGGTCCTGGAGGCGCGTCCGGACTTGCCGCCGGCGATGGAGCGATTGGTCCAACACTTGATGGCGCCTCGGCGAGAAGATCGGATCGGGACGGCGCGAGAATTCGAGCAACGACTTATGGAACTGCGAGCGGACATGGGCCGCAGTCGGCGCCCGGTTCCCGTTCGCCCGTCGCAGGATCTCGCGCGAAAACGAGTGCCGTTAATGCTGTTCGGGATGACGATGGCCTTGGTTTTGGTTTCTTTGATTTGGGATGGCCCGTGGCGTGATTCACCAATGAGATTACCCGAATGGCCCGCTCTCCCATCATCCCCAACGGTGGTGACGACTCCGGAGTCGTTCGATGCTGCGGAATTGGATCCCACCGCAAATAGTGCCGGAAGTAACGACAATCGCGCCAGTCGACTGCCGACGAATTCGTTGGAAAACTTGACCAAAGTCGATTCAGCGAATTTGACTTTGGTTGAAGAAGTGGCCCCAAACGAAAATCATGAGGCGTCACGCTCCGGAAATAACGGGGAATTGTTTCGCAACATTGCCGAGGCAGAATCGTCCGGTGTGAACGATTTGGCTGACGAAAGCGGTTTGTTTGCACGACCCTCCATCGACAAGCCATTTGAATTTCAAACACCCGACATTTTTCTTCCATTTTTGAATCGTGAACGCGATCCAATCCGTTCGCAAATCGAATGGTGGCGTCGGCCATCGCGAGCGAGTGACGACCTGAGTTTACCGCTTGGTTCAAGCCCAATCCCAGGTCGTTCGGTGGAGCGGACCAGTGACGTAATTCGGCCGTCCGAGTCGGCTGTTGTGGGTCGCGAGGAAGTCACCACAATCCAAGTGGTGCCACTTAATGCGTCAGCCAGCGGAGCGAACGATGCCAGCGAATTATCGCCCCCGAACGTCGTACGTGTCGCTAGTTTTTCGGAGGCCATCGACCGCCTTCAACAATTTCCCAACGTTCGTCGAATCGAATTGAACTTCTCTGGGGTTCATGCGGTCAGTTCTTTGGTCGTACCCGCGGGCAGCTTGCGCGAGATTCGCGCGGTCGGAGGGCAGCAACCGGTTCTTTACTTCGCGCCAAGTTCCGCCGCGAATTCGGCCCTGGGGAGTCCCGGTGTATTGATCGAAGGCGGCAATCTAGAAGTGGTGGGTATTGCTTTCGCCTGGGAAACCAACCTTGACGACCGCGGAGCGTTGTTTGAAATTGCGGAGATTTCTCGCGTGACATTCAAAAACTGTAGCTTTCAACACGTCGAACCGTCAGCGATGGCTTCTGCGGCTCCCAACGCCTACAACCGTCCGGAACCCGTGTCCGCCGAGGACCGTGGTGGGCCGGTCGGTGAACGTGCGTCATGGATGAGGATCGACGCGGCGGCCACATCGATGATCGACGGGCCAAAGCAAGGCACGTTAACCATGAGTCAATGTGCATTACACGGACCCGTCAATGGCGTGGACTTGCAGTGCCGGCAATCGATTTCTTTGCGGTTGACGGATTGTTTGGTTTCCACATTGGCCAGCGCCATTGTGATCCATCGGCCCACCGAAAGTACGCTGGCAAATCGCTTGGAAATTCACGTGGAACGTAGCAGTCTGTTTGCGCGGCGCGGTGTGGTGGCGTTTGAAGTCCCTCGGCAACCACGATCCGCAGAGGTGTCGATGTTCGCGCAGGATTGTCTGTTGGTCGCTGCTGACCCGGGAGTTGGACTCCTGCATCACCCCACGCGAACACCGGTTGTTGCGGGTTGGCCAATGGATCGTGGGCAATTCTTGGGTCAACCGGAAGAGTGGCAGACTTTCGCAGACTCCAACCTGTTCTTCGAGGGCTTCAACAATTCTTTGGTCGCCAGTTACTTATGGACGTTAGCTGCGGAGGATGGTTCGGTAAGCGCGAGCGCTGACTCGACTCAGATCCGGACCGCGAAATGGTTCCAGCAAGATTTGGCGAGGTACCGTTCAATGACCACGTTGGCAGGTAATGAACTGTTGAGGCTCATGCGCGCGCCGGCTAGCAATCTGACTTGGCCGGAATTGTACGGTGCGATTGGGCAAGATGCTGCCGAACATGGAGTTTCAATCGGCAAACTTCCGAAGTTTCCAATCATTGCCTCGCCGGTGGCAACTCCCCGACCGTGACGGATGAACATGAGCGACAGGGATGAAGAATTTTCGCAACTGGAAGAACTGGGTTTAGAAGCGGCCGGTCCGGAACCGACCGACGAAGAAGTCGAAGTCGATTTGGATAGCGTGCTGCCGACCGACCTGGCTCAGCCGTTAACGCCTTTTCAACAAGCGGCGTTGAAAGTTCGTTCGTTTCCGCGCACACCCGGCGTCTATCTAATGAAGGACAGTGCCGGAGTCGTTATCTACGTGGGAAAGGCCAAGAGTCTACGTAGTCGCGCTAGTAGCTATTTTGGCGCCACGGCTCGGCAAGAAGCGCGGACCGCCGTTTGGATTGATGAAATCGCCGACATCGATTATTTGGAATGCGAGAGTGAAGTCGATTCGATCTTGACCGAAGCTCGGTTAATCAAGGACATTCAGCCGCGCAACAATAAAGAACTCAAAGACGACAAAACGTTTCCCTATTTGCAGATCTTTACAAAAGAGGATTTTCCTCGCGTCGAGGTCACTCGCGAACCTTTGCGAAGTGGCGTGAAATTGTTCGGGCCGTTTCCGAGCGCGGGCAGCCTGCGGGGAGCGTTGCAGGTGCTGCAGAAGATCTTCAAGTTTCGAACATGCACGTTGGACATCGAAGAAACCGACGAACGTTGGCGATGGTTTCGACCCTGCCTATTGGCCAGCATTCATCAATGCACGGCGCCGTGTAACTTGCGGATCTCGAAGGAAGAGTACCGCCGTGATATCCGGCGTTTGATCTTGTTCTTGGAAGGAAACAAAAAACGATTGTTGACGCAAATGGAAGCCGAAATGAAAACGGCGGCCAAAGAACGACGCTTCGAAGAAGCCGCAAAATTGCGCGACGAGATTGCGAAATTGCAGAGTTTGGATCGCCGCGGCGAGTTGGATTTGCATGCCCAACCCGAAGTCTTTTACGTGGATCCCAAAAAAGGCTTGGAGGGCTTGCGGCGCGTTCTCAAACTGGCCTCGACCCCCAAAGTAATCGAGGGCGTGGACATTGCTCATTTGGGAGGGAATCAGACCGTCGCCAGTTTGGTGCAGTTTATTGACGGATTGCCGTTCAAACCGGGCTATCGCCGATTCAAGATCGCGGGTGTCGCCGGGATCGACGATTTTCGCAGTATTCACGAAGTCGTCTCACGTCGTTTCCGAAGACTTGATGACGAAATGCTTTCACAGCCGGACATTCTTTTAATCGACGGCGGCAAAGGGCAGTTGAATGCCGCGCTGAGCGCGTTTCGCTCGCAAGAAATCGAACCTCCTATCTTGTTGTCGTTGGCCAAGCAGGAAGAAGAGATCTACCTGCCCAACCGGAGCGAACCGATCCGGTTGAGTCGTCATTCGTTTGCCTTGCGGTTGTTGCAGTACGTCCGGGACGAAGCCCATCGCTTTGCTCAACACTATCATCATATCCTTCGCGACAAGTCACAATTCAAGTAGTATGATCGGTCGATCCCAGATCTAGGCTCTGTCCCCAAAGGGATCCGACTCTTTGGAGGGCATGTAATAATTCTGGACAAAAGGGCATGACCGGAGAAGGTCAGACCCCCGGCAGGACAAAGCCTAGTGTTTTGTCACGCTAAAGAAATTGGGTGAATTGGAGATTGTTATGCCTTCTGTGTTAGCGATTGCTGCGCATCCCGATGACATCGAGTTCTTGATGGCTGGTACGATGGTGCGCCTGCGTGAGCGTGGTTGGGAATTGCACTACTTCAATTTATGCGACGGTTGTTTGGGGTCCACGACCATGGACGAATCCACGACTCGGACCGTGCGGTTGGCCGAAGCCCAAGCAGCCGCCAAACGCTTGGGTGCCGTGCATTATCCTCCGATCGAACGAGATATGGAGCTGTTGTACACCATCGAAAGACTGCGGCAGGTGGCAGCGGTCGTGAGACAGGCAAATCCCGATATCGTCCTGACTCATTCCCCGGTGGACTACATGGAGGATCATCAAAACGCAAGTCGTTTGGCCGTATCGGCGGCGTTTGCGCGCGGCATGCCAAATTTCAAAACACTACCACCGCTGCCGCCAATTCAGAAACCGGTCGCGGTTTACCACGCGCAGCCGCATGGACACAAAACCCCACTGGGTGAATGGGTCCAGGCGGAACTTTGGGTCGACGTCGCGACCGTTTTCGGGGAAAAAGAGGCAGCCCTGATGTGTCATGCCAGCCAACGCCAGTGGCTAGATTCAAGTCAGGGAATGGACAACTACCTAGCGACACTGCGGGAATTGGCACTCACGGCGGGGCGGCTTTCCGGAACGTTGCAATTGGCGGAAGGTTGGCGGCGCCATGTCCATTGGGGTTTTTGCGATCCGACGTTTGATCCTTTGGCAAGCGAACTAGGGGCCGACGTCTTGAAATGAAGTTGGTTCCGGTTCAAGATAGGAACACGATTGTGTGTGACCGGGGGCCTCTTGTATCCACATTGGCCATGCACACCTATCTAACGAATCACACCTGATTATTCCCTTAAAAATCATTGCCAACTTGAGGTTCGCCATGGCCAGTTTTGATCCTTATCCGAAATTCACACCGGTCCTTCGTCCCTTAATGCCCACACCGGCCATGGCGCAAAAGGACGACATCAAGCGACTGGCGGGGAATTCCTTGGTTGCGGGACTGGTGGGGTTGATCATTTTTGGAATCATCTTGGGCCCTTACGCAATCCTGGCCGGCAATCGGGCGTTGAAACTGATCAAGTCTACCGGAACTGGGAAACAGCACTCTGGGACGGCCACCGGCGGGATCGTGGCGGGCTCGTTTGCATTCCTACTCCATTTGGCGGGCCTCGTGTTGGTCGCACTCGTGTTTGCGGGAGGAGGCATCCTGGCGTTTGCCGTGTGGAATTCGCCGACTGCCAAGTTGATTGGGACTTGGGAAATCGATACGGCTTCCCAAATGACTCCAGAGCAGCGCAGCAATCCCATGGCCGCCATGATGAGTCAGATGATTGAAGTGAACTTGGAATTCCGAAACAACGGAGCCATCCTCGCTAACGTCTCGGCATTCGGGCAATCCAAAACGAGCCAAGGCTCTTGGGTTTTCAAGAGAAAGTTGGGCCCCGAATTGGTACTGGAAGTCGACTCACCGGGAGAAGGCACCGTGGAATTCTACATCAAGTTTAATTCCGACAATGAAATCGAACTACGCGGCATGACAGCGCCCGGTGAATGGGATAACAAAACACTTACTTTAACACGTAAGAAGACCTAGCCTCACTCCAAGAAAGTCGCGTTATCGTTTGCCGCAGTACGCTTCCGGTGATCGCTACCGACGCACATCCGTATAGCCTCAGCCAAGGATCCCATCGACGACTTTGCCATGCACGTCTGTCAAGCGATACTGTCGGCCTTGATAGCGGAACGTCAACCGAGTGTGATCGATCCCGCACAAATGCAGTAACGTTGCCTGCATGTCGTGGACGTGGACCGGGTTCTCGGTAATGTTCCAAGCAAAATCGTCGGTGGCCCCATAGACGGTACCTGGTTTGACACCACCACCGGCCATCCACCAACTAAACGCGCGCCCAAAGTGATCACGTCCGTTTGGCTTCGCCGGATCACCTTGCCCAAACGGCGTTCGACCAAACTCCGCAGCCCAGACGACCAATGTGTCCTCCAATAACCCGCGCTGCTTCAGGTCCTTTACCAAGGCCGCCGACGGTGCATCGGTATCCTTACACTGTTCCTCCAGTTGCGTGTAGAGGTTGCCGTGTTGATCCCACCCGGAATGCATCAATTGCACAAAGCGAACGCCACGTTCCAACAAGCGCCGCGCGATCAGACAATTATTGGCGTACGAGCCCTTTAATAAGGCGTCAGGACCATAAGCGGCCAGTGTATCGGCGGACTCATTCGAAAAATCGACCAAGTCGGGGACACTGGTCTGCATGCGAAACGCCATCTCGTACTGCGCAATTCGCGTCTCGATTTCTGGATCGCCAAATTGGTGCAAGTTCAGTTGGTTCAACGCCCCGATATCGTCCAATAAATCGCGGCGTGATTCAGGTGATACGCCGGCTGGATTCGCCAAGTACGGAACCAAGTCACCTGTGTTGCGGAAACGGACTCCCTGATGTCGACTCGGGAGGAAACCACTACCCCAGTAATAGTCAAAGAACAATTGACCACATGTTTTGCCGCGATCACTGGATGTCATTACCACAAAAGTTGGCAGGTCTTCCGTTTCACTACCCAGCCCATAGCTTAGCCAAGCACCCAAACTGGGGCGACCAGGGACTTGAGAACCCGTCAGGAAGAAAGTCACGCCCGGCGCGTGATTCACTGCCTCGGTATGCATCGAGCGAACCAAACAAAGATCGTCGGCGATACTCCCAATGTTCGGCAACATCTCGCTAAGTTCCAGACCCGATTGGCCGTACTTGCGAAACGGTTTGATCGCCGGAGTAGCAGGCCACTTCTGGTAGCCGCTGGACATGGTCGACAATCGCGTCGTTCCTCGTACCGATTCCGGAATGTCTTTGCCAGCCCAGGCTGCCAGTTCCGGTTTTGGATCAAACAGATCCAAGTGTGATGGTCCTCCGCCTTGCCACAACACGACCATACGTTTGGCTTTGGGAGCAAAATGCGGTAACCCCGGCAGGCCGCGATCAAGGACTGCATTTCCGAAGTTGGGACCGGAAAGTCCGGTGGTTACACCCGCCATCGAGTTCCCCGGCAGGAGACTGGCAAGGGCCGCCGTGCCAATACCTGTCCCCGAAACTCCGAGGAAATGGCGGCGAAGCAAGCGATCGGAAACTTGGGGATCACGGGGGTGCATGGTTCTTCCTTTTACTGTCGCGTCATCGCTTCGTCGAGATTCAGGATCGCCAAACAGACGTTGCCCAACGCAGCCAGATTGGTCGGATCGACTTCCGTGTCCGGCTGCGCTTGCCCGACCGAAAGCCACTCTTGGGCAGCCGCAGGATGCGTTTGATAATGAGTCCGCTGTTTGTGATACGCCGATGTCAATCGCTCCAGTTCCCCGTCGGTTGCTTCTCGGCAGAGAACACGACGAAAGACCAGTCTCAATTGCTCGGGCAGATCGGCAGGCTGCTCGCGCAGCGTGCGCTGAGCTAACATTCGCGCGGCTTCGACCCACGTAGGATCGTTCAGCATCGTCAACGCATGCAACGGGGTGCTGGTAATCGACGTGCGAACACGACACGTTTGCCGATTGGCGGCATCAAACATATTGGAAGGTCCAACCGTGCGCCGCCAAAACGTGTACAGACTGCGGCGGTAGAGATCCGTACCGCTCGACTTTGGATAGGTGAAGTCGCGTTCTTTGGTAATGGCCAAGGATTCCCAAACGCCCTCGGGTTGGTAAGGATACACGGGCACACCACCAATTCGCGAGTCCAATAATCCGGCGGTCGCCAAAGCCCAGTCTCGCAGTACCAGCGACGGTAATCGCATACGACGGGCTCGGGTCAAAAACGCATTGCGCGGATCCCGCTCCCAGGCCTCGGCCGTGACCACACTGGCTTGTCGATAGGTCGAGCTGGTAACCATCAAGCGAACCAACGCCTTGGTTCGCCAACCACTTTCGCGATACTCGACGGCCAACCAATCCAACAGATCTATGTGCAGCGGATACTCGCTTTGCACGCCAAAATCCTCCGGAGTGACGACCAACCCGTCTCCAAAAAACTGTTGCCATAGTCGATTGACTTGCACTCGCGCGGTCAGCGGATGTTCCGGCAGGAACAACCAACGAGCGAAGCCCAACCGATTGCGTGGGAAATCCACGGGCAGCGGTGGCAACGACTTTGGCGTGTCGAACTGAACGACGTCCATCGGCTTCAAGTATTCGCCGCGACTGAGCACATGGGTCTGCCGCGGATTCGCATCGCTCATGATCATGACCCGGGGAATCTGATCCGAACGATATTGATTGAGTTCGTTCTGCCAGCGATCCAGGTCCGCGAAGGCGGGCAATTGTGGTTTCAGAGTCGCCAACACGGTCTGATCGAAGTACTGACGCAGTTGTTGGTCGAGCTGCTGTTGCTGTTCCGAACTCCGATCGGCTTTCGGAATCAACAGGAGTCGCTCAAGTTCCTCGGGCCATTGGTCGTTGCCCTCTCGAATCACATGAGCGAGAAAACCATCGCGCCAACCGGCAAACGCCGCGGCGGTTGCCATTTCACTGCGATCGCGGGCGGTTTGAATCTTTTGTTCGTAATCAGCGATCCGTTGCCGATTTTCTTCGGTCGGCAATTCCACGTACGGCGTGTCGACGCGAATCCGACTGGAGAAGTATTTTGGGACCCCCTGCTCATCAACGCGATTGAAGGCATCCATCAATGAATAGTAGTCGACCATGGTCAGCGGATCGTACTTGTGGTCGTGGCATTGAGCGCAGGCCATGGTTAGGCCTAACCAATTGGTGGACGTCGTATCGATGCGATCAAACAGCACGACAAAACGTTGTTCCTCGGGAATCGCGCCTCCTTCGCCGTTGAGTAAATGATTTCTATTGAAGGCGCTCGCGATCTTTTGCTCGTTAGTCGCGTCCGGCAGCAAGTCACCGGCCAACTGCCAAATGCTGAACTGGTCAAAAGGCACGTCATCGTTCAACGACTGGACGACCCAATCTCGCCAGATCCATTGCCAAGTATCCCCGTCTTGTTGAAACCCGTTGCTGTCGGCATAACGGGCGGCATCCAACCACGGCAAAGCCATTCGCTCGCCGTAGTGCGGGTTGGACAAAAGCCGATCGACCAGTTTCTCATAGGCCAGAGGGTCGGAATCGGCGACAAACTGGGCCACCTCAGCGGGAGTTGGCGGCAAGCCCAGCAAGTCGGCGTAAAGTCGTTTGATCAATATCTCGCGTGTCGCTTCAGGGGAAACGGACATTCCTTGTTCTGCTGCCCGCGACCAAACAAATCGATCGATTGGGTTCCGATCCCAACGTTCGTCCGCAACGTCGGGCAACGGTGGACGGACTGGAGGAATAAAGGCCCAATGTTCTTGGTACCTTGCCCCCTGAGCAATCCATCGTCGGAGCAACTCCTTTTGTTCCGCACTTAAGTGACGGTTCGAACTCGGAGGTGGCATTTGTGAATCGGGATCCACCGCAACAATCCGTGCGATCATTTCGCTCGCGTCGGGATCATGCGGCACAATTGCACCGGACGCGATCGCCTCTTGGCCAACATCCAGACGTAGCTCCGCGGCACGATGGTTGGCATCTTGTCCGTGGCAATAAAAACAGTTCTCCGCCAGAATCGGTCGGATTTGTCGATTGAAGTCGATCGGTGACTCGTCCGGTGCTACGGTTGATTGGCCCGAAACGTCGATCAACGCACCGGCCCAAAGACTAGCGATAAAAATCGACCAAGCAACGGTTCGATGAAACGTCGAGACACCGAAACGCAATGGATTCGACATGGTTACAAGTCAACCGCGAAAGGAAGGCGGGAGGTGGGAGAACCTTGCCCAAGGTTCGATTCTCCGCCATTATGCTCGATTGATCGGCTGTTAACAACCATCGCCATTGCGACAAGACGGCGCGGAGTCCGTCCACTCTCGCGATCCTAGCCACGCAGAATTCTGCTAATCGCCTCTCCAAAGTCCCGTTCAACGCAGGACGGTAGTAGACACATTCCATGGGCAGCGACCATCAAAAAGTACTCGTTTTCCGAGGATCGGCGGACGGCACACGGAGTGTGCCTGGTACTTATTGAACGGTATTGCGTCTAACCGCGTCCGGATTCGATGACGAGGTCAAATAATTGGCGACTGACTTCGGAGGTCAATTGTCCTTCGTGCAAACGCCACGCCCAATTGCCTTTTGCCTCGCCGGGGAAGTTCATCCGCGCTTCGTTGCCCAAACCCAAAATGTCTTGTACAGGGACCACAGCCGTATTGGCCGCCGAATGCAAAACGGCCGCGATCAATTGCCAATGCAAAGGATGTTTGGCGACATCCGGATAGGCGGCCAAAAATTCACGGAGGAACGGGGTCACGACATCTATCTGTTTGGGATCCGCCAAATAATGGCGATACCAACCCAGGAGTGTGTCGTTGTCATGCGTCCCCGTGTAGCCCACGCAGTGGGTTGGAAACTTCACCGGTCGGTGAAAGTCGTCCGCTTCGGTGCCAAAGCCAAATTGCAAGACCCGCATGCCTGGCAGTTTAGTCGATTCCAGCAAGGCGTTTACTTCCGGAGTGATCAATCCCAAGTCTTCAGCAATCAATGGCAGTTCGCCCAAATGATGTTGCAGCGTATCGAACAACTCTTGTCCAGGTCCTTTCACCCACTGGCCCACAATCGCGGTTTCTTGATCCGCCGGAATTTCCCAATAGGCTTCGAACCCTCGGAAGTGATCGATTCGCAACAAGTCGAAAATCAAGAACGAATGTCGGAGTCTTTGGACCCACCATCGGTAACCGTCGGCTCGCATGGCCTTCCAATCGTAGAGCGGGTTCCCCCAACGTTGGCCGTCTGCGCTAAAACAATCGGGTGGAACTCCGGCCACCACTCGTGGTTGTCCGGCTTCGTCCAAGTCAAACAGTCGCCGATTGGCCCACACATCCGCGCTTTGATGCGCGACAAAGATTGGCATATCACCATAGATTTGGACACCCCGTTGATTTGCATATTTCTTGAGCGAAGACCATTGTTGGTCGAAGACAAACTGCAAAAACTTTACGTATAAGATTTCGTCGCGCAAACGCTCGTCCCATTCGGACAAAGCGGACGGCACACGAGTCTTGATGTCGGTCGGCCAACGAGTCCAATCGGAGAATCCAAAGTGCTTGGTCAGCGCCTCAAAGCGAGCAAAATCTTCGAGCCAATAGGCCTGGGTTCGACAAAACGACACAAACGCGTCGCTGGGCAAACCGCTAAGTTGTTGGCGAAAACCGGCCCACGCTTTCCGGAGCAAGTCGGCCTTGAGCAGGATCACTGCCGAGAAGTCTACCGCGTGTGGCGTGCGGTTCGTTTCGCGCAATGGTTGCAAGTCTTCCGGCGCGACCCACGCCGAATGCAGTAAGAAATCGGGGCTGATCAACAAAGGGTTGCCCGCAAACGCGGAATACGCACTGTACGGCGAATTTTCGCAAGCCGGTGGTCCCAACGGCAGCGTTTGCCACAATCGTTGGCCGGACTTCACTAGGAAATCCACGAAGTCGTAAGCCGCTGGTCCCAAGTCGCCAATCCCATAGCGACTGGGCAGACTCGTTACGTGGCAAAGCAGTCCACAGGTGCGCGGTAAGTGCATCACTCGCCTTTCATCGGGCGAACGCCCCAAATCTCGTCGGCATATTGTTGGATCGTGCGATCACTGGAAAACCAACCACTATGGGCCGTGTTGAGAATACTCATTTGGGTCCAGCGAGATTGGTCGACATAGGTAGCCGCGGCGAGGGCTTGCGCGTCAATATAACTGCGCAGGTCTGCAATAGTAAGCCATTGATCGTGGGGGTTTCGCAGTCCCGCCGCCAAGAGATCGAAGATACCTGGCTCACGCGGATTGAAGTGCCCGCCTTCCAACAATTCCATCACGCGCCGGATATCTTCGTCGGCCGCAATGATGAAGTTTGGATCATACGTATAGCGAGTTTCCATCACGCCTTTGGCATCCAAGCCGAACAAGAAGAAGTTCTCCGCGCCCGCTTTTTCGCGGATTTCGATGTTGGCTCCATCCAAAGTTCCGATCGTCAGCGCGCCGTTCATCATGAACTTCATGTTGCCCGTCCCGGAGGCTTCCTTGCCAGCCGTCGAGATCTGCTCGGAAAGCTCTGTACCGGGACAGAGGACCTCCATGGCCGAAACTCGATAATTGGGCAAAAAGACCAATCGCAACAAGTCTTTTGTCGCGGGATCAGAATTGACCACATCGGCGACATTGTTGATCAATTTCACAATCAATTTCGCGATATGATAACCGGGCGCCGCTTTGCCGCCGATCAACACGCAGCGGTTAACCATTCCCGCCACGTCACCACGCCGGATCCGATCGTACAGGTGAATTACGTGCAAGACATTCAGCAACTGCCGTTTGTATTCGTGGATTCGTTTGACCTGAACGTCGAATATCGCATCGGTCGGAAAGGTAACCCCCGTATTTTCCTTGACATAGTTCGCAAAACGGATCTTATTCTGCATCTTGATGTCGCGGAACTTCGCACGAAACGTGGCGTCCTCGGCCAAGGGCGCAATTTTTCGCAGGTGCAGCATGTCCGCTTCCCAGGAATCCCCGATCACTTCGGTGATCAGCGCTCGTAACCCGGGATTGCAATGCGACAACCAGCGCCTTGGCGTCACGCCATTTGTCTTGTTGTTGAATTTATTGGGCCACAGTTGGTGGAAGTCCTTAAACAATCCAGCCTTCAGCAATTCCGTATGCAAGTGGGCCACACCGTTGACCGAGAAGCTGCCAACGATACTCAAATAAGCCATCCGAATATGCGGGTGATCACCACCTTCGACCAACGACAGTCGCTGCAAGAGTTCGGGTTGGCTCGGAAACCGCTTCTTGACGTCACTCAAGAAACGCTCGTTAATCTCAAAAATGATTTCCAATAAACGCGGCAATAGTCGAGCAAACAAGGCGACCGACCATCGTTCGAGAGCTTCGGGCAACAGTGTGTGGTTCGTATAGGCCATGCAATTGGTAGTGATGCGCCAAGCGACGTCCCATTCCAAGTTGTATTGGTCAATCAACAATCGCATCAGTTCAGGAACCGCACACGCCGGATGGGTGTCGTTCAACTGAAAACAATTCATCCGGCCAAACTCGGTGAAGTTCGTGCCATGCTGCTGGACCCAATCGCTCAACACATCTTGGAGACTGGCGGAAACGAGAAAGTACTGTTGCTGGAGCCGCAGTTCTTTGCCGTTTTCACTGGAGTCGTTTGGATACAAGACCATCGAGATCTGCTCGGCGCGGTTTTTCTTGACGACCGCGTCGGTGTAATTGCCTTGGTTGAACTCGGCCAAGTTGAAGGCGTCGGTCGCCGTCGCTTTCCACAATCGCAACGTGTTGACGGTGTCGTTCTTATGACCAGGGATCGGCATATCGTACGGAACGGCCAGCACATCCTGGGTGCCCACCCAGCGAGCATGAAATCGTCCTTGATCGTCAATGTACCGATCCGTGTGACCGTAAAACCGAACGACGCGTGTGTCCTCGGCCCGCTCGATTTCCCACGGGTTACCTTCTAGCAACCAATGGTCGGGGGCTTCGACTTGGCGGCCTTGCTCGATTCGTTGGTGGAACATCCCGTACTCGTAACGGATACCATAGCCAGTCACCGGCAAACGTAGCGTCGCGCAGCTATCGAGAAAACACGCGGCCAAACGACCCAGGCCACCATTTCCTAGTCCGGCGTCCCGTTCTTGTTCTTGGAGGTCCTCCAATCGCAGGCTTAGCTTTTCCAGTGTTTCGCTGACTTCTTGATCCAAGTCCAGATTCATGATCGCGTTACCCAGCGACCTTCCCAGCAAGAATTCTAAGGAGAGGTAATGGACCCGTCGTTCTTTGGACTGCTCCAATCGCTGCCGAGTCATTCGCCACTGGCACGTCAAACGGTCGCGAACCGCCAATGCCAAAGCAAAATGGAGATAACCATTGGTCGAACCGTTCAACTGGTGGCCCAGAGTGAAACAGAGATGCCGCTGGAACTCCACCGGTAGTGGACCGAGCAAATCATAAGACGACTCCGAGACGACCGAATGCGGATTCAACATGAGCCATTCCATATTGTCGAGAAAAACCGAGTCCAACATCCTGTGGACGACCGGATTGGTACAAGTGACAGACAACTTTTTTCGCCCCAGGGCCGACATTCTCGCGGAAGGTCGCAGGTCTGTCGACCGCAGTTGGGAACCATTGCCGGTCCCGTAAAGTTACCCGCTTGCGAAGAACTTGGCGGCTTAAAAACTCCCCACATTTGTCGAATCGAAGCGGGCCGAATCGAACAATCCGTACAGCTTAACAGAGTCGATGGAAATCAACGAATCGCTCCCGGCCAGACGGCATCACGAGGCCACCGCATCCGGAAATATTGGCTCGGTTTTTTCTTGACAAGTGGTGGTAGGCATAATTTTTGAGGCGGCTACAATTGGCTAGTCGAAAGGTGGGAAGGCGAAAAAGTCGGAAATAACGAAAAATTTCGCGACCCGACTTGATAGCTTTTTTTCGGACTATTTGTAAGGATTTGGGATAGGCTTTGTCCTAAAAGGGTTTGACCCTTTGGAGCATATGCAATATCCCGGACAAAAAGACCTGGCCGAAAAGGGTCTGACCCTTTTCGGACAAAGCCTAGACTTTTAACCGAAAACGACGGCGAATCGGCCGTTGCGTCGTATTTGGGCAAACCGGATCTCAGAGCGAAGAGGGACTGTTGTGACAATGAAGCATCCAGCGTTGGTCAATACGGAAGTATTGCTAATGCAGACCGAATTCAATGATTTACGGGAAAAACTGCTCAACTCCCAATTTGCCGACCGACGAAAACGGCCCATCCTCTACTGGTCGAAACCGGACGACCGGCGGTTGCCCATGGCCTTGATTGATCTGACCGTGGACCAACTTCTGGCGACGTCGTTTGAAGATCTCTGTCTGACTCGGGGGATCGGAGTCAAGAAACTCCGTATGCTGTTGGAGTTGTTGGAGCGGGCCATCGCCGGTGACCCGCAACTTCCCGAACCGGAGGCCAGTGGCAGCGAAACGATGGTTCCCAACCATGCTGCCAAACTTACGGAAGCATTGGAGACATTTAATTCTCGAGCTGTGACCGAAGGACAGTGGGCGAAGTGGAAGACCACCGTCGCGCGGCATCGACTCAATTCTCTGCCGTTGGGACGCTTGGCGAGAAATTTGATGGAGATCACCTCCGTCATTTGGAATTCGCCGTTGGGCAACTATCTCCCATACTCGCTGGAAGAACTAAGACAGTTGCGAACGTACGGTGAAAAGCGAGTGAGCTCGATTCTTGAAGTTTTCTACACGATTGACTTGAGCATGACCGCGATGCCCGAGGGAGGACACCTGATTTTGCGATTGGAACCACGAGTGGTCTACGAAGTCGAGACAGCGATTTTTGATATTATGTCTCAGGTCGCAGTCCCTCAAGCAAAAGTCGTGCAACATTTGGTCATCACGCCGATACTTAATCAACTTCGCGTCGATATGGGCGACTTTGCCTACGATTTGGTACGTGATCGAGTTGGTGCCGGGTCGAAGGCGAAGGCCATTCGCGAACAGAGCGAAGAGTTGGGGCTGACGCGGGCTCGCTTGTATCAAGTCTTGGAAGAATGTGCGTTGGCCGCCCACGTGCGTTGGCCACAAGGCCGAGTCATTCTCAACGAATTGATGGTCTATTTGACGAACCGCGAAGGAATGGAAAAAGTGGTTCGGCAACTACATCAGTTGATCATCACGTTGTATCCTTCAAAATAAAAAGGACTGGGTGTCCATGTCCGAATTTTCAGTCATACTCCCGGCGGCTGGGCAAAGTCGCCGTTTTGGTAGTGCGGGAAACTCAAGTCAAAAGAAAGCCTTTGTAGCGCTTGATGGGCGTCCCGTTTGGTTGCGATCGGCAGATTTGTTTCGCGATCGGACCGATGTGCGGCAAGTGATTGTCGTGATTGCGCGAGAAGATAGCGATTACTTTGTGGATCGCTTTGGCTCGGACTTGGCCGTCTTGGGGATCGACTGGGTCATTGGCGGAGCCGAACGTCATGATTCCATTGCGAACGCATTGGCGAAGGTGGACGTCCAAACCAAATGGATTGCCATACACGACGCGGCCCGACCGTGCGCCGTTGAAAAAGACATCGATCAAGTCTTTAACCTCGCCAAAAAAACCGGAGCCGCGATCTTGGCCCAACCGGTCAACGCGACTTTGAAGCGAATCTCGGCCGAGCAGCAGGTTGAAAAAACGTTAGATCGCCGAAACCTTTGGTTAGCGCAGACGCCGCAGGCATTCGAAAAAACGATTCTAATTCAGGCATATGCCAAGTTCGTCGCCCAAGCCAAGGACGGTTGTGTCGCCGGGATTCCGATCACCGATGATTCCCAAGTCGTCGAAGCGGCCGGACATCCTGTTTCAGTGGTAACGGGAACTGGGACGAACATCAAAATTACCACCAGCGAAGACCTGAAGTTGGCACAGGCGATCCTCAAGGCCCGGCCGAAAGGCCCCAATCTGTTTCACCCGTTTGCCGATTAAGAACGTCGAATTTTGGTAAGGATTTGGCTAGAATAGACGCGGGACAATGAAGTCGCGACCCGCCGCGGGGTAGTGGATTTTCGAAGCGAGGATTTCAATGTGTGATGGTGCGCTCAGGACGGTTCGTTGTATGGTTGCCTGGTTGGTGGCGACATGGGTAACGGCGGTGGGGTTGGCCCAAGAGCCTGTGAGTTACCGTCGTGAAATCCAGCCGATCTTGGCCCGAAATTGTTTTGCTTGTCACGGCCCCGATGCGGGTCAACGACAAGCCGATTTGCGATTGGATCAAGAAGCGGCTGCCAAAACCAGTTCGATTGTCGAAGGCCAGCCTGACGAAAGTTCGCTGATCGAACGAATCCTATCGACTGACCCGACAAGTGTGATGCCGCCTCCGCAAACGGGTCACGCTTTGACTGAGGCCGAGAAGTCTCTCCTGAGACGTTGGATTGCCGAAGGGGCCCCCTATCAGAGTCACTGGGCGTTTGAACCGATCCAACGCCCAACCGTTCCGGCAACGACCGATGACTGGGCGATCAATCCCATCGATCAATTTGTCGCTGCGGAACATCAACAACACGGCCTCCAGGCAGCTCCTCCCGCGCAACCGTACCAGCTGCTGAGACGAATTCACTTCGACTTGATTGGGTTGCCGCCGTCACCGGCGGTTGCTGAGAGCTTCCTGGCGGAACCCACATCGATGAACTACGAACGTTTGATCGAAAGTTTGCTCCAATCGCCACATTACGGCGAGCACATGGCCGTCTCTTGGTTGGATCTGGCGAGGTACGCCGATACCAACGGGTACCAAAACGATTTTTATCGCAGCCAATGGCCTTGGCGGGATTGGGTGATTCGTTCGTTCAATCGGCATCAGCGATTTGACGAGTTCTTGGTGGAGCAGATCGCGGGGGATCTGTTGCCCGAACCTAGTGCAGAGCAATTGATTGCCACTGGGTTTAATCGTAACAATCGCTCGGTAACCGAAGGCGGTTCTATCGAAGAAGAATGGCGAATCGAAAATTGTGCCGAACGATCAGAAACGACGGCCGCCGTGTTTTTGGGACTGACGATGCAATGTGCACGCTGCCACGATCATAAGTACGATCCCATCGAACGTCGCGACTACTATCAGTTTTTTGCGTTCTTCAACAACATCGACGAACTAGGGGTCTATATCGAAACGCGTGGCAACACGGGTCCACAAGTCAAAGTTCCGACACCACAACAAGTCCAAGAACTTGGGGAGCTGGATCGGCAAATCGCCGACCTGCGACAACGCGTCACCGCCGAAGGGGCCAGCCATCCGCACGACACCGTCATCGATCAGTGGACCAAGGAACTGGCCAGTGAGTCCGCAACGCTACCAAGTCCGACGTACGAAGCGCCGAACCGTTCCGATTTGACGAGTCCGCAAGTAGCTTGGAGTCCCACTGGACCGGCCACGACTTTTACTGGGCAAGCGACCACCCAATCGTTGGGAGCGTTATGGGATTCGGTGGATCGTGACACGCCCTTTTCGTGGTCGTTATGGGTTCGCGGTTCGGCTCGTGGAGCCTTGTTTTCGAAGATGAACGAGGACGAGAATTATCGTGGGTTCGATGGAATCGTGCTCGAAAACGGACGACTCAAAATTCACTTGATTCACGCGTGGTCCGGGAACGCGATCGCCGTGGTCTCGCAACGTGCATTGACCGGCCCCACATGGCACTTGCTAACCGTGACTTACGATGGCTCCAGTAAAGCCGCAGGAGTCCAGTTGTATTTGGATGGAGCGCCTCTGACGGTTGATGTGGAAGCGGATTCGCTGACCGAGTCGATTCAAAATAAAACGGCTGTCTACTTGGGTCAGCGCAGCAAGTCGCTGTATTTGACCGGCGAAGTCGCGGGGTTCACTTGGTTTAACGAAGCCTTGAGCGCCGCGGCGGTTACGAAATGGCAGCGTCAGTCGATTGTGGACGCCAACGCACGGGCCAGCGCTGGGCAAGTCGACATGCAACCTTTGATTCGTGAATACGTCGCGCACTTGCACCAGGGTGAATTGGCGGAGCAACTGAAAGCAGTCGAAGCCAAGCGAGAAAAATCACTCGCTTCCCAACAAACTTGCATGATCATGCGCGATCGCTCGGAGTACCGTCCGACCTTCGCGTTGACTCGCGGGCAATACGATTTACCCGAGACATCGCGAGAACTTTGGCCGATGACGCCAGCGATCCTTCCGGCGATGACGGACGCTCAACCGGCGAATCGATTGGGTTTGGCACGATGGATGATCGATCCTCGTAATCCGTTGGTTGCCCGGGTCGCGGTGAATCGGATCTGGAGTCAATTTTTTGGTCGTGGCTTGGTCGAGTCGCTGGACAATTTCGGAATCCAGGGATCGCCACCGTCACATCCCGAACTGCTTGATTGGTTGGCCAGTGAGTTGCGAGATTCGGGTTGGAATGTCCAGCATATTCAGCGTTTGATCGTGACCAGCAGAACTTACCAACAAGCTTCCGAACATCGTACTCCGTTGGCGGACTCGGATCCCAAAAATCAATGGCTAGCACGAGGACCACGGAATCGACTGACGGGTGAACAATTACGCGATCAAGCGTTGCAGGTGTCGCAACTCTTGAGCGAGACGATCGGTGGACCATCGGTGTTCCCATATCAACCTGACGGATTGTGGGAGGAGTTGGCTGGCGGTGCTAATGATGGTCCGTATCGCGTTTCCACCGGTTCGGACCTCTATCGTCGTGGTCTCTACACTTATCGGAAGCGCACCGTTTCACATCCGACTCTGTCGACATTTGATGCTCCAAGTTGGGAGATTTGTTATGCTCAACGTGCGGTCACCAACACCCCGCTGCAATCTTTGGCCCTGTGGAACGACCCAACTTACGTCGAGGCCGCTCGAAGCTTGGCTGAACGCCTACTGGAACGTCACCCGCAACTAAACGACGAACTTAGCTCTTTAGATACCGAAACCCGGAAAGATGCGGTCTCGGATGCAATAACATCGGCTTATCAAGCGACGTTATTTCGCGAGCCAACCGAGTTAGAACGTCAGCGATTGGTTTCCAGCTTTGACGAGTTCCTAACATTTTATCGCGGTAACGTCGCCCAAGCGGATGAGTTGGCCAAGATCGGCCAAACGACCGCGGACGGACGATGGGAGCGCCCGCCGTTGGCCGCCATGACCATGGTCGTTAGTGCGATCATGAATACCGACGAGTTTGTAACCAAGGAGTGATGCAATGAATCGGAATTCGAACGTAGGTATGGGAACGGCCGTTGCAATGTCCGGCAATCGCCGCACTTTTTTGCAGAGAAGTGGCTTGAGCCTTGGGAGCATGGCCGCCGCGACGTTGGGACTGACGGCGAGCTCGCCTGCCCTGGGGCAAGCGGCCAATTTCGATGAACCCACTTTAGCGGAGCCGCTTCGCGCTCGAGCCAAACGGGTGATCTATTTGTTCCAATCGGGGGCTCCGTCGCAATACGAGTTATTTGATTACAAGCCCAATTTGAGTGGTATCGCCAAGACCGAGTTGCCGGATTCCGTCCGAATGGGACAGCGACTTACGGGCATGACTTCGGGCCAAGCCAGTTTTCCAATCGCACCGTCGATCTTCAAGTTTGCCCAACATGGCCAAGGGGGATTGTGGCTGAGTGAGCTGATTCCCCATTTGGCCGGCGTGGCCGATAAACTGTGTGTTGTCAAATCCGTCTATACGGAAGCAATCAACCATGATCCTGCCATTACGTACTTTCAGACGGGGTCGCAGTTAGCAGGTCGGCCGAGCATGGGGGCTTGGATTGCTTACGGTTTGGGCTCATTAAACGAGAATTTGCCGACCTATATGGTGATGATTTCGCGGGGGACCGGTCGTGCCGCCGGCCAACCGTTATACGATCGGCTGTGGGGCAGCGGCGTATTGCCCGGTCAACACCAGGGGGTCAAACTTCGCCCCGGAAACGACCCCGTCTTGTATTTGGCGAACCCGGCCGGTTGTCCGCCGGAGGTTCGACGCAAAATGTTGGACGACCTACGGATGTTGAACGAACGAGCTGCAACGCGAACGCAAGATCCAGAAGTGACGACTCGGATCGAACAAGCGGAGTTAGCGTTTCGCATGCAGACAGCGATCCCAGAACTAACGGACTTTCGCGATGAACCTCAGTCCGTTTTAGATGCGTATGGACCCGAAGTCCACAAACCGGGAACCTACGCGCGGAATTGTCTACTGGCACGACGATTGGCCGAGCGTGACGTGCGGTTCGTCCAATTGTTTCACATGGGTTGGGACCAACACGACAATCTACCGGATCACATGTCCAAACAGTGTAAAGACGTTGACCAACCGACCGCCGCGTTGATCAACGACTTGGCCCAGCGCGGGTTGCTGGAGGATACCTTGGTTGTTTGGGGCGGTGAGTTCGGGCGTACCGTCTATTGCCAAGGGCCGCTATCGGAGACGAATTACGGCCGCGACCACCATCCACGTTGTTTTTCCATCATGATGGCCGGTGGTGGCATTCGCGGTGGCTTGTCTTATGGAGCCACGGACGACTTTGGATACAATATCATTGCTGACCCTGTCCACGTGAATGACCTGCATGCGACGATTCTGTATGCTTTGGGCGTTGACCATCGCCGACTGACAATCCCGTTTCAAGGATTGGATCTGAAATTGTCGGGGGTTGAAGATCGCCATCCGGTTCGGGCGCTCTTTACGTAGGATAGTCCCGGATGGTCGAACGTTGCTGAAAACTTCTCCTCATACGAGTGCCCATGACATCTTCTTCCGCTGGCGAAAATTGGACTTGCACTCATTGTGGATACCACCACTCGGATCGTCCGTTTTCAATTGATAATCAGTTCCAGTGCCAGAGTTGTAGCCAATGGTTTTCGGCAGCTGGCACCCCGCCTCCCCCGATCGTTGAACTGCCGTTGGAATTGTTGGATGATCAGGAACTGTTTCAGAGTCTGGACCTAACGGGAATTGATACTGCGCCAAACACCAAGAACCTAGCTTTCGATGACCAACCAAGTCGTACGAGTCAAATGGCATCGGTGCGGTGTCGAGTTTGTGATACCTTGCAGTATGTCGAGGTAAAGCCGGGAACCACGCCCAAGTGCGAGGTCTGTTTTGCTCCGTTCCCACTGAATCTTGATGGGACGGTGACGCAAACCAAAGGCAAAGGCAAATGGACTTCGCCCTCCAGTCAACCCACGGTGCGAGATATCTCTGCCGAGGCCGTAGGTGGCTTGTCACGGAAAACAGAAAGTTCGAACGACGAAATCGACGACTTGATCAAAGATGTTCGCTCGGAAGTTCTCGCCGATTTTGAAACTCCTTCTCCAAGTATCGAACACCGAACAAATTCCAATGCCTCTCCTCTGCGCAGCGACGACGATGATGAGTTGACCTTGCAACCATTGGAGGAGTCGCGCGGAAATTCGCGCGAACATTTGTATTTAGGTGAAGAAGCCCAGGCGTTATTGTTCAACGATCGCGAGGCGCCGATCGAAGTGGATAGTGAAGCCTTGGTGCCTTGGGAAGAATCACCTCAGCCGTTGGAGGCGATCCTGGACGAGCCGCCCGACCAGGATCGTCCCGTCGAAGACCCCGCTGAAATCGAGTTGGTCGTTTCGTTTAACGAAGCGGATCTCGCCTCGTCGTCCGCTCGTGTCGACGGAGCAATTGATTGGGATTCGCTGGATCCGATGCCATTGGAAACGGTGCCACCCGCTCCAGTTTCGACGCCACCGGCCGCTGATCGGCCCCGTGCCAACACCAATGCCAACGGACCGGGTTCCAAATTGCCTCCCCAGTTCACGACCCCCCCGGTCATTACACAACCGCCTCCAGTGGCGGCTCGATTTGCGGGTTCCAACTCGAGTTCCGACTCGAGTGCCACGGCCGGACAACCTGAATCGAACAGGTTTGGCGCGAGCGGGATCAGCTCCGTGGCGTGGAGTGAATGGAAAGAGATCGGCACGCCCTTCACTAGCCCCGGGCTAATTGGTGTTGGCCTGGCGCTGCTGCCGTTGATCTATTGGGCCCAATTGAGTTGGCGATTGGCAGTTGACGACAACACCACGTTTCAAAAATTGGTGGGCTACTTGAGCGTCTTGTTTTCGTCGGCCATCGTGTTGCCGGTGTGGTCCGCATTTTTGGGCGTGATTGCAAATCGAACAACGTCCGTGGGACAGGCCGGGCGTCTCACGAGCCAAGCCATTTTTGCTCAAGGCTGCCAATTTGCCGTGGTGCTCGGGTGCTGGATCCCGGGAGCCGCTGTGGGCACGATTTCCTTGCATTATCTCGTGATTGGTTGTCTGGGAGCGATCACGATGTTGCCAGGTGGATTATATTTGGTGTCCTCGGCGATCGTTGCCAACGAAATGTTTTCATACAATCATCCCAAGGTGTTGCGATCGTTGAAAGAGCAAACCGCTGATTGGACACTGGCTGCGATTGTGATCGGCATCTTATTGCTGGTGGGGATCCCGTTGGCGATCGCAACTTCGTATGCCGAGGCCGTTGGAGGGATTCTGTTTGCGTTGTTTGTGGTGCCCGCGTCGATGATCTATGCCGGAACAATCGGTTGTCTGGCACAACGAATCTTAAAACTGGAAGATGATGAACCGCAGGCCCGCAAATGGTAAAGAACTACCGACAAAACCTTATTCAGTTTTCCTATCCAGATAACTGGGAGTTGCAACCGCCCGACCGAAGCGAGTTACCCCAAGAGATTTCTGTGGAGTCACCGGATGGCTGTCTTTGGATTGTGACCATTTTTTCGGCCAGTCATGATCCCAAAAGACTATTCAATGAGGCCTTGAAAACCCTGGCCGAGAATTATCAAGATTTCGAATACGAATCCATCAAGCCTGCGATCGAGCCGAAACCAGAGAAAGCGGTGTTGGCCAATTTCTTTTGTCTGGATTTCTTGATCACAGCGAAGATCCAAGTGTTCGTTCAACGACCCTTTGTGTATTTGGTTATGCAACAAGCCGAAAATCGACTATACGACCGTTCGCAAGACGTGTTTGAAGCGATCACAACCAGCCTACTTGGTTCGCGGCCGAATGAACCAACAAGTGAACCAACGATCGAAAGTTAACGACAGGGCCAAAATATTCCTGCTTGACCCTGCCAACGACTCGACGTTCCGAACCGACGTTAGGACTTCTTGGCTCGAGTTTTGGCCGTTACGCCACGAGACTCATGCTTTGGTTTTTCGTTCTTGGCTGGCGAGCCAATCGACGCGGGATGAACGGAGTTCTTTCTTGTCGCTTTTTTTGTTTGGGGCTTTGCCGAGGCCACCGTCTTGGCAGACGCGATTGTCTTGGCTGGAGCGACGGTGTTAGTGGAAGCGATCGCCTTGGCTGGAGCAATGGTCTTGGCTGGAACCGGGGCTTTGGTCTTCGCTGGGACCGGGGCGATTGTTTTGCGGTTCGGGCGTTTCGCTACAGGGGGCTGTCCCGCTGGATGATCATGTTTCGGAGTCTTCGCAGGAGCCTGCTTGAGGGCATTGTTCTTGGGTTGCGTTTTTTTGCCGACGTTCCGCGCTGGCTTCGCTACGGCAGCCACTTTTCTTGTTCCCGATGATGCCTTCGATTTTGGACTTGCCACTGCTTTGGCCTTGGGCTTTCCTGTTGTTTTCTTCTTCGCTTTCGTTGCGGCAGCTTTCGCCTTTGAAACCGACTTGGACTTCGGAACCGATGGCTTCACCGGTCGATTGGCTTTGATGGTTTTGCCCTGGTTCTCGGCAGATTTCTGACGAATCGGCGCGGCAGGTTTTGGTGCGGTTAACTCCACGATCGGTGCAGGTGGTGCTTCAACGTCCAGCTCTCCATCATCGATGATGCCGAACGTTGATTCGTCTTGCGACCAATGTTCGTCAAATTCCTCGGCATCGATGGTGGCTTCGTCAGTGGCATAGAACTCATCGTCCCACCGGTCGGGTTGTTCGATCCGTTTGACAAGGGCCTCCAGCAAGTCGCCTTCTTCCGCCCGTAGCTCGGCCAGGATACTTTTGCTGACTTCCGCGGACATCTGATGCACATCGGGAGAATGGGAGTTTCTCGCCAAGACGACTACGGATAGATCGCCAGCCACATGTTGGAAATCGCTGTTGAAGAATCGCTCCTCAATCGCAGCCAGGATTTGATGGGGGTGTCCTGGGTGTGTCAACAATATGGAGCGAAACAGATCGGCGTCATTGGCGGACGGCATCGATTCGCTGATCGCATGTCGCAGACCTGGGGAAAACATGACGATCGTATCGGATTCGTTGAGTTGTTGTTCCCATTGGACGTACGTGCTTTCCAAGTCAATTCCTAATGGAGATTGGAACTGATCGATGGACTGGATGCCGCGCGGGCCACTGAACACGACGCCTCCGTCACCCGCATTGACCAAATGGACTTGGTTGGTTTCGGGATCGGCCAAGAGGTAGATCAGTGCGGCGGTCTCGTCGCCCGGGGATTGACACCAGATTTGTTCGTTCAGCTTGGCGGCCATCGACTGACTCGTGTGGCGATACTCACGATGCGCCGAAACCAATGAACGAAGATTGTTGAGACTCATCGCCGAGGTCAACATGGGCCCGCTGGCTTGACCTACCGCCACCGACAAGATCCCTGTCGGAGTGATGGCCCAATCGTGGAAGGTACTGGCCAAATACCCGTGCCGATAGGTCCAGCCGGCGATTTTCCAACCGTCGATCTCCGGAGCGAAACTGGGCAGACGTGCGTCGTTGCTCCGAGATGCCAACAACAGTTCTTGTTGTAGCAGATCCGTAGTTGGGTCGCTTTGAGGTTTCTCGCGCGAACTGATCTCACTGTAGAGTTGGTTGTTTAGACCATCGAGAAATTCGAGTTCTTTGGCGGACGGAGTTCGTGCCTGCGAGAAGAAGATCCAAATGGTTCCCAACGGGAGATTTTTGGTACCTAAGACCACACACCAACCGAACTGAAACGGTTTGGGGATCTTCCAAGTTTCGCCCATCTCGCGTGAATGGATATTGACCTTGTTTCCGATCAACGACTCCAAGTCCGCCAAGGAATTTTCTAACGAACGGACCGATTCGACTTCGGGCGCAAACGGGACAGGAGCCAACATCGACCGCAACCGCAAATGGGTCGTCGATTCATCCAACAAATAAACGGCGGCCCCCAAAGCGGCGAATTCTTGTTTGGCAAATCGCAAGAGATTCGCAACTTTGTCGGACAAGTTGGTTGGGATCAACGGCGAGTCTTCATTCGCCTCGATCAGGGTTCCCTGAGACTGGTGTTGAATCAGCTCCAATCGTTCAATTCGGGAAACAAGCCGATTGATATTGGCGAGAAGTTTTTCACTTTCGACGCGACTTACTGTTGGCTTACCGGGCGGCCACTTCGCCGACATATCACTGATCTCAAAACGGCCAAAAACGGGCGTCGGGGCTTGATCGGCCATAAAGTCGCCCGGTGGTGACGCGGCGGTATAATTCAACAACCAACCCGTGGTTGATTCGAATTGCTCGGCCAACGCCGTGGCTTCGGGCAAGCAGGAGCTCAATCGCGACTTGAGGCGTTCCTCCCGTGCGAGATCTTCTTCGACATGTATGCGCAAATTTCGGTTGCTGTCCATTCGCGTTACCACTCGGCCTGACTTGTACGATGGGGGATCCAGTTCGAAGAACTTATCGGCAGAGTATTTTTCGCAATTTCCCCAAACTCGCCATGATTCCGCGTTTACTTATCCGCGTGAAGTCCCGTGATCGACAAAGTTGGTAGATTCGTTACCGGGGGGCCTGCCAAGGGAGGTCCAACTGAAATTCGGCCCCCGGTTTGGCGTCGCGGAAGGTCAAACTGCCACCCAACGCAACGGCCAATTGCAAACTAATGTTGAGGCCCAAGCCAATCGTCTTGTTGGGAGTATGCGCCGAAATTTGACCGTGATTGTAAGCTTGGAACAATCGCCGCTTTTGAGCCGGGCTGATCCCTGGTCCGAAATCTCGCACCTTGATTCTGAGAAAGCGGTCATCGCTTGAAACTTCGATCTGAATCATGGCTTCTAAGGACGACTTGCCGTACTTGCAGGCATTGTCGACCAAGTTGAACAAGATCCGTTCAACGGCGGACGCGTCGGTCAGGATCTCTCTTTGCCGAATTTCACGTTTGGCATCGGCGAAGTCGAGCAGCATTTGGTTGCGGAGGCAGTGTTCATCCAGTCTTGGAATAATCGCATCCAACAAAGTGCCGACGGCGACCACTCGATGGTGGGACGTGATGCCACGTCGTTCGAGCCGACTGTAGGTCAAGACATTTTCCACCAGATGCGACAGGCGTTCCGCTTCCGTTTCCAGTGTTTTCGCGTATAACCGCGTTTTTTCCGGGTCCGGATTTTTCGCCAACAGGTCCGTGTATAACCGAAACGCAGTCAAAGGGGTTCTTAACTCGTGAGTGACTGCCGAAACGAACGTTTCTCGCCGAAGCGTCTCTCGCATGACGGTGTGTAACAAAATCCCGACGGCCAATCCTGCGACAATCATGAAGACCCAACCTAACAACAAGTTAAGCCAACCACCTTGCAGCGGCAATTCGTCACTCGGGAGGGCCAATGGAGGCGTCACGACCTTGAGTGGAGCCCAGCCGATATAACCACCGCTCAAGGCAACCGGCTCATCTTCAACTCGCTCCAAGCGACTTTCTGGTGGAAGTCCCGTTTGAATGGTTCGGTTCAATTGTCGCGACAAACGGGACCAGTCCAGCCAACAGCCCTGCAAGAACTCATGAATTTCGGCTTCGTTCTCCACCAGGACACGCCGAACAAACAACAACTCGTCGCGGACCCAGATGGCGTAAATGGGTCCTGCAAACATGGTCCCACCGCTGGCTTGTGAGGCTTGTGGCGCGGGCATGAGCGATCTCGCTCGAGGGTATTTCTCTGGGACCAATGTCAACACGTTACCGGACGACGCCGCCGCTGCTGCATTTTCAGCAAATTCGCGACTTGATTTTGGCACTTGCTTCGGTAACGGAAAGTCACTGTCGTTGCGTCGCTGTGGTCGATTCACTAACCGGTTAACCCGGTACATTTCGTTTGGCTTGGTCAACCAACCGGCCTGTCGTCCGGTCAACGGGCCGGGCAAGTCTTCTTGCCACCGCAAGGAACGCAACATGTCGCGCAATTTTTCTGGATCCGCTCCCGGCAACGAGAGCCCCCAGACCCCGTTGGCCGTATCCGTTTGAAAATACGCGTTAGCGAACGAGTTGAATTGGGCGGAGCCGCTGATGGCGGTCGTGTCGGGTGTCAGGACAGGCAATTGTTGGTAAAACGCTGGGGAACGCAGCGATTCGGAAACGACTAGACTGACCAACTCACGATCAATCGTGCGAGCGGCAGCAGCAATTTGTTGCTGATGCGAAATCTCTAACCTGGCCTGCAAGGCGTTCAACAGTGAAGCTCGTTGGGCTCGCTCCATGACGAACGAACTGCGAGTGATCAAGGCCATCGCCACGAACGCCAACACCATGAGCACGGCATAAATGGACCAAACTCGCCACTGCTTCATCAACTCACACTATCAGGCGGCGGCGTCCGACAAAGCATGTAGCCCTTGCCGCGAACCGTAAGCAAAAACTGCGGGCTATCGCAGTTGTCCCCCAGCTTTTCACGAAGTCGCGCGACCAACATATCGATCGCTCGGGTATTTACACCGGTAGGATCAATGCCCCATACCTTGGCCAATAACTCGCCCCGGGCAACCGCCCGATCTCGATGCCGATTCAAATAATAGAGTAGTTGGCTTTCTCGTTCGGACAGCGAGGCCGAGGCACCATCCGGATACGTGATTTCGCGTCGTGAAAAATCAATCACCCCACCATTGATCGTCAGTAGTTCGTTCTCTGGCGAACCGCCACAGCGACGCAGCACGGCCTTGATTCGGGCCAAGAGCTCTTTAACGCTATAGGGTTTGACGACGTAATCATCGGCCCCGGACTGCAGGCCTCGGATACGCTCACTTTCATCACCGCGAGCCGTCGCCAAGATCACCGGCACTTCCGGCTTTACTCCACGAATGGCCTCTAAAATCTGCAACCCATCAATGCCCGGCAACATCAAGTCCAACAGGGCCAAATCGTAGGTCTCTTCCAACGCGATTCGTTGCCCCGCGTAACCATCTTCGGCAACGATAACCCGGAACCCTTCCGATTTCAGAGTCTCGACAACTCCCAATCGAATCGCTGGATCGTCTTCCACAACTAGGATCGTGATGTCATTCATCGTTTGCCAGTTTCTTGTCTGATGCGATGGAGTGCCGATCCGAACCACCCCGTACCAACCCCACGGCGCGGAATTTCCAATTACTGCGGATAAGCTCTTCGAGCCAATCCCCAAAGATGTCTGACCTTCAATGAAGAGGCAGTCAAACGCAACCCTTTTGATCTCGCCCTCAAAGGGACAGGCCCTTTGGGGATAGGCTCTAAGACAACTTTAGCAGGTTGGAACCGACGATCAAGCCGCAATGGCAATCTTCTGTGGCAAACAAACCAACCCGCTACACTCGGCGGACTCCACCTCGGGGGGGAGCCTGCTCGACCGCAGCGGGTTGTCAAAGCCGAGAAACTAGTAGCTAAACTCAGCACCCATGGTCACACCGTGCAGCAGTAGACCGCCGTCGCGTTTGACATAGCTCAGGTCGGATACCGTGTGAGGGATCTGCTCCTGAGCCAAGGCCACGCCGGTCAGGCCCAGCAGGCGATATCCCAGGCTCAACCGCCAATTGCACGAAACATGGTAGTACATGCGAGCATCGAATTCGCCAAAGACCGCTAGGTCACTGTCTTCGTTCATGTACGAGTAGTTGCCGATGCCAGGGATCACACCCAATACGCCATTGCTGTTCGAGATCACTTGATCGGCTTGCATGAAGTTCGTTCCGATACCCGCGTTTGCCCCCAAGCCAAGTCGCAACTTATCGGTAACACAGTACTCGCCCGAACCGCCCGCTTGGGCGCCCACGAAGGTGTTTCGAGTCAAGATGTCGTAATTCAGCTGATTAAAATCGAATCCAAAATTCGTCGACGAATGCGCCGAATACTGGAGCGAATCTCGAAGTCGCATCACCCGAATTCCCAAGATCCCGCGATACAACCAATTGTTGTTCGCACAGACACTGGCGTGGTTGAGCAAATTCCATTCAAAACTATGGAACTCACTGCTGCGTTGAATCCGATGGTAGTCGGCCGTGTTGTAAACATCATCAACGTTACCCCAGGGACCGATGGTTACCAAACCAAGGCCAGCCAATTGCGTGATCGGCATGTTGCCCAAGATCGCCGAATTGGTTTGCGATTGCAGACCCCAATACCGGCCTTCCCAGCCTTTCCCACATTCATCTTGTCGGACAATAAACGCTTCGACCCCGTGTTGGTGACCGATATTTGCATCGGACACGAGCAGTCGCTCGGTCGGCATAGCGTTTTCATAACTCATTTCTCTGAAGTCGGCACCATCCCGACTCATATATAGCCAACGCGCTCCGACCACCGTATAGACATCGCGCCCACACTTGTCGAAGAGTTGCGCCAGGCGTGAACTGCCCGAAGCTGATCCTCGGCGTCGATCGCCGGCAAATCCACGATCCGAATACTCATCGTCGTAGTAGCCTTGGTTGTCATAGCCTGGCTCACAGGACCCGTCACCGCAATCACTGGGGCCGTAGTAGCGTTCTTCACCGCGACCTCCCAGGGTTACGCCACGGCGTGCGCGGAAACGGCCCGCAGGAGCTTGGTCATAATATCCCATGTTGTCGTCACATCCTGCGTCTCCATAGCCAGGTTCGCAACCTTGATCATAGGCTCCAGGACCTGGTTGATAGGGTTGACCCTGTACAGGGTAGTGCTGGTCCATTGGCTGCGGTACAACCGGTGGCCCTTGCATTCCGGCATCGATGGCGGGAGGAGCCACGTTGGTCGTTTGCGGATCATCATAGCCGCGATTTGCTGGCCGTGAAAAACGTGCTGGTTCGACGACGGTCGAACGAGGCCGTTCGCCCGAACGATTTACCGGAGCCACCGGAGGCGCTGGGTAGTACACTGGCCCGCGGCCCTGTGCATGTTGCAGTTCAGGTTGATTCGCACTGGCGTGGTACTGCTGCCGTAGTTGCTCGGCTACCGCTCGCGACGCTTCACTTGCATCGGCCGGACGATTGGTCGGTCCGCTCACTGGCCACGCACTTCGATTATCTTCCAGTTGGATTTCTTCTTGATAACGAACTGGACGCACCGGACGACCACTTGGAGCAGGTTGATAATCTCGGTACTCACCGTCGTAGCGTGGCTCGACCGGGCGGTACTGCTGCGCATAAGTCCCTGAAGTTGATAGCAAACAGACGAAAGCAGTTAGCCAGGAAAAGCGTTTCATTAATAAACCCTCAGTCGAAACACGGCAGTCGAATCGAAGCAAACAAATCGCTTCATTTGGTACTTTCGGAAGTTCTGCTACGACCGCTACAACCGAATTAACGCTATTTTCCGTTGCGATCTGAGAAATCATCACGGCTTCGTTGTTACGATCGCCATAAGTTGCCCATTTCGCCCCAGAATCCAAATTTCCCAATCGGTTTTTTCGGGCTTCTCCAAATGAAGTGTTAGAGTTTGGCGTTTCTAGTCGCACGGTTCCGCCGCCGGGCCGGCTCGATTTGGCTCAATTCGCAGACTCGCTCCGCAGTCGAGTGATTGAGCAGTCACTTTGGCTCGTATAAGGAAATACGGATGACACACCGATATCAGCTCGGCGGGACGGCCATGGCCTTCTTGGCGGTCATCTGTTCATTGTTTCAAGTTGGTTGCCAGAACCTCGGCGTACCGCGAATAGATCCCTATGGCGAGCGTATCTTTATGGCGCCGCCGAACCGAACGCAATTATCCGGCACGTTCGGAAGCTGTCTTCAAGGCCTGAGTTGCTTCTCTCGGGGCTCGAATCCAGCGACAGCTGCCGTGGCGCCCATTGCCCCTGTCCCGATCCTGGCCCCAATGGGCCCCGTGATTGGGTCAGGAGTTCAAGTGGCTCCGCCCATGGGAACACAACCGCTACCCACCGTTGCAACACCGATTGCCATGCAACCGATGGTGGTCACGCCCTTTTTGCCGCCGGTCACAAAGTCACCCCCATGCGAGTATCAAGGCGCCCTCGGCAGTTGCTTGGAACTGAAAAGGAAAGCCAAAGAACTGGGGGTCCCGGCTGAAAATCCCTACAAAATTTGTCAGCGTGGCAAGCGTGGCGAACTCCTGGTCACACCGTCAAAAATTGTCGCCCCCGTCGGGAGTGAAGTCGTCGTCTTGGCCGGCATTTGTGGTGCCGATGGGTACTTTGTCACGAACCAACCCATCGAGCTGACACTTTCGCAAGATAGCGTTGGGCAGATCATCGACTACCAAGGGCGCCCGACCAACAAGCTACCCCGGTTCTTTGCCGCAAAAGCCACCAAGACGTCGGGCGACTTCTTGACGTTGAACACATCGCGGAAAGAAGAATTGATCAAACGCGGCACCCCGACAAACGTGGACGACATTCACGTCGAGAAAGGTCAAAGTTGGCTAACGGTGTCATCGGCGTCGCCGGGTACTTCGTATATCACGGCCATGGCACCGCACGCCGAGGCCTGGGACAAACGCCTCAAGTCGATGGAAATTCAATGGGTGGACGCATTGTGGACCCTGCCAACTCCCGCTACGGCAACGGCCGGTGCCAAGTACCCACTCATTACCAACATTCGCCAAACCCAAGACGGACTGGGAGTGGGCAATTGGAAAGTCCGTTACGAAATCGCCGGAGGTGCTCCCGCCCAGTTTTTACCGTCGGGCAGTCAGACCGCCGAGGTTCTCACGGGGCCAAACGGAAATGCGAGTGTCGAGATCCAACAACCCAGCAACGAAATTGGACCGGGGACAACCTTTATTCGCGCCGACGTGATTCGACCAGCCAACAATGCGGCCGGTTTTGAAGTGATTGAGAGTGGAGTCACAAGTATCCGCTGGGTCGCTCCGGCATTGACCATTCGAGCCATCGGTCCGCGCACAGTTGCCATTGCGACTCCGTTTAGTTACCGCTTGGAAATCACCAATCCCGGCGATCAGGCCTCCCGTGAGACAACGGTCACTCTCGAAGGTCTCCCCGAGGGACTGGCTTTTGTGAGTAGCAATCCCAAGCCCACCGAGTACGGCAATCGCTTTGTCTGGAATCTCGGTGATGTGCCGCCCGCTTCCAACCCCAATGTGATCGACATTCAATTCAAGTCCGACCAAGCCGTTGGTTTGGCACGATTGTGTTTCGACGTGGCGAGTGCCGTTGACCAAATTCGAACTCGCGCCTGTGCCGAAACTCAAGTTGTGGCCCCGTGTCTCGGCGTGAAAATCGACGGAGATCGCCAAGGTCGCGTGGGAGACATCACCACGTTTAATTTGACTTTTGTCAATCAATGTGATGAACCACTGCGTAACTTGAAGGCCAGTGTGATGGTCGAAGGTCCTGGACTGGAAATTGTGGGGCGTACTGGCCCGGTGACCTTTGGTCCGATGGCCACACCGTTGACATCTGGCGAAAGCAAAACATTACCCTTGTCGATCAAACTCCTCGAACAGGGAACACATTACTTCCGGGTCGATGTGCAAGCCGAAGGTGGTCACACCGCCAGTATTCGCCGCGCGATTACCTCGAACAATGTCACTCAACCAGGCATTACCCTGCAATTGGGCGCGGAACCTTCGGCAATCATCGGTCAGCAATATTTGGTCGTAGCTCGAGTTACCAACACCGGAAATATCCCGCTTACGGGTGTCCGATTGCGAACTGAAAATTCGACGTCGCTCGAACCTACCGGAGCCTCCGAGGATGCCGTCGAAGAAAACGGCCTAATCAATATTGCCGTGGGGCGGTTGGAGCCGGGTTCAAGTCGCGACATTACGGTTGGTTACAATCCGCTGGCGTTGGATGGAAACGCGATTGTTCGCTTCCAAGCCCAGTGCGAACAAGGCGTGGAAGATCTGAAAGACATCGCGATTCGAGTTATTTCTGGTAGCGCCAACTCGGGTGGTGGTTCGCCAGCACCAGTACCCAATCCCGGCGATCGAGTTGGCGTTCCGCCGACCGTCGGGGGGGCTGGTTCTGCGGGAATGCTTGTGGTTCAGTTGACAACCAGTACGCCCGTCGCGCGTCGACAGAATCCAGTGGATGTCGATATCGCCATCACCAACCAGCGCAATACGAGCGATCAGAACGTCCGAGTCCTGTTGCAGACACCACCAGGCCTCACTCTGCAAGGCACCAGTGGAAACGTTGGCGTGCAGTCATCGCCCGACGGACTGCAACACGAGTTCACTCCGATTCAAGAACTGCGAGCCGGCGACACGGCCCGCTTCACCGTTCGGCTTATGCCGGTGCAAACGGGAACGCCACGCATCGAAGTCGCCGCCTCCAGTGCCGCCTCCGCAGTCCCCAGCAGTCAAGTCCTGGACATCACCGTGACGCAGTAGTACCACGTCCGATCGTGATTACCTACGGAACCGCAACATGGAACGTATCCGACGACATATTACCAATTGCCTAGTGGCCGGAGTGGTCGCTCTCCTGCCGCTAGGTGGTTTGTTGATGACGGTCTATTACTTTGAAAACCAAGTGGCCGGAGTGTGGTTGAAAGATCAAGGATTCTATTTCTTTGGCCTCGGCTTGATCCTGGCGACATTGACCTTGTATCTGATCGGCTTGATTGTATCGTCGCTATTAGGACGTTGGTTGTTCCGGAAATTGGACATGATCCTGGATCACATGCCGGTGCTCGGAGCACTGTATCAAACACTCAAACAGTTGGTTGGTTATGGCGAAGGACCTCAGGGGCTGTTCAAGCGAGTGGTGTGGGTTGTACGCGACGAGGCCTCGCGCTTCGAATTGGGATTGGTAACGATGGAAGCCAGTCCTGTAACCAGTGGCCGCGTGGCGGTGTTCTTACCGTCAGGTCCAACACCAACCACGGGACTCCTGTTGTATTTGGATGCAAGTCGTCTGATCCCCACCTCGATGTCGATCAACGAGGCCTTGCAAGTAATCGTCTCGGTGGGAAGTTTCGCTCCGTCCAAAACGATGACGCTACCTGCGCAACATCAAGTGCAAGTCTAACGCTTTGGCAGTCCAACCGCGGAATCTAAGAAGAACTCGACTTCGCCGGCAGCAACGTCATAGACACCGCCCACAACGCCGATCTTCCCTTCACTTGCCAATCGTCCCAAGATCGGACTGACTTCGACAATTTGCCGGACCGCTTGAAGTACATTGTCTTTTGTTACCAATTCAACATATCGATCAAATCCTTCGCCATCTCCAACGGTCAAACATTGCTCGCGATTGATGGCAGGTGTCACCGAATCGACGATCGAACTCAAGTGTCGACAACCGGTGGCTTGCTCCGGATCAGCACCCGAAGCACAAAACTTGACCGAGGCCGTGACGGCACCACACTTCGTATGACCTAATACGAGAATGAGCTTCGACCCGGCCACTCCACACGCATACTCCAAACTTCCAAGCACGTTAGGGCTGACGACGTTCCCGGCAATTCGCACGCTGAAGATATCCCCCAAGCCCAGATCCAAGATCGTCTCGACGGGGGCCCGTGAATCGATACAACTCAAGACCGCGGCAAACGGAAACTGTCCCGCACCGGTGGTCGTCAACTGAGCCGCATAGTCACGGAAATTTGATTCACCTTTCTTGAATCGTTCGTTCCCTTCTTGCAGCATCCGCAGAACGTCGATGGGAGTGAGCTTTTCTTGTAGTTCACGCGTTGAGTAGTCCACAAATCTCGTTTCGTCCTTCAATTCGTAGCGATCATGGAAGCCACGCAAGCTGACTTCGACACGTTGTTTCGGCGCCGTCTTTTCTTTGAAATCTTTGACCAAGCGCAAGACATCGGGATCGATATAATCCGCCTGTTTGGCGTCCAATAAGATGTGCGAGCCCGGCTTCGCTTCCCGTAACGCTTGTTCCAAACTGGCTCGGAATAAGAAGCTGGTTTGGTTTGGGAATTCGATGTGCAATAGCTCACCGGTCAGGTGCTTTTCCACCACCTTGCGCAGGGGACGCCGCAAGGAACTAGTGAGAATAAACAACAAGCTCACGCCCAAACCGATAGACGCTCCGATCAATTTCTCGGTGAAGACGATGGCGACCGCTGTCACCAGGAACGGAATGAATTGATACTTTCCTTCGCTCCAAATCTCTTTGACCAAAAACGGTGTCGCCAACTTTGTGCCTAAGTAAAACAAGACCGCGGCAATACACGCCAATGGCACCGAGTTCAGATACAGCGGTATCAATGCGACACACGCCAACAACAGTGCTCCATGTAAAATGGTGGCGTACTGCGACTTGCCACCCGACATGACATTCAAGTACCCAAATTGCAAACGGGCCGTCAAGGGAAGGCCTCCCAACAAACCACATAGCGTATTGCCAACTCCCTGCGCCATTAGTTCTCGGTTCGGGGGAGAACTTCGTTGCTCCGGATCCAAACGGTCCACGGCATCCAACGCCAACAAAGTCTCCAACGAAGCGACCACCGCAATCAGCATTGCAAACACATAAACCACGGGATTCAACAATTCTTCGGCGCTGGGCACGACCACCAAACCGAACCAGCGCTCCCCCCCGTCCCAAGCTTTCAGTTCCATGAAATGTCGAGCCTCCAGTCCCCAAGACGGATCCGCCTGCTTGAGAATGAGACCCAAGATCGTGCCGACCGCAATGGCCAACAAGGGACCGGGGACGATGGACACCCTGGGAAACTGTCGCTTCAAAATGTCTTGTCCGAACATAATCAGCAAACAAACGGCGCTGATGAGGGTGGCCGACATGAAGAAGTCTCTGGGGATCTGAAACAGTTCGGAAAAAGTGTTTTGGCGATCTGGCTGCCAGAACGACATTTCGCCCAACGGGTCGACATCGTGCCCCAACATGTGTGGGATCTGCTTCAAGATCAGAATCACGCCCACAGCGGCAATTAATCCACGCACCACGCTGGAAGGTATGAAATACGACAACTTGCCCAAGCCAAATCGACCAAACAGAAACTGGATACCGCCCGCGATGGTCAACGCTAACCAAAAACGTTCGAACGATTCCAAGACGCGCAATTCGTTGGCAATAATCATGCCCAACCCCGCGGACGGGCCCGTCACACTACACTTCGCGCCACTGATCACACCGACGACCAACCCACCAATAATGGCTGCAACCAACCCAGACTGAGGCGGAAGTCCCAGCGTCGCTGCAATTCCGACTCCGATCGGAGCCGCAATCAAGAACAAGACGAGTCCCGACATAAAGTCATTCAAAAGGGAAGGCGGCCCATTCGTGGAATGGGAAGCTTCGCTATGGTTGTCGAGTGTTGGCGTAGTCGTCATGGTTTCTCCGGAATTTTTACAGGTTGAAGACGCGGGTAAGCAATCGTCATAGGTTAAGAGCTAGTCCAAGAAATCCGCCGCGCCACTGTCGGTGTCCAACATGGCAGGGACAATTTTCAACCTGCCGTTCTCGACTAGTTGGCGAATCACTTGACTATGTTCCAAGATCAAGCGAATCGTTCGCCGGATATGCCGTTCGGAAAAATGATTCACCAAGGTGCGCTGTTCCTGTTCTGACATCGAAACAAATCGAGCGACTGCATCGCGATCAACCGATTCAGCAATCTCCGTCAAAACCGATTCCAAATTCTCACACCCGGCAACCAGCGGTAGATAATCCGGCTCAGATACACGTCGGGCGACAATCTCAATGAGTTGGCTGTCGTAGCGACTAAAAACCACGATCAGCTTGATTCCGCCGACCGTGGCGGCATACTCCAAGCCGCCCAACGCCTGCCGCGAAAAAACCGCCCCCGGCATTCTCAAGCCAAACGCATCTCCAATCCCCAGGTCAAACAACATCTCGACGGGGGTCTTGGAATCGATGCCCGTATAAAAAGCCGCGATCGGACGATGGTTCGACCCGGGCAAGCTACTCGGACGCAGGTCATGATCGATTGGATGGCCTTCGACAAAACGCTTGTTGCCTTCCAGCAGCATTGCTTGTACTTGGTCCGGCGTCAAACGCTCACGAGCCTCCACAAGCGAATAGTCGACAGAATCTTCTTTGCTTTGGAAGCGATAACGGTCTCGGAAACCAATCAACTCCAGACGAATACCCAAAGCCGGCGCGGTCTTGGTTTGAAAGTCACGGATCATCCCCAACACATCGGGGTCGATGTAGTCCGAACGTCGCGCATCCAGCAGCAAACGACTACCTTGCTTGGCTTCGCGCATCGCGGCCAACAAACTGGCTTTGTTCAAAAAGCTCACTTGATTCGCGAGTTCCACGTGCAGCAATTCACCATCCAGATGCTTTTCGTGTATCATCCTTACCGGACGACGCACATTGCTATTCAAAATAAACAGCAAGCTTAACACCAAGCCGATGATCACACCAATCAACAAGTCCGTCAACACAATCGATCCCAACGTTAGAACAAACGGTAGCAATTGGTAGCGACCTTCTTTTGCCATCGCCTGAAACAGAGTGGGACTGGCTAACTTGTAACCGGTCATAAGTAAAATGGCCGCCAAACACGACAAAGGAATCATGTTCAATAACCACGGAATTGCCACGACACAAGCAACCAGCAGGAGTCCGTGAATGATCGCCGACAGCTTCGTTTCACTGCCCGCGTTCACGTTGACCGAACCGCGAATCACCACGCTGGTTACTGGCAAGCCGCCAATCAGGCCACAGCATACGTTGCCGCATCCTTGCGCTATCAACTCCCGATTCGGCGGCGAGACCCGCTGTTTCTTGTCGAGTTTATCCACCGCTTCCAGATTGAGCAGGGTCTCGAGCGATGCGACGATCGCCAACGTCACCGCTGCCACATACACGGCCGAATTTGCCCATTGCGAAAAATCTGGTAGACGAGCAAAACCCACGATATCCGACCAGCTTTGGGCGGTTGGGACAAAAACAAAGTGATTTTCCACCAAACTCCATCCCTGGCCCCAGCCCAACGACTGAAACACAACACCCAAAACCGCCCCCAAGATCACGACGACCAAGGGAGAAGGAACCAACGACTTCTTCAGCGCCTTGATCTGATCCCAAACGATCAAGAAAGCCAACGATATCAATCCGATCAACAATGATGCCCATTGAATTCCATTGTCGTATTGAAACACGGCCTTCATGTCGCGAATGAATTTGAAGATCTGTTGACCAATCTCATGGCCGTGGTTCGCCGGACCATGGACCGCTGTACCCGGGCTTGCTGTACTGGGGCCCGCCACTTCGTGCCCGTTCGACCCGTTCTCTTCGTTTTGGTGTCCATCGCTCACAGGGTTTGCGTCGCTTCGTTCACCCGAACGTGACGGGTCCCCACCTCCTCCACGCTGTGGTGAAACCATCGCCGAAGCATCCATGGCAACTACAGATGATGATTTTCCGCGTAAGTCCTTTTGCAGACCCAACAACAATGGCAATTGGCCCAGGATCAAAATAACGCCGATCGCCGCCAACAATCCTTTGATGACACTGGAGGGGAAAAATGCCGACAGGACACCGGCTTTCACAACTCCCAACACTATCTGTAAGACGCCGGCGAACAACACCGCTAACAGGAACGTTTCGAACGAACCCAACTGAGTAATTTGACCAGCCACAATCGCGGTCAGTCCCGCGGCGGGCCCTGAAACACTCGTGTGTGAACCGCTGATCACTCCGGTAACAATCGCGCCCACCACGCCTGCGATCAGTCCTGCCATCGGGTCGGCTCCCGATCCAATCGCGATGCCCAAACATAACGGCAATGCCACAAGAAATACAATCAAACCAGCGACAAAATCCTTACCGAACTTGGCGATGGAATAGGTGGAGTCGTTTTTCATGTTCTGCGTACTTTGAAAAATAGTGCGAGAGTGCAAAAGACGCTGGCAATCTGAATAAACTTAGGATCCCTGCTTCCGTGTGCAAACATAACGACACAGCAGAACGACTCGACACGAGTCGGCAAAGCAGAAGAGAACCGCAACCGATAGGTTTAAATCAACAACGGGGCGATGGAATTGTCAGGCCGACGATGCCCGACAGACAAATAAGAATGTCGATAATCACGGCTCAAATGCCGGCAACAAAAGCGCACAATATTGGAGTTTCGACCTCGCTGGCGCACACACTTCCGTCGAGTGAATTCGCGGTCACTGGCCGAGAATGTCTCGGATTCGTGGTGCCGCCAATTGATCGAATCCACGACCTCGACGGTTTCAATCACTTCGCCCGTCACAAGTTCAGGAATCCCCGTGCGAGATCCGAAGAGGCCCAACAAGATGGCCGACATCGCGGCCCAACGTACCAACCGATTTGTGATCCAACGGAGTCGTGGCACAAACATGGGGACCCGCAGTTGCAAACGTACGACCGAAACCTCAGCCGACTGGGCTGACTGGTGTCGTTCGATCGTTTGCTTCTTCGCAACCATCGTTACCCTACGTTCATTGGCTCAAAACTTGTCCCGAATGTGATGATACGGCCGCAATCGTCGTACCCCTCGTGCCTCCGCTCGAAACAGTCCGAGTACCGTAACAAAAACGGGCTCAGGTGGCAAGCGTCAACGCGACGTTCAGTGTCGTAATCCATTAGAAATGTCCCCTGAAGCGACCGTTCGCAATGTCGCCACGTTAACTTGGACTGCCACGGCCATGCACTGGGCAAAAAGCAACGTTGGCCCAATCTTTCGGGCTTTTCTTGGCTCCGCCTGGGAGGTAGTCTTTAAGAGCCCTCCGCGGGGATGCCCATTTTAAAGGTTAAATCGAAGTCCCAATCGAAAAGCAAGGTTGCCACGACTTATGAGTACTCACGATGACCGAATCGCCAAGATGACTTTTGCGTCGGTTTACCCCCACTATGTGGCCAAAGTCGAAAAGAAAGGGCGCACCCGTGATGAACTTCATCAAGTCATCGAATGGCTCACTGGTTTCAAAGTTGCTGCATTAGAAAAGTTGATCGCGAAGGGCGTTACCTTTGAAGAGTTCTTCAACAAGGCCAAACTAAATCCCAACGCCCACCTGATCACGGGGACCATTTGCGGCTACCGCGTTGAGGAAATCGAGAACCCGCTCACGCAAAAAGCCCGATACTTGGATAAGTTGGTCGACGAACTCGCCAAGGGTCGCAAAATGGAAAAGATATTGCGGACCGTTGCGTAACGGGTCGATCCAATTCTCGCACCAATTCCATATTGGCGAGACAACCTCTGTCGACCGGTTAGGCCCAATACCGTTCAACGAAGGACTTGTTTCGCTTCCCACTCGCTCAGCGACGCAATGCGGGGCGAAATCTATAAGCAATTGGGCAAAGTGGGTCCCCGCCCAGCATTGCTCTGCGTCGCGGTTAAACGAAAATTGAACGGTATTGCCGCTAGGGCGGTTGTTTCGCCGTCGCCTCAACCCCAGTGTCACTGACTCAATCCAGCATACCCAATTTTTTTGCGGGCACCAAGGTTGTTGGAAGTCCAACACCCTGTTCCGCCTCGCGAGCTGACCGCCGGATTTCTTTGTCTTTTTTCAGATCGGGATACTTTTCTAATAGTTTCTTGAACAAAGCGTAAGCTACTTCGTACTTTTGCTGTTGCAGCAAAAACTTGGCGGCCAAATGGAGCACGCCTTCGTGTCCACCCTGACGATCTTCCACCAAAGCGTTGGCCAAGGAATGAACTTCGTTGTTTTTTTTTGCTTCCATTGCATCAAATAAGCGAATACGTTTTGAACTGATTCGTTCGGGGTCTAGTCTCACCGCCGCTTGAAAACAATCATTGGCTTCGGCGACATGTTGCCGGGCTTCGAACCAAGTTCCCAAGGCCAACATCGTGTCGTAGTCCGCGCCATGAGTGGCTCGGATCGCCGACGCTAGATCCCATGCATCCGCTAGTTGATTAAACATCGAGTAAGTCGCCAAGAGCGACAGCGCCGCCTCGGCCGAGTTTGGTGCTTGGCCCAATTGATTCAATCCGTTTGAGATGGCCTGTTCACGCAACTGCTCCCATTGCTTGAGCGGCATCGCCCTATGCATTCCGCAGGCACTGCACTCGCCGATGATCATCTGACGGCCCAGCGGAATTACCGGGATGTAGACCACGACAAAAAATAGACCGACATCATAGTCCGACAACGTGGCCGCTCGGTGACAATGCTCGCAAACTCCCGGGCTGCTCACGAGATTCTGCTTAAAATAGTAATAGGTCCCGATGCCGTTAATTGTAATTGGCATTGCTAACTCGCCACCGAGTACAAATTTTGGTAAAAACCGAAGTCAGGACACCGGTTCGGGTGTCTCGCAACTCTAATCTAACACGGTGAAGAACTTGAGCAAGAGATTCGCAGAAGTTATTTCGATTGGCGACGAATTGACCAGCGGACAGCGACTCGACACGAACAGCCAGTGGCTCAGTCTCCAATTGGGGGAACTGGGAGTCACTGTCTTGGCCCATCAGACCATCGGTGATTATTTGGAGCCGATGAAGACGGCATTCCGATTGGCCGCCGACCGCTCGCAGATTGTGTTGGTAACGGGTGGCTTGGGGCCCACGCAAGACGATCTGACGCGGCAAGCTCTCGCGGAGGCTTTTGGTTCCGAGCTGTTTTTTCACGATCCGAGTTGGGAAGAAATCCGCAGCCGCTTCGCAACTCGCCAAATCATTCCGCCGGACAGCAACCGACTCCAAGCAATGTTTCCGGTTGGTTCGCAACCAATTTCCAACCCGCATGGCACGGCTCCGGGAATTCATTGGACGATCAAACGCCCGAACCTCGACACACAATTCTTTTGCCTGCCAGGCGTCCCCGTCGAAATGCGGGAAATGTACTTGGCCAGCATACGCCCCGTTCTTGAACAGCAGTTCGTCGATCACCGCCAAGTTATCGTACAGCGAGTTATCAAAACGTTTGGGGCCGGTGAAAGCCATGTCGAGAGTCTGCTCCCCGATTTGATCAAACGAGGCAATGATCCACAGGTTGGCATTACCGCCAGCCAAGCGACCATTACACTGCGATTGTTGACGACCGCCGCCTCGCAGGAATTGGGGGAACAAAAACTTCGGCCCGTCGTCGAAACAATCTACGAGTGTCTGGGACCGTTGGTATTTGGCGAAGGGGATGTCGAACTCGAGGATGTCGTGGTAGCACAAATCGAGGAACGTCAACTGCGGTTGGTCGTGGTGGAATGGGGCACAAGAGGCTTGGTGGCACAACGTTTGGACGAAGCTTACGCGCGCCGAGATCCTGCCGAAACCCTCGGCCCAGCCCGGTATTCTGGCGCCATTATTTTGCCTCACTGGGATGCGGTGACCAAATGGCTAGCGCCCGATGTGGTCTATGCCGAAAACACATCTCCGGGCATGCCGCAGGTCTTGAGCGACTTGGCGCGAGTCGCCGCAGAACGATTCCAAGCGGATTTATCGGTAGCTGGAGGTCCGTTGCCGGGAGCAGCGACCGCAACATTGCGCGGGTCTGGGCCGACACCAAGCGAGCCGAAGAACGCGAATCCCGAGTTCGAGTTGGTAGCCCGCCAGTCGTCGACATCGGCCGGGCACGAAACACCGGCCCGCTTTTCGGTCCTTGGCCATCCCAGTCTCTGGCGGCCACGTGCTACCAAACAAATTCTGAACCACCTCCGTCTGCTCCTTGAATCCGTAATGTAGTTCCCTGCCAAGTCGTCAGGCACGGTTTTTGCGTTACGGTCTCGCCGCGACCAGCGACCGATTCTGGCCGGCATGAAGTCCCTACCGCCATGTGTGTGCGGGACTCCAGCGCCAGCGACATCGGGGTGGCGTAGCCGTGCTGGGTTTGGATTGCCATGAACCTCGCCCAGTTGGTAAACTTGTTACATAACTTCGAGCAAAGTTTGGGGCAAGATTGCAGAGTATACGTCTGGGGCATGACACTTTGGTTTTATTAGGAGTCAATAACGATGCGACTGACAAAATGGATCAAGGGTGGGGAACAAGTTCGGCGGAGAAGCGGATTCGTTCCGTTCGGCGTAGCGGCATGGTTCGCCGGTGCGGCCGTACTGGGTGGTTTAACGGTACTGACATGGTGCCCAGTTCAAGACCAATCCCAAGAACAAGACGAACCTCCACCGCGGGGCGCCGTCCAGGAACAAAGTGAAACCGAAGAAGCCCCCCGGCCGCCTGGGTTCCGCGGTATCGGACGCCTTCGCGGCCCCATCCAAATGCAGTTCAACCAACAATTTGGCGGTGGCATGGGCGGCGGCATGTCCTACTCTCGCAGCTCCAGTAACGGCGTTACGACCACCGTCATGAAAGACGGCGACCAAGAAATCAAACTCGAAGAGACTCCCGACGGCATCTTTTTGGAAATTGGACGTTCGTACACGCGAAAAGACGTCGAGCAATTGAAATCAACTCATCCGGAACTGGCCAAGGCTTTGGAAGCCTTTCCGACCATTGCCGACGGAAACGATGTCGAATTGTCGGTTCGAGCCGTCAAGAAATACGAAGCGATCAACGCCGATGACCTAAAAGAAGAACATCCTGAAGCGTTCGAACAATATCAAAAGCTCGTCAAAATGGGTGAAGGTGGATTTCAACCTGAATTTGGTGGCGACTTTCTTGGTGGCGAAGTGTTCGGCGGCGAATTCGAAATGCCTGGGATTCAGGAACTCCGTGAACACCAGGAAAAGATGCGACTGGAGATGGAAAAGATGTTGGAACGAATCCGCTAAAAGTCATTGCTTTCCTTTCTCACGCGAATCCGGGCGAAACTTGCCGCAAGATAGCAGCAGGTTTCGCCCATTTTTTTATCGGCTTCGAACAATGACCAAACACACGTTGACTCGTGCGATCCCCAACGAATCATTTCAATTTGTTTTGCAATTCGACGGTTCCGAACATCGTGTGTTTTCCACTTCACTCCTTTGTCAGCGCTTCGGTTGGAAAGTACTCGCTTATCCTCAGCATTTGAAGCGTTTTGTCTGGGACGAGGACAAGATCGTGTGGTCGTCGGGCGGAGCTGTCGATGCAGAATTCCTGTACGAAAACTCAACACCCGTCGTTTTGGCGAGCCTCGAACAACAAACCATTCGCCTAAGTTACAAGAACCAAGCCCCAACCAGTCAACATAAACAGCATCACGTTTTTGGCGTGTATTTGGCTCCGTTCAGCGAGAAGTGGTTTCGCCTCGATGAATCAATTGGCGGTGGGCATGGCGATCAGGGGGGTAGCGAATCTCTAAATCTCGATGAACTTTTGGCTCGACTCGATTGGAAAGTGCATTTCCAGCAAGCCGGATGTCCTTGGGCGATTGAAGTGATCGCAAGCAGGGTTGGTGAACCCGATCTCTTGATCGACAGGTTAGTCCGCGAAGCCTGCGAGCGCAACGGTCTGCCGGAGGTTTAGAATCAAGTTGCTTCGACCTGAGCCAACTCGCGTTGTTTGGTCTCTTCTTGAACACGCTTGGGTACCATCGTTGGCGTCACCACCCATTCCTTGAGTGCGATCACCGAACAAACCCCCGCCATGAAGAGTGCAACGATGGTACCGAGCACGGCGGAAATCTCGTAGTCACTACTCGATGAAGCAAGTCTCGACACGACATATGGCCAATTCGCGTGTTGGGCGACCCCGCTCCAGTTGTAATTGTAGCTGCGATCCCAAAACAGGAATGCATCCACGGTGGTACAGAAGATCGCCATTAACAAGTACACGACAATCACCAACAAAGCACCCGCCAAGATGCGTCCGTATTTGATCCATCGTCCCATGGTCAACATAAACAAGTAAACAAATGAGAGGTAGACGGTGGCAAAAATACTATTGAACAAGAGTGGCATGAATTCGTCGTACTGCTGAGTGGAACTAAGCCAAGGCCAGACGTCTTCGCCGCGTATCAGCAAATAAATGCCGATGTTCCAACTAATGATGGCCGACAGCGCATACAAATAACCTCGCCCCGGTCCTGGCAAATACAATCCCCAGATCAGCCGTCCAAAAAATGTCCCAGGCAAATTTCGACGAACTCGCTGCGACATTCCCGGTTGTTCGCTAACCAACATGGCACCAATAAAACAAAAGTAGTGTGCCAAGACCGTCGAATACCCATAAACTAAAACGTCCAGGTGAAACTTTCGATCCGGTCCACTAACCGAATACATGAACCCCATAAAGGCGGCTGCGACGAGAAACACTTGCAGCGAAATGGCGCTGCGAATTCGAGTACTGCGGTTTTCACTGGGAAAAGAAATCAAGCTTGTCGCACATTCAAATGCGACATACCCCGTCCCGACGCAGCAAGCCAAAAACACGGTCGATGCCGCCAAAATCTCGGGATCGCCACCAAAGAGCTGAAATGCTGAATTAAACGAGCACCACATAAAAAAACTAAAGACCAACAACGCCATCAATCCCAAGTTCAACAAGATCGCCAGCCAGTTGAACCGAGCAAAACCGGCCAACATCAGTCCCAAGCAACAAAGCGATAGGCTACCGATCACGGCAATCAATAACAGAATTGCAATCTGAGTCAAATCGATACCGCGAAGTAGGTAGGAAAATGCGACACAAGGCACTACCGCGGAAAGATAGACGGCCATTTGTAAGGCGGCACTCCCCAACTTTCCCAAGACGATCCTTCGAGCACTTAAGGTCGTAATCGAGAGCAGTTGAATGGTCTCATCGTCGAATTCTCGCGCCAACGAACGGAACGAAGCCAGCGGCAAGACCACGCCCAACGGAAAGCCCAAGATAAACATGTAGCCTGCCATCAACATGCCACCCGACTCTTCGGTGCCTTCATACAAGGTCATGCTGATACCGAGAAATGACCACGCCACAACTGCCAACAACAACGCCAAGAACGTCCATTGGAAGTGCCAGCTCTTCATCGCTTGGCGTGCTTCCTTCACCAAGATTGGACTGCAACGGTCCGCAAACCAAGTTGCCAAACGATCCACCCAGTGTTGATCCGTTTGCAGCATTCGGTGGGTTGCGTTACTCATTGAACGATCCCTTTTGTCACATTCATGAAGACTTCCTCCAAGGAACGGCGTTTCACGCTAAAACTGCTGACCGGCAATCCCGCTTCCACCATTCGTCGCAGCAATTGACATCGGGCTGCCGGCGTTTCGTCAAATAGAAATTCAATCAAGCCGCTCTTCTCTTGGATCCCTTGGACCTCCGGTTGTTGTCCCAACCAGGCGGTGACACCCGCCAGATCTTCCGCCACCTCGACGGCCACGGAGACCAAATTTGCGTGATGGTCCTCGACTAGCCCCGAAGCCTTGCGGAGAATTTCATCGACCGTGCCCGAGGCCAATAACTCGCCACGTTCAATGATCGCCACTCGGTGACACATTTCAGCCAGTTCGGACAGAATATGACTGCTGATGAGCAGCGACTTGCCTCGAGCGGCCAATGAGACAATCATCTCTTTGAGCTCGATCCGAGCTCGTGGGTCCAAGCCGGCGGCCGGTTCATCCAAGATCAAGACCGTGGGATCGTGGATCAAGGCCCGCCCCAAACAAAGCCGTTGCTTCATGCCTTTACTCAGACCGTTCATGGGCTTGTCGGCCATGTGGTGCATGTGAGTGAACTCGAGAACGTTCTCAATGGCGTCGATCCGCTTGCGTCCCTTGAGACCATACGACCGAGCGAAGAAGTCCAGGTATTCGATGCAACTGACACTGGGATAGGCTCCGTAGGCATCAGGAACAAATCCGAGACGAAACCGAACTTGGTCCGGATCGTTGATTACCGAAAATCCATCGACGTAAGCGTCGCCCTCGTCGGGTTCATCCAACGTCGAGAGAATTCGCATGGTGGTCGTCTTACCGGCCCCATTGGGCCCAATAAAACCTACGACTTCACCAGGCATCACCGAAAAGGAAAGCTGATTCACGGCTCGGGTTGGGCCAAAGTACCGGGTCAGCCGATTGATTTGAATGGCCGGTTGCACCAGCGGGGCAGCGGTGGTTTGGCTCATGGTTGATCATCTCCAGCCCTGTCTCCAGAACTTCCCTGCGTTTCTTCCTCGGTCTGGTTCGCTACCTCGGAACCGGTCGTTGGTTCCGTGGCAATAATAGCCAAACTGTTTGGCAAAGGCGTCGTTGCCCGGTACTGACCCGCCGTAAGATGGAACTCTTCGTCTTGAAACGTTTGCTCGCGCAAGCTTCTCGCCAACGGCTGCTGAAGTGAGACAGCCAGAAACGATCCAACCGGCATTTTGGACGGATCAAATAGATTGTTCACGGTATTCGATAAGCGATCCAGATTGCCGAACCGAAGCGAATGACTTTCCAACAATTCTGGGACTGCCGCTTGGGTTTCACGACCGCGACGATTGAAATTTTGAATCCATGAGCTACTCGTCTCTTCGCCCTTTGCGATGACTACGGAAGCCCCATCGGCGACATTTTCAGCTGCCATGACGCCGGCAGGTGTTTGTACAACCAATAGTTCCAGCGTGAAACCCAGTCGATTGGTCACTTCCCATGTGGAACCGTCCGGTGTGGCCGACAGCAACAATTGGCCATTCGCTTGATTGACGTCAAACGATGTGACTTGAATTTTGGTTCTCGCCTGAATCTTGCTGCCGCTAATCGTCTGGCGATCAGCTGTGGAAAATACTCGAACCTGATTACTCCGTTGACGTTGGTTGAATCCCGAATCGAAACCGGAGTCATCATAATACGCCGTTGAAAGCGGGAATTCGAAACTGCCCGGGGCAAGCCCTGAATAAACCATTTGAGTCGTTTGAGTCAACGCCGTCTGATTTGCGGAGTCCAACCACGTAACACTGAGTCGGGAAGTTCGAAACGCGAATCCATCCTGCACCATGGCATAGCCCACAATTCCGGTCGTGATCACCGCGGCGATCAACGGCACCGCTCCCAGCAACAAGTGGGTTCGTCCCATTCGACGCAGGACGACAAAGGCGACCGGCCCAACCGTCACGGCAAACAACGAGATCATCAGCAAAAACAGCATCCAAGGTGGTTTTCCAAGTCGCGTGTAGTTGAAATCAGGGTATCCGCCAAACACATGGTTCCGGTCGCCAATTCCTTCATAACATGTCGTTTGATGGCTGCCGTAAACCGCCAGTAGGACCTTGAACCAATCGTCTCGTTGCAGTTGCGTACCGTCTGACGGAACGGCCAAGATTCGCCCTGTACCGTATTCACTAAACAAAACAGGAGCATCGGCTGTTACCGCCTCTTCGGCAATCTTGGCAGGTGTTCCCGAAAACGATCGAGTTTGGTTCGTTAGGTTTTGGGAGACCATCCAGGTAATGATCGGATTGTCATTTGTCGTTACCTGCCAAGTTTGCTGCGAATTTTGGTTTGAGATGTCGTTCATCCACGTGCCCAATTGCTGTTGATACCGATTGTTCAAGCGCGCAGCGTTTTTTTCGTCCAGCATCGACCATTGTTGTGGGCCAAACTCGCGGGCGGGTTTGGCGGCCGAGGTCAAGTTTGGGATAATCGAACCCAAATTCGCAAAATCGGATTGACAGTTTAGCACTACAAGACGTCCGCCCGCCGCGACCCATTGGCGAATCACTTCCAATTTGTCCGGAGCCTGATTGGCCAATAGACTCAGGTCTTCGACAGACAATAGGCACATATCGACGCGACTCAGCCCCAGCCACGTGGTTGGGATCGCGGAAAAGTCTCCTCCAACAAAAAAACGATTGCCAATCGCAGCAGAAATTTGCGGATCTGCGGAGGTTGCCGCGATCATATTATTGTGAAGCAGGCGAGTCGCATCATTTCCCGTGGCGCTAAACAACTCCTTCACGCTTGGTATGGCGACCTTGATACCGGGCGCCACCGTCGGACCGTCGTCCATTTGCGGTTGGCTTTGCCAATCGGGATGGAAGAAAGATCCCATGTTCAAACCAGTGTCTATCATCGGTTGTGACGTGAAGTGTGCGATACCGATACTATCCGTGATCGTGGTCGGTGTTCCACTCCAACGATTGTTGGAGAGCCAACCCGGCAACGAAATCGACGCGATCAAATTCCGGCGTGGTTGCGCAGATATAGAACCGTCACGCGAGACCAGAGCGTGCGCAAAACCATCATAGCTGGGAACGTTGATTTCCGTCGTCGCACTGATTTGCCCCTCCTTGAAATCGAGTCGCGAAAGGATTTCACGTCTTCCGTTATAGCCAATGCCAGAAAGCGTCACACCGGCGTACAGGGATTCCGAACTTTGAACCGCGGTGCCAAACCGAGTGATTGTAAAACGCAACGGCGTGTAGCCGGTGTTTTTTAGCTGACCGTAATAATCACTAACGCGAACTTGGTAGAGCGCCCCAGGGACGACTTGGGCCAAAGCGCTTTCATGACCGAAACTCAACCAGTTGGCCAAAATCAATCCGAGCCCAATTGCCCAAGTCGAAAATGGCACGATCGCAGATTGCTTCCGGGGACCTCTTTCAACGGCAGCCGCACGGGACGACATCGATACCGCCAATCTCCACATTTTGCCACCTCACGAATTCAACGACGGTAAATCAAAAAAGCCAAGCGATCCCAAATCATCACAATAACCAACGATAAAAGACTGACAAGTACAAACAAGGCGATTGCAATGGTTGCGCCTATCGCCCAACCATAGCCCCAATACGCCCCCAAAATAATTGTCCAAAACACGGACCCAATCAGGGCCAACCCAAAAATCTGCTTGAGCGAAAACCTCATCTTCATTGGCAAATCTCGTAGCGGATAAGTTCCGTCAAATTACAGTATGGGAACGCCAACCGAGGCAGAACGAGCGTTGGTGCACTATCCTGCCAAGTTCGATCGCTTTTGTTCGATCAGCGCCAGCAAATCTTGGTGCGGTTGAGCAAACTTTGCCAGTCCTTCATCCATCAGGGTGGACTCCAAATGGACCGGATCCACCAACCGATCCATTTCGGCCAATATCTCAGGACTGGGCAAGTGATCGACTTGACGCGTGAAGGTCACTCCTGAATCGGCTGCCAAACGGTTCGTCGCCGGGGGGTTCGTTTGAATATCGCTCCCAGCCAACGCCGCCACATACTTCCAGGGCTGATCCGAAGCCTTCTTAGTCCCGGTACTTGCGAAGACGATTTCTTGAGCTAACGGAAGCTGCTTGTCCTGCCAAAACGATTGATTAAGAGCCCAAATTCTTTGGCAGTTTACGATCCCCACCAAGCCTTGTGACTGGTTGAGTTGCGGCACATGCTTTTCGGTATATACATCGACGCGCGATACAAAGATGCTATACACCGACTTGAATCTCGGGAAACTTCCCGCGCGTTGAGCGCCCCGCCAGACCGCATCTCGGGCCGCCTCGTATTGCCGCTGGGAAAAAATCAACGTGATATTTAATGGAATGCCCGCGGCCGCTAGTTCCTCGACACTCGCCAGTCCCCCCGGAGTCGCTGGAACTTTAATCATGCGATTCTCATGACCTGCGGACCACCGCTTGCCCAAGCGAATGTAGGCCTCGACTTGTTCCTCCAAGGTCATCCCGCGTTTCGGGTCCTCGATCAACGGATCCAGTTCGAAGCTGACGTATCCATCGTTTCCTTGCGAGCGAACCCAGACGTCATGAAAGACTGCCTGAGCATCACGGACCAACCGATCCGTCATTTCCCAAGCAATTGCATCATTATCAAGCCCTTGCGAAATCAATCGTCCCATTTCTTCGTCGAAACGCCCGGACTTGAGCAGATCGGCCACAATGATCGGATTGGAAGTGGCCCCGGTTGCCCCATCCGCCTGGGCCTGAATCACCAGTTTTGGATCGATGCTGTCCAACCACAGTTTGGTACCCGACTGAATCAGCGACGTTAACGAATTCGACATAAGCGCCCTTTCGACAAGACGACAAGCGACTTTGCGGATCTCGGCCGAACCCAGCTCCCGAGTGCGGACTCATTGTACGGCCCGCCGCTCCAGGCTTCCACAGGGCCACGTTGATCGTCTTAAGTAACGGCTACGGCTTTGGCCAACCAAAACTTAGGGTTTGGTAGAGGGCCCAGGAGTCAATTGTGCAAAACACCTGCAGGTCCGTTCCGGAAATTGACTCCTGACCCCTGTACCAGACCGACCCCAAAATTAAGTGGTGACAAAGCGCTACCTAGTGCTCGGTCAAATCGAAATTAAGGAGTAGCTACGCTTGCCAAACCGCGGTGCCCCTTGGGAATATCCGCGCTCTCACACTCGTGCCCAAGAGGAATTTAGCGATTAGTGCGATTCCATGCGTTGGGCGGTATGGGTTCCTGCTAGTGAATAGGGTACGGCTTTTCGACCGATAGCATGCTTCGGGTCGTTTGACGTTGCACCAGTTCCCGTCTGGGTTTGCTTGGCCAACACTCCGACCCTAATAACCGAAGTTCCCACTGCGTTTGTAATTGGATGTCGCGCCCATGACTATCAAGACTTCACCAAATCGAGCGATCGGCACCGAAAACAATGGCCGCCCCAACACGGAACGGAAAGCGTTGCAGGTCAACTTGGACCAGCGACGATACGGTTCCTTTGCCGAAATTGGCGCCGGGCAAGAGGTGGTTCGTTGGTTTTTTCAAGTTGGCGGCGCCGCTGGGACCATTGCCAAAAGCATGTCCGCGTACGATATGGCGGTGAGCGATTCGATCTATGGCGAGTGTCGCCGGTACGTGTCACGACAACGCCTCGAAGACATGTTGGCCCACGAACACCAACTCAATTTGGATCGACTACGGGAAAGTCGCGGTGATTCGACCGCGTTCTTTGCCTTTGCCGATACCGTGTCCGCCCGTAATTATCACGGGACCAACGATTGTCATGGCTGGATGGGAATTCGCTTTCAGGCTCATCCACGCGATCAAGACAGTCAAATCATCATTCACGTCCGAATGCTGGACGAAGACAACGCCGCTCAACAAGAGGCCATCGGAATCGTCGGGGTCAATTTGATCTTTGGGGCCTTCTTTCTAAACCACGAACCAGAGCAACTCCTGGAATCATTGCTCGACAACCTCAACCGCCGCCGGATCGAGATCGACATGATCGAATTCTCAGGCATTGCGTTTCGGCATGTCGACAATCGCGTGATGAGCCTGCGATTGGTTCAACAAGGCTACACCGATGCCGCCATGTTTTCCGCCACTGGGGAAGTCCTACAACCGGCCGAGGTTCTCTACAAACGTCCCGTGTTGGTCGAACGCGGCAGCTTTCGCCCCGTGACTTACGTGAACATGGACATGCTGCGCGCAGCGCAAGACAAGTTCGCCAAAGAATCTGGTGTGGAGGCCAACCAAATCCTTAGCGTCGCCGAAATCACCATGAAGAACTTAACGGCCAATGGCGAAGTGGATTTGCGCGATTTCTTGGCGCGCGCAGAAACGCTGGCCGCCTGCGGGTTGACCGTGTTGATCTCGAATTACTTTGAGTACTATCGACTCGCTTATTATTTGGCCAAACATTCCAAGAAAAAGATCGCACTGGTGATGGGCGCCGCCAGCGTCTTGGAGTTGATGGATGAAAAGTACTACACAGGTCTGGAAGGCGGTATCCTGGAATCCTTTGGTCGATTGTTCAAAAACGACCTCAAGCTGTACGTCTACCCATTGCTGAACCGAGCCACGGGCCAAATGACCACCGTCCAGAACCTGGAAGTCGAGTCGGGCACCAAGAAGCTCTATGAGTACCTTGTCGATCGAGGGAATATCGAAGCCTTGGATTCGTTTGATCCCGAACACCTGCGAACGTTCTCGCGTGAGGTCTTGCAACAGATCCAAAACGGGGATCCCAATTGGACGAAACATGTCCCGGCCGCCGTCGCCGAAGTGATCCAACGCCGCGGGTTCTTTGGCTTCAAGAAACCAAAGACTCCTGCGATGCCGTCCCTAACTACGACACCACCAGGCGTCAACATCGTCCTAAGCAGTACCAAGTAGTCGGTCCACGTTCAGCAACGAAGCCGGCTAGTTCTTTGCCAAGCTTAAGTAATCGGGGGCAGTGCGTGCTAGATAACGCGGATATTTCCCAAGGAGCACGCCGCTTTCGCAAGCGTCGCTGCGCTCAGGTTTTCTCGAACTGAAAATTCTCGACAAAGACGGTTTGAAAATCGTAGACGTCGGAAAAGTGCTCTTGCCGATCGTCGATAGACTTTCGCATCAATCCGATATCGATCAGATTGTAAACGATCGACCCAAAGTCGCGCGTCGTGGTAATCCCCCATTGCGATAAGACACTTGCCGCCATGTAACCATATTGTTGGAGGGCGAATTGACGCAACGCCTCGCAGAGTTCTTGTCCGCTCAAATGGCGGCCTTCTTCTTCGGCAACCGAAGGAATTGCCTCTTTGTCGGACGTTTCCGAAATTGGAAATTCGCTCGTGTCCAACGGTTCGACACGTGCCTCCGGGACAGACATGCCAGCCAGCATTTCGATTTCTTCTTGAAAGTCCGCCGATGATTGCTCCAAGTCGTGAAGTTGCAACAATTTTTTTTGATCGTCGTTGGGTCTTGTCTGGCCCAGTTTTAAAATCTCTGTCGCATAGCTGAGCCCATCCCGCACGAACTGATACGCCTCGATGGGGTATCGTGGGTCTTTCTTCAAGAGCCGATAGATCGTCAAGGAGTCAGGCATTCGGTGTCGACATTGGGAAAAAGAGGAATCGGAATCGCAATTCATCTGAATGGAACGGTCAACGGGCAACTTCCGACAAGACATCGCTGGCCGGTATCAGCATGCGGCGTCGATCTTGAGTTTCCACCAGCAATTGCTGGGTCAAGATCTCGTGTTGCAATACGATCAAGGTACCATCCCGTGTAAGGACACGGCTGCCAATCGGCGGCATCCGATCAAACACTTCTTCATAGTGATCAAATTCGTACCGCAAGCAACACTTCAGACGACCACAACTTCCCGAAAGCTTGTTGGGATCCAAGGAAGCTTTTTGTAGCTTGGCCATTTTCATGGTCACCCGCGGCATCGTTGACAAGTGCGTGTTGCAACAAAGCGGCTTGCCACAATCACCATAGTCGGCCAATAGTTTGGCTTCGTCCCGCACCCCAATCTGCTTCATTTCGATGCGCGTTTGGAGCTGCGTCCCTAGATCCTTGATCAATTGTCGAAAGTCCACCCGATCTTCGGCCAAGTAATAGATCACAATTCGCTCCCCAGCGAACAAATACTCGACATCGACCAATTTCATGTCCAACTGCAAGTGGTCAACTGCCGCTTGGACCGTTTTCTTCGTTTGGGGAACCCTTTCCAACAACATTTGTTGCATTCGGTGGTCCTCCTCCGTCAGTTCATAGTGGATATGACCCGTGACGTAATTCTCCATCATGGCAATTTGTGGATCGGTTGCTCGACACAAAACTTCGGCAGCTTCCAGACCACGTTGGGTTCGGCAAACCACGTGCTGCCCGCGACTGTACTCGTCTTTTTGTTTGCCACTCATCAGCCCCAACTGACGCAACGATCCCATGCGCACGATGTAGCGCTTGGTAGACGACGGGGCCTCAGCGGAGGGCGATCGATCGGCTGACGATTCTTGGCTCATAATGGCAGTCGCTTAGCCCCCAATGGGGACAACTTCTTACGTTCCTGGCAACCACAACTTCGATTCGGTACTCGGTGCCTCGGGAGCTTTGGCGGTTGCGATCGCGGACCGATCCGACAAACCACCAGGCGAGAGATCCGTTACCAGGGTGCTGGGTTTCGATTTTGGTCGAGCCATACCCTGAGCTTGACGATGCGTTACCTGATCCAATGATGGTGATGGCAGCCCGAGGAGGTCGTAAACTTTGATCAGAGCGGCCAAGCAATATTCGTCCGTTTCCGCCAAACCGTTCAACTTGGTCAGGAAATGAGGCACATGATCCAGGAGTCCACGCGACACCGTGATCTCGATTGCCTTGATCAGCCAATCGCATTGCTGCCGAACATCGTCCGGGAGCCAACTTTCTCCGCGCTCCAAGCAGCGGATGGCCTGCCCCACATCACCTTCGATCTTCGCCATGAGGAGATAAATCGAGTTCAAAGGCAGTGTCTGCTTGACTTCCTCAGACTCCGTTGGCGATTCAAGTCGACGTTCCAATTCCGAAATCAAGGAACGCATCGCATTGACATTGCTAAACGCCATGGCCGTGTTGAGCGCCCATGCCAACAACCGCACCGGCATCTGACTAAAGTCCAAACGCGTGAATTGTTGCAGTGACAGTTCCGGCAAGCGAACGGACTTGGGTGGCAACAACTCTTGAGCCGGGAGCCCCAACGCGACTCGAAGGCGTTGGATGATCGGCCGCACATCGAAGAGGGTCGTGTTCTCGCACTCCAGCAACAGCAGCAGGGCTTCGACCCGTCGTCGCATTCCTGGTTTTTGTACGGCCTCCGCAAACGTGTCACCACTCAACATGGGACTTCGATAGCTCGGCAAACAACGCAGCAGATAATTTTCCCACCGAACCGAATCGCCCACCAGACTCCCATCCACCACCGCGCGTTTCAAACCAACGACTCGATCGAACGCAAAGTCCTGCGTGAACTTCAAGTGCTTTCGGGTCACGGTCGCTTGGCGACTCGAAACCTGGATCTGCGGATAACGTGCCACGATCTGCTCGATCAAGTCCAAGATTTTCGGCAATCCCGTAACACCAATCGCCAACTGCGCGGGCCGGTCCGTGCGTTTTCCGTACACAATCACCGCCATCAGATGACTGGCTTGAACATCCGAATCATCAAAACAACGGACCGACTCCGCATCGTCCCATAAATTTAACGGGACAAAAAACACTGCTTGTGGGGTTTCGTTTTTGCGAATCGATACCGGCTGCACCAAACTAGCAGGCAACGCCTTTAGTTGTGGGTCGCTGGCTGCTTGTTCCAGGAAGCCCTCGACGTCCGAGATGTTGTAGGAGTACAGCACCTCGTCATACGAATCATCATAACCGTCGGCGTCCTCGAGACTGCAGAACTCGGCTTCCACCGCATGGTCGGGATGGACACCAGGACACGCGGCGTATTTACCCCAGGCTTCGAACTCCAATTCATGGTAGCCCAAGCGAGCCGCCAAAATGGCCACGTTTTTCCATAGTGCGGGTTCCAAGGGATTATCGAGCGCCAACGGGCGCAAGGCATGAAAAGCCTTTCGCCAAAGGCCCTTTTCCGCCCAGTGGACGGCTTGAGCTGCGGGTCCTGACCACGCACGTCCATCCGGGATCGGCAGCAACGGCCAGTCGTGTTTCGTTGGTAGTGGAACCGACAATGCCTGCCGCAAAACTTCGAGATATCGGCCGGCAACTCCTTGTGGATCGCCAGTCAACTGCGCATACAGTGCAAAATGATCCCGAGCGGCCGTGTTCGCGCCCAGCTTGCCCAGGCCAATGGCGACGTTCAACATTCCTTCCGATAACAGGCTGCTGGGCGGCTCTCCCGTTTCCAACACGGACTGAATATGATCCACCGCCTCGGCAACGTTGCCCTCTTCCAGTGCTAACAAGGCACGCATGGTCCAAGTCGTGGCATTAGCGCCATTTTCAGCCGCGTAAGCCTCACAAATCGCTCGAGCTTCCGCAAAATGATCATCTTCCAGATGCAATGCAAAACGAATCCCGGTCAAACAATCGCGGTGACCGAACTGCGATAGACCCTTGTCGAGAGCCTGAATTCCTTTGATTCGCTGCCCTCCCTCGAGCATTTCCAGGGCCCTGGAAAACGCAGCCACCACATCTTTGCCACAGCAAAACTTCAGCTTTCGTTCCGGATGGCACGGGCACGGGTTGTATAAATCCAGCATGCTTTCCTCGCATTGTGTCGACACTCGGCCGCTCGGATCGCGGCAATCGGTCGCTGGATTCTACTGGAAACTTGAACGGCCGTCAGTCCCACGCCCGGTCCGACTTTCCGGCCGGTCATTTCACCAAATCTGGGCAGACCACCGTGGCTAGGCTCGGTCCCACATGGGGGCAGACCCTCTCCGGTCATGCCTTAACGTCCGAAATTTTTACCTGCCCGCCAAAGGGTCAGGCCGCTTTTGGGACATAGCCTAGCCAGAAATGTCGGCACCGATCGAGCCAAGAAAGTCGGCCGGGCTTTTCGAGTTTGCTCCGTTGCCCCGGAAGCCGCCACGGACCGATCTCTTGTCGAACATTTCGTGCTGGCATGGATCTGCAAAGGCCTATTTCACAACCACGCCCGCCAGGCCGTACGCCAGCCCGTTGCGAGTCCAAGTTGATTCGAATATCGAACCAATCGCGCTTCAGCGTTGTATCGCCAGTCAAGTTAAGCCAGAATGAGAGCGGACAACTGCCTACCTCGGCTTCCGCCTACCTCAGCTTCAGAGCACTCACAAATATGTCGAAGCCCATGTCATCGGTCGTGCTGCCAATTCTCGTCGGAAACTGGTTGATCTTCTGCTTCGTCGGGTTGTCCTATTCGCAAGTGAACAACGATCCCAGTAGTTTGGATGACGACCCGGCGCGACTCGAGTTCTTCGAGAATCGCATCCGACCGGTGCTGGTGGAACACTGTTACGAATGTCACAACTCGCACGGCAAAAGCGAAGGTGGCTTGGCGTTGGATCACGCCTCAGGATTACTCGACGGGGGAGATGGCGGTCCGGGGATCAACTTGAGTCAGCCAAAGGCCAGTCGAATGTTGCAGTCGATCCGTCACGAGCTAGACGGATTGGAAATGCCAGCTGGACGGCCGAAACTTTCTGATCACATCGCGGCAGACTTCGAACGCTGGATCGCCACAGGTGCCATTGATCCTCGCCACGAACCCGCAACGGCCGAGCAACACGCCGCTCAAGTCGCTTGGCCCGAAGTATTGCAGCGACGTTCGTCCGCGTGGGCTTATCAAGCCATCCAAAGCCCCGCGGTGCCTACCGATTTTGCAGACAAACATCCGATCGACGCCTTCATCGCGTCGACACTGCGAAAGCAAAATTTGACGGCGGCTCCACCAGCTCCGACCCCGAACTTGGTGAGACGGTTGTTCATCGTGTTGCTCGGCTTGCCTCCGACTTCCCAACAAGCCAAATACTGGTCGCAACAATTGCAGCAAGACGAGCCCCTCGCGCGTCGTCTCGCCTACGAGCGGTTGGTGGATGAACTCCTTGCGAGTCCCCATTTCGGCGAACGTTGGGCCCGGCACTGGATGGACTGGATCCGCTATGCCGAGTCGCACGGTTCGGAAGGGGACCCCACGATCGTCAACGCGCACCTCTATCGCGATTACCTGATACGCAGTTTGAATCTCGATATTCCGTACGACCAATTGGTCCGTGAACACGTGGCCGGTGACCTGCTGGAAGAACCTCGACTCAACCATGACCTCGGGATCAACGAATCGCGACTCGCCACAGCGCATTGGCGAATGGTGTTTCACGGGTTCTCACCCACCGATGCGTTGGACGAACAAGTTCGCTTTATCGACGATCAAATCAACGTGTTTTCCAAAGCATTTTTGGGGCTGACCGTTTCCTGTGCGCGCTGTCACGATCACAAGTTCGACCCGATCGGCCAAGACGACTACTACGCGCTGTATGGAATCTTCCGTTCCAATCGCCCCGCCCGACAGGTCATCAATCAAATCACCGCGACTCCGGCCCAAGTGGCCGAATTGAAGGCGTTAAAACCGCAAATTCGCGCGGCGCTGGCCAGCGACTGGTTGGCGGACCAATCCGGACTTGCGGCTCGTTTGCATCAACTTGCAGCAACAAAATCCGCTGGTACCGAAAAGGTACGAGGTTTTGATTTGTTGATCCGAGGCGCTCAAGTTCAGCAACAAGGGCGTTCGGTCACCGAGTTCTGGCGGGATGCCCAATTGGTTCACGAAAAGGAAATCACACTCGCCGCCGAGTCACCCTCCGGTCAAGAAATAACCAACTGGTTGGCAAGCTCCGCCGAGTTACCCACGAGCCGTCTTCCCGCGGGAGAGTTTGCAATTGCCAGCGAATTCGATCGCGCCATCGTTGGCATCTACCCGGCTGGAATTTACAGCCACGGCCTGTCCGCAAAGTTGGCTGCCCGGCTGACGTCCGCCAACCTCCATTTGACCACGCCTCAAGACCTCTGGTTGCAAGTGATCGGTGATCGCGATGCATCGCTCCGTTATGTGGTGCGTGACTACCCGCGCGATGGCACGATCTATCCCATCGAAAGACTGAATGGACAAACGTGGCGCTGGCAACGATTTGATCTGTCCTATTGGGTGGGCGATCTGGTCCACATCGAGTTGGCCCATGCTCAAGATGCCCCGTTGTTGGTGGCCGGCCAAGAGCGATCTTGGTTCGGGATTCGAACGGCCAGTCTTGTTCCCGCTGGAACTCCTAAGCCCACGGTAACTGACGAAACGAACTCGGCAGTTTTCCAAGCGGCCGGAGATCAGCAGCCGCAGTCACTCGCAGAAATCGTCGCGGTTTACGAACAGGCTATTTGCCGGGCCCTCGAAGATTGGGCCAACAACAAGTTGACCGACGCTCAAGCCCTGTTGCTTGATGCCGCGCTCCAACAGAATCTGCTAGTGAATGATCCCGAGCGGCTCGCGACGGCTCGGAGTCTCGTGCAACAATATCAGGCCCGCGAAAGTGCGATTGAAGTTCCACTCCGCGCTCCGGGCTTGGTGGAAGCGGAAGTCGCCGACCAAACGATCTTCGTACGGGGCGATCATCGCCGACCCGGTGAAGTGGTTCCCCGCCGATTCTTATCTCTGGTGGACGCGTCGCCGTACACGACCCACGGCAGTGGTCGTCGTCAACTGGCCGAAGACCTGCTTCGGGCCGATAACCCGCTGACGCGACGTGTGATTGCCAACCGTTTGTGGCACCATTTGTTCGGGCGCGGTTTGGTGGCGACGCCTGACAACTTTGGAAAACTGGGCAGCGAACCAACACACCCGGAATTGCTCGACTGGTTGGCCGATCGTTTGGTGACAAATCATCGCTGGTCGCTCAAGCAGATGATTCGCGAAGTGGTTTTGTCCGAAACTTGGCAACAAGACTCGGCGATCCCACCTGATGCTCAATCGCGCGATCCCGATCAGAAGTACTTGGCCAACTTTCCAATTCGTCGGTTCGAAGCCGAGGCCATCCGCGACACGCTACTGCACACCGCAAGCAGTTTGGATCTTCAGCTCTTTGGCCCAGCGGCCAATGGTACTCTGCATAACCGCAGAGCCATTTACTCGGCTGTCCGTCGAAATGCCTTGGACCCTTTTTTGCGAGTGTTTGATTTTCCGGAACCGTCCACGTCAGTTGGCCGACGCGATGTGACCACCGTCCCGGCTCAATCGCTGACGATGCTCAATGCTCCGCTGGTCCGTCAAACCGCAGATCGCTTGGCCGAACAGTTGATTTCCGATCCCGCACTCGCCGACGAACGCCAGCGATTGACGGAACTCTACTGGCGATGCTTTGCTCGCGCTCCCCACGAAAAAGAGCTGGATGGCGGCTTGGCCTATTTGGAGAAAATCCGAGCGGCTCAGCAACAAACCCAGCACACTTGGCGGCAATTGCACAAACGCCAAACCGAACTTCAAGCCAAGATATCCGAAGTCCTAGAACCCATCCGCGAACGTTTGACTGGCAAACAAAACCAAGAGTCGTTGCCGCTGTTGACAGCTCCCATTGCTCGCTGGAGTTTTGCGAAAGGACACCACGACCTCCTGGGTACTGCACAAGGAACATTGGAAGGCTCGGCCATCGTTCAAGATGGTGCTCTAGTCTTGGATGGAAACGGCTATCTGGTTTCAGCACCCTTGCCACACGAACTGACCACGAAAACGATCGAGGCGTGGGTCCAATTGTCCGATCTTGAACAGCAAGGTGGTGGTGTCGTCAGCGTCCAATCGCCCGACGGCAACTCATTCGATTCGATCGTGTTTGGGGAACAACAAGTTGGTCACTGGCTGGCCGGCAGCGACAGTTTTCGCCGGACGCAAAGCTTGGCAGGCCCACTGGAAACGGAAGCCGCGGCAAACATCGTGCATATCGCCATTGTCTATCAGCCGAATGGCATGATTCAAGCATTTCGAAACGGACAACCGTACGGCTCACCATATCAAAGCGTGGGACCCTTGAGCCTTCCATCCAACCAAGCGGTGGTGACGCTCGGACTGCGACACTTGCCTGGCTCCGGCAATCGGTTTCTCCGCGGCAAAATTTATGAAGCCCGTGTTTACGATCATGCCTTGTCGGCTGACGAGATCTCCTCCAGCTTTCAGCAGGGCAGTGGCATGATCACGTTGCCGCAACTGCTTGCGGAATTGTCTGCGACCGATCGCGCTCAAGTCGAAGCTTGGCAAGTGGAATTGAGATCATTGGAACAACAAGCCGCAATCTTGGTTTCAGACCCTACGAGTCTGGAACCGGTCGCCGCCTGGAGTGAACTGGTGCAAGCGTTGTTCATGTCCGTCGAATTTATCACGATTCGGTAAAGGAGTTTTTTCATGTGGTCCCGTCGCCAGTTTTTGCAACAACAGTCGGTCGGATTCGGTTGGTTGGCGTTGGCCGGTTTGCTCAACGATCCGTGTCACGCGCGGCAAGACTCACTGCCGTCCGATGCCGCGCTGCCCCACACCCATTGGCCCGCAAAGGCCAAGCATGTGATTCTGTGTTATATGTCCGGCGGTGTGTCTCAAGTGGATAGCTTTGATCCCAAGCCCGAACTAAGTCGCTGGCATGGCCAACCCATGCCGCTGAAAGTCGAACGAACCCAATTCAATAACAATGGCAACGTGATGCAGAGTCCGTTCCGGTTCCGTCGTGCCGGACGGTCCGGTCTGCCGATCAGCGAACTGTTTCCTGAACTCTCCAAGGTTGCCGATCATTTGGCCGTGGTTCGCTCCATGACGACACCATTTAATGAACACGCGCAAGGAAATTTTTTCGTTCATGCCGGTTTCCCGTTCATGGGATTTCCAAGCGCTGGGGCCTGGTGCGCGTATGGTCTCGGATCCGAGAATCACGACCTTCCCGCATTCGTTGTGCTGCAAAGCGGCGGCGCCGTACCGCCCCACGGTGGCGTGGCTCTGTTCAGTAATGGTTTTTTGCCCGGCAGAACCCAAGGATCGATCCTGCAAGCCGATCGCAGCGATGCCTTGCCGAATCTTCTGGCCGGTCGATCTCGCGATGCCCAACGCCGACAACTGGAATTCACTCAAGGATTGGACCAACAGTGGGCCAGTCAAACCCACGCGGATCGGGTCCTGGAGTCTGCAATCGCGAGCCATGAAACAGCATTCCGCATGCAAACGGCTGTCCCCGAGTTATGCGACTTGTCGGGCGAAACCCAAGCCACACGCGACATGTACGGGGTCGATCACGCGAACGCCTCTCTTGGTGCGTACGCCCGACAATGTTTGCTGGCCCGCCGCCTGGTCGAAAAAGGCGTCCGTTTCATCGAACTCAGCTGTTTGACCGTAGGAATTGGCGCCGGTGGAGCACCGAACCCGTGGGATCAACACGGCGACTTGGCCGTCGGTCACAAAACAATGGCCACACAAGTGGACCAACCCCTCGCGGCTTTGATCAAAGATCTGGACCAACGAGGACTGTTGGATGAAACCATTCTCGTGTGGACCGGCGAGTTCGGGCGAACACCGTTTTCACAAGGAGGAAGCGGACGGGATCACAATCCGTTTGGTTTCTCGATTTGGATGGCCGGCGGAGGGATCAAAGGCGGAACGACTCACGGCGAGACCGACGTTTTTGGCTACCATGTCGTCGAACATCCCACGACTTTTTACGACCTGTGGTCCACCGTATTGCACCAACTAGGGATCGATCACGAGCGACTTACGTTCCGCTCGGGCGGCCGAGATTTTCGTTTGACCGACGTCCATGGCGAAGTCATTCGCCCCATTTTGAGCTAAGCAATCGTCCGGAAACAACTTCCCGATTGGGGAGAGCCCGACCTTGGTTAATCCGAGCCCCCTATCGTCGAATCTGCCAAGCCACCAAATGGCCAGAGCCACCGAATGAATGGAGCGGCAGTGCGACAAAATGCAAGCGATTGGTAATTCCCACGGATGGCAGAGCCGAACTGCGGATGAACAGTCCGCAGACACTTCCTTGACCGACAGCGATTGTCTGACCGCAATGGTCTAAGTTCCGAGCTGATACGTTGACGGTCTTCAATTCGAAACCGCAGGCAGCGAATGTATTCATCCGCAGATCGGCATTGCCATCCGTGGGAAGTCCGCCAGCCGGGCAAATGATCGTTTTTGGTTCACATGTGGCTAAGTAAGGAGTGATGAAAAATGGAAAATGCAAAGTGCCGACAGACATCGTTTGCTCGCGAAATCCCTGAAACTAGACGTTTGGTACCTTCTGAATTTTTCATTCTTCAATAATCACTAATCATTCAACCGCCAGAGCCAGCGAAACTCATTCCGGAGCTTTCGCAGTTCGAAATCCGGAACTTATTTCGGGACAAATCTAAAGAAGCGTCGTACGACGCCTGTCGATTTTCTACTTGACACATTTTGACATTTGGTCAATAATTGACTCATGGTTAACGAAACGCGGAAAGAACGGGAGTACCTCTACCGAGAACAGCGGATCCTGGATATCGCCAGGCCCGTGATCGTTCAGGAGGGGTACCACGCGCTGAACATGAACCGAATCGCCGAACAATTGGAGTACTCCAAAGGGACAGTCTACAACCACTTTCCCTGCAAAGAGGAGATCATCCTGGCTCTGGCGATTCAGACCCTGGAACAGCGGACGGAAATGTTCCAACGGGCCGCTCGATATGTCGGTCGGTCCCGCGAGCGGATGCAAGCGATTGGCGTCGCCTGCGAGCTGTTTGCTCGGATGTTCCCCGAGCATTTTGTGGTCGAGCAGTTGGTCCGAATTCCGTCGATTTGGGACAAGACGAGTGCCGTGCGACAGCAGCAATTGTACCGAGGGGAAACATGTTGCTTGTCGCTGGTTTCCGGAATTGTGCATCAAGCAGTTGGGGCCAAAGACATGTCGTTGCCGCCAGGAATGGTCCCCGAAGAACTCGTCTTTGGCTTGTGGTCGATGACTTTCGGAGCTTATTCGATGTTGGCGACCAACAGCAATTTGCCGGCGTTGGGGATTGTCAACGGTTACGAAGCGGTCCGTTCCCACCTTCGGCATATGCTGGACGGGTACGGGTGGCGACCATTGGATTCGGAGCACGACTACGACGAGGTCGTCCAACAAGTGATGACGCAGCACTTCCCGATCGAAGCAGCGCAAGTCTTCCAAAACGCCTAAGTCGAACCGGGTATTCTCGTCCCCAAGAATACCAACCGAACCTGCAAGCAGAAGCCAAGTAGGCGAAGACGGGCGAAGCGGCGATAGGGATCCGACCGACCCGCATGGAACGAGAGCCGCCAGAGGACTGGCGACGTATATCGGCGACAGAGCCGCCAGAGGACGACGGTCTACATTGGCGGTCGACACAAACGAAACCTTTCACTTCAGAAAATGGCGCTAGGTCAAACTATGACGAAACGTAAATATTGGTTCGCCGCCTTTGGTGTTGGCCTGTTTTTGTCCGTGCTTGTCTTCGCACAATTGGCACTCACACCGGCCGGCAGTGACAGTGACCTCGCCGCATCCGTCAAACGCGTCCAAGCGGAAACGGCAACGTTTGAGTCCGCATCCACGTCAACGATGACCCGCGCTTTTAGTGGTGTGATCAAAGCGTCACGAACCAGCGAAGTTGGCTTCAAACGCTCGGGACGCGTCGAGGAAATTGCGGTCAAAGATGGCCAATTCGTACGGCAAGGTGATTTATTGGCTCGTTTGGACATCCAACAAACAGCGGCCGATTTGGAGCAAGCTCGCGCGGCGTTGCAGGGGGCCGAGGCCCAATTGGCAGAAGCCATCGCGGGTCCACGTGCCGAGACGATTGCGGCTGCTCGCGCTCAGGTCGCTGACGCGGATGCCGAAGTGAAATTGTGGACGGCAAGGTTCGCCCGTCATCAAGAATTGCGCGGAACCGGCGCATTGTCGGCGCAGGAATTCGACGACAGTCGGTTCCAACTGGAAGCCGTACTCAATCGCCGCGAACGATTCCAGCGGCAATTGGATGAGTTATTGGCCGGAACGCGAGCCGAACAAATCGCGAACTTTCGCGCGGGTGTTGCTCAATGGACCGCAAATGTCAAACGTTTGGAAGTGGAACTGGAAGACAGCTTCTTACGCGCTCCCTACAACGCGCGGATTGCCAAACGTCATTTTGACGAAGGCGTGGTGGTACCTCCGGGCACCACCATCATTCGGTTGGTTGAACAGCAAGCGGTTGAGGTTTGGATCGGGTTGCCAACGGATTTCATTCGTCGGCTACACGAATCGTCGACGCACCCGATTCAAGTTGGGGACGCCACGTTCTTGGCAACCGTGCGAGATGTGTTGCCCGAAGTGGATCTCGCGACGCGAACGCAAATGGCGGTGCTGACGATCACGCCTACTGCCGAGCACCCGGAACTGCCCATTCCCGGCCAAATGGCTCGGCTCTCACTCCAACGGGGCGATTCTCCTTCAGGCTTTTGGGTACCCACCACGGCGCTAGCGCGCGGACAGCGGGGGCTATGGGCGGTACTAGTCGTGTCGCCAACGGATCAGACGCTCCAACGGCGTGACGTGGAAATCATGCAAGTCGATTCGCACCGGGCATTGGTTCGTGGCTTGATCGAACGCGGCGAATGTTACGTGACGACTGGGTTGCATCGACTAACGCCCGGCCAACAAATTGAAGTCGCTAGTCCCTAGGCTTTGTCAAAAAGGGGGGCCCTTGGAAGGGCATGTAAAATCCCGAACGAAAAGCCAAAACCGGAGAGGCCAGACCCCAAATAGGGACAAAGCCTCGTTCAAATCTGACATTTCAATTCGTATTTAGCCTGGAACAGAGACGCCGTCATGTTGGATCTATTTTATCGCCAACCTCGCTTGTTGTTGCTTTCCGTCTGCTTGATCATGGTCGCGGGATTGGCCGCGTTTGTGGTCATGCCGCGGATGGAAGATCCGTTGTTGACTCCCCGCGCCGCCAGTGTCACCACCCAATTCCCCGGTGCCACAGCCGAACGCGTCGAAGCCTTGGTCACCGAGAAAATTGAAAAGGAATTGGAGGAAATTGCCGAAATCAAAGAGGTGCGTTCGACCAGTCGCGGCGGCGTGTCCTTCATGCAGATCGAACTTCGCGATGACGTGACGCGGATCGCCGCTCCCTCCATCTGGTCACGTATTCGCGACAAGATCGATGACGCGGCGCTTTTGATGCCTGCGGGCGCGAACAAACCCATCTTCGACGAGATCGATGTCAAAGCCGATGCCCTGATCGTCGCCTTGCGCTGGGATCATTCGTCGACACCTAGCTTTAGCATATTGCGACGACTGGCCAAACAACTAGACGAACAATTGGCCAATCTTCCCGGAACGGAGAAGACTCGGATCTATGGAGACCCGGGGGAAGAGGTATTGGTCACCCTGGATCAAACGCAACTAGCATCGTTGGGACTTAGTCTTGGTGACATCGCCAATCAGATTCAAGCAAGTGATGCCAAGGTCTCCGCCGGCCAATTACGCAACGCGGCGGGAGACTTGCTTTTGGAAGTGAGTGGCGAAAAGCGAACCTTGTCCGACGTGGCCGCCACACCGATTCGTGTGGGTGCCGATCGAGCGATCGTGCAATTGTCCGATATCGCCACATTGGAGCGAGCCGCGCCCAATCCACCCTCGAGTCTGGCGATCGTCCACGATCAAACAGCCGTCACGATTGGAGTGCTCGTTCGTCCCGATACTCGTATCGATCTGTGGACGACCAAAGCGTTGGAGCTCTTGAAGCAATTTGAATCGGAGCTTCCGCCCGGAATCGAATTAGAGATCTTGTTCGAACAGAACCGGTACGTGGGCGAGCGACTCGACGGATTGCTCTGGAATCTGATCGCGGGAGCCCTCGCCGTTTCGATCGTGATCTTGCTCATGATGGGATGGCGCAGTGCGTTGATTGTCGTTTCGGCGTTGCCACTCACCAGTTTGATGGTCCTCACGGGGTTGCGATACTTGGAAGTACCGATTCACCAGATGTCGGTGACGGGGCTGATCGTTGCCTTGGGGCTATTGATCGACAATGCGATCGTAATGGTGGACGAAGTTGCAAGTCGACTGCGTGAAGGTGAATCGCCGGGCAACGCCGTTCGTCACGCGGTCAAACATCTGAGCGTGCCGCTATTTGCCTCGACACTGACGACCGCGTTGGCGTTTGGTCCCATCGCTTTGATGCCTGGCCCCGCGGGCGAATTTGTGGGGACCATTGCCATTAGCGTGATTCTGGCCATCAGCAGTTCGTTACTTTTGGCGATGACGGTTGTACCGGCCCTGACGGCACTCGGGATTCGGTATCAGGCCCATCCCGATGTCGATGCCGGTCACGCTCGCCCGCGTTTCATCCGCCAATTTCTGGAAGAAGGATTTTATTCCGCAGGTCTTGCCAAGCGGTATCGAAATGTTCTGCTCAACATCTACCGTCGACCCTTGTTGGGGCTGCTCATTGGAATCGTCTTTCCCGTGCTCGGCTTTATCGCCGCTGGTCAATTATCCGAACAGTTTTTCCCACCGGCTGATCGCGATATTCTCAACGTCGAGTTAGAACTACCCGTCAATGCGTCCATCGAGCAGACGTTAGCCGTGACGCAGGCAGTCAGTAAAGAGCTCAAGTTGGATCCAACGATCGAGTCGGTATCTTGGTTCGTCGGGGAAAGCGCCCCAGTTTTCTATTACAACTTGATTCCGACTCGGAAGAACCAATCTCGTTATGCACAGGCAATTGTAAAACGCTCGACCGGTTTGGATAACGTGGCGGTGATTCATCGATTGCAAAAGCGATTGGACGAAATGTTCCCGCAGACCCTGCCGTTGGTTCGGCAACTGGAGCAAGGACCACCGTTTTATGCGCCGGTCGAAGTCCGGGTGTTTGGGCCCGACTTGGAACAACTGCAAAACTTGGGTGATCAAGTTCGCTTGGTGCTGAGCCAAACCCCCCAGGTCATTCACACACGTGCCGAATTGTCGGAGCAATTGCCCAAGCTCCAACTGCAAATTGACGAAGAGGAAACTCGTAGCGTCGGCTTAAGTCCCGTCGATGTCGCCCGGCAGTTTGAGTGGGCCTTGGAAGGCGCCCGCGGGGGATCGGTCGTCGAGGCCACGGAAGAACTACCGATTCGCGTTCGCGTTTTGAGCGCCCAACGTTCTAGTTTGGACGAGATCCTCAGTTTCAATCTGAAGCAACCAGGAACAACAAACTCGGCCGACGCGTTCGCAACCAACGTGCCGCTACTAACCATCGCCAGGATCGATCTTGTTCCAGAAATCTCGGGTATTCCGCGGTTTAATAACCGCCGCATGAACGAAGTTCAAGCCTTCATCCCCGCAGGCGTCCTGCCCGCAGAAGTCCTACGTGATTTTCAACAACGACTTAAAGAATCAGATTTTCGCTTGCCCCCGGGCTACCAAATGCAATTGGGTGGGGAAGCCGCGAAACGCGATGATGCGATCGGGAATCTGATGGCCAATGTCGGAGTGCTGATGGTATTGATGGCGGCCACCTTGGTCTTGTCTTTCCAATCGTTCCGCATGGCATCGATCATTGCGATCGTGGGCGTTCTGTCGATGGGCCTGGGAACCGGTTCTTTGTGGTTGTTTGGTTACCCATTTGGGTTCATGGCGATTGTTGGAACGATGGGGCTGATCGGCGTGGCCATCAACGATTCGATTGTGGTGTTGGCCGGAATTCGCGAACACGCCGCCGCTCGCTACGGCGATCCAGCCGCCATCGTCGAAGTTGTCAGTGCGGCAACGCGACATGTGCTTTCAACGTCGTTGACCACCATGGCTGGGTTCTTACCACTGATTATCGCCGGCGGCGGATTTTGGCCACCTTTGGCCGTCGCAATTTCCGGCGGCGTTTTCGGAGCGACGTTCCTGGCCCTGATTTTTGTCCCGGCACTTTATATCAAGATGTTCTCCGGGACGTCGAATGTGAATGAAATTTCATAATCCGTCAATGAATATGAAGTTTCAGCGAATTCATTCAAATAGACATCCGGATCTTGTTGTTTCCGACGTGGTACTCATTTATCGTGGCTGACGTTGCTGTTTCGAATCCCCGAATCCAATCCGAGTCTACAATCAAAAAGGTCACCCCAATGAGACGGCTGTTTGTTTCATGTTTAATAATTTTGATGGCGATTTTGTGGTTTGGCATTCCCGGTTCGAAATGTCTCGCTAGCGTTGTCTACTCGGGTGATCTCTCGAGTGATACCAACTATCACATTAGCTCGGGGAATTCGGTCAGTTTTGACTTTGGAGGATTTGCGAATGAATCGCTTTCATTTAGTACCGTTAATGTAAGCAATGGATTTGTCTTGAGTAGCGACGTTTATGTCCAAGGGAACACCTCCGTTTCGATTGGCCGAATAAGCGATTTGACCAGTGATGTTAGAAAGTTCTCGCCAGGCAACTCCATTGATAGTGCGGTGAGTTGGAATAGTACTGCCGGAGTTCTACACGGTTTGCTCTCTCCGAATATCGGAGACGACCAACGCCGAGGGCCATTTCTGGATAATGAACTTGGTTACATGGCCATCCGATTTCAGAGCCATGCGAATACCGAACATTTTGGCTGGGTTAGTTATCTGGCGACCCAGACCAACGAAACCGACTCGTCCGGTAGAATCACCGGTTGGGCATACGAGTCGAACACGAGTCAATCGCTCAACGCAGCCGCCGTTCCGGAACCTTCCTCTATGATCTTGTTGCTAGTCGGGTCGGTTGGAATGGGGCTCGTCCGCCGGCGATCCTAGTTTGCTAGTCCGCCAATTCGGCAATGGCGTCCGCGGCGACGTTCAACTTCTTGATCGCGTTCTTCATACTGGCGACAAAATCAAACTTGTAGTTGGCAACTTGCTGTTCCGTCAGGTTCAATGCTTGGGCAGTTTTTTTATTCGACCATCCGCGGACGATCAGCAATTCGATACACTTGAGCTTGACCCAATTCCGTTTCTCGACCCACCGCGAGATATGATCGACCAAAGCGTCCGCGACCAACCGCTCTTCGATTTTTTTTTGCTCCCCGCTCCGAGCTAAACTACTGGCGACTCGCCCGCTACCAGGCAACTCCCAATCACCACTGCTGTTGTCGCCGACCGACAAAGGAATCGTGGGACGCCGACCTTCACGACGCAAATGATCCGTGACCTTGTAACTGCAGATCGAAAACAAATAACCTTCTAGAGGTCGTTCCCCGTCGTAATTGGGCAAACTACTCAGAAAACCAATAAACGCTTCCTGAACAATATCCTCAGCCACCGAACGATTCGAGAGGCGACTTTCGACAAACGCGGTCAGACGGCCCTGGTATCGATCCAGCAAGTCCGCCCAGGCCGTGTTGTTACCGGCCCGAATTTCAGCCACGAGGCGTTGATCCGCCGCATGCTTCCGCGCCCAATCCGAGTCTTCCAATTCAGCCATATTGATCGCTTAAAAGGGTAAAAGGGTTCCGTCCAACAAGTCGTTCCACATGGCATTGTTCCACGCCCAGACGATGCCGACAAGTAACCAAGCCGGCACCAACAGGACACCCAGCCACCAAGTCCGGCCCGCATATCGGCCATGACTCCAACGGTTGACCTGCATCAGCACAACCGTCGTCAGCATCGACAGGAGCACGGAAACCACAACCACACTGAACCTGATCGCACGAACCGCGCGAACGCGACTGGCAAGCGGCTCCATGGTGCGATTTGGAACTTCTTCTGTTGACGCCGATTTCTGATTTTTGTCGGTTGCCGCCAAAGATCCGTCCGGCGGCGGAGGGACGCCATCGTCCTGCTTGTTTGTCTCGTGTTCGAGCCCGACTTGCTCGCTTTTATTCCGCTCGTTGGCTTCCTGTTCGCTTCCGTCGTTTTCGCCACCGTCGTTTTCGTCACGTTCAGGTTCGCCACGTTCAGATTCACTTGTGTCTTGCTTGTTGGCGTCCGGCTCGCTCGTGTTCTGGGCGCTGGGCTCCTGCTGACTTGCCTTTTCTTCTTTCGCCCCCGAATCCTGTGCGTAACAAACATCACCTGCGAACAGCAGGAGCAAGATCAGGAACAACTTGCAAATTTGCATCGACGCACCGTTTGAAGGAGTAGGAAACCGGCTGGCGAATCCGTCGACTGCACCGCGACGAACTGGCAACATGCAGCAATTCCGTTCGTTTTTCGTTCGACCACAACCCAGGATTACATCGGGCAAAACATCGAGCAAACAAGTTTCATTAAATCGCATTTTGGTCACACGGCCCGAGCGGCCAAATCTCGCAATTCGCGTCGTTGACGATCGGTGAAATACGGCGAGGACCACTGGGCTCCCGCCGAAAGTGCGAACCCCAAATATAACGTGACAGCCCAATCGAAGTTCAATAAACAAGCAAACAAGAAGCAAAGCCCGCAAACTCGCAGCAAAGACAACCAGCGAAATCGACGAACACGCAACGGATTCACTTGCCGTGACCAGCCACCCAGCATGATCAGCCCAACAAAGAAAATGGCAAATGCCGCAAGATTGGGTTGATGATCCGTAAAGAGCAGTGACCCCACTGCACCTTGATCAAAGTAATTGTGTTGCATCAAAACCGATGAAAAATCAATCTGCAGACCTTGAGCAGATCCCCAAGCGAACCCAGCTATTCCAACGGCCAGCGGCACCATCGTCCACTGTCGCCATCCTGTCTGTCGATCGGTAGCGGTCCACAATCGTGAGACCGACAACAATACCCACAACGAACCAAAACTGCAGATCCACAGCCAAATCATGATCGCCAACAGGTCTTCACGTTGGCTGGGTAGAATCGTGCTCGAATCGCTACCCAGATAATAATAACCAGAAAGAGCCGCCATTGCAGATACTCCGGCCGCGACCAACATACCAGTCATCATACCGGCCAATTGATCAGCTCCCGAGATTTGCTGCAAATACGGGACGGTCGCTGCTTGAACGTGCTGGTCAGCGGCCAAACGTCGCCGTTCCTCAATCGTCAATGGTTCCAAGCTGCGATTTGGAAGCTGAGCCAGCGCTGCTGCATGTTTGGCGACGTAGTCCGGTTCCACCGTACCAACCACTGCTGGGCGACTGCTTTCCATCGGAATAACGGGTACCGGTTCGGTGAAGACCATTTCGGCTTCGACCACGTCGTGAAACTGGACCTCGCCAAAAACAATTTCACCTGACGAACGGGAAAACTTTTCTTGCAACGAAGCCGTGGCCGACCGATCCACAAAGACTTGAGGCGAGGGTCGCTCGGTGTGCGGCGAACCCGCTCCCGGCGATTGGCTTCCAACCGGTGAATTGCGAATAGGTGTGGCGGCTGTTGGCCCAGTTACTGGACCGGGTGGTTGATTGAATCGATGGCGGCCAAACATGGGAACCGACCGATTTGCAGTCGTCCCGGTTGTTGGCACCGAGGCCCCGGAAACCGCTGGCGATGCTGACGCCAGGGTTGCTTGACGCGCTGGACCTGGTTGTAGCGACTCTGTTGATGCAGATTCCGTTGATGGAGATTCCATCCCCATTCCAACTTTCGAGACACTGGCCCCTTCACCTGGTTCCGGCGGGGAAGGGGGCGAAACATTCAAACCACGATGCGAGGCCGTGTCCTCCAACTTCGGCCGCTGCGAGCGCCGCAGCGAGGCCGGCCAATAATTGTCGGGCAGATCCGACAGCATTTCCACCACACTGCGATAGCGTTGCTCCGGATCTTTCGCCAAAGCCTTCAACACGACTCGCGAAAATGGTTGCGGCAGTCCCGACACATCGGGCGCGGCCGTCAAATGCTTCATGATGATCTCTTGCGAGGACTCGCCGTCGAACGGCAAGCGTCCCGTCAACAATTCATGGAGCATGATGCCCATCGAATAGATGTCGATCTCGCGCCCGTAGACTCCTCGACCGATCTCCGGGGCCATGTAATGGACCGTCCCCACGCTTTCGGTATGTCCACTGCGTCGAGAACACGAAATGAACTTACTCAGACCATAGTCGCCGATCTTGACCAAGTCCGCTTCCGAGTCATGAAAGATATTGCCCGGCTTCAAGTCGCGATGCACGATTCCGTTCTGATGCAGGTAGTGAACCCCAGCCGCAATTCCAGCAAACCACCACGCGACATCGTCATTCGACATCCCTTGGGGATGATCGGAAACCAAGTCCTTGAGACTAGCTCCCGGCACAAATTCCATGACGACCCAACTCTCGCCATGATCGTCTAATTGAATGTCCCACAGATCAATCAAGTTGGGATGCTTAAGATTCAAACATTGGCGGACTCCACGCAGTTCGACCTCGAGATTGCGTGCAATCCGCTTGAGGGCTACCTCTTTACCGGAATCGCTCACGGCAAAATAGACCTCGCCGAAGCCTCCGATACCGAGGCCCCGCTTGATCGTGTACCCCGCCAACGGGGTCGCGCCACTAGGGAATGTAAACCGCATTCGGCGTGTTCGCTCGGGTGTTCCAACTGGTTCTGATGGCAATGGCTTTTCGACCGTTTTCGGCTCCCGCGTTCGAGGCTCCTGCGTTCGAGGATTCACCTGAACCGGATGCCGGCTCGAGTCCTCCAAGGCAACCGAGACTCCGCCCGCCTCGGACCGAACCCCAAGTCCCACGACGGCTGTCGCGGGTGGTTCGTGATTTCTCTTAAGCGTAGTCTCTGGGGGAACCATCTGTCTACAATCCAACTTGGTCGACCGTTAGATTCACGGAATTCAAGGCTGATTCGCCAGCAAGACCCGATTCTTGGACAAATTCTGCCGCGTGTCCATTCTTACCCACATTGCCAGATTGGAAAATTGCCCGGCTATTGCTTCATATCGCGAAGTTAAATCGCGACCACGGCCTAAACGCTCAAACCCATACAAGCAACAGGCGCGGAGGGCCGCCAGAACCGATGCCGTGGTGGTTGGGCCCTTGTACTAGCAAAAATTGACCGTTTCCGATGGATTTTTTGCGGCGGTGGGCTCTAACCGTACGTGCGAAGAAAAATCTGGAACTTTAACTCCTAGGCTTTGTCCCCAAAGGGGTCTGATCGGCAAGACGCTCTCCGGTCATGCCGTTTTGTCCGAAAGTTCTACATGTCCTCAACGGGTCAGACCGGTCAGACTGGTCAGACCGCTTTGGGGACAGAGCCCAACTAACTAATAATGTCCGCTCAACTTAGTTTTCGACAGCCGTGCCGATGACTCGTGTTGCGATCGCCTTCAACAGGCGTCGGCCGGAGTCGGTATCGACTTGGCCCCAATCCAAATGGGAGATGGGCAATAATTCCCAATCCGTCACTCCGTCCAATTTTGTAGCCTGAACGCGGACCACTCCATCGCCACGTCCTTGGCGTAGCTCGGCCATGCGAGTCACGGCCGCCAATCGTTTGGCCAACGGCCCCAATTCGCCATGATCCTCCAATTCGTGTAAGCCAACTTGGATCAGCATTGCAGCGGCGGGACGAAGAGGGCCGCGGTCCCCAGCCAAAATAGAGTAGCGAACGTGAGCCGACCGAGGCAGCCGGTTTAGTTCGACGATCCAGGGCGCATCCGGCTGAAGGTCGGCACTGGCTTCGTTGAGACCGTCGGTGATGCTCCGCACGACTCGGCGGAATGGTTGTCCAACGGATTCGTTGTTGACGATACGTTGCCAGATCTCGGCTCCTTCTAACAATGGGGCGTACTCCCACAATGCCGATCCGTGGTTGGGCGGACAAACCAAAATCAACTGATCGACTTTTTGCCTGGCCGGTTCGTTATGCCACTTCGGCCATTCGAGTGCGCTGCGAGCAACAAGGCCGCCCAAACTGTAGGCAACCAAGCTAATTTGTGTGTCCGGGTATTCGACCAAGAATTTCGCCAACTCCTGATTCAACCGTTCGGCGGATTCCAAAACCGGAGCGTCGTTTGGATACAAAAACTGCAACATCGGATGAGACGTGGCTTTATGCAATTCGAGGGCGACGGCTTCCCCGGCGGCAGGAGTTGAGTGAATCCCATGCAGGACGATGACCACGCGATTCGGAGGTTGCGATGAATCCGGCCAGGTGGTGGGCAACTTGTCAAGCCTCGTCATTTTGATCCCGGCCACTTCAGCCAAGTGCTGGCGAAGCATCAGCTTTTGCTCGCGAAGTGTGTTCTGCAATTCGGAACGGTTGATGACCAACAGGTCTTGCTCCGCGTTGGACTCCCGCGAAAACACCGTAGGGAAACGATCGAGCAACGTATCGATTTGGGCCCGATCAAGTTCGACCGAAGCATGCGTTTCGGTAGCTTGCTTCCCCGTAAACTCTTGTTGCAAAGTGACCGTCGCGGCTGTGGTCCAGTGTAAATCCGCGGCAAGCGCTTGGAACAACGTGTTCGCGTCCAATTTTTGATTGCGGAGCGGCAACAAAAGCGACTCGGGTGCCTGTGCTTCAACGGAACTTGATAAACACAAGCTCGCGGCGAGAACGATGGCGATGAATCGAAACCGAAGTCCACAACACCTATGTGGATTCCCAAGTTGGGTAGCGGAAGTCAAAATGCGTAGCCTATTCGTAAATGGACCAACACGTGCGGGCAACGAATCGTATTATCTCATCGAGCCCCGTAGATTCAAGCCTCGGCTTCGATACCTTGGGTTCGAAACAACGTGGCAAATCGTATTTCTCCTGACTTTGTCACGTTCCGTGGTCGGAACAGAAGCGAACCAAGGAAACGAAGTCGGTCGAATCGGGACGACATCGCGACTACTGCACAACTTGTTTCCAAGTGCCGATGATTGGCAGCATATGGACCTGCTTGGTTAGCCAAGGAGCAGGATTGTGGAACGAATATGGATCATACAAAACTTTCGGTGTTCCATGAATCTCGATGCCGTTCCCGCCGCCTTGGCCTTCGGAAAACACACTGCCACGAAGCAAGCCGTTATCGTACCACCGCAGTCTTCGCGTTACATAGATTAGCCCGCGTATTTCACTGGGGTAGCTGTCGAGTTTGTCGTTATCCGAGCTGTTTCCGTACGGGGCACCCGCGGGATTGAAATTTGTCGCTAAGACACTTTCCGACAGAGTTTCTCCATCCGATCGGTACGACAAGTCCAAGTTGCCTTGGACGATCAAAGCCGGGTAGCCAGGAACGGCAGGTTCAAAAAACACATTCTCTCCGATCGTCAAGCGATGGCCGTTGGAAGCCATGACGACAATCAGTGTTCCGTGAATTCGAGTATTTCGGATCGTCGTATTGTTCGTTGGTCGCACGATATACACGCCACTGGCGTTCAAAGGTGCGAACGTGTTGTAGCCTGGGGAAATCACGGCTTTTTCAATCAAATTGACTCGATTCGTAAATTGGGTCCCAATTTCCATGTATTTCGTAGGCACGGTATTGGTCGGCAGATCGAGAATTGGCACGGCGTTATCGACTTTGCCGGTAACCGTTCCTTGTTTCGAAATGGCGGTTGCCGCAACATCGCCGTCAATCACATTATCATTAGTAAGTGTTCCGCTGATCCCAACCGGTGCACCGTAGACCGCCAAAGTCCCAGAGGATTGAACTCGGAGATCCGTCCAACTATGCACTGCATTTTTTAGAACATCCATCGGAATGGCACTGGCGGCCAAGTCCACTTGAAATTGTTGTACCGAGCGTCCTTGGGTGGCACTAATGTTCAAACGCAACGGTTCGTGGGGATGGTTGCCCAAGTTGTTGTCGACGGGATCCAGGATCGTGGCGCTCATCTTGCCGTTCCCCGTCGATCGATTGGTAAACAGTATTCCGTTGCTGTAGGTGGTTCGCCAGTTCGGATCGTTGCCGAAATTAAACCGTCCCAGTTCGGCCGCCGCGCGACCGTTTTCGCGAGCCTTGATTGAATTGAGCGCGTCCAACGAGGCGCGGGCTTGAATTCGTAAGACAGACAAGCTGCCCAAAGCCATCGTCCCGACGATCAGCGATGTCCCTAGGACGGCGATGTAACTAAAGCCATTTCGACGTGCTAGGTTCATATCTGGCTTCCAACTGTTAGATGATTCAAGGAACATTGCTACGGAAACCGGTCGCGGTTGCGACCAAGGTCCCATCGCGACGAACTTCGACGACGACTCGTTTGACGCCCGACTCGCTATTCAGAACTTGAGTCAAGTCGGCATGGTTTACCCAACGAATGGAGACGGTTCGTTGCCATTTTTCAAAGCCAGTTAGTTCTGTGTTGCTTTTGGTTTTCGGGGGCGATTCGGTGTAGGTGTTGTAATCATCGACGTCATCGTAGTTGGAACGATTGTTGGCCAATTCACCGGACTCTCTTGTGATCCCAGACGACGATGCCCCAGGCTCCATATAGCTCCATTGCAATGCTTCGTTGAGAAGTGCATCTGCCAAAAATTGCCCTGTCGCGCGATCGGCGTTGAGACGTTGAGTTAAGAACGACTGCCCTACGACTCGGAGGCTGGCAACCAACATCACGCCGACGATCAAGCTAGAAATTGCGACTTCGACCATATTCAGTCCGCGGCGCGACGTTTTCTGATTTTCGACAGCCCAATTAGTTTTGCGAAGGTGCATTGGTCGGCACTGCCTCCGGTTCATTCAGCAAGCGGACGATCGAATCGATGTTGATGCTCTTGTTGCTGGCGGAACGAAGCTCAATCCCGACGGTTCGAAAATGTTGCTTCGTCTCAGGAATCGACTCGACCGTGACTGTTTCGTATATCCCATAAATACGAAACATCAGATCGTTTTCATGTAGATTGGAGTCCGGTTCCCATTCATCTCCACCATCGTCCGTCGACCGTCCGGTCGGATGAATGTCTTTAGGCGCCGACGCGGAAGTCAAATATCGTAGCCGCATCGGAGATATAATGCTTGATCCGGAGTAGATCATTGAAAACGTTCGCGAGGCGTCCGACGAAATGACGTCATTTGCGAGGGTGGTTTGGAACCAGCCCCACGACGATGGAATCGAAGAGGCCGACACGGAAGTCTCGCTCCCTAAGCGGTAGGATGTCCTCGGTTCCAGTGACGAATTAATTCGATAGATGCCAATCTTGGTCGAACCAATTGGCAGTCCGCGACGAGCGTACACTTCTGCCTTTGAGAATCGTAATTGTGAGTAGTGTTTTGGAACCGAGTTGGGCAGTTGAAACGACGTTGTGATCCAGTCGCTCGAAGTGATATTGAATTCATTGACCGTTGGCGTAACTCCCGGCCAACTTTCGAACGAGGCCAAGAGCAGTTCATCGCTGGTGGTTGTTTTTTCAACGACACGGTTGGAGACTCGGGGCTGGATATCATAGCTCAACAGCAATTTTTCGGTCTGACCCACGACGACTTCTTCTGGTCCGCCGTTTACACTTCGATAAAACGGCGAGCCGACGACACCGGTCCACCAATAGCGAATCGACTCGGGCTGATCGTCTCCCGTTCGATCGGGAACGGTAAACTGAATTTCTTGACTGTCTCGTTTGCTGACGCTTAAGGCACAACGCAAGTCGCGTTCGAACTGCTCCATCGCTCGCGCGGTTTCAACGGAGGCTGTAATGATCGATCCATCTTGCGGAATCGCTCGCACCGATAACAAGACCGCCGAACACATGCCAACGGTTAAGATCCCGATTGTTGGCAAGGCAACGGCGATCTCAACAAAGCTATAACCACGTCGAAGCTGGCGAACTCGTCGGAAGTTCATTGGTAAGACGCCCTTCCCGAAGTGGCATTGATGGTGATGGCTCGTTGCAGTCCACCAGACTCAATGACGATCTTGCCGCCAGAATTAGGGAGTCCGTGCCCGTTGTAAGTCAAATCGGAGAAGCTGACGCTCGCGAAACTACAGTTATAGGGAGTATCCGTCAAATCAACAGTGTAATTGGCTTCGAACGGGCGATCAGGATCAACAACGCCCACGATTTGATACTTGCCTTGTTTGTCATGGAACCGAATTGTCTGCGATGTGCCCGTGGTGTAAGCCAAGGATCGAACCGACTCCAAATCTGCAACCAACCTTTTCGCAGCCATTTCTATCCGATGATACTGCAGGGCTTCCGCGAACCGAGGAGCCGCCACAGCGGCCATGATCCCCATGACCATCGCGGCAATCACGAGTTCAATCATGCTGACCCCGCGTCGGTTCTGAATGTCGTTTACTTCGAGACTCATGACGTTCAAACTCGGGAATCGGGCAACGGACCTATCTGGGGAAATGAAATTCCCACTGCAAGCGTAGGTTACAAGACAGAGAATTCCAAAAAGAAATCAAGCAATCCGTCGAATGGACTTGAGCGAATCGCAACCAGATTCATGGCACCGTCGTTACAAACATCACAACCCAACGGTTGGGTTTTTATGGCCGATTGGCCAAAAAGATAGCCCGACCACGGTCAACGAACTGATGGGCATCAGAATCGCAGCACCTAACGGGTTGATGAATCCAAGTCCCGCTAAACAAACAGCCGTCAAGTTGTAGATAAGTGAAAACGCAAAATTGCGACGGATGTTCCGCATGGTTCCTTGGCTCACCTGCAACAATTCGATGACTCCCGACAAGCCAGGACGTCCCAAATAAACGGGGGCCGCCTGTAGACTCACTTCGGCACTGTGATGAGCCGCGATGCCGACCGACGCCGCTGCCAACGCCGCGCTGTCGTTCACTCCATCCCCAACCATGACCACGACCGCTGAATGCCGCTGCGATTGAGCAATCATTTGAACTTTGTCTTCCGGCAGTTGATCGCCCAAAGCCAGTTCCTGTGGGACTTCAATCGCACTGGCTATTTGCCGGACGACGGTTTGATGGTCGCCGGATAAAATTCCAACTTGCCAGCCTCGTTGTTTCAACCAAGCCACATGCCGAGCCACGTCCGGTCTCAGGCCATCTCCGACCATCGCCACGGCAACGACTTGTTCCGAGTGACCGATGAAGATCGGCGAATTTCCCTCTGCGAGGCCTTGCGTGATGCTGTTCCTCCAATGCTCCGCCACGGATATTCCCTGCCGTTGCATAAACGCCTCATTGCCAATCCATAAGCAACGTCCGTCAACCACGCCGCCAATGCCACCATGCTGCGATTGGGTTACCTCTTGAACTTCGGGCCAATGCTTAGTTTCGCTTTTGCTGCGAACAAACTGCACCATCGCCTGAGCAATTGGATGCGTCGAATTTTGCTGGAGTGCACCGACCGCTGGCCAAATCTCTTTGTCGCCGTCCCAACGTTGGACCAACATTCGACCCCACGTCAACGTGCCGGTTTTATCCAACCACAATTGTTTTGGCAAATCGGGTCGTGGCGAATCGATCAAACGCTGGAATACGTCGCCACTCTTGATCAAGAGATGTTGACTTGCTCCGCGAGCCAACCCGACAGAAACGGCCAACGGAGTTGCCAACGCCAGAGCACACGGACACGCGATAACCAACAAGGCAATCATCCGCTCGATGGCCACAGACGGTTCGATCCACAGCCAGGCACCCAACGTCACAAGCGCGAGAAACAAAATCACAACCACAAAGTAACCGCCGCGTCGATCGGCCAATTCCACAATCTTGGGCCGCTTGGCCGCGCTTTCTTGGACCAATTCCAAGACTTTGCCAATCCGGGTGTCCAAGCCAATCGCTTGAATCGCAACCTGTACCATGGCTTCGCAGTTCAGGGTTCCTGCCGAGACCGGATCGCCAATTCCAACGACCACCTGAGCCGACTCGCCCGTCAAAATTGCTTGATCCACGCCCGACTTGCCGTGTACGACCGTGCCATCGCCGGGGAATGTTTCGCCGGCCCGCACTTCCACCACATCGCCGACCTCCAACAAGTCTGCTGGGATCGTCACCGCCACGCCATCACGCAATCGTCGCGTCGTTTTGGGCGTCAAGCGATACAACATTTCGATCGAATCGGATGCGGTTTGTTGCTGACGATATTGAACCCAACGTCCCAGCAACAGGACAAACACTAGGATCGACAGTGAATCGAAGTATATTTCGCCGTGATTCAGGACCGTGTTCACAATCCCACTGATCAAACCAGCACCCAGCCCCAGCGCGATGGGTAAATCCATGTGTGGTGTCCAAGTGCGCAGAGCAAACCAACCACCACGAAAAAACACACTCCCCGGCCAGACCACCGACAAAGTGCCTAACAAACAACTGGCCCAACGCAACAGGACGACCGTTGATTCGGAAATATGCGAGAACATGCCGAGATAAAGTGCGATCGCGATCAACATGTTGTTGCCAGCGGCCGCCCCTGCAACCGCCAAGCGAATCAAGTGCTTGCGGTTCTCTTGTTTGCGCAGATCGTCATTTTTTTCGCGTCCGACGGGATGTGGTGGATAACCCAATTGGGACAAAGTCCGGGCGATCACCGACAATGGGACCGCTTCACGGTGCCAGCGGATTCGGACGGTTCGTCGGCCCCAATTGACTGTGGACTCAATAACCCCAGGTACCAAATGCGGCAGCTTCTCAAGTAACCAGATACAGGCCGCACAGTGGATTCCTTCCACGATGAACGAGATCTCTCCGACCAAGGGCCCCATCTTGCCAAATAGCGTTTGAAACTTCTCGCTGTCGTATTCCTGATATTGGGAATCGTCCGAAGTATTCTCGTTCCATGCTTGCGGAACCGAAGCCTGACGTTCTTGGATCGCATAATAGGCATCCAAGCCGCAACTATGAATCAATCGGTAAGCGGTCTCGCAACCGTGGCAACAAAATTGTTGAGTTTCACCCGGGCGAATCAACCCAGCCGGAACGGGCAGTTGGCAATGTGTGCAAGAGATCGACTTGATCAAGGTGACTTTCCTGTCGCCGTGTTCGCCGGTGACGCTTTCCCTTGACAACACGGCAACTGCTCATGTTCAAGCGATTGGATCTGCTCAATCGCTTCTTGCGTGTTCTGCGGCATAACGAGGGTCGTTGGAGTTGCTGGATCAGGGCCCAGTGACGGTTCCTTTTCATCTGCCGAGACAACTCGGTCATGGGCAACCATCGTTCCCAAATCGACGGGACTGCGATAAACGACCGTGAACACTCCAATTAGAATGACCATCACGGCCATAACCAATGGAACTTTGGCCTGAAACCGACCGGACAGCCTTCCCCAACCTAAGCCAAGCGCAACCATGATCGGGATCGTGCCTGCCCAAAAGGCGGCCATGACCAATCCGCCCCAGATCGGGCTTGCTGTACTAGCGGCCGCTAGGGCAAAGACGTAGAGCCACCCACATGGCATCAAACTACTTGCCAGTCCGATCAACATGGCGCGTCGGATCGGCGACATTTGTCGGCCAAATCGAATGGCGGCTCCGAGCATTTTTTCCAAGGGGCCAGCGACGCGGGGTAGTTTGATTTGGAAACCAAACTGTCGGGCCAAGGCGACGGTGCCTACCAAGACCATCAATACACCCGAAATCATGGTCCCGGTCTGTTGCCACGAACTAAACGCCAAGCTTTGATTCAACGCCAAACCTAAACCACCAAACAAGCTGCCAACGGCCACGTAACTGATCAGTCGGCCCGCACTGTAGGCCATGGTTGGAGCGGCACGGAACGAGCGACCGTCGCCGGTACCGGCTAGCAACGCAAACGGTCCGCACATCCCTACGCAGTGGAGGCTGCCCAACAGGCTGGCGATAAACACGGTAACAAGCAAAGCAATCACGATGGGCACTTTCTTAAAGCTGCAAAAACTCGGTCAATTCGAATTGGTATTGATCGTGACCTAATTTTGCGTTCCCTTGAAACCGCCACCATCCGGTTCGTGTCAACGGTTCATCGACTTCCCAAACCCCTGGTTCCACTGCTTGAAGCCTCAATGATTTTCGCTCCGTAACTCGGGCCCGATGAAAGCCAAATACTTCAATCTCTTCGATGGGTATCGCCTGCCCTGCTTGATTAGAAATGCGAATCTGAACACTTCGTTTCGTCGCAGGATTTGCGGGCGGTACTACCGAAACAGAGGTTGACCACCCCAACCGATCACTGGCTTCGCGCGCTGCGCGACGAACGTCCGAGCTCCCGACTCGCTCATCCAAATTGGCCACCACCGCATGCGAAGGATCGTTGCTGGTCAGTGTGATGGCCACAATCCAAATGATCGCCTGGATCGCAAAGAAACCGATGATTCCTCCGGTCCAAAGCATTTGCGCCAAAGCTTCTTTTGATTGGTGTTCGTCGCTAAGGGTGGAAATCGAATTGGTTGACATTTTAACTTCCTAAGGGGCCTAGCAACTGAAGACGTACTTTGGTTTGTTGTTTTTGATCGTTTTCGATGGTCAGTCCAACCTCTAGCCGTCCCTTTTCGAACACGTCGTCAGGGACGTCGGCCCGCAAATGAAAGACTCGGCTTTCACTGGCTTCGAGTTTGAAGTCCGGTTCAGCCAAACCCAGCACCACGTCTTCACGATCTGGCGTAATGGTCAGGGACATCGGGTGGTCTTGACGATTGGTTACCTTCAACCGAACGACGTTGCGAATCAGGTCGTTCTCCATCCGAGTGTACGGATTGCCGCGTTCACGAATGATGACCGCATCGAAGTAGTTTTTGTTGATCAACAGGAACAAGAAGACACTGGCTAAAGCTGTCAAGATCACGGGATAAACAACGACACGCGGTCGGAAAAGACTAAATCGTTCTCCGGCATCCGTGGCCTGCGAACTGTAACGTATCAAGTTGGGAGGTCTTCCGACTTTGGCCATGACCGCGTTACACGCGTCAATGCATTGGGTGCAATTGATACACTCCATTTGAAGGCCGTTGCGAATATCGATGCCGGTCGGGCAAGTCGTTACGCAAAGGCCGCAGTCGACACAATCGCCCGCTGCCGAGTCTTCCGTCGAATCCAAAACAGGTAAAGATACACTACGCGACTTCACTGCTTTTCCCCGCGGTTCACCGCGATTCTTATCGTATGCGACGATCAAGGAATTTCGATCTAGCAATACGGACTGGAAGCGACCGTAGGGACAGGCGATGATGCACAATTGTTCACGAAAGAAGCAAAAGTCAAACATCATGGCCACAGTGACAAAGGCCACGACCAAAAATGGTACCGGGTGGGTCAACGGTGATTGACGGACCCATTGCCACAAGGTGTCCACACCGACGAAGTACGCCAGGAATGTGTTGGCCAAATAGAAACAGATCACCGCGTAAACGACATATCGAAACCCCCAACGCAGCGCGGCGTTGGAACGTGCTGATTTGGGTTGGCCACCCCGCCCAATCGTGCCGTCAAAAAGTCGTTCGATAGGCCGGAAGACAAATTCCATGTAGACGGTTTGTGGGCACGCCCAACCGCACCAAACCCGCCCGAAAAATGCCGTAAGCAAGAAAATAGAAATCAGGCTTCCCACCGCAAAAACCGCCAATAGCAGCGAATCCGTTGGCAAAAAGGTGTAGCCGAACAGCGTGAATTTGCGACGGACAATGTCCAACAAGACCGCCGGTTTTCCATTGACCTGCACAAACGGGATCAACGTGAAAACGGCGATCAGGAAATAGGCCACGACACGCCGCAAAATCAGCAGCCGACCTTGGCTTAGTTTTGGGCGCAGCCAACGCCGGGAGCCGTCCTTCTCCAATGTGGAAAGGACGTGCTCTTCGGCTTCCAGGATTGTAGAGTTCATGACTTAGTTTGCCGGTTGGGCGGGAGACGAAGGTGCTGCCGATTCACTGGCCACCCACGGACCAATTAAGTTACCCTCGGGTGCTTTCGGGTTACTCGGAGTAGTGCCCCGCAACGACGCGATGTAGGCACTGGTCAAAACCAAGACGTTCGGATGATTGAATCGAGTGCCCCAGGCGGGCATTGCTCCATTGTTGGCTCCGTTCTTGATCACGTTGGCGATGTCTCCGATGCTTTGGACACCCTTCCAGTGATCGTCGGTCAGATTCGGACCAATTCCGCCACCACCATCGATGCCATGGCAGCTCGCGCAGTTCGTCAAAAATGTCGACTCGCCAACGGCCAGCCATTTCTCCAATTCGGGGTCACTGCTGTAGAGTAAAATCGTTTGGGCGTCAGGCTTTAACTCTCCGAGTTTACCAAACCGCTTGGTCATGACCATGGTTTGGTGGCTCTTGTAATCGTCAAAGATGGACCGATCCGGTACTCCGGTTTCAAAGTACAACCAATAGACACCGGAAAACAGTACCGTGCCCACAAATAGCCACACCCACCAGCCGGGCATTGGATTGTCGAACTCTTGAATCCCGTCGTAGGAATGATCGGTGAGTTTTGGTTCGTTGTTTTCCAATTCTTGGTCAATCGCGTAACTCATGATTGTTTGCTTTCCAGGTCATCCAAGACCACTTGGGCGTTTCGCCGACTTTCTTCTCGACTCGTGCGCAGAATCTGGATACATACGGCCACGAATATGGCCAAAAACATTAACAAGGCGGCATTCCCAAAAAAGGAATACCCCAATGAATAAACTAGGTCTTTGATCACTCGGAAACTCCTTTTTGATCTTCCTTGGATGCTTGTGGCGCGGTTGGTTCAACGGCGGGTGATTTTGTCCCATCCGAGGAGCCTGTTCCGTCCGTCGACGGCGTCGCCAACGATTCACCTGGGGTGCTTGGGCTGGCCGGCGTTGCTGGTCCATCGACCCAAACCTTATCGATGTCGGTTCCAAGCCGTTGCAAGTACGCGATCAAAGCAATGACATGGCTGTCGGAGAACTCCCGCAGCGCCGCTTCTTCTTTCGGATCACCTTGAGCACCTTGCGAAATCAATTCGTTCATGATCTTGCTTGCCTGCTCCTTGGCCATTGCTGACCCTTCGGTCAATTCCTTGGTGTAAGGCGCGCCCAAATAATAGGCCGCTTGAACGCGACTTGGGACCGAATTGTAGTTGATCGGCCGGGTCAGCAAGTGCTCGTAGGTCGGCATGACCGAGCTTTCGTTGTACTGCCGAGGGTTCTGGAAGTGCCGCAAGTGCCAAATGTGTGACTGACGTCCACCCTCGCGGGCCAAGTCGGGACCAATACGTCGCGAGCCCCATTGGAATGGATGGTCGTAGATGAATTCTCCCGGTTCCGAATACCGACCGTACCTTTCGGTTTCAGCGAACAAGCTGCGGATCATCTGGGAGTGACAGTTGTAACATCCCTCGGAGACATAAATGTCGCGACCAATCAACTCCAGTGGAGTATAAGGTCGCACCGAGGCAATCGTTGGGATATTCGAGCGGATCAAGAACACCGGAATGATCTCGAACAACGAAGCGATAATCACGGCAATCGCCACAAACACAGTGAAGCGAACGGGCAGACGTTCCCAGCGGCGGTGCCAATGGGCTTGGCCCCAAACATCCAACTTTTTGGCAACGTCCAGAACGCCCTCTTTCAGTGTCGATTCGGGCTCCGGTCCATCGTCATAGCTGGACGACAATCGTGGAGCTTTGTATACCGGCACGGTGTAGGTTGCTGGCCGAGTCGTCCAAGTCATGTAGTAATTGACGCCCATCAAAACAACGCCGGCAACATACAAAACGCCGGCACCCAGTCGTACCCACCACATCGGAATAGAAACTCGGACCGATTCCATAAAGTCGCTATTGGCCAAATTACCGGCGGCGTCGAATTCTCGCCACATCAACCCTTGCATCAATCCGCAGACATAGATTGGCACGATGTAAAGCACAATCGCAATCGTGCCGAGCCAGAAATGCCAAGTCGCTAACTGGACGGACCAAAGCTTGGTCTGAAAGATGCGAGGCAATAACCAATACAACATTCCGAAGGTCATGAATCCGTTCCAACCCAATGCACCGGCATGCACGTGAGCGATCGTCCAGTCCGTATAATGGGATAGCGCGTTCACGCTCTTGATCGATAACATTGGGCCTTCAAACGTGGACATGCCGTAAAACGTGATTCCCACGACAAAGAACTTCAATACTGGATCGACGGCGACTCGGTGCCAGGCACCACGCAACGTTAACAATCCATTGATCATGCCGCCCCAAGACGGCATCCACAACATCAACGAGAAGATCATGCCAAACGAAGAAACCCAAGTCGCTATCGATGTGTAGTGCAAATGGTGAGGACCCGCCCAAATGTAGATGAACACGAGAGACCAGAAATGGATGATGCTCAACTTGTAGGAGAATACTGGCCGTTCCGCCGCCTTGGGTAGAAAATAGTACATCAAACCTAAAAACGGGGTTGTCAAAAAGAATGCCACCGCGTTGTGACCGTACCACCATTGCATGAAGGCGTCCTGTACCCCAGCGTAAATGGGGTAACTTTTGAACAAACCTACCGGAACCACCAAGTTATTAAACACATGCAACACTGCGACGGTAATGATCGTGGCAATATAGAACCAAAGGGCCACGTACATGTGTCGCTCACGGCGATTGATTAGCGTCATCAAGAAATTGCCACCGAACACAAACAACCAAATCACGGCAATCGCAATATCGATTGGCCATTCCAGTTCGGCGTATTCTTTGCTTTGAGTGATCCCCAGAGGCAACGTCAAAGCCGCTGAGACAATGATCGCCTGCCAACCCCAAAAGTGGATATTGCTCAGGGTATCACTCCACATCCGAGCTTTGCACAATCGCTGGGTCGAATAATAGACGGCCGCGAATATCGCATTGCCCGCAAACGCAAAAATGGCCGCATTTGTATGCAACGGCCGCAATCGCGCAAATGACAAGTATTCGATACCAAACGCCGCCTCGGGCAAGACCAGCAGCAAAGCCACCAACACGCCCGCCAATGTTCCCACAAACCCCCAGACCATCGTGGCCAAAGCGAATTTGCGAACTATGGCATCGTCGTAAGAGAATGTGTCCATAATCACGCCAACTGAATCGGATTTATCCGCCATCCGAAACAACTCCTAACTTCTCGAAAATATGCTCACTTTAAACCACAGCCCGAACCCCAACTGCGGGGCGGGTGTCCTTCCAAGCAAACAGAATGCCAACGCCTGTGTCCAACTGTCGCAGTCAAACCTTTCGTGGAACTTGTTCGATTCCCGCCAGATATTGCCGAAACCAGCTCGATCGGCCAGGCTTGAGTTGGGGGCTACTTCACGTGTGCGGTGCTGACGCACACTGTTCCGAACTGTGCACTGAGCGTAACCGCACGATGTCGACGGGCGTTCTGAGCGGTGCCGACTCCGGCAGGTTCGCAAAAAGCGACCATGCATCAAGCCCGATTGTTCCCTCCTCGCCTAGCTGTTCGTGCAACTCGGATAGCCCAACGAAACTGGATCCTTCCACGACTGGTTAGCTCCCGACAGGACGAAGAAACGGTCAAAATGGGCCAAATTGCCGATTTGACGAATCGTGCGGGGTTCCTCAAGGTATGAAGGGCCATCGCTTGCGGCGTCGTCATGTGCGATACTTGAGCAGCCGTTTTTACGGGATTTCTTGCCCGCAGGGTCATTGGCCAACGAGCAACCAACTTTATTGGTCGAATCAAGACGTCATGTTTCGGCCGGAGTCTACCCCGCGAATCAGGGCCGGCGGGGACTGGTCTCGCGGACTGGAGTCGGGCGTGCCACGCTCAAAGCCGGTCGAAGAAAGCCCTTTTTCGAAGCTCGCATTCGATTGATTCACCTTCCTTGGAATTCCTCAGAATATGAAACGACAATCAATCAATCAGCTTGGTGAAGGCACCCAGATCAGCGAAGTCTACCAATTGATCGACAAACAACTGCGTCCGAACCGGCAAGGCAACCTGTACCTTCAGGTTCGGCTCAGTGATCGAACGGGTTGGGTTACGGGAATGCTCTGGAACGCCAACGAACACCAATACCAATCGATGCCGGTCAGTGGTTACGTTCATGTCGTTGGGGCGAGTCAAGTCTATAATGGCATGGTCCAGTTGATTATCAAGTCGATGGAAGTGGTCGATGCCAAGCAGCTGGACATGCGAGACTTTGCCGTTGAACCGAAAACCGACGTCGTTAAGTTGCAAAAAGACCTGACGACCATGTTGGCGTCGATCCGGGATCCCGGGATCAAGGCGGTGGCGGACTGCTTTCTGGCCGATGAAAACCTAATGAAAAAGTTTGTGATGGCGCCGGCCGGAATCAAGAACCATCATGCCTACCACGGCGGTCTCATCGAACACGTGGTCAACTTGATGCGAGTTTGCCAAGCGATTGTACCGTTTTATCCGACGGTTGATGCCGATTTGTTACTGATCGGCGCATTCTTGCACGACTTGGGCAAGGTTGATGAGCTAACTTACGATGGAGAGTTGGGTTATTCCGACGCGGGCCAATTATTGGGTCACGTCTTGATCATACTCGAAATACTAACCCAAAAATTGCGGGATGCCGAACGCAGACTAGGAAAACCCGTGCCGCTGGAAACGCAATTGCGAATCAAGCACATGATCGCCAGCCATCACGGCGAATACGAATTTGGCAGCCCCCGTTTGCCGATGACTCCTGAAGCGATGGCCTTGCACTTGCTTGATAATCTTGATGCAAAACTTCATGGCTTCAAACAGTTGGTCGAAGAAGACTTGAATACACAAAGCGCGTGGACCACTTATCAACCGTCACTCAATCGAAAAGTTTTCAAGGGTGGCTTGGATAAATAGCGGTTGAAAAATCACCTTGCGTAAGGTGACGAACGATGACCAGAACCCTGCAACTTACAAAGATACACTATTTCAACGAACACACGAATGAACGAACAGCCCGCTGAGCCGGAATCCTACGAACAACTTATCCTGAATCACGTCTGTCGCCCCAACTACAAGCCCGTCAAACCCAAGATCATTGCCAAAAAGCTAAACGTAGCGGAAGAAGAGATCCGCCTGTTCAAGAAGGCGTTGAAAAAGTTGATCCGCGAAAAGCGTTTGCGCTGGGGTGCTGCCCATCAAGTGCTCGACAATCGCCCGAAGCCACCCACACTTGAACCTGTCGATCGAGAAGGCTCGACACGACCCGGTCAAGAATCGGCCCAACGGAAACGGCCAGTCGGTGACGAGCGCCCGGCTCGCAAGAAGAAAAACGACAAGGGCTCTGGCGCGGCGGGGCATAAGCAAATGGTTGGGCGATTCCGTCGCCACCCCAGCGGGCATGGAAACGTCACCGCAACGACCTTGGAGGCCATTGACGGCCAACCGGTCTCGATGAAGTTTCAAAATGTTCCAGACGAAAAGGTCTTTATCCGAGCGCCTCAGTCCATGGATGCCGCCACCGGCGATATCGTCCTGATCGAGTACTCGCGGAAACGACGGGGAGTAACCACTGAGTTATCCGGAACGGTTCTGGAAATACTTCGCCGCCGGACCAATCGTTTTGTCGGTACCTATTCGGTGAATCAAGGTACTGGCTGTGTCACCGTTGATGGTAGTCAATTCCCACAACCGGTGTTGGTCGGCGATGCAACGGCCAAAGGGGTTCATCCCGACGACAAAGTTGTGATCGAAATGATCCGCTTTCCCAGCCAGCATGATTACGGCCAAGCCGTGATCATCGAAGTGTTGGGGAAATTCGGGCAACCGAATTTGGACACGTTGATGATCATGCGGCAATACGATTTGGCAGAACAGTTTCCTGAGGAAGTCATACAGGAGTCTCGCGACCAGGCTGCGGCATTTCAAGCCGAGGTTCAGTCGCCGCGTCGAGATCTGTCTTTAGAGACGATCATCACGATCGACCCCATCGACGCGCGCGATTTTGACGACGCCATCTCGCTCAAGCGAATTGAAAACGGACATTGGCGACTGGGAGTCCATATTGCGGACGTCTCGCATTTTGTTCGTCCAGGAACAAAACTTGATGGTGAGGCCTATCGGCGAGGCACCAGTACGTACCTGCCCGATAAAGTAATCCCCATGTTGCCGGAGATCATCTCCAATCACTTGGCATCGTTGCAACCCGACCAATTGCGATTTGCGATGACTGCCGAAATCGAATTGACTGGAGAAGGGCAAATTGTTGGTACGGAGTTTTATCGCAGCGGGATCAAGAGTGTCCGCCGCTTCACGTACGAGGAAGTCGATGAATTCTTAGCCGACCGTGAACTTTGGCGGAGCAAACTAACACCGGAGGTTCATCGGCTAGTTAACGAAATGCACGAGTTGGCGATGCTGCTGCGGCGACGACGTATGGACAATGGTTCACTGGAAATGGTTTTACCCGAAGTGAAACTGGACCTGGACCGAGAAGGTCAGGTCGTGGGTGCTCGCACGCTGCAAAATACTGAGAGCCATCAAATGATCGAAGAGTTCATGTTGATGGCCAATGTCGCTGTGGCAACGCAACTGTCGGACTTGGGTTACCATGTTCTTCGCCGTATTCATGCGCCGCCCAACGAACGTCGACTCGCGGATTTGACTCAGTTTGTCGATGCCTTGGGTGTCGACGTCGAGAACTTACAGAATCGCTTCGAAATCAAACGGGTCTTGGCGGAAACGGCCGATAGTCCACTGCGACACGCTGTCCACTACGCCGTATTGCGCACGATGCAAAAGGCCGTTTACGGCCCGAAAGAGATTGGACACTTCGCGCTCAACTTTGACCATTATTGCCATTTCACATCACCGATCCGCCGATACCCGGACTTGGTAATCCACCGAATGTTGGGCGACATTATCGACGGCAAGCGACCGAATGACCAGTTTCAATGGTTAGCTGTCGTCGGCGAACATTGTAGTGATCGCGAACAAAACGCCGAACAGGCCGAACGCGAATTGGTCAAGCTCAAGTTGCTGACCTATTTCAGCGACAAGGTTGGGCACGAAATGCATGGCATCATTACGGGAGTCGAGTCCTTTGGGATGTTCGTGCAGGGGATCGAAATCCCCGCGGAAGGGTTTGTGCCGATCGCGAACTTACCGGACGACAATTACTTCTATGATGAAAAAGCCCGGCTGCTCATGGGGCGGATGTCAAGAAACCAATATCGACTCGGAGATAGGGTCCATGTTCGCGTCCATCGCGTGGACTTGATTCGCAGGCAACTTGACTTGGTGTTATTGGAACCAGAGCAACCCAAGAAACGTCGTTCGAAACAACGTCGATCTTAAGTTAAGAGCCTACGATTCAAGCATTTTTTGAACGTCAATTTTTGGCTCTCCCAACTGCCAATAGATCTGCGATTCTGGTTGTGCCGATTCTGGCTGCGATGCACTGTTTCCCGATGGCAAAGGAAATTCGACATACGGAGGTGTGGACAAAGGAAGGATCGCGGCAAGGAAATCGGCAAAGCGACCATTGGTTAATTTGCCACCAAATTCTGAATCGGTTTCAACGACCAAACCGGCAGCCTGGAAGCGAATTCGCCGTCCTTTTCCTGATGGGTATTTAACTGTGGCGCCTATTTCCAATCGTTGCGTTTGACTTTGCAGATTGGTCGGGAAAGGAAACGGGACACGGACGCAACCAAAACCACCCGGCGGACACTCGATTGGAACAACAGATGGGGGAATGTCTGCTCGTTTTTGCAAGAGTCCTTTGGGCGCTGGACGGAGGACAATCGTTGCCTTCGAAGGTTGATCGAATTGGGACATGAAGTACGTGTCAAGGCAAGTGTTTCCATTATCTGTCGTCGGAATGAACGCGAAACACAAGCCATTTTGACCAAAGTAGGGGGTGCAGATGGAACCAAGGTAATCGGGCGCTAAATCACGGCGATACTTGAGCTTGAAGTACAAGGCCGCACTCCCGATAAAGCCTAAAGGACCAAGTATCCGAAAGGTCCACATCATCGCAAATCCAAGCGGTGTCAAATTGCCGGTAAACGTTACCCAAGCCATAAATCCCAGCAAGGCACTGAACATCATCACGACACTAAGGATTAGGATCTGGTCTTTACTCATACGCATACCACTTTCATCGAAGGAGAACACCAAGTTGAATCTGGGAAGAGGTTTCATTTATCCGAAACGCACGAACCATCAAATTGTAAGACCAAGTGGTTTGGTGGTTCAATACCCTACTCGTTTGGGAAGGTCTCTGCCCCGCCACGCGATTTTTCGACAAAAAAAGGCTCGCTCGGTTCGTACTACCAAGCGGGCCTCGTAGACGCAAAAGCGTTTGTCGCGACAGTTACTGTTTGATGTCGTAGCAATACAGGATCTCTTGGTCCTTCAAATACAACTTGCCGTCAACCACTACGGGGTGGGTCCAAATCCGGCCATCGCGTTTGCGTTTTGTCGATTGAGGAGATAATGTGAATCGGCCTCGTTCACGCCAACCGGCATCGGATGGTTCGACAAGAACGACGTCCCCTTTATCTTCCGATTGCATGATCAAACGACCGCCAGCGTAAGTGACGCAGCCCTTGCCCAAGGCATCCGTTTCCTCCCAGATCGATTCACCGGTTTCGAGATCCTGGCAGGTCCAGCCCGGCCCATCCGAATAGCCGTACAAGTGTTTGCCGAGCAAAATCACGCCGCCGTGATGGTTCTTCATTACTTTATTGCGGTAGACCTCGGATACCGAATTGTCTTCAGCGATTTGCACCATCATACAGCCAACACCATAACCGCTGGTAATGTAAATGCGATTGCCGTCCGCAATCGGTGTTGGAATTACGGCTACTCGTCCCGGCCAATCGACGGACCACAGTTGCTTGCCGGTCTTTGGATCAAGTCCTACCAGTCGTTGCATCAACAGCTGCACGTATTGTTTTTGACCGTTCGGTTGGGCAACAATCACCGACGAATAATGAACCGTGCCTTGGCAGCTCTCCGATTGCCACAGGAGCTTCCCGCTCGTTTTATCAACGGCCAAGATTGCTCCATCGGAACCACCTGGCGTTACGATGACTCGACCGTCATCTACCAATGGACTTTCAGAGTAGCCCCAGTCCGGTACTGATCCGCCGAAGTCGGTCAACTGAATCTTCCAAACTTCCTTGCCGCTGGTCTGTTCGCAACAAACAAGATGACCTTGAGCGCTTAGCGCATAGACACGACCATCGTCCAGTGTTGGAGTGCTGCGCGGGCCGTCACCCCAATTGTTGACAAAAAGCGGACCGAGGAGGGAACGCCACTTTTCTTTGCCGCTGGCGGCATCGATAGCCAGTAAGTATTCTTCTTGCCCAAACGCTCCCACCGTAAACAGTGTACCTTGAGCGACCGAGATCCCACCATAACCGAGGCCGGTCTCCGTGTTGGTCCATCGCTGTTTTGGTCCGCCGCTGGGCCACTCCATCATCAAGCCCGCTTCTTCAGACCGCCCCCCACGGTTTGGACCACGCCACTGGGTCCAATCATCCGACGGCGCCGAACTGGCAGAGATCGCTCCGCCGACCGAAAGTCCTAACCAGCAAATTGATGCAAGGACTGATTTCAAAATTGGTCGCTGAACGTTCATTCTTATTCCTTTGGTTTGACAGGTTCGGGCACACGCGATAGGCAGAGAATACTATCTCGAGTCGGAACCCTGGTTGCCGCGGAGTCCCAAGACTTGCCTTCGGGGCGACATTCTAACGGCCCAGTTCCCTTAGAGGAAAGCCGGTTGTTATTCCTTACTAACGATTTCGGCAACACCCAGAGCCTGAGTGACGGCCACAAATTGGTCGACCAGAGCGTCAATCCGTTGGAGGATTTCGGGATCTTGGACCGCATCATGGGTAAAGGCTCCGCCCGTGGCGTAAACAAAGCGGGGCAGAATCAGGCAACGAAAGTCCAACATCAGGCTGTTGGCAAACGGCATCAAACTCATGTACGAACCGGCTCCACCAGCCGCACACATCAACCCAACGACTTTGTCCTGCCAAGCCCGTCCGGTCAGTTCGATTAAATTCTTTAAGTTCGCGTTCACGTCGTAGTTGTAAATGGGACTAGCAATCAGCACGCCGCGAGCACCGGCAATTAGACCTGACAAGAATCCAACCGATGGGTCACGGTAGGCTGAATGGCCATCACAAAGTGGCAACGAGATCTCCGCCAGATCGACCCATTCCACTTGACTCGCGGAATTTCCGGTCGGTTGCTGGTCGATCCTTTCTTGCATCCGGCGATACGCCCATTGGGCCATCAACCGCGATCGGCTCGTTGGGTGCAGGCTACTGGAGATGATCAAGAACTTCGCCTGCGTCGTAGAATCTGAATTCATGGATACTTCCAAAGGGAAATGTGAATTGGTCGCTCGAATCGCCAGATAATGGTCACATTACCGAGAGCTGAGATGGATGTGATCGGCACCTACGCCACGATGGCGTCGACGACTTTTCCGTGCACGTCCGTGAGACGCATGTCACGACCGCCCCAGCGATACGTCAACTTCTTGTGATCCACGCCTAACAGGTGGAGCATGGTCGCATGTAGATCGTGAATTTGCAGTTTACCTTCAATGGCTTTATAGCCATATTCGTCCGTGGCACCATAAGTCGTTCCACCTTTCACGCCGCCGCCGGCCATCCACAAACTAAATCCGAACGGATTGTGATCACGCCCATCACTGCCTTGAGCAAAAGGGGTTCGACCAAACTCACCAGCCCAAACAATCAACGTCTCGTGCAAGAGTCCACGTTGTTCCAAGTCTTCCAGCAACGCCGCAATCGGTTGGTCAACGGCCAAAGCATTGGCTTCGTGCCCACCTTTAAGATTGCTGTGTTGATCCCACCGATCGCTGCCAACGCTCGGACAAGTTAGTTCGATGAACCGCACTCCCGCTTCCACCATGCGCCGCGCGATCAAACATTGGCGCCCAAAGATCCTGGTGGCTTCGTTGGTGGCATCCACGCCGTAGGAAGTTAGTGTTGTCGCGGTTTCTGCGGACAAATCCATAATCTCGGGAACTTTGCCCTGCATGCGAAACGCCAATTCAAAGTTGCTGATCGCCGCTTCGACGTCGTTCTTTTTAGGCAAATTTTCAAAGTACTCGCGATCCAACGAGCGGATCAAATCCAAGGTCGATGCTTGGGCAGCACGACGATTCTCGGGCGGCTGAATGTTGGCCACCGGATAGGGGCCGTTGGAAAACACCGAGCCTTGAAACGCGGCCGGAAGAAAGCCACTGCCAAAACAATCCAAGCCACCCGGCGGGATCAGACCTCCGTTCAAAACAACGAAACCCGGTAGGTCCAATGATTCGCTGCCCAAGCCATAACCGACCCAAGCTCCCATGCTCGGTCGGCCTTGAAAGCCACTCCCCGAATGAAGGAAGTAGTTGCCGTTGGTATGTTCCGAGAATTCGCTAGTCATTGACCGAATCACCGCCAACTTGTCGGCATGTTTCGCAACATGCGGAAATAGACTGCTAATCGGCAGTCCTGAGTTTCCGTGGTTTTGAAACTTCCACGGGCTGCCGAGTGTGTTTCCATTGTTGTTGAACTGCGTCGGCTCCATCTTCATAGCAAATGGCTGGCCATGTTCCGCTTGGAGTCGCGGCTTGGGATCAAAGGTGTCCATTTGGGCTGGGCCGCCGTCCATGTACAGGAAGATGACATTCTTGGCCCGGGCCGCGTGGTGCAAGCCATTTTGGTCTCCCAGCAGCCCCTCCCCAGCCACCGGACGGAACCCGGCAACGTTGCGGTCGCCCCCGTACGCAGGATGTTGGGCCAACGCAGCCAACGCGACACCGCCCATACCACAGGCCGACCGCCAGAGAAAATCGCGGCGAGAAGAAATGCGGCGATAAAGGTCGTTGTTCATGAACTTGTCTCTTTGAGGGCGATTCGGTTGCCTGCCAGATCCATTGTAGATGACTTTGGTCGCAGATCCAATCTGTTCGGCCCAACATCATCGGCGGAATCGGACCGCCGTTGCGAAGAAAGCCAATCCCATGTCGTTCGCAAGAAATGCGTTCAGGATTTGGCCATGCCGAAATTCCTCGTGCTGCGACACGATCGCACTTGTGGCACCGACCAATTCGGACATGGGCACCGGGTTCGCTTCCAACAACTGTACAAATCGTTGCCGCCATTGACCGTAGTAAGACTCGGTCACAAACCGGCTGATTCGTTTGTGCCAAAATGGCTCGAAAAACTTCGGTTTGAACCAGAAGTGATAACCCCACACACCTCCGACGGACAGGAACAAGATTAAAAAGCAGGACACGGGGACAAATTGAATCAAACCACTGAGCAGCAACCAAGGCGTAATGAAAACCATCACGTACGCGGCCATGTTGCTGATTCGATACCCGTACCGTAATGACGGGGAAGCAGTCCAACTTGCGCTCTGGTCGCGCAATAAAGCGTGAACCACCGGCAGTAACTGTTGCCGATTGACGCGGTCTTCGATCACCCCGTGCCGCTCTGCGACATCGTTACTGATGTTCTCCCACAGCAGCCATGTATTCCAATGACCTTGGTGAATGGTTTCGTCTTCTGTGTGTGGGAAAGCGGCGAGCAAGTCGAGAGGAGCCGCTGCGAAATCCAAGTTGTTTTGAACAACGATCTGATCTCGCTGCAAGCCTTGGCCCATAAAGAACTGCTCGACACATTTCAAAATGTGTTCCAGCATCGGATGAGCTTGCTTCAATACGGCGGGCAACTGGAAGTGGTATTCGCGCAGCTGTTCCAAAAAATGCATGTCGCTTTCCAACTGCTTCGGCAATTGCACCCCGCTTGTGGTGATCCAATCAAAGACTTGGGTGACCCAAGCGGGATCTGCTTTCCAAATGGCACGAGGCATGATCTGAAGATAAAAGGCCAAGCGTCCGCTCATACGGAACGATTTTAAATTCTTCTCGCACTGTTCCAGGGTCCGCCGAAAGGTCTCAAAGGTCGAGTGAATCAGTAGTCGATGCCAGGCACTTTCAGTTAGGAAGTAGTACCAATCGTTTTGTACGACCTTGGACGTCGCCAACAATAGCCCGGGGAGCAGATCGATCGGAAGCTCGGTCCGTAGACATTCATAAAACAACGTCATCAAGCCGTTGTCATCCGGATAGGATTTCAAACCTTCCAAAAGCCACCGAAAGAACAAGCCTTCATTTGGTTTGACAACATCGGATAATAATGCCAAGGCGTAAAAATCGAACGGCGATTTCTTCTCCACCTGCTGCAATTGCCGATACAGAGTCGCGGGCGGTTCCGATTTCAAACGTTCGTGAAGTGGAGCAACCGGTAGGGGAGTTGGGCTTTGGGGCGCGTCAGAGCCGCGAATTGTCCCTGACGGATCGCCGGCTTGGTTCAGCGAGGATTCGGCATTCCAATGGTATTTGGTTCCCCCCAAGAATTGGGCATCCTGTTTCCCATACCGCAGAATACCCTCCAGGTACTCGAAGGCCGCTCGAATTCTCTGAAACTCTTCTGGGGCGGTTTCAGGCTTGAATTGCTTGATTAGTTGAGCATAGCTCCGTTTCAAGTCCTTACGATCAAAGTTCTCTTCGAGTCCAAAGAAACCACGCGGGTCGTGCGGCAGTTTGTTCCAGTCGACGTTGCTCATGGTGGAGTATCGCTACCGTGTACTTATATGGACGATTCGTGCGATTAGCACCAGAAAAAAAATAATCGCAAAGAACGTGTAGCCCATACCTTCCAGGGGAGATTGGGAGTTGGAGGACGAACCTGAATAAGCTCGCGCGACGTAGCGTTTTCCGGCTCGCGCTGCCAATATTTGATCGAACCAAGCGCGTTCCAATTGATAGATTTCGGGGAAACGATCTATCAACATCCGCACCATCGATTTTACCGACGACAGAGCCTCGTGAAAGGGAAGCGTGAAAAGGTACTCGTCTTTCACACGGCCCGCTTCGATGGGGGGGAGCATCATGACCCGTTTGATCGTGTTCAAGAGATTCGAGTTCGAATGCGGGAGTCCCATCAAGCCTTGGACTTGCTGGCGCATGTTCACCAAATGGAGCATGCGTTCCACACTTTTTTGTAGTTCGGGAAAATCGCTGACATCCAACTTGTTGAGTTGTAATTGCAGTTGTGTCCCCGGAGCGGTCCAAAAAACGCCCCGCAGGGAATCTAGTTCCTGCTGCAATTTCTTTCGGCGAGCCTGGCGTTTCTTAGCCGCTTCGGTCCCGCCTTCCTGAACGCGAGTCGGCAGACCCAACGCAGCGGCCCTGAGATCCAAAATCTGTTCCGCCTGCTTCGCCGGGTTCAGCTGCAGGCAACGATAAACATATTTGAGATCGGGTCCGGCCGTCTGCGTCACGGTTGTTCGTCCTCGACTTGGCCGCTGTACGAGATCCCCAATTGCTCCAAAGTAATCAGCAGATCTTGCCTGACACTTGGGAAACTGTCACGGTCTGCATCGACCATGGCGTGTTCAAAGCGATCAATGGCGTATTCCAGCTGCTCCCGTTGGTATCGGTTGACCTCGCCGACCATTCGTTCGGCAAACCGTAAGAGTCGTTGATTCTCCAACTCATCCCGGGGATAGAACTTCAATCGCTGCAAGTTGCGGATGGCCTGCTCCAATTCGAACTTGGAGAGTGTCGCGGCATGATTTGTGAGGACGGTGCTGAACTTGCGACCGCTGCTGGGCACAAAGGCTTCGACTTCCAATAATCCGTTGAGATCGTACGTGAACCGAATCATGATCTCGGCACCGGCAGGCAGCCGAGGAATGTCCTTGACTTGAAGTTCGCCCAGGTAGATGTTATCGACAACTTTTCGCGCATCTCCTTGATAGACTTTGACCAAGATTTCAGGTTGATTGTCGATGACCGTACAGACGACTTCTTCCCGCGAGACAGGGATGGTCGTGTTTCGATGAATGATCGGATTGAAATAGCCCGATTCGAGCCGATTCCCAAATTCTTTGGAGATCGCAATTCCCAGCGTGAACGGACAAACATCCGTCATCACCATTTCGCGAACGTCGGCATGGTCAACGATCAACGCGGCTTGGACCGCAGCTCCTAAAGCCACCACCTCGTCCGGATTGTATTTGATCAAACCTACCTTGCCGAACATCTCTTTGATGCAGTCCTGCATCACGGCCATGCGCGTCGCTCCACCGACCAAGATGATCTCGTCAATATTCTTGGCCTCACGTTCGCCGTCTTGCATGGCGCGAGTGATTGGTCGTTTGATACGTTCCATAAGTGGAGCGACGATTTTGGCAAAGGACGGCAAGTCCAACTTGACCGCACGCGATTCGTCGTAAGTCCCTTGGTCGTCAGGAAGGCGAATTCGAACCGTGGCTTCCGTTGCCAAGTCGCGTTTGGCTCTTTCACATTCTTGTCGTAGTCGGGCCACACGGAGTGGCGTCTTCAATTCGGCGACTTCGAGAACCAAGCCTTCTTTCTTCAAGACGGTTGACACGATCCGATCGGTGAAGTCCTCGCCGCCCAACATGCTTTCTCCGGCGGTGGAAACGATCTCCAAGGTTCCTTCAAAGATCTCCATCAAAGTGACGTCAAAGGTTCCGCCGCCCAAGTCAACAACCAAGACATGCTTCTCCGCATGGCGATCATGGAAGCCGTACGTCAGCGCGGCGGCGGTTGGCTCGTTGATGATCCGCCGAACCTTTAACCCCGCCATTTCTCCGGCTTGTTTTGTGGCTTTGCGTTGGTGGTCATTGAAGTACGCAGGTACGGTAATAACGGCCGACTCAACGGTCTTTTTTAGGAATGCCTCCGCGTCTTCTCGCAGAGCCTTGAGGACAAAACTAGACAGCTCGACCGGCGTAAACGACTTGCCACTCAATAGAACTTTGTGATCCGTTCCCATCCATCGTTTGAAGCAAGACGCACTGGCCTCCGGGCGAGTCACCCGCAGTTCTTTGGCGGCTTCGCCAACAATCAACCGGCCATCATCGAGAATGGCAACTACCGAAGGCGTCAAAACGGATCCATGAGGATTTGGGATCAGTAGCGGACGCCCATCTTGGAAAACGGAACAAAGCGAATGGGTCGTTCCCAAGTCGATTCCGATAATCGTTTCCATCTTAGCCTGCTACTTGTGGTGAACCTGACCTGCGTTGAACCTTACCTTTGGTGAACGAAGTCTTGAGGCGTTGTCCTAAAAAGGGCTGCCCCTCTCCGGCCGCTGCCTTTTGTCCGGAATTTTGCATGCGCCGCCAAGGGTCCGACTTCCTTTAGGACCAAGCCTCGTTGCTGCGGTCGAGCCATCCCAGGATGTTTATTCGTGTTCCGCCAACCAGCGTTCGGCGTCCAGCGCCGCCATGCAGCCGGTTCCAGCGGAAGTAATCGCTTGACGATAATAGTCGTCGGCGACATCCCCAGCGGCAAAAACACCTTCAACGCTCGTTACGGTTCGGAATGGACGGTGCCAAACCAAATATCCTTTGTCATTGGTCTCCAATTGACCATCAAGAAAACTTGTGTTCGGCGTATGGCCAATGGCCAAGAACAAACCACCAATTTCCCGAACCTCGGTCGATTCATCAAGAGTGCTTTTCAATCGAATGGCGGTGACTCGATTGCCATCACCCAACACTTCGGTGACCTCGCGATGCCATAACATCTCAATCTTCGGGTTCGTCAAGGCTCGGTCGGCCATGATCTTCGAGGCTCGCAGTTGGTCTCGACGGACGATCATGTAGACCTTCGAAGCAAATTTCGTCAGGTAACTGGCTTCTTCTACGGCCGAGTCTCCGCCGCCAACCACCGCCAATTCCCGATCCCGAAATAAAGGCAACGCTCCGTCGCAGACGGCACAGGCGCTGACACCTTTATTCTTATAAGAATGTTCACTATCCAGACCTAAATAATTGGCTCTCGCTCCGGTCGCGACAATCACAGCATGCGTCTTGATGGGTTCTCCTTGCCCTGGATACAAAATGAACGGTCGCTGCGAAAAATCAACCTTTACAATGTCGTCTCCGATGACGGTGGTCCCAAAGTTCAACGCTTGTTGTTTCATGAGTTCCATCAACTCCGTACCTTGCACGGCATAATGCAATTGCCCGTCCCGTTGATGATTGGGCGCCGGTGGAAGGTTCCACTGACGGTCTTTATCCACTGCCGACTCGACGAACGCTCGAATATTTCCAGCTGGAAAACCAGCGTAGTTTTCGACTTCGGTTGTCATCGCCAATTGACCAAGCGGGATCATCTCCGGCTTCGTTGTTCCTTCGAACAAAATCGGTTTCAAGTTTGCCCTGGAGGCATAAATCGCGGCTGACCAACCCGCAGGTCCACTTCCAATAATCACAACGTTCTGTACCACGAGTCGCTACTCCTTGCCAATCAAGTTACCGCCAACACAATTGCCAAACCAGATATTTCCGACGTTGGATTCACATGGTCATCCAGGTAACTGCCTGACGAAAACAACGTCCCGAGGCCGCTCGATCGCGAGCATGTCGGCGGCCAAATGGTACCATTCTTTGCCCGAATTGATAACCTCCCGCTGGTTAACCCCAATACCGATTAATTATCGTTTCACTGCAATCCCGTGCCACGAAGGACGGTAGTTGGCACATTCGATGTGTCGCGACCCGCAAAAAGCACTCGTTTTTCGAGGATCGGCGGACCGCATACGGAGTTTGCCTCCCACTTATTGAACGGTATTGCGTCCAACGGCGACGCAGAGCAATGCTGGGCGGGACCCCCTTTGCCGAGTGGTTTATGCCTGTCGCTCCGCGTTGCGTCGCCGAGCGAATTGGAAGCGAAATTAGTCACTCGTCGAACGGTATTGCGATCAACCCCGCGGCCTGGTTTCCGCACCCCCAACCGGCCGTTTCGGCCCGGCTGGCTGGAAAGTCGTCATCTCGGAGGATGATCCGGGGTGGCTATCGCGGGGAGAAGCTTGTAAGCTATGCCAGCTTTTTAAGCGGATCACCAGTCCAGGGCAGTCGGTCAAACGAAAGTTTGTTGTCCCCCAGGGAGACCCAATTCAGTGAAATTAACGAAGGCCGAACTCAAAGAGTATAAAAATATTCTTCTCAATTTGCGGGCTCGAGTCAGCGGAGACATGACAAGCCTCCAAGATTCGGCCATGAGTGACCAAAGTTTGGGGGCTGCCAATTCCTCAATCCCGAGTCACATTGCCGATGCGGGTAGTGATGCGTTTGATCAGGATAATACGTTGAGGTTGATCGACAACGAATCGGTCGCCCTGAACCTGATCGACGAAGCGATCGAACGCGTCAAAAGTGGCACTTTTGGCTTCTGCACGAACTGCAACGCCAAAATCGGGAAAATGCGGATACAGGTGTTGCCGTACACTCCCTACTGCATCAAATGTGCAAATGAGTTGGAAAGTTAGTTCCAGGCCCAATTCAATATGTCTCCGAACCCGACCGAACCGAACATGACTGGCAATGCGTCGAATTCAACCTTGGGTGACGCCGCTAGAACGCGTTTGGCAGAGTCGCAGGTCGGTGCGAGTACCACTTGTTCCACCGTCTCGGGTTGTGGTTGTTTGCGGTGGACTTGGCTGACTGCGGTATTTCTATTTGTCCTGTTGGCAGCTGGTGGTTTGGGCGTCGACTTGGGAACAAAATCCTACATGTTCGCGAACTATTGGCCGTACAATCAGGACCCTAACGATTGGCCAATCAACCACGCACCCCATTGGCTGATCGATGGAGTCTTTGGGATTCAAACATCGACCAATGGCGGCGCTTTGTTTGGAATGATGCAAGGATATCAAGCGGTTTTTGTGACGTTAAGCTTGTTGGCCTTGGTCGGACTTCTCGCGTGGTTGTTTGGGTTTGGGGCTTGGCGGGATAGGTTGCTGCTGTGCTGTTTGGGTTTGATAACTGGCGGAATTTTAGGAAATCTTCACGATCGACTTGGGCTTTGGCATGACGACCGGACGCCGGCGGACTTTCATTACCATGTGCGGGACTGGATTCACTTTCGCTTGGAAGGTATTCCGTATTTTGATCCGTGGCCGAACTTCAACATCGCCGACAGTTTATTGGTGGTCGGAGTGTTGATGATGTTGGTTCACAATTTCTTTTTTGTCGGGAAACAGGACGAGTAGATGGATGCGGAGATCCGTATGGATGCGGGGTTGCGAGATCGTTGGCAGCATGCCTGGGCGATTGCGTGGGAGGGCGGACGCAACACGCTGCGATACTTTCAACACAGTCACGTGGGCTATCAGCGAAAAGCTGACAAATCGCCAGTGACGATTGCCGACCGCGAGACCGAACAATTGTTGCGGCGGAGAATCTTAGAACGCTTTCCCACCGACGGAATTTTGGGCGAAGAATTCGGTTCGGTCGAAGGAAATTCCGGGTACCGTTGGATTTTGGACCCCATTGATGGAACGAAGGCGTTTATCGGTGGCGTCCCTTTGTACGGCACCATGGTCGGATTGGAATATCACGATCGTTGTGTGGTAGGCGCGGTCGTGATCCCCGCGATCAATGAGGGAATTCACGCTTGCGTAGGTGCGGGCAGTTGGCACTATCAGTCGGTTGCTCCTCAAGTGCTCGACCCCCAATGGTCGCCGGAAAATCAACCCTTGCTGCAACCGCCGGTTGCGGCAACACGAGCTCGAGTTTCGAAAATTGGAACGTTGTCAGAGTCTCTGTTGGCGGCAGCGGAACCCAGGACCTTTCAAAAACGGGGGGCACTAGAAACCCTGTTGGAGCTGGACCGCCAAGTCTATGTTTCACGGAATTGGGGTGATTGTTACGGGTACTTGTTGGTCGCCACCGGGCGAGTTGAGGTCATGATCGATCCAATCATGAGTGTTTGGGATGCGGCCGCGGTCGCTCCCATCCTGACGGAAGCCGGCGGGACGTTTACGGACTGGCAAGGCGAACCCACGATTCACCACCAGGAAGGTTTGGCGACCAACGGTTTGGTCTTGAACGAAGTATTGGAGATCACTCAGAAAGCCGTCGGTGCAAAGATTGGTTGAACCATATTTCTCAGCCCTGAATCTGGTTGGGTATTGTACGAACGTGCATCCTGGGCACGATTTGGAGACCACTCGCAAGCAGTTGGACCAACATGCAGTCGAGGTGCGGCGCCGTTTGAAACGCGAGCAAATGGGAGTTGGCTTATGGTTGTCTCGTGCCACCGCAACCGAGTTATTAACTCATTCGTACGGTCCTGCGGAGTTTGCCGAATGGTTGTCAGAACGCGGACTTATCCCTTATACGCTGAACGGGTTTCCGTTCGGGAATTTTCATAGTGAGGTCGTCAAGCATCAGGTTTATCAACCAACGTGGGCGGATCCGTTGCGCTTGCAATACACGGTGGATTTAGCTGAAATATTCGCGAAACTACTTCTGGCAACCGGACAGCACCATGGCTCCATTTCAACGCTGCCGTTGGGTTGGGGCGCGATCAACGATGCAACACTCCACCGGCAAGCAGCGGAAAAACTCCAAGTTTTAGCGGAAGCCTTAGCCGAAATCGAAGACCGGTCGGGCTGTCGCATTGAGGTTTGTTTGGAACCAGAACCGGGTTGTACGCTGGGTTCGATGCCGCCCATGATCGAGTTCTTCCAGCAATACTTGTTGAACGGCGAAGAAGCTATCCGCCAGAGAAACCGTCGTTATTTATCGGTCTGTTACGATATTTGTCATGCCGGAGTGATGCACGAATCTTCGGCGACCAACGTGCGGGCGCTTAAACAGGCGGGGATTCGGATCGGCAAGGTTCAAGTGTCGAGCGCTCTTGAAGTCCAATTCGAACGACTATCAAGTGGCGACCGTGAAAGAGCTTGGGAGCGCTTGTCGAGCTTCGTGGAACCGAGGTACTTGCATCAGACGGTCGTCTATCGAGAGGGGCGTGAACCGGCATACTTCGAAGATTTGCCTTTGGCGATGCAGAACGTGGACCTGCAGCAACAAGGTTGTTGGACGGTGCATTTCCACGTGCCGATCAGTGAGGCATCCGCCGGAGACCTGGGTACGACGCAAGCTTCCATTCCCCAGTTTATCGAAGCCGCTTTTCAAGAGAATTGGGTGCCGCCACAATGGGAAGTTGAGACGTACGCCTGGAACGTCTTGCCGCCGGAGTTGCGCGCCAATAGTTTGGCGGCCGGGATTTCCACAGAAGTCGTTGCGTTAGAGCAATGGCTGGCTCCCTATTTTGCAGGTCCGCAGTCTAACGAGTCTGTATAACCCACAAGTTTTGTTCACGTGTTAATGAAAGACGGCTATGGCGGAGTACTCCCAATCGCAATTGTTTACCAATCAACAAATTGCGCAAGCGATCGATCATGCGCTGCTCCATCCGACGATGCAAGATTCGGAAATTGTTGCCGGGTGTCAACTTGCGGCGGAATTGAAACTTCGTTCGGTTTGCGTAAAACCTTACGCGATTCCAATAGCTGCGGCACAATTGCGCGGGACCGCAGTCGCCGTGGGTACGGTCATCGGATTTCCGCATGGGAGTCAACCATCGGAGATCAAAGCGGCCGAGGCCGCGTGGGCTTGTCGATTCGGCGCGGTCGAGTTGGACATGGTCGTTAATGTGGGTCGCGTGATTCAGGGGGATTGGGCGTTTGTCCGCCAGGATATCGACGGCGTCTTGCAAGTGGCCAGACAGCACGGCGCACTCTTAAAAGTCATTTTCGAAACCGACTTTGTGACGGCCGACGCGGACAAGCAGCGACTATGTGAGCTTTGTGTCGAATTGCAAGTTGACTTCACGAAGACCTCGACGGGGTTCGGCTTTCGCAAGTTCGGCGCCGGCTACGATTATGTGGGAGCGACCGAAGCGGATATTCGGTTGATGGTGGCCGCCTGTGGTTCAAATGTGCAAGTCAAGGCTAGTGGAGGAATCCGCAATCGAGCCGATGCCGTCAAGTATTTGGCTCTGGGCTGTACACGTCTGGGCACAAGCGCGTCCGCAGTAATTCTAAAAGACAACGGGAATGATCAACAAAGTTACTAATCTATATTCTTGACGTTTATTAGTCATCCGGTTTCGAATGTCACTGGGCCAATGTTGGTGGAACAACATTCGGTATCCAACCCGAGAAAATCGGGGCTAGTCCCAAGGGATCAATGCCCGCAACCCACCACAAGCCGGCTTGGGTCAGCATCAGTGACACAGCGACGGCCAATAACAAGCCGACCACATCGCGAACGCGAGTCCCCGCAGTCTCAATTTCGGGTTCATTCGCGTCCGAATCGGCATTGATCGGCAAACCGTCCACACCAATATCGTTCCAACTGCGTTCCGATGATGAACGTCCAGAAGAGGAAGCGCGACGACGCCTAGTTCGTGTTCGTCCCGATGCTTCGGTTGCCGACCGCGAAAGGTTGGATGTGCTCGAATCGTCCGACACAACCGATTCGATGGGCTCGTTCTGGTCACGGCTGGTTCGTTGTTGGGGTACAATTTGCCTTGCAGAGTTCGGCTGCTCGAACTCCGGCCCTGGTTTTGTCACGTCCTGAGGACTTTCGGGTTTCAGTACGAATTCCGACGTTGCCGTAGGCGCGGCTGGGGGCTGGTTTGCCGTGGTTGGGACATTTCGCGAGTTTGAAGTGCCGCCAATATAGGAGACGGGCTTTAATCGGCCGGTCGGAACCTGGGCCCGTGACCCCGTCGGAGTTTGCGCTCGAGGCCCGGTTGGCTCGCGTAATGTGTCAGCGGGGCTACTGGATGGAACGACCAAAGGAGTCTGGCAATGCGGGCACTGCACGGCAACGCCCGCCAAAATATTGGAAGCCAAAACCGATCCCATGTTTCCACAATTCGCGCACTGGATTCGAAAAACCTGGTCCAAAGAATCGGCTACCATCATTGAAGCTCACGAATTTTCCATACGGTGGACGTTCGATGTGGAACGAGGCCACAGCGGCATACTCATCCGACCTCCATTTTCCCTTGGAACAACCTTGGAAGCAAGTAACGGTTTCCAGATGCTCAAATGAATTGGCACCTAACTGGCTGATTCAGGCAATTTTTTCCGAATATTCCGGATTGAAGGACTCGTGGGACAGTTGTATCGTTCGGTTTCGAATTGTGAGAAGCGATCATTGAGGTCACAATAGGCTGAGAAAAATCGCAGACGACCCTCTCCGCCTTTACCGGCAAACGCCTTGATTCCTTGATTCGATTTGTCGCCTATGACTTTACCAGACGTAATCCTCGTGGCATTTAACCCGAAGGCGGGAGCGGCAGATCGGGCAGAGTTATTGGACCGTCTACGACTACGCTTAGAAGCGATCGGTTTTGAAGTTAGGTTGGTAGCCGACCTTTTCAAGTTGGAAGAACTCGCGGCAGAATATCGAGAAACCGGTCGGTTGCGACTGGTTGTTTCTGCAGGAGGCGATGGAACTTTGGCAGCCGTCGCCGAACGCACAGCACCGGATACTTGTTTGGCGGTTTTCCCACTGGGGACAGAGAACCTCATGGCCAAGTGGATTGGGGCGACGACCATGGTCGACCAATTCGCTGCGGCGGTAAACGCCAACCAAACCCTTTTGATTGACGCTGCTTTGGCCAACGGGCGGCTCGCCTTGATCACCATCGGGATCGGATTTGACGCTGAAGTCGTGCGACTGGTCCATACACGGCGGACCGGACATATTACGAAGTGGAGCTACGCGTGGCCCATTTTGAGTACCATTTGGGCGTACCGTTTCCCGCAATTCCACATCACGATTCAAGATTGGTCGGAAGCCGGAGCGTTCCAAAAACAGACGGCGCGGTTGGAGGAGGAAGTCATGGAGGGAGACAGTCAACCGCGAATTTGGACTGCACCTTGGGTTTTTGTCGCCAACTTACCCTTGTATGCAGGCGGACTGTCGATTGTTCCCCACGCCCACCCAGCCGATGGTTTCCTGGACATTGCTTGTTTTAGCGGAGCTGGCCGAATCCGCGGTTTGTTCTACGCACTGTGGATCGCTCTGCGACGGCATACGAAATGTCGAGACTACTCCGCGTTTCGAGCCCGACGAATCACCATCGAATCATCCGAAGAATCGGGCTACCAAGTCGATGGGGACTACGGCGGCCAGCTACCCTTGGAAATAGAAATTTTGCCCGAGCGAATCAAACTACTTCGATTCGGCCGCCAAGATGTCAGTTTGAAGCGTTAAGTCATTAACTTGATCCTCGACAGCTGTCTCGTTTTGACAGCAAATGCCCCAAAATCGCATCACGATTCGTCAGCAAAACGGCTCGAATTGTTGGGGACGCCGACAGTTATTGCCCGATCGATACAAACGGACCGTTTGCGACAGTTTATTCGTCATTAATCAGGGTTTAATGGCCGGCGAAGCTTCATTAATTTTCAATTAATGATATAATTTGTATGAACACGATAAATTCACGATATGGTGGCCCGATAAATGCAGTTAGCTAGCGAATGGGTAACGATAGGGACCGAATCAGCGGCAAAGGGTTCGAACCATGAAAAAGACACACGAAAATCGCGAACCAAGCTGGGAGATGGATACCCAATGGGCCTTGAAGTTTATTTGCGGTAAAGGGAACTCGGGTGGGATTCAGCCGAAAGGTTCCGAAGGCGGAGAATGGCTGAGCGAATCGCATTTTTCGATATTGGATGATGAGATTGCATTGGACCTATCCCGTTTGGAGCAGAAATACGCGGGTTTTGTGACAACGAACTCTCGGCGGAGTCGTGCCTCCGAATCTCGCAGGACGTCTGAATAATTGTCTTATTCGCGCAGGCGTTTTTGGAAGATGTTGTTTAGTTAGGGCCCGACGACGGAACATTATCTGCCGTGACCCGGGAACTGTTCCGCTGTTTCAGAATCCGCGGATAGCAAGCAGGATATAAACGGTCTGGCACCTCCCAAAGTTGGGCGGGCTAAGCACCGGATTTGGCCACTGTGGATGTGCCGACTTCGTTTAAATACCGAACTTGTTCGGTCTGAAATGGAGATTCCGTGGTTAAACTGGAATCTGAGTGCTGGAAATTGCTCGGATCGGTAACCTTCTACCGCTAGGCGCTGTGCCAAGAGGGGTTTGACCCTCTTCGGCCATGCCTTTTTGTCCGAAATTTTTCATGCCCTCCAAAGGGACAGACCCCATTTGGGACAGACCCCATTTGGGCAAGGGCCTAGATCCATTCCAAAAAAATGGGTCTTTTCGTTGACAATCGACTGGGTTTCGCGGTTGCCTCGTATTCGCTGTGGTGATACGGTTGAGTGGGCTTTGGCGGGGCTGGTAATTCGGGCCGAGTAATTTGCAGAATGTTAGGGAGTGGAATCAAATGACGAGACGTATTGGGTTTTCTTTTGTCGCGATCCTGATTGGCGTGATTCTGCTGGTGGCCATGGGAGCGGGTGGGGTTTATTGGGTCAAGTCCCAATCGTCGGATGCGGTGTTTAGCCCGGTTTTGGCCAAAGTAACTAGCGGCGATTTTGTCGCGAACGTTCTTTGTGATGGCGAATTGCAAAGTAGCGAAAACGTCGAAATCAAATGCGAAGTTCGTGCTCGAAATGGCGTGGTCAATGTTTTGCAAGTTGTCCCCGAAGGCAGTCGCGTAAGCTCTGGAGATTTCCTGGTTTCGTTGGATTCGACTTCGTTCGAGAAGGAACTGGAGCAGCAGCGAATTGCCGTGGCTAACGCTCAGACTCAGAAAATTCGTTCGTTTACGGATTTTGAAACGGCGGTGGTTTCGTTGGAGGAATACGAGAATGGTACGTTCGAGGAAAAGAAGACCGAACTCAGCATGAACTTGATTGCCGCGAAGCAAGACCTGGAGATTGCTCAGGAAAACTTCGGGTATAGTCAGAAGATGCAAGCCAAGGGATTCATCACGAAACAACAGTTGGACACGGAACGTTTGGCTGTCGAGCAAGGCAAACGAAAAATTGAATTGGTCGAGAAACAGCTTTCTATTCTGGAAGATTACAGTCGAAAAAAGGAATCGATTCGCCTCAATAGCGATATTCAAGCGGCCAAGGTGAAGAAAGAAAACGACGAAGAAGCGCTGCGCGTAGAAACTGAAAAGCTGCAAGAAATCTTGATGCAAATCGAGAAATGTACAATCAATGTACCGTCCGGCGTTTCCGGGCAAGTTGTGTACAACAAGGAATCGTCGCGCAGGGGTGGCGGCACAGATTGGGTTTTGGAACCTGGTGCTGAAGTTCGCGAAGGACAAGTTATGGTTCGGTTGCCGAACCCCGAGAAGATGGAAGTCAAAACCCTTGTCCAAGAACAGAGCATTACGTCGATCCGAGTCGGAATGCCGGCCGAAATTCGCGTGAACGCGTTGAATAACCAATTGATCAAAGGGGTTGTCACCAAAGTCAATCAATACGCCGAGCAAGGTGGATGGATGGCGAGTAGCGTGCGGAAATACGCGGTCTTTGTCCGGATTCTTAATGGGCCACCGGAACTAATCACTGGCATGAAGGCGTCTGTTTCCATTCAAACTCGCATGGAACGAGAGCGAGTGCAAATTCCGGTACAGGGAGTGTATGGTTTTCAAGATCGCTACTTTTGTTTGTTGAAGACGGGCGAAAACTCCTTCGAATCGCGGGAAGTGAAAATTGAGGGCGACAATTCGATGTCGGTTGTGATCAAGGAAGGCTTGGAGGCAGGGCAAGAAGTTGTCCTTAATCCAGGTGAGTACAAAGAACTATTGGAACTGCCGGAAGCGATTCTCGATCGCCCGATCGAGATGACCGACGACGAAAAGAAGATGGCGGAAGAACAGATCGCCAAAGCAAAACAACAGCCAGGTGAAGGCGGGAGCCGAGTTGACGAACTATTTACGCAGCACGATTCTGACAATGATGGATCGATGAGCGAAACGGAACTTGCAGCGGTTGAAGAACCCATGCGGACGATGTTCTCGCGGGCTGATGCCAATAAGGACGGCTCCGTTTCCAAAGCAGAACTCACCGCGGCATTTGCTGCCTTCGAACGGATGCGCGCGAACGGTGGTCCGGGTGGCGGTGGTCCGGGTGGCGGCGGTCCGGGTGGCGGCGGTCGCGGGCCTGAAGGTGGCGGA
>JBGSJV010000007.1:0-1715 GCA_041741535.1 Pirellulaceae bacterium
GTGGATCGCTCCGCGATCCATAGTTGGATAGCGGAGCGATCCACTACAAAGAGAACCAACAGGTACAACCCATGAAACCCGCCTGGAACGATCCTCGAGTCGAACAAATTGCGTGGCAAACGCGGCGACATTTTCTCCAAGCAGCGACCGGCGGTTTGGGCGCCGTGGCCTTGAACTCGCTTTTGCAACAGGAGAGCCTCGCGGGCACTTCCATGAATCCCACGCTTGGCCCTGATGACGTGATCAATCCGTTGGCCGCACGGGATCCCCACTTCGCAGCCAAAGCCAAGCGAGTCATCTACATACACTGCACGGGTTCTCCGCCGCATTTGGACATGTTCGATTACAAGCCCGAGCTGGTGGCTCGTAACGGCCAAGACTGCCCGGATTCGTTTTTGGCGGGCCGTCGCTTTGCCTTCACTTCGGGCGTGCCCAAGTTGTTAGGAACGCCGCGCAAGTTCTCACAACATGGCTCGCAGGGCATGTGGATGAGTGACGCGATTCCGAACTTTCACGGGATCGCCGATGAAATGTGTTTGATCAAGTCGATGTTCACCGAGCAGTTCAATCATGCGCCGGCCGAGTTGCTCTTGTACACGGGCTCACCGCGTTCGGGTCGACCATCGCTTGGGTCTTGGGTCACTTATGGTTTGGGCTCGGAGAATGAAAACTTGCCGGGCTTTGTGGTGTTGATCTCCAGTGGCGTGCAACCCAACGGCGGGAAGAATTCGTTTGGCAGTGGATTTCTGCCCAGCGTCTTTCAAGGTGTGCAATGTCGGTCGCAAGGGGATCCGGTCTTGTATGTGTCCGACCCGGCCGGAATGACTCGTGATTTGCGTCGCTTGTCACTCGATGCGATTAGTGAGCTCAATCAACAACAGGCCGCCGAAATGGGGCACCCGGAAACCGCCACGCGCATTGCCCAGTATGAATTGGCCTTCCGGATGCAAATGTCCGTGCCTGAGGTGATGGACATCTCGCAGGAGTCCGCGGAAGTCTTGGCACAATACGGAGCGCAACCAGGTGCATCTAGTTTGGCGAACAATTGTCTCCTGGCCCGCCGCTTGGTGGAACAAGGCGTACGGTTTGTCCAGTTGTTTGATTGGGGTTGGGATTTCCACGGCACGGGACCGGTTGAAGATATTCGCGACGGCTTGACGAACAAGTGTGCCACAATGGACAAACCCGTCGCGGCGTTGATCAAAGACTTGAAGCAACGTGGTTTGTTGGATGAAACCTTGATTGTTTGGGGCGGTGAATTTGGTAGGACACCGTTCCGCGAAGGTCGAACGGCCGGCAGCAACATCTTGGGCCGCGATCATTATCCGGACTGTTATTGCATGTTCATGGCCGGCGGCGGCGTGCGCGGTGGACTAACGTATGGTGAAACGGACGAATTAGGATTCTCGGTCACCGAGAACAAAGTCCATGTTCATGACCTCCAGGCCACGATCTTGCATCAGTTGGGTTTCGATCACACGCGACTAACTTATCGCTTCCAAGGCCGCGACTATCGTTTGACCGATGTCCATGGCACCGTCGTTCACGATATCATTGACTAAGGATTTGTCGCGAAATAAGTTACGGATTTCGTACGTCGAAAGCTGCGGAATGACTCTCGCTGGCTCTGGCGGTTGAATGATTAATGATTATTGAAGAATGAAAAATTCAAAAGGTACCAAACGTCTAGTTTCAAGCATTTCATGAGGAAGCAA
>JBGSJV010000008.1:0-36685 GCA_041741535.1 Pirellulaceae bacterium
CCGTCGCTCCGCGAAGTCAAAGCCTTATTGGTTGAACAAAGGCCTTGACCTTCGGCTCCGCTCCTACCGTCGCTCCGCGAAGTCAAAGCCTTATTGGTTATTACACGTTGCTGGGGGCAAAACTTGTCGGACCAAGCGGGAAGGTGTTTGCGTTTGAGCCGTGCGTGCGAAACTCAGCTTTTTTACGGCGACATGTAGAACAAAACGCTTCGCGAAACGTCAAGATCTTCCCCTATGCCTTAGGCAATGAAAACACCACGGTTTCGTTCGGAGCGGGTACCGGCACTGGTACGGGTCGAGTCACTGCCCAAGGCGATTCCCTCGTTCCACTGCGACGATTGGATGACATCGCGCGTGAGGAGATGATGCTGCCGACTCATGTAAAGATTGACGTCGAAGGCTACGAACTCGACGTATTGTTAGGCGGCGAAATGACCATCCGCAAGAACAAGCCCGCCTTGTTTATCTCGACCCACAATTCCCTGAACATTGGTGTTCATGAAGCTTGCTTGAAGCTACTTGATCGTTGGGGATTGATTTGCAATCCCATCGGCGAGGGGCGAATCGAAGATGCCACCGAGCTGTTTTGCTACTGGCCAAAGTAACCGCTGCGTTTATCGCGGTGCTGGCTCTTGCCTCGCCGTGCAACAACCCCATGCGTGCGTTGGTCACAACCGTTGACCACCGTTGGCGATATCTCGGGCCTGATGGAGTCTATCAGGAAACATGGAAGGGCAGCACCGCACTTAGAACTCGGTCACCAAACCGGTACTGTCCGCGAACGAAGCGTTGGCGACTCCTAACTTCTGCAACATGGTGGCGAACAGATTCGACAACGGCACGTCTTCGCCCACGGCTTTATCCTGCCAAGGTTCGCGGTCGCCCATCCAGGCCCCGCCTTGAAAATTATTGCCGGCTAGATTGAGGTATCGACCGTGATGCAGGCCCATGTTTTTGCCTCCCGCCAACATCAATGGGTAGTTGCGTGAGAGATGAAAGGCACTAGACGCGGAACCATACAGCAACAGGGTATTGTCCAACAAGGTTCCCTCGCCAGCTGGTTCGGGAGTGCTGCGAAGTTTCTCGACGAAGCGACCGAATTCTTCGTTGAGGAAGCGGCAATAGATGCCAAAATTTTTCCAGCCATCGGGGTTCTTAGTCTCGTGAGACAATTGATGAGCCAAGTTAAAACCCACGGCACGCGAGAGATGATCACTTCGGCCCACGCCATTTTCGCGTCCGATTTGATACGTCACCACACGAGTCGAATCGGTGCGAAATGCTAGATAGATTAGTTCGAACATCGTTTGCAAGTACTCGCGGGGTTGGTCGGTGCTGAGCTCTAGTTGGAGTTTGCTTCCGTCGACCGTCGGCAACGGAGCGTCCAACCACTTCTTCGCCTTCTCGACCTTGAGTTCTGCTTGCCGAACCGATTCGAGATATTCGTCCAGAACACGGCGATCCTGCGTCGAAAGTCGTTGCTCCAACGATCGTGCGTCGGCCATCAGATCGTCCAGCGCACTTCGGGTATGCAACAACCGTCGCGCTGATTTGTGATCGCTCTTGAGAAAGAGCATATCGAAAATGGGCTTCGGTCGATGCTCGGCTGGGATCGGTCGTCCATGCCTGTCGAACGACAAGGTATGAGCCCCTCGCGCGGTTCCGGTTCCGCCGTCGGTCGACATGACCAGCGACGCAAATCGAGTTTGATCGCCGACATGTTGGGCATAGACTTGATCAAGTGAAATGGAGTTGTGATACGCTTGGTCTCCGTCTCCGGTCGCAGCGGCGGTCAAAAATTGATCGGCATTGTTGTGTCCGTGGACGTTGCGCGATGCGATATGGGAGAACCCAGACAAAATCGTCAGTTCGTTCCGCAACGGCTCCAGGGTCTCCATGCACTTGCTGAAGCGAAACTCGGTACCGTTTCCGTGTGGGAACCAGGCCCAGTCGGCATAAGCCGGGTCGTTGGGCAAGGGCATCGGGACACCGTCAGGAAAGTAGAAGCAGCCGAGTCGACGAGGGTTCTCGGATGTGCAGCGGGTGGTGCCCAGCGCCAACGAACCAAACAGCGGCAGAGCCAACGCGACACCCGTCCCGCGTAAGAAGCGTCGCCGATCGATGCGATTGATTCGAATTGTCATGATGGGGTTCTCGATTGGAGAGTCTGGTTAAGGATGAAGGTTGTTTTGGTCACATGTGTGGCGTGTTGTCGACCCACTATCGTCCACGAAACAGGTCGCTGTTCGCGATCTCAACGAGCAATGAACGCAGACCATCTCCCCGTTGGCGCACCTTGGCTGCGATTTGCTCCAAGTCCGCTCGGTCCGAAAACTGGAGCGGTCGACCTAACGCGTAGGTTGCAACTTTATGGACCATCGCACCGACAAATTGATCTTGGCGATTCTCTAACAAGTATCGTTTCAGTCCATCGATGCCGTCCAAAGTTTGCTTATTGAACAACTCGCTGGCGGCATCAACGTTACGGTCGTTGATTTGATCGCGCCATCGGCCCAACGCATCGTAGTTTTCGAAAGCGATGCCCCAGGGATCGATCTTGGCGTGGCACGACATACAGGCGGCATGATTGCGATGATCTTCGATCCGTTCTTTAAGTGTCATCTTCGCAATCTCAGGATTGGCCAAATCTATCTGTGGCACGGCGGGTGGCGGTGGCGGCGGGGGGTCATTCAACAAGCTGACCAACAGCCACTTGCCACGCTTCAATGGATGCGAATCCGGAAAGTCCGAATTCATCGTCAACAGGCCCGCTTGAGTTAGCAAACCTCCTCGGTTCAAGTTTGCGGGCAAGGACACACGACGGAAGTGATTGCCATAGACTTCGGGAAGTCCGTAGTGTTGTGCCAAGCGTTCGTTGAGCAACGTGTAGTCTGCGTGGATGAAATCGAGCACGCTGGAGTTCTTGCGAATCATTTCCTTGAACAACTCGATTGGCTCTTGTTGCATCGCCTCTTTAAGTAATGGTTCCACGTTCACTTCCGCCCGAGCCAAGTCGGTGAACTCCAGCAACTCTAGGTTCAACCATTGATGGACGAAGTGTTGCGCGAATCGTTCGCAGCGGGGGTCCCGCAACATCCGTTCCACTTGATCGGCCATGACCTGGGGATCAAGCAGTTGGCCATCGTCAGCCAACTGCAGCAGTTCCTCATCGGGGATACTGCACCATAAAAAGAACGATAGCCGCGATGCCAATTCGCTGGCGGAAAGCCTCGGCCTGTCAATCGCAACGCGAGTTTCAGACGTGTTGGGGTTCGGCGTATCGGCTTGGACGAGATACAAGATTTGGGGCGCCGAGAGTACGGTCGCGAGAACTTCGATCATGGCTTCTTCAAAGCTGTCGCAGTCGCGGCGAATGTGCTGAAACAGCTGGAGCTTTTGTTCATGTTCGCTGGCCGAAATCGGTCGCCGCCAGGCCTGACGCATGAAGCGGTTCAAGATCTCTTTGGCGCGTCCGGTTTCGTCTTCCGCTGGTGCGGTCGCGGCCAACAGGCGTTGATGGTTGAGCGGTGGCCATTGTTCAACGACCGGTGACGCGACTTCGACATAATCCACACAAATGTCGCCGCGTGACGCCGAGCTATTGACCAAGCGGATATACTCCGAGGGACTAGGGGTGGCTCCCATCGGTGAGGTGTCGCGCACCGAGTTGCGAGGATAGATTTCGCCGAGCGGAATTTCCCACTCGTAAAATTGAGGGGCATCGGATGTTGCGTGAATGATCGTGTCATGGCGACATACGTGGAGCAAGGCTCGGCCTTCGTTGGTCGCTTGCCAACCAAAATACAGTTGCAGGCTAGGCACACCAGGTGTAGAAACGTCGGCTCGAGAGGCCCGGACGCGTACACGGAGCGTGCCTTCGTCCGGCAAGTGATTCCCCAGTTCGATGTTTAACCATTGACCGGCCGGCAAGATCGCCACCTGGTCCAAGTTCGTTGGCATGATGCGGGGCTGCTCGGACGGAGCATTCGCGTAACGGGCGTCACCATAGTCCCACTGCGCAAGGGCCGTGCGTTGCGTCTTCAGATCGCGGAAGTAGCTCCGAGCATGGGGCTGAGTAAATTCGTTTTCCAGGCGTTGCAGTTCGGCGGTCAATTTATCGGAGTTATCGCGGTGAGTTTCGCGAAGGGCCGTAAGCTGCGCTTCCTGTTTTGGCCATTCGTGGCGGGCAAGCTCGCGCATGGTGATGCCCCAATGCCAAGTCGCCGGTTGTGAATCGGTCATGATCACACGCGAGAGGGCGGTTCGGGCCGATCGCTGATACGTTTCGAACTGGCCCACCGACATGTGCATTAACGAAGAGGTATTTTGGAATCCTTCTTCAGAGTTGGCGTCGGGAGGCAGATCTTTGGCAAAGTCCCAAGGCACTCCCAACAAATCTTGCAGGGCGTGGTTGTATTCGTAACGAGTCAACCGCCGGAACGCAGAATCGGACGTGGATTGTCGGCGCACCATCGAGGCGGTTTGCAGTTCGACCGACAACCAATCGACCAATTGTTGACGTTCGGGCTCCGACAACTCCAGGCTATCGGGGGGCGGCATTTCTCCTTTGCTGACGACCGCCATGACTTCACTCCACCAATCAACATCGCCACCGGTATACAAGTTCGGATCCAGACTATCCAGGCGCAGATTCGCTTCTTGGGTATCCGGACCATGGCAATCGAAGCAGGCTCGTTCCAGCACGGGACGAATGTTCTCGGTAAATTCCGCTAGTCGCGGTTGTGGCTTCTCGTTCGCATCCCGCGGGGACAAAGCGGCCGAACTGGTTTGTGGATTGAATCGCGAACGACTCCAGCCCGTTTGCTTTAGTACCTGCAAAGGATCGTCGGGAGGTAAAAACAACATCGCAAACAACGAGGCGATTGGAAGTAGTGCCCGTTGCAATAGAGTTGGAGCGAACTTGTTCATGTCGGAAGCTCGGAAGGGGCACGAATGAAACGTGGAGATGGCAGGGTTTGTTTCATTGGTGCGAGGTAGGTGCGGCGTGTCTTATCATACTAGAAATTGTCCGATTTATCGAGCGACAACATTGCACTGGAATGTGCAATCGGTCGAGGTGTGATTCTTCCACGATTGTGGTGCGACCACAATTTCGTTAAACTCGGGAAACAAGGGGTTGTGAATAGATTTTATTGGTTATCGCTTTTAGGGAAGAAAGTTTTATGGCAGCTCCAAAGTCACAGACGAATTCAAAAGTTCAAGAACGAACCATCGGCAAGAAAACAAACCAAGCCATGTCGGCTGGTCCAGCGACGAAGCCTGCAAAGGGGAGTGTCTCCAAGTCGCTGCCAACGCCAGCGATCGCGACTCCCGCCAATAGCCCCTCCGCAGCAAATCCCAAATCAGCTACGGTGCTTCCGGCAACGGTGAAGGCCGGGACGACAAAGGCGGGCGTCGCAAAGAATGACGCGGCCAAAAACGGCGCTGCGAAGATGGCGGTCTCCAAGTCACCCGCGGCCAAGTCACCCGCGGCCAAACCAGCCAATAAGGCGATGGGGGCCAAGAGGGTTAACGTTGCCACGGCCCCAGCGAAACCCGCCGCTGTTGTAGCACCCGTGAAGACCGGGTTGGTGAAGACGGGGCCGGTCAAATTGGGGGCGGCAAAGCCAATGAAGTCCAAGCTGCCCACCGCAAAAGTTGGAGCCACCAAAATGGCGAAGTCCACATCTAGCAAGAAGGTCGCGGCGGCAGTAGCGGAAAAGAAGACGAGAGAAAAGGCCGCAGTAAAGCGAGCCGCCGCGCGGAGCGGGAAGCCGATCATGGCCGAGATCAGCAAGAAAGCACCCGTCCGCCATCCTGATTCGGCGAAGCTGAGCAAGAATCAAATCGCTGAAAATCTTCGTTTGGGAGCAAAGGCTTCCAAAGCCCGCATGGCTGTCGGTGGAAATACGCATATCAAATCGCATGTCGCCGCTGCCAATCGTCGGATGCAATCTCGTCGCGATGGCAAGTAGTCTCGCGATGGCAAATAGTCTCGCGATGGATTGAAGAACGGTAGTAGGCACATTCCATGTGCTGCGACCATCAAAAAGCACTTGCTTTTCGAGGATCGGCGGACGGCAGACGGAATGTGCCTGCTACTTATTGAACGGTATAGCGTTTAGCCAGGCCGCAGAGCAATGCTGGGCGGGGCACCAATGCTGCCTCATGGTTTACATCGATCGCCCAGCTTTGCGGCGCAGAGCGCTCTCTTTACTGCACGGAGCGCTCTCTTTAGGACGCGGAGCGCTCTCTTTACTGCGCGGAGCGCCACAGAACAATATCACTTTTTGACAGCAGGACTCCTGAGTTCGGCAAGTCACCCTGCCGTTCACGAACGGCGCACGATTGGCCGATGCGTTTCACACGATGCTTCGAGTTTTCAAGTAAGACTTGCTGCATGACACGCCACTTGTTGTGTACAGAAACAAAAAAGCCGAACGATGCGGTGCCGAGGCAGGCCGCATCGTTCGGTTCCAATCGCTCTCGCGAGGTTAAGTTGCAGGCGTACGTTGTTAGCGCGTACGTCGTTAGGGGACGAGCATGAATACTCCAGTGGCGACACCAGCCTGGTAGCCGATAGCTCGTCGTTCCCAAGGGAAGGGGGTTCGCAGATACGGTGCGCAATTTCCTGGTCGGAACAAGCCCAGCGGGTACTGGCACTCGTTGGGTGGATAAAGAGCCATTTGGTATGGTAGTAGTGCCGCTTGGATCAAGAATTTGGCAGCCGACTTGACGGGTTGCTTGATCGGACCCACGGTATGTCCATAGCGTTCCAACTGAATATCCTCAAAGTACAGTGGCTTGTGACACAGGTTCGAGGCATGCCAAGCAACATGAGTTGGGGCAAAGCTCCGGCAATAGGCTTCCATACCGAGGAACTCGCACTCAAACGGCAGGTCGATGGATTCCCAAGCCATCTGTTGATCTTTGCCACTCAAATTGGAGAACGGAACGGTTCGCTCCGTTCCACCGTTTTCGACGATGCGAACAGATTGACCATTGATCGCAACCGCGCGTCCGGTGGCGATGACTTGACCCTGAGCATCACGCCAATCGCGCATCTCGGAGGAAACTTCGCCGGCCGGAAGTGTACTGACCGGTGTCGACAGGTCCAATGAGATGTCACTGAGTCGAACGCCTAAGAGTTCTTGCCGCAACTCGGCGCAGGTTTTCATGCCTGGGCCAAAATCACTTCCTTCTTCCGCAGTCTCTGTTTCGTCTGTTGTGCGCGGTAGCGGTACTTCTTCCAAGTCGTCTTGAGGTGCTGCAAGCCCCCGGTCTTCCTGCGAGTAGTCACGTCGACTTCCCGCGCGACGGCCTCCACTGGAGACGGGATTGACTCGAATGCCCGTCGGCGGTGGAACATGGAAGCTTGGGTTCTGATTGTCCCATTGAGTATTGAGCGAAGTCGAACTAGTTGGCAGCGCTAGTTCCGCTTCTTGAGGGACCGGTTCGATCGCGAAGCCGTGAACACTTGCGGTTGGGAGAGACGGCCCAACCAATTGCGATGGAGCGGTTGTCGCGCTTCCGCCTTGACCAAGACTGGGAACGTAATCTTGTCGAGCATACGAGGGAGCGGCGAGTGGTTCTTGGTAAGTGACTTGTTGATTGGGCAGCGGACTTGGTTCATCGGTGCCTTCCCCTTTCAACAGCTCGTCCGTGTAACCTTCGAGTTCAACTTCCAAGTCCGATTGTGGACGCTGGAGTGGCTTCGGATCGACATTGGGCAGCTTGCGAGGGGCTCGTGGAGCATCGGAAGAATGGTTGGCCGGTTGTGCCGGAGGAGTCTTTTCAGATGCAGCTGGGGCCCGAGTCGGCAAATTGTTTTCCAGTGCGACCGGATCTACGTGCGGTCCCGGCAAGTCCAATTCAACGGCCGGTTCCAAAACCGAACGCGGTGTCGACGAGGCAGTGCCCGATCGCGGGGTACCAACCAAACGAGCCGGAGGTGCTACGTGGGTGACACTAGGCGCTGACTCGACATTGGTTTCGATTCGTTCCGACCGAGCCTGCATCTTTGCCAATTGGGCCGATGCCGCTCGCACGCCACGAGCCTCTGATTCGGAAAGCCCGATTGGTGCGGCGGGAGTTGGTAGCGGGCCTGACCCGGCAACGGTCATTTGCTGCTGCGGTCGCGAGGGGGAGATTCGTTGGGCAGCCAAGCGGTTCTGCTGAGTAGGCTGGGCCATGACACCACGCTGCCGTTGGATGGACTCCCACAAGCGAGCGTTCTGCTGAGCAGCGGCCATTTGTTGTTGGTGGATGACCCGTTGCTGCTCCCACTGCTGAGCCTGTTGTACTTGAGGCGGGTTCTGCATTTGCTGCTGGGCAGCGATGGCGTTTTGAACCACGGAGTCCGCATGAGCTTTGGCTTGGGCGGGGTTGTAACCCGCTTGAATCGCTTGATAGTAAGCGCGGCGATGAAGTTCTTGCGCTGGAGAAAGCGGCGCGGCCGTTTGTTCGCGGGTCTGGGCTGCCGGTCTTTGGCCGGCGGCTTTCCGCACTCCACTACCAATGGCAGCATTCTGAGCGGAAACGGTGTTGGTGGTTGCCAATCCTAGCGCGATAACCAACGCTGCCCAGCTCGCCGTGCGACGGCAACATTGGCGCCACGATTGGCTACAGAAAATCCCCGCTGCCGATATCAGGGCTGTAATTTGGCGCTTCCTGCGTGATGGCGATATCATGTGGATGATTCTCTCTGACACTAGCCGCCGAAATTTGGATGAATCGCGCTTCCTTACGCAATTCTTCGATCGAACGAGTCCCGCAGTACCCCATGCCTGCTCGTAACCCGCCAACCAATTGGAACGTGAAATCACTCAGCGAACCTCGAAAGGGGACGCGGCCTTCAACGCCTTCGGGAACGAACTTGCCATTGGGGGCTCCGGCTTGGCGATAACGCTCGCTGGAACCTTTGACCATGGCACCCATCGAACCCATGCCGCGATAGGCTTTGAACGTTCGGCCTTGGTACAGGATCGTCTGCCCAGGGCTTTCCGCCATTCCCGCAAACAGGCTGCCGATCATGACGCTGTGAGCGCCCGCAGCAATTGCTTTGGTGATGTCGCCCGAAAACCGCACGCCACCATCCGAGATGATGGGTGTGTTGGTCTCCATGGCTGCCTTTGCAGCACTAATCACCGCCGAAATCTGAGGCACGCCAACTCCCGAGACGACTCGCGTGGTGCAAATCGATCCCGGTCCAATGCCAACTTTGACGGCGTCCGCTCCTGCTCGGATTAAATCTCGCGTCCCGTCTTCGGTGGCGACATTCCCAGCGACAACATCAATGTCCCATTGGCGTTTGATTTCACGAACGGTCTCCATCACGTTCTTCGAATGCCCGTGCGCCGAATCCACAATCAGGATGTCCACTCCCTTGCGAATCAGGCTTTCCACGCGTTCGAAATCGAACACACCAACCGCTGCCCCGGCCCGTAACCGACCTTGCTTGTCCTTGCAAGCGTTCGGAAACCGGTTCATCATGTCGATGTCTTTGATCGTGATCAGTCCCGTTAATCTTCCTTCTTCGTCAATTAGTAAAAGTTTCTCCACCTTTTTAGCCGTTAAAATCTGCTCAGCTTCCGCAAGCGTCAAATTTCCCGTAGCCGTTACCAAATGTTCGCTGGTCATGACATCGCGAATCAACTTGTCGTTTTCTTCCAAAAACCGTAAATCTCGGCGGGTCAGAATGCCGACCAAACGCCCTCCATCGTTGACAATCGGTATGCCCGATACGTTATGTTGCTGCATGACTTGGCGAGCATCGGTGATCGAATCGTCAGGACGCAGCGTCACCGGGTCTTCAATAATGCCGTTGGCGCTGCGTTTGACTTTATTAACTTCTTCGGTTTGAGCCTCAATGCTCAAGTTCTTGTGTATAACACCCAAACCACCCACCTTTGCCAAAGCGATGGCCATCTCACTTTCCGTGACGGTATCCATTGGAGAACTAAGCAAAGGAATGTTCAAGCGAATTCGATTGGTGAGGCGGGTGCTCACATCCACGTCGGAGGGAACAACCTCGCTGTAGCGGGGTTCCAAGAGGACATCATCAAAAGTGATGGTCATTCCGCGTATTTTGTCGTTCATCGTCGCTCGCCGCACCAACGGGAAAGAAACCGGCCGCTGAAACATGGGCTGACAGCGGTTCGAACCGAAGTCGACCGGTGGAAGGCGCGTTATTATGCGAACGAAATCGAGATCGTACCAGCGGAGGAGGGGACTCGATCATCCAGACCCTGCAATGGCGCCGGATGAATTGCGGTCTTTTACCAGCGAAGATTTTGGCGCGGCAGTTGGGTGGCCCACACCGATTCGAGTTGCTCGGCGAGTCGGCATGCTTCTGTTCCAACCGTTTCGGGCAAAACGATGCTCAGCTCGAGCAGCAAGTCTCCAGCTCCGTCTTTGCCATGAACACCAAGTCCACGCAAACGCAGTTTTTTTCCGCTGGAGCTACCGGGCGGCACGGTCACGGTGACCGTCCCATTGGGGGTTGGAACGTCGATCCGCGCTCCCTTGATTGCTTCGGAGACCGTGATGGGAACGGTTGCGATAAGATTGTCACCCGTTCGTCGGAAACAAGGATGTTCCGCGACTTGGATCGTTAACAGAAGGTCGCCAGGTGGCGTGCCGGGTAGGGATTCACCCTGGCCGCGCAATCGCATCTTTTTGCCATCTTCGATTCCAGCGGGAATCTTGACCTTTAGAGTTTCCGATCGACCGCCGCGTTGGATCGAGACGGCCGTTTCGCCGCCCGTAATGGCGACCGCAAACGGCAGGGTGACCGACGCCTGAATATCGCTGCCCTTACTGGCTCGTTGGGGTCTCGTTCGGCCGCCGCGACTCCCGCCACCGCCCCCACTACCGGTAAATTGACGAAAGATATCTTCGAATCCAAAACCTCCGCCTCCGCGTCCAGCTGAACCGGGCCCTTGCTCGCCAAACATCTCGCTAAAATCGTAGCCACCTGGTCCGCCGCCCGGAAATCCCTGCGGGGGGCGACCACCCGGCCCAGCCATCCGCTCGAAATCCGGCCCCAATTGATCATAAAGTTGCCGCTTTTCGGGGTCTTTGAGCACGTCGTAGGCTTGTTGAATTTTTTGAAATTCAGCTTTGGCCTTTTCCTTATTCCCTTCTTCGGCCAGGTCCGGATGGTGCTTCTGCGCCATTTTCCGGTAGGCTTTCTTCAGTTCGGCCGTAGTGGCGTCCCGTTTGAGACCGAGAATTTTGTAGTAGTCGTCCATTTCGTTTTTCATAGCTGTGGCAGTCTCCTAGGCAGCGGCCATCCCAACTGCAAAAAAGATACCAATTCGTTGCGGCCAACCACCATTGAGCAGGACATCGCGAAACTGTTATCATCCGGGCGGAGTAGATCGATTGTACCAGCCGAATGAGGCGTCTGACCATGTCCAAGTCACCAAAATCTGAAGTGTCCTCGGCAGGTTTCGGTCGCACGCCCGGTGATTCGAGTGCCTCGACCATGTTTTTTGGAGCCGTGGTCGACATCGGGGCGACAAGTCTCCGGATGGCGATTGGGGAAGTCAATTGCGAAGGACGCCTGCGGGTCATTGACGAGTTAAAGCTGCCAGTCAGCTTGGGGATGGACACCTTTACGGTCGGGCGGATCGAGCGAAAAACTGCGACTGCCACGGTTCGCGCTCTCCGGCTCTGCCGCAAGAAATTGGCCGAATTTCGCCTGGATACTCCGACGGCGGTTCGGGTGGTCGCGACAAGTGCCGTTCGGGAGGCGCGGAACCGTGTCGAGCTAATCGACCATGTGTTCAACTTGACGGGCTTCGAAATTGAACCGTTGGACGAAGCGGATGTCCACCGAGTCACCTATTTGGAGGTGTTGGGGGTTTTTGACAAACACCCGGAATTGAGCAAAGGCCGGACGTTTGCGATTGAAATTGGCGGAGGCAGTACCGAGGCGATTGTCTTGCAGGACCGCGACGTCGTCTTTTCCAACACCTTTCGCATGGGGTCGCTTCGCATGCGGCGGACGCTCGACGGGTTTCGGACGTCGCGCGACCGGATTCGCCAGATTATGGAGGGCGAGGTCTCGCGCGTTGGCGACCGGCTCGAAGCGGCAATGGGACCAAACCCGCCCGATCAAATGTTGGTGATGGGCGGCGACATTCGCTTGGCGGCGGATATTTTATACCCCAACCGACCGGCTGCCGATGTGGAAACCATTGATGTTAATGACCTGGAACAATTGTTCGAGACGATTTGGTCAACCTCGACCGACCAATTGGTCGGGAATTATCGCCTGAGCATTGCCGACGCCGAGTCGTTTGCACCGGCTTTGATGGCTTACACCTATTTAGCTCGCCGCTTCAAGCTGAGCAGTCTTTATTTGACGGACACAAATTTGCGGGAAGGCCTGCTGTTGGACATGGCGGGCGGCGGACGTGCGGCGAAAATTCGCCCCCAAATCATGGCGTCAGTGAAGGCCTCTGCCACCAAGTATGGCGTCGATGATCGACACGCAGCGCATGTCTGCAAGTTGTCCGAGTTAATCTTTCGTGAATTGGCGGCCGAATTTTCGTTGACCGAAAACTGCCTGTTGATCTTGCAAGTAGCGGCCTGGTTACACGAAGTTGGCATGTTCGTCAATGTTCGCAGTTACCACAAGCATTCTTTGTATCTGATTCGCTCCAGCGAGTTTTTCGGAATCAGCGCCAAGAACCTATTATTGGCGGCGCTCGTCGCTCGGTATCATCGCCGCGCGGTGCCCCAGCCGACCCATGAGTTTTATGGATTGTTGGACCGCCGCGATCGGGCCACCGTTTGTAAGTTGGCTGCAATTCTGCGCGTCGCAAAGTCGCTGGATATTTCTCGGCACGGCCGAGTCGCGGGATTTCAGATGAGTCGGTCCGGCGCCCGACTCGTGCTCGAAGTTAAAAATGTCAGTGATTTGACCTTGGAAAACTTGGAGTTGCAGCAGTTGGGTTCGCTATTTGAGGACACCTTTGGTTTGAAGTTAGTGTTGACCATTTGAGCCAGCGCCAAGATAGGCGTCGCGACCATGTGAACATCCTGCGGGTGAAACGGTTTGTTGATTTGGCCAACGAGTCGATCCCAATCCAATTGACCAAATTTTTGATTAGGTTTAGGATTGGCCGTTCAACTGGGCGACGGGCCGTCGGAGCGGGACGCTTCGGCATAATCGCGAACAGCAACGACCCCATGGTGATTGCCAAACGATGATTCACTCGATTAAACGTGGTTGTGATCTGCCAATTTCGGGGCAACCCGAACAAAAGATCGACTCGAAGAAAACGGTCACTTCGGTGGCAATTCTCGGTTCCGATTACGTGGGCATGAAGCCCACCATGTTGGTGAATGAAGGTGACTTTGTCGCCGCGGGCCAACCACTTTTTGCCTGCAAGAAGACGGAAGGCGTCCATTATTCATCACCGGCGGCGGGCTTTGTCAAAGCTGTCCATCGTGGCGAAAAACGCCGCTTCATTTCGGTTGAAATTCAGATTGCCGATCCGCCCGCCGGTCAGGCGACCAAAGTTGCCTACCCGACCTACGGGGACCTAAGCAAAGTTCCGCGGAATCTGGTTTACGACGTGCTGCTGAAATCCGGTGCGTGGGTTGGTCTGCGGACTCGTCCGTTTGGTCATGTCGCCGATCCTAAACGGCCACCGCATTCCATTTTTGTGACGGCAATCGATACCAATCCTTTGGCCGCAGACCCGCAGGGCGTCACGGTCGAACGACCAGCCGACTTCGAGAAGGGCTTGGAAGTTTTGACTTGTTTGGGCGATCATGCGGTCCACGTGTGTACGGCTCCGGCCAGTCGCGTTCCGGCTCCTAAGATCAGTGGCGTCAAATATCACGAGTTCGCTGGTCCTCATCCCGCTGGTCTTCCCGGCACTCATATTCACTTCATCGACCCGGTCGGACCGAAGAAATCGGTTTGGTACATCAACTATCAGGATGTCATGGCGATCGGGTATTTGTTTCGAACGGGGCATGTCGACGGGCAGCGTGTGATTTCATTAGCTGGACCACGCGTCAAGTCACCACGTTTGATTCGGACCTATTTAGGCGCTGACCTAGATCAATTGACGCAAGGCGAACTGATCGGCGAAAACAATCGTGTGATTTCAGGGTCGATTCTCAACGGTCGCCAACGCAGTGCCGAAGAACATCACTTGGGCAGATACCATCAGCAAATCGCAGTTTTGGAAGAAGGTACGGAACGCGAGTTCCTCGGTTGGCAAATGCCAGGTGCGGACAAATTCTCGTTGGCAAAGATTTATCTGGGCGCGTTGCTTCCCGGGAAAAGATTTGACTTCACGACTTCGACCGGTGGCAGCAAACGGGCGATGGTTCCCAACGGGAGCTACGAAAAGGTCATGCCGCTCGATGTTCTGCCAACCCAATTACTACGGGCTCTAATCACGAAAGATACTGACTTGGCTCAGGCGCTGGGTGCGTTGGAGTTGGAGGAAGAGGACTTGGCACTTTGTACTTACGTGTGCCCCGGCAAATACGATTACGGTTCGGCTTTGCGTCAGAACTTGACTCTGATTGAGAAAGAGGGTTAATCGCTGTGTTGAAGTGGATCGGGAAGATTATTCGCGGGCAACATGACTATGTGGAACGTTGGTTTCACAAGGGCGGCAAATTAGAGCGGCTATATCCGCTTTATGAAGCGCATGATACGTTTCTGTTCACGCCCGGTGAAACAACCAAGGGCGGAACGCACGTTCGCGATGCGATCGACTTGAAGCGAATGATGAGCGTCGTGGTAGTGGCGTTGATCCCCTGCGTCTTCATGGCGTTGTACAATACGGGCTTTCAGGCCAATTTGATTTACGATACCGCGATCGAGAAGATGCAACAGCAACAGGGTTCCAGCTTTGATTTGGAAGCGGCCAAAGTTGCCTTAAAGATTACGCCGCCCGCGGAAGCCACGACCAGTGATTATGTGTTACGCGTGTTCACCAGCAACGAAAAGCTGCCGAATTGGCGAATGCCGATTCTGGAGTGGTTTGGCTTCGACTGGACCGACGCGGGCACATTTAGCGGCAATTTCTTGAGCCCGACGCACCTGGGTAAAGCCTTATTGCATGGCGCACTGTACTTCTTCCCGATTTGGTTAATGGGTTTGGCGGCTGGTGGATTATGCGAAGCTTTTTTTGCGATGATCCGGCGACATGAGATCAACGAAGGTTTTTTGGTTACCAGTTCGCTGCTGCCTTTGACCTTGCCCGCGGATATGCCGCTGTGGCAGGTGGCACTTGGCATGATTTTTGGCGTGGTGGTTGGCAAAGAAGTGTTTGGTGGTACGGGCAAGAACTTTCTGAACCCGGCCCTAACGGCGCGGGCGTTTCTCTACTTCAATAATGCTCCGTTTATCTCCGGTGATAATGCCTGGACTTCGGTCGATGGTTATTCTGGAGCGACTGGCTTGGGAGCCTTGGCGGTCAAGGGATCAGGTGGAGACGTCGCCGGGACTTTGTTGCAATTGAAAGGAACCGTGGCGGGGCAAGTGATCGAGCAACCGTTAACTTGGTGGGACGCGTTTATCGGCAACATGCATGGTTCGATGGGTGAAACGTCCGCCTTGGCTTGCTTGATTGGCGCGGTCATCTTGATTGCATCCGGAATTGGTTCGTGGAAGATCATGGCGGGGTCCGTGATTGGTCTGTGTGGATTTAGTTTCTTGTTGAGCCAGGTCCAATCGGAGATTGGCATCAGTGCCGCGACACCGATGTGGCATTTGGTTCTGGGCGGTTTTGCGTTTGGCACGGTGTTTATGGCGACCGATCCGGTGTCGGCGTCGATGACCGAAGCTGGCAAGTGGATTTATGGCGTTTTGATTGGGTTCATGACCGTGTTGGTGCGGGCGTTGAACCCGGGGTATGCAGAAGGGATCATGTTGGCGATTTTGTTTGCCAACTGCTGTGCTCCTTTGATTGATTACTGCGTTGTTCAAGCCAACATCAAACGGAGGTTAGCGCGAAATGCAGCGTGATAGCGTGGGATACATTTTTACGGTCGCAGGTGCGGTCTGTGCCGTTTGCGCTCTGCTTGTTTCGGCAGCGGCGATTGGATTGAAGCCCTTCCAAGAGTATTGGGTTCAAGTCGATACGCAGCGAAACATTTTGTTGGCAGCAGCGGCGGACGATGATGAACGTGCGAAGTTCAAGACAATGAGCGGCCAAGAAGTTAGCGACTTCTTCAAGCAGAACTTTCGCAACATCGTGATTGACTTGGCCACCGGCGAAGAAGTGACCGATCAATACGAAGGTCGATTGGCCTCGTATCGACAAATTGAAGCGGCTGAACTGCGGAAGGCCAATCAATATACCGATATCCCCGTGGAATCGGATTTGGGTCAAATCAAACGTCGGGAAAATCACTCCCACGTTTATATTCGAACCGATTCGACCGTGCGATACGTGTTTCCTGTCCGTGGGAAAGGTCTGTGGTCCACATTAAAAGGATTCTTGGCCTTGCAGCCGGATCTCAAGACGGCGGCCTATTTGACGTATTACTCGCACGCAGAGACCCCGGGTCTAGGTGGTGAAGTCGACAACGCGGGTTGGAAATCGCGCTGGAACGGCAAAATCATTTTTGACGATGCCGGCAACGTTAAGTTAACGGTTGTCAAAGGCGACAGTAAAACCGAATCGGAAGTGGACGGCCTGTCGGGAGCGACAATCACCAGCAAAGGTGTCGAAAACATGATGCGGTATTGGATGGGCGAACAAGGGTTTGGCCCCTACTTGCGGCGCGTACGACAGGAGAAATCATAATGTCGAGCCAAAAGAAGTCGTTGGGCAAGATCTTATTCGGACCAATCTTGGACAATAACCCGATCGCCTTGCAAATTCTGGGGATTTGCAGTGCCTTGGCAGTGACGACAAAGATGGATAAATCCTTGACGATGGCGATTGCCGTTACCCTCGTAACCGCAGTTTCCAGCGCCGCGATCGCGTCGATTCGACAATATATCCCCGGCAGCATTCGGATCATCGTCCAAATGACGGTGATCGCCTCGATGGTGATTGTGGTAGATCAATTCCTGAAGGCGTTTCTCTACGACGTCAGCAAAGAATTGAGCGTGTTCGTCGGGCTGATCATTACGAACTGCATCGTGATGGGGCGAGCCGAGGGATTTGCCATGTCGAACAATGCCCAGGACAGTTTCTGGGATGGGATTGGCAATGGATTGGGCTATAGCCTTGTCCTCATGGTGATCGCCGTATTTCGAGAACTGTTTGGGTCGTGGAGCCTATTTGGATATCAACTGGTATCCGATGAGTTCAAACGAGAATTTGCACAGGGTTTGATGCTTCAATCGCCCAGTGCTTTTTTCTTAATCGGTTTGTTCATTTGGATCCTGCGAACGGCCAAACCGGCCCAGATTGAAAAGGCGTAACCCATGATTGAACTTGTTTCAGTTGATGACATCTTCCGTCTATTTATGAAGGCGGCATTTGTTGAGAACTTGGCGCTGGTGTTCTTTTTGGGCATGTGCACCTTCATTGCGATCAGCAAGGACGTCAAAACGGCGTTTGGCTTGGCCGTGGCCGTCATTGCGGTGCAGGCGATTACGGTACCCGCGAACAACCTGATCGACTATTACTTGTTGCGACCAGGCGCGATTAGCGACACGATCGACTTGAGTTTCTTGAGATTGATTTCGTTTATCGGTGTGATCGCGGCAATTGTGCAAATTTTGGAAATGGTGTTGGAAAAATACGTCCCGGCGTTGTTCAACGCGTTGGGTATTTTCTTGCCGTTGATTACCGTCAATTGTGCGATTTTGGGCGGCTCCTTGTTCATGATTGAACGGAGCTACAACTTCGTCGAGAGCACGGTCTACGGTATTGGCTCGGGGTTCGGTTGGGGCTTGGCGATCGTGATTTTGGCGGCTATCCGTGAGAAACTGAAATACTCCGATGTTCCTCCAGGCTTGCGGGGTTTGGGGATCACGTTCGTAACGATCGGTTTGATTGCGTTGGGTTTCTTGGCGTTCTCCGGGATCTAAAGGTATTTGGCGATGGAAATCCTTCCCATCTTTTTGGGTGTCGTGTTCTTCTGCGGGATTGTGTTGGCCTTGGTCGGGGTGATCATGGTCGCCCGCAAAAATCTGGTAAACACCGGCGATGTCAAGATTTTGGTCAACGATCAAAAGGAGATCTGCGTCGCAGCTGGTGGTAAATTGCTGGGTGCCTTGGCCGAAGCCGGTATCTTTGTATCGTCCGCGTGCGGTGGCGGTGGTACTTGTGCTCAGTGCAAAGTCAAGGTGTTGGAAGGGGGCGGTGAAATTCTGGCCACCGAAAAAGGCCACATCAACAAACGAGCCGCTCGTGAAGGCGAGCGTCTGAGTTGCCAAGTCGCGGTTCGCCAAGATATGAAGATCGAGGTTCCCGAGGAAGTCTTCGAGACCAAGAAGTGGAACTGCGAGGTTATTTCGAACAATAACGTCGCGACCTTTATCAAGGAATTGGTCCTCAAACTTCCTGAAGGCGAGGACGTCCATTTCAAGGCCGGTGGTTATATCCAAATCGAATGTCCACCACACGTCGTCAACTACAAAGACTTCGTCATTGATCCGAAGTTCCACGAAGACTGGGACAAATACAATATCTGGCAATACGTTTCCAAGGTGGAAGAGCCAGTTATTCGCGCCTATTCGATGGCGAACTACCCGGGCGAAAAAGGCATTATCATGTTGAACGTTCGCGTGGCCTCGCCGCCGCCGAAAGTTCCCAACGCTCCTCCCGGAAAGATGTCGTCGTTTATCTTTGGCTTAAAGCCCGGTGATAAAGTCACGATTAGCGGTCCCTATGGTGAGTTCTTTATCAAGGACACCGACGCCGAAATGGTCTACATCGGGGGTGGTGCTGGTATGGCTCCGCTACGCAGTCACATCTTTGAACTGTTCAAAAACCTGAAGACGGGACGAAAAGTCACCTACTGGTATGGCGGTCGTAGTGCACGCGAATTGTTCTACGTCGACCACTTCCGCAAGATTGAAGCAGATTTCCCGAACTTCAAATTCAATATCGCCTTGTCGGAACCGTTGCCGCAAGACAACTGGACTGGCTACGTCGGCTTTATTCACAATGTGTTGTATGAAAACTACTTGAAGAATCATCCGGCACCGGAAGACATCGAGTACTACATCTGCGGTCCTCCGATGATGAACCAAGCCGTGTTTAAATTGTTGGATACCCTGGGCGTAGAACCCGAAAACATCGCCTTCGACGATTTCGGTGGCTAAGCGGTTCCAATCAACCGGAAAAAAGTGTTCCCATGTTGGCCGCCACTTTTGTTGACCAGCCCTTGTTTGAATCCAGCTCCTGGCGCCCGTTTGCCTGTCGACGACAGCCCAACGGGCGTTTTTTTTGGCTGGTTGTCGTTAGCTCGCTGTTAGTGGCTTGTTCGCTGATTACGACGGCAACGGCAGTTGCTGACGAAGCGCAAGTGACGAAGGTCGAAGGCCAGTGTTTCGGACCGATTCGCTTTCAGGTCACCGTCGGGAAATCGCTTTCGGACGCCCACCGCCAATTGCTGTTGTCGGAGGTGCAACAACGTCTCGACGATATCAATCGCAAGATGTCGACGTACACGAACGACTCGGACATCACGCGATTCAATCGCGATATCTCGACCGATTGGATTGCGGTCGATCTGGAGACCGCTCAAGTGGTTGATTTGGCCCTTCGAATCAGTCAACAAAGTGAAGGGGCCTTCGACATCACTGTCGGACCGTTGGTCGCCGCTTGGAAATTTGGAGCGGCCAATCCCGAAGGCGAAGACGACGCCAAGCTCCCGTCCGTCGCGGAAATTCAGGAGTTACTGACCCGAGTCGGCCATACGAAGTTGCAGGTCCGCTTGGAGCCTCCAGCCTTGCGGAAACAAGTTCCTAATCTTGAACTGGATCTTTCAGCGATTGCCAAAGGTTATGCCGTCGATGAGGTCGCGCGAGTCGCCGAACGACTCGGTTATGAGAACTATTTTGTGGAGGTTGGCGAAGAAGTCCGAGCGGCCGGGCAGCATCCTGCTGGACGTAAGTGGCTTTGCGGAGTTGAGAAGCCGTTGGAGCTGGAACGTGCGATTGATCTCAAAGTCCCACTCGAAAACATGTCGATCGCGACCAGCGGCGATTATCGCCAATTTCGAATTGTCAATGATCGGCGATATTCCCATACGATCGACCCGCGATCCGGTTATCCGACGGATGGGCAAGTGGCCCTCGCCAGCATTGCCACGGCGGATTGCAGCGTCGCGGATGCCTGGGCGACGGCGGCCATGGTCTTGGGTCCGGAAAAGATGCAGCAACTAGCCAACGAACATCGCTTGGGGCTACACATCGTCACACGCAATGAATCGGGAGAATTTCACTCGGTTCGTAACGATCGGTATCCGACTCCCGTCGTCGAAAACCGGACTGCGGGTCCAAATTGGATCGTTATGGTCGGCGCGACGGTCCTGGCCTTTGGCCTGGCTTTGGCCGGAATGAGCGTGGGTGTGATGTTCAAGCGGAAGCCCATTGCCGGATCATGTGGTGGTTTGGCAAACATGCCGAACAAAGATAGTCGTTCACCCTGCGAACTTTGTGCGAACCCCAGTCAGGAATGTCGTGAACTGGGACGTGGTGCCAAAGCGGCGCGAGAAGCTCGCGAAGCCTCCGAAAATAACCATTGAGCGGATCTGCTCACACGCTTCGGCTTTCGTTGGCGGCATGTTGATTTTGGTCAGAATGGAATGTCTTCTGGTAGCACTCTAGAATCTCTCGCTCGATTTCCGAGCGGAACTCCGCCGTTAACGGATGGGCGATATCGACGTGTGGGCGTGAACGACCGGACGAGTCCTCAGGCGTTCTGGGCAAGGCAACGCCGCAATGGGAACAAAATCGAGATAGAACCGCGTTCGGTGTTTGGCATTTTTGGCACGGCCTCGTCCTTTTGCGGTTGGGCATTGCGACAAAAAGTCGATTATCATTGCGAATGATTCGCAGATCATGCACTGCCAATTGATCGTCGAATGACACAGTACAATAGGCACAGACCGGCGCGGAACCTTGGGGCAACATCGAGAGGCGAATCTTGGTTATCTTCATGGTGAATCAAATCGGACGATTGGACAGTTGGCGGACTTTAATGCGCTTACAGGCAATCTGCCGAACTCAACGCGATTCGGCTCGCCAGAATCATAGAGGACAGTACGAATGAATAACCATCACAAAAAGGCACAATCGAAGTCATCGACAGTGACAGGAAACCTCAAACCCGGCGATGCCTTTGTGGCCATTTGTGATTGGAACGGATTCGTCAAATGGTTAAGCAATCATACGATCAAGACTCAGGTCGGTGATTTGGGTTGGTCCAATATGGTCGCTGACGATGCCGAACGTTTTCGGTCGGCCTTTGCTCGGACGGCAACTTTGCATGAACGCAACGTCCTGGAGATCTCATCTCTCAACGGATTGCGTTATCGAATTTGGATGTGGTCGATCGGCAATCCTGACCTCGCGGTCTGCACTTTTAATCTTTTGATTCCCAAAGAGATCGAAACCTTAAGTCTCCGCGAACGTGAGTTATTGGTTTGGTTGGCGCGGGGCAAATCCTTGAAGGAAATCGCGACCGAATTGGACGTCAGTATCAACACGATCCACTCGCACATGCGAAATGTGAAAACAAAACTTGGGCTGGATTCTCCCAATGAAGTGGTTTCATTTGCCGGTCGTTTTTTTCATGAAGCGGCGGAGATACTGCCCGGCGATTCGATCTAAGATTTCCATGCTTGAACTTGCGCTCGAATCATCATCGGCTGTGAGACGCGCTGACGGCGATTCGAAATATTTCGACCATCTATCCCGACTTCGATCGAGTCCCAACTGCCACGCGAGAGTTTGAATTCGACGATCCCGCGAGGAACCTTTTGTGAAGCCCGGTAATGCCCATCGTCCCCGCGGGATAGCAGAAGGCCGTCTGGCTTCCATTGCCCCAGCGAGGCCGCATTACCCGCCAGAAAAATCGCGGCGTCCATCGGTGTTGAATTGGGTACCACAATATCAAATTCCACTTGGACCATCCTGTCATTAGCGAGCGGGTCCGCAACCTCAGGATCACTCGCCCGCAATAGTTCGATCATTCGCTCAAAGGCAGCGATCGAGTCCGGAACTCTTTCGACCCAATTTTTCGCGATCCGAAGTGACAAGTCGTCAACACCTTTGTCTTTCAAAGCATTCAATAACGATTGATACTCGGCTTCTTCAAACCGGTTCGAGCGATCTTGGGCAACTCCCAGGTAGTCTTCGAAACTTAACGAACCGGGGTCCTGCTGGGCCAATTTCAATAAACGCGCCACTTGCTCGTTCTGTTGCCCGTACATGGCCGTCATGGAATCGATCTCTGTTCCAGCGGGCATCTCGCCGATCTTAGGCAGACTCCGCAGGTCCACCGAAGTTAACGTGTTTCTCCCTCGAATCAGGACTGTCTCGCCGACGACCACGGGCGGGGCCCACACACGATCTTGCACCACCCGCGCTCCCGCCTGCAACTCCAGACTGTCGACCGTCGGTTTTGCAACCGCGAGAACTCCGTCGCCACGGATTCCGACCACCGTATCGTTGGTGATGCAGAAGTTGGCGTCGGTCCAACCTCGCTCCCGCCACTGCAACTTGCCATTTTCCAAATCAACGCCGCCCAATACTTTGGAGCCGAATGCCACGTACTGGTTGGTGGTGGGGACAAGCAACCAATTGCAATAGAAAGGGAAATGTCGCGACCTCCAGACTTCTTCAACGTTCCATCGGTCGTCCACTTTGACGACTCGGAGTCGACGACAAGAATCGCAACCTTGTCCAGCCACCAACAGCTCACCGTTTGGCAGCGCGATCGGGGTCACGGTGTTTGTCAGGCCTGGATTGGTCAATGGAAACGTCCAGAGGAGATCACCGTTGTTGGGATCGATACCGACAATTTCATCACGACCCATGTAACACAAGTGCCTGCCTTCTCCGGCAAACAACAGTTCGGTAAATGAGCCGTAGGCGGCCTCGCCGGGCGCAGATTTCCACGCAAGGTCACCAGAGTCCAAATCGAAAGCGATAACCATCGCTTGAGGACCACCACACGCCACAACGACCACTTTTCCGTCAGACCAGGGACTACTGGACCATCCGTATTGCAACGGAGTGGCCGCGAATTCCGAAACCAAATCATGCTGCCATATGATTTCACCTGATCCCTGTAGTATACAGGTGACCCATCCCCCAAAACTGACAGCGATCAATCGGTCCGCAACAGCAACGGGACTCGCCATGGGCCGAACAGGAAACGCTTGGCTGATATCTTGAGCAGTAGAGCTGTACTCGTTGGCCAGCGTTTGCCACAACGTAGCACCGTTGAGCGGATCGAGACACCGGAGCTGCATTGCCTCCTGTCCGTTTTCCGTAAAGGCCGATTCGGTAACGAAGATTCGGTTACCGGCAACGACAGGTGCGGCATCACCCATTCCTAACTCAAGTGACCATTCGCCGGCGGGATAGCGACTGGATTCTTCGGACGACTTTGTGAGAAAGTTATTCGTCGGGCCGCCAAATTGTGGCCATTGACCAAGGCATGTTCCGCCACCAAGACAGAGGAGCAACCAGACCAAGAACCCTAGTCGAATTTGATGCACAAACATCGAAGTTCCTCGATTTTATGACTTCAGTGTTAATAGCCCCGGTGCTGCCCCCAAATATCAGCGAGGTGTCGAACCCATGGGTGCTCACTCGATTTTGAATCGGATTGGCGTGGGAAAAATGCGGGTGTTGCCGTCGTTCCACCCCCATCGCTCTTGGAAACTTGTCAGGGTTGGCCACACATCCGTGACGTTTGACGCGATTGTTGGTATGATTCGGTCGAACGGTGCGTTTACCGTGTTGCGGGCGACTCCTTCACCCGTTTTCTTCTTGCAATAGGATTTTCCATGTCCGGAAACGTACTCCGCAGACCATCGTCGTCGCGTACCGTTGGCTTTTTTTGTGCGATGTTCGGTTGGAGTCAGTGTTGCCTGGTAGTTGTTGGCGGGAACTTCGCCAGCGCGGCACTTCAGCAAGACACCGACTGGTCGCAATGGCGTGGACCAAATCGGGACGGAGTTTGGGGTGGGAATGTTTCGACCACGCCCCCGCCTGAAACAGGCTTGGAAGTTTTGTGGCGAGCCCCGATTGGCCCAGGCTATACGGGACCAACCGTGGCCAACGGCCAGGTGTTTGTCATGGACCGGATTCGTCGCCCGGAGCAAGAAGAGCGAGTCGTTTGCTTGGATGAAAAAACCGGAGCGCTCTTGTGGGAACATCGTTATCCGTGCGTCTACGCCGGCGTCGGATATGATGCGGGACCACGAGCTGGAGTTACGATCGATGCCGATCGCGCGTACGCGTTGGGCTCGATGGGACATTTGCACTGTTTCGATACCGGTGGCAAAGTCCTCTGGAAGAAGGACCTCAACGAGGAGTACGGCATTTCGGCCAATGACCGGATGCCCATTTGGGGGATCGCCGCCAGCCCGTTGATCTACCAGAACCACGTGATTGTGCAAATTGGAGCAGGCAATGGGGCGGGGCTACTTGCTTTTGATAAGCATACCGGAGCCGAAATTTGGAAGTGCTTGGATGATCGCGCGCAATACTCGTCACCGATCATCGTCCAGCAAGCGGGCCGCGATGTCTTGGTCGTTTGGACCGGAGATAGTGTCGCGGGGATCAACCCTGGTAACGGCGAGGTCTTTTGGCGTCATCCGTTTCCACCTCGGAACATGCCGATCGGCGTCGCATCGCCCGTCTACCACAATGGCCAAGTATTTGTGACGTCGTTCTACGATGGTTCGTTAATGCTGCGTCTGCGCGACGATGCTCTCGAAGTTGAGTTGGTATGGGCTCGGGTTGGTGAAAACGAACGCCAAACGGATGCCTTGCAGTCCATCATTTCGACACCCGTCTGGATCGGTGATCACTTGTATGGTCCCGATAGCTACGGCGAGTTCCGTTGTTTGGACGCAAAGAATGGGGACCGAGTCTGGGAAGACCTTTCCATCGTTCCGAAGGCCCGGTGGGCGACGGTCCATATCGTCCAATTTCCAACGACCGACAGTTCCCAAGTCCTGTTGTTTAACGAACGGGGTGAATTACTTCGTGGCAACTTGACTCCGAAGGGCTTTCAAGAGCAATGGCGAACGTCGGTTCTGAAGCCAACCACTCCGCAACTGAACCAACGCGGCGGCGTCTGTTGGTCGCATCCTGCCGTGACCCGCAACGGAATCATCGTCCGCAACGACGAAGAAGTCGTGTATTTGAAGCTACCCAACTAAAAAAGGTGTCAGGACTCTTTAATTGGCACTGCCGGTAAGTTTGAACCGGACGGAATGGTGATTGAGGATTGATTTACTGTTTGATGCTCTCTGTCAACAATGGGGTCCTGTCACCAACGGCGTCTAGCCATGCTCTCCAAACGGCCAGACCCGTCAGCCCCTTTTTGGGGACAGAGTCTATCTATCGTGTGTCTTGCTTTTGAGCCTATGTGAACCTGTCCGCGCCTCGGCGTTTTGACGATCGTTACTTGGAATCGACCAAACCGTTGAGCGTGAATTTGGACGTCATCAAGGCGCCACTACCAACGGGACCTTGGTCCGCCGAAGGTTTTTGCAAGATCTTGGGAAACACGGTGTGCTCGAAAACCCACAGGTTCGGCGACTTGCCAAGTTCATCTAGTTTGTCTTTAATCGATTGGCCTTGCGAAGTTTGAATCACACCGGGGATATTGGTTCCGCCGGTCGTCCAAACATCTTTTCCGTCGTGAACCAATCGAATACTCGAATTATAAACGTTGGCGACATAAGACCCCGCCGCGATGTACGAGACGGCTTCTTGCGTTGGTCCCGTGATTGAGCCCACGATCGTAATCGGAGATCGGTCAACAACCTTGTACCCGGATTCGGTGGCGGCTTTCTTTAGCGACTCGGCGGCAGCTTGTGCCCATTGCCCACAGCCCTGGGCATTAATCGCAACCTCAACACCGGGGCGAATCAAAAACACGTTTGGATCGTCAACAGCTTTTGTCAACATCGATTCCGCCCCGGGATGCGGGATTTTCGCGGGCACAATCAACCCTCGCTCATTCTCATGAAGCGAGATAAATGAAGTACCACCGACCGTGAGGATCTGCTTCGCATCTTGATACTCACAAACTTTGATCTGGCTGGGGATGTGGATCAACACTCGATTCTCCACCAAGGCATAATCGTCGTGAGGATAGTCGATCTCGTTTGGGGCCAAAATATGCTCCGCGGGAAAGGTGCATTTTTGTACCCATTGGCCCGTCGTCAAATCGAGCACTCGCAAATCCTTCATGAACGAATAGAGCAACTTGGTCCCACTGGGACTCCAACGCACGCGCGGCCATGCAACATGAGGTTTGTCGTCCAGCATCGTACTGGCTTTGACGGTCCCCGTTTGTGGGTCAACAATCATGATGGTATGGCCATCGGCAACTCCCAACAGTGTACGATCCGCCGACGCGCAGACGGCATATTCGCCGCCCAATTTGGTTTGCCAATAGGGTTGAAGCGTCAGTGCGTCGACGCAGACCAATCGACCATGGTTGGAGAGCAGCACCAAGCGATTGTTCGGGGCAGCAATCACCGCTGCCATGATTCCATTTTCTTTTCGACCAAAACTCTCGCTTTCGTTCGGAAATGGGATCCACGATTTGGTACGGATGATCTTCTTGCCATCCAACCGCCACAGCTGAAGTTGGTCACGTGTTTCGAAACCACCTCGACCATCACTTGTGCCGTACATCACGATTGTGATCCCATCGTTGAGCACCGCGATCGGGCACATGTCGGCAACGACTGGTGACGTATGGATGGTTTTCCCGGAAACAATGTCGGAGATCGCCAAGCGGCTTTCCGGTTGGTCATGCGAAAAACTGGATGTATATCCCGCGACCGCACGTTGTGAAATTGGATCAACAATCAGTTTTCGAATATCTTCGAAGGCGCGATTCAGTTTATTTAGCGTTGCTGGTTTTGGAGTAAAACCAAGTTCGTTCTTTTGCGGCAACGTTAGATTCCACTCGCTCTCCGTGGTCCGGTCGAGCGGTTCGACTTCGTCCCAGTCAACCACCGGCTCCGCGTTCCAGCCGCCTTGGCTACTGTTGCCGCCCGTTTCATTTGTGGAGTTAGACGAAGCGCCAAAGTCATTGCCCGCTTCCATAAACGGATTGTCGCCCTCCGCCAGAAAACTCTGGTCGGCAGCACTCAATTTGGCGACCGGGATCTTGAGTGTTTTGCCGTCCTTCGCCTTGAGAAAGGCGGTGCCATCTTTGACTTCCATCAAGGAAGCGGTGACCTTGAACTTCCCAGTTGCATCGCTCCACTCTCGCATGTCACCCGCTTGCCCGTGAACGGAAGCGGTCTGCAGTACTAGATACGTGATCCATAGTGCCGCGTGCCAACTTTGGCGAGTCGCGCGGATGGCTAGACGACATTGCGTCATCGGTTGAGGCATCCTTTGCCAAACGGATACAGTCTGCAATTCCGGTTGTTCAATCATTGCCATTGTCCTCGCTATGGACCTCGATAAACGGGTTGTTGATTCCGACTTCGGACGGGAACGGTGAGTTCCAATCCTCGGTTCCGATTTCTTGGAATGGATTCTTGTTCAAAATGAAGCTGGCTAGTTCACTCGCGGTTGGATTCTCGTGGGTGGCGAGTTTTTGCACGATCGGCAAAACTTCTGCCGGTACTGCGTCGACCGACGGATTCGCCAAACGCCTCAGCCAATAAAGCACGTTTTTTCCAGCCTGCATTTCTTCGATAATAACCAGTCGGTCCAATTCGTCTAGACCGCTGTCCCTTTCGGTGCGCACTTCGGGGAACGCCAATGGGAGCGATGCTGCCGACGGATCGCCACCGGCATGTTCCGGCAGATTTCCGCCACCGAGTAGATCGAACTCCCTGGTCGCGCTCGGTTCGCGAAGACTGGCCCAAGGCTGCCAGATGACAAGTCCAATCAATAGCAACGCCGGTGCCAGAACCCGTGCCACCAGATTCAGGCCTACCGAATTGGGCAACCACAGGGAAGGCACTGGCCTTGTTGCCACAGCTGCGTTCGGAAGTTCGGCAGCACATGGTCGCGGATTGGCCAAGGCAAAGGGAATCTTGGCCGAGGGATTTTGTAAGTTCGCTAAACAAGTGTTGATTAGCTCGCCGACTTGTTGGCTGTCTTGCCATCGGTGGGCGGGGTCTTTCGCCAAGAGCCCTTTGATCAATTGCTGCACCAATTCAGGAACCTGGCGGTCCAGCAAGAGTTGGTAATTTGGTTCCTTGTTCACGACGTTGGTCATGGTTTCGAATTGACTGTATCCAGCAAACGGCAATTCACCTGTACACAACCAAAACAAAAGACTACCTAAACTGAACAGATCCGAGCGATGATCCAGCCGGTCACCCCGCGACTGTTCGGGAGACATGAAGTGGGGCGTGCCGGCCACCACATTGGAGCCAGTCAAGGTACAGTCGCTTCCGGTTCGCGCGAGCCCAAAATCAGATAATAACACGTGCCTCAGATTGTCTTGTAACAGGATGTTGGAGGGCTTCAGATCGCGGTGAACGATTCCGACTCGATGCAGACAATCGAGAGCTTGGGAGAGTTGAGCACCCACTTGAAGAATGTCTTCCATCGTCAAGTTCAATTTCGGGGCCGCCTGATAGAGCGTTCCACCTTGGATCAAAGGCATGATTAGAATTGGGACGTCTCGCCATTTTTCGATCCCGTAAATCGGCATGATATGCGGATGCCTCAATCCGGCGATGGTCCGAGCCTCGCGGATTAGCCGCTGTTGTTGTTCCGAGTCGGCCAAGAAGTTGGCAATCGTCTTGATGGCAACCGGCCGCTGCAACTCCGTGTCCATCGCTGACAATACCAAACCCATTCCGCCGTGGCCAATAATCTTCTGGACCTCGTATTTGCCGATGCGACCCAATGAACCCGGAGCGACCGTCGGGTCGAGCCAATGGGAAAGGCTGTCATGACGACGACTCCGCCAATCCGCAAGCCCTTGCATGTCCAGCTCTGGAATCACGTCCGACGATGGCTGGCCTGATCCCAACTCCGAACTAAAGAGTGAATCGAGTAAAACCGGTCCGAGATCGAGTGTTCGCAGCGGTGGTTCGAACCGTGTTTCTTGCGACGCGAGAAAACACTTGGTCTCTCGCCAGAACTCAGAACTGGCCGACTCCGACTCCACCCGCAGTCGGCAGGTAGCGCATGCTTCCAGATGGGATTCCACAATGGTCAACTCCGCGTCCGTCATATCCCCCGCGAGGAATCGGACGGTCAAACCGCAGTGTGGGTCAACGGCAGGGGTGGTGGGCGGACGAATCACGGTCAAGCTAATCTTCGGTGGTCAACGAACAGCAGGACTTTCCTCTCATTTATACACGGTCGCCTTGAACTTCTGACACAACTTGTCGATTTTTTTTGCCCCAATCCCTAATTTGGCCGGCTCCCCGCGCTCGGCGAAATACGAGAGCCTCCCAGGCGGGGCCGTCGCTTCGGAAAAGTCACACAGAACTGCGGTTTCGCTTTTCCGTGAGTCGCGAACGCTAGCCTGGCTCCCGGCCCGTCCGGGAGTAATTAGGATAATGGGCATGCTGACCACCCAACTTAGTTTGATTCACCGACTCAGGAATGTGGACGACCACGAAGCTTGGCAGGCGTTTGTGGAACTGTACTACCCAGTGATTGTTCGCTCGTTGTTACGGAAAGGACTGAGCTGCGGCGACGCCGAGGACGCAGCGCAGCAAGTCCTGTTCTCGGTCGCCCGATCGTTGGCCAAACGCCCTTACGACCCCAATCGAGCCCGGTTCCGCACCTGGTTGGAGCAGGTCACTCGTAACGCGGCGTTGAATGCCCTTCAACGGGCACCACAAGATCGAGCCCTGGGCGGCGCGGATCCTGGATTGACTCTCGACCAATTGCAACAGCCCGAAAACGAGCGACTGTTGGAACACGAGTACCGCAAGCAACTTTTTCACACCGCGGCCCAGGCGATTGAAGGGGAGTTCGAAGCGGCGACATGGGATTCGTTTTGGCGGACCGCCGTTCTGGGCGAATCAATCGAGTCGGTGGCCAACGCTCTGGGCAAAAGCTCCGGATCGATTTATGCCGCCCGCAGTCGGATCATTCGCCGTTTGAAGCTAGAAATTGAACGTATGACGGATCTGGAATCGTGTTAACGACTTTTCTTGCTTCAGGAAAGTCAATTTAGGCAGCTTGCGGTACTCAGAGACCATTTGCCGTTCGTTCGTAATAATCTCAACGTGGGGATTGTATTCACTCGATAGAACTTCCAGACGGTAGCGGATAGCCGGATTATTCGGTTGTTTGCGGTCACACTGCATCAAAATCGCAGATCCAAGGAAGTTCCAATGAAGTGGTCGTTTCGTAATTTCTTACGGCGTGCAGCGATGACCGGGATGATCGTCCTGGCATGCGTTTCCAGTTCTGTGTATGGTCAATATGGGCAGCAAATGCCGAATACCGGTTTGGCCCCCGGCGAAGTCAAAGTGAAGGGCGATTTCGAATCGATCGAAATTGTTTTAGGCTCCAGCCGTCTGATCACGATGCCACACAGTATCCCTCGAGTCGTGATCGAAGATCCGTCGATCATAAGCGCGACTCCTTTGGCCAAAGATCAGATCTTGATCCGAGCGTTGCAAGCGGGCGTGACGGGAATCGGACTGATTGACGTCAACGAACGTAGTTACACGGTCGAAGTCAATGTTGTTAGCGACGTTCGGCAATTGCAAGCCGTCATCAATCACACGTTTCCGACTGCCAATGTCACCGTTCGTCCACTTAAAGAATCGATCGTGTTGGTGGGCACGGTGCCCAGTCCCGAAATGGCGGCACAAGTCGTCGATGTGGCTATGCAATTTTCTGAAAATGTCTTTCAAAATTTGCAGGTGTCGGGCGCTCAGAACATTTCGCTCAAGATGAAAATTTACGAGGTCTCGCGAACGAAGCTGCGGCGAATTGGTGCCGATTGGCAGTTCTCGAACAACCGCTTCGCCATCATGCAAGGCGCGGGTGACCTGATCGATATGGCCGCCAATCAAGCGCGAGGCTACATCCCGAACCCAGCCGGGAATCAGTTGACTCCGACCATGATCGATTCGGATGGCCAAATCTTTGCAACCGGTGGTGACACAGTTCGCACCAACATTATTCGCGGCAATTCCCAGCTGACGACCGCCATTGAATTTTTGGAACAGCACGACGCCGCACGATTGGTCGACGAACCAACCATTGTGACGCTCAATGGTCGGCCCGCCGAGTTTCTTTCGGGTGGTGAGATTCCAATTCTAGTCAATGGCGGCTTGGGCGTAGCAACCGTCGAATTTCGTCCGTTCGGAACCAAAGTTGACTTCCTCCCCATCGCATTGGGCGATGGTCGGATGCGAATTGATTTGCGATACGAAGTTTCTCAGCTAGCGCAAGGGCTCTCCGGCGACACCAATACGCCCGGGTTTACGGTTAGCCGTACCAACGTCGCTGCGGAAATGACCGCCGGGCACACTTTGGCCATTGCCGGTGTGGTCAAGGAGCAGGCCAAGACGACCAAACGCGGTCTTCCGGGATTAATGCACGCTCCGTGGATTGGCTCGGCGTTTTCCAAGAATCGCGACGAAATGGCCGAGACCGAGTTGTTGGTGATTGCAACTCCCAACTTTATTGGCGAAGTGGATCCATCGTTGTTGCCAACGCACGGCCCAGGTCAGAACTCGCAAGAGCCACTCAACAAAGAGTTCTACGGACGCGGTTATGTTGAAGTGCCTCGCTGCGATCCCGTCACGACCCAAACCAACTTTCAAGGGAGCATGCACGAAGGTACGAGTCCGGCGACTTACGAAACTCCCATCAACGGTGTCGAGCAACCGATGCTGAACGAGGTTCCTGGAAATAACCCCAGCGCCAGGAACAACAGCCCTCGTGCGACCAGCCCGAACGGTTCGCAACAGGCAAATCTGCCGTTTGGTGCCGGGAATCGTCGCTAAACGTCGTTCGCGAGCATTGGTGGGTCAATCCATCGTTTCTCGCTGCCGAGCCGAATTCACTACTCCCGTTTCATCCAAGCAATCCAACAGCGTTGAGATCCAAGCATGAGCAGTCACCTAAAATTCGTCCTGTGTGAACCCAAGAAAACGGTCCGAGAAAGCCTCAGCAAGATGCTGAGTTCGATGGGCTATCTGTTTTTGGAAGCGGAATGCTCGTCCTACAGCGCGTTGAACGAAGCCATTGGAGCGTCCATTCCCGACCTCGTCGTGATCGGTATCGATGAAGATTACGCGCAAGCATTGGCGTTGGTTCGCAAGATACGTGGGCAATTACCGGATGTAGCCATCATCGCCGTGAGCGACCGCAACGATGGCCCAACAATTTTGGAAACCATGCGTGCAGGTGCCGGCGAGTTTCTGAATCTGCCGGTCGACATGTCGGACTTGGCGGAAGCGGTTCCCCGCGTATGCGGTACAAAGATCCAGAAAACGCAGAACACAACCAGCGGTGTGATTGCCGTTGCGGGAGTCACGGGCGGCGTTGGAGCGACCAGCATGGCGGTCAACATCGCGGCCTACTTGGCCCAAGATCCTGTCAACAGTGTCGCGCTCGTGGATCTCGATCTTAGCGTGGGCGACGCCGACATCTTGTTGGATTGCATCCCAGAATACACGTTGATCGATGTTGCAAGTAATGTCAGCCGATTGGACCTCTCGTTGATGAAGAGGTCGATGACGCGGCACGAGTCGGGGGTCTACCTGTTGCCTCGACCGGTCTCGCTGTTGGACAACGAGGTTGTGACACCCGACAATTTGGGACGCGTGTTGAGTGTGCTCAAGTCGGCCTTCTCCCATTTGGTGATTGATATTTCGAAAAGCTATACCCCAGTCGACTTGGTCGCACTCAATTTTGCCGACCACATCTTGCTGGTCACCCAATTGGACTTGCCGTGTTTGCGAAACGTGGTCCGTCTGTTGATGTCGTTCGACGAATACCATGGCCTGAAAGAAAAAGTCAAAGTAATCGTCAATCGTTGCAATTTGCAGTCGAACCAAATCAGTGTCAAGAAGGCCGAAGAAACCATCGGCCAGGCCTTTTACGCACAAATCCCCAACGACTATCAAACCATGGCAGCCGTTCGAAACAATGGGGTCCCCTTGGTGATGCAAGCACCACAAGCAGCGATCACACAGACCTTTATGAACTTGACCAATTCGCTGTTCAACGTGCAAAAAGTGGCCGTCCCCGCTGAAGTCGGTTCGGCGACGAACAAAAAGCAATGGTTGGGCTTCCTGTCTCGAAAGTAGCAAAATTTGGTGTAGACTGGGGAGCCATGAGTTGCCCACCCCCGTCTGCACGCCGTTTGTTCCCCATGAGCAAGATCCGCAGCAGCCAGCCGTCATCCTTGATGGGCTGGCTGTTGTGTTTGCTTTGCGCAACGTTCGCAATTCCGATATCGACCATTCCCCTCCGAGCCCAAACGGTTGGAGAATCGCGGCCGACACCGTCAAGTTTTGACTTGCCGGCGATTGGTACACACCGCTGGTACAGCGAGCGAGACTTCTGTGGACGACCGCTTGTTGTGATCCACATCGCTTCGTGGTCATCTGCGACCCAACGGATGTTGCCACTGTGGCAACAACAGCTACAACCGGCCGCTGCGGCTGGCCAAATTCACGTCGTGGCCATCGCACACGAACAACATGCCGGACGCGCGGCATTGCTGTGCGAGGAAACCGCCTGGCCCTGGTTGTTGCTTCACGATCCGCTGCTGGAGGCACTACACTCTTCGGATAGTATCGACTTCCCAACGGCCACGCTCATGGACGCTCAGGGACACGTCATCCAGGAGCGGTTGACATTGGCCGAGCTTTCTCGCCAGCTCCTGTCTCTCAAGCCCGACCAAGCCACGTTCGGTTCGGACCCCAACAAGGATGCCCGCGACGATGCAGCTGCCATGCGGAATTCACACTCACAGCTTCTCGCGGAATTCGAAAAGCGCCGGCTCGAAGCGGCAACCCACGATACGCTCCAGCCCCTGGCCGATCAGTTGTTGCGACATGCGTTCGTGACATCACACGAGCAAGCCAACGCGATCTTGCCGATCGTAACCAGCTTCTACCGGGAAGCCCTCCACAACACGGACGACGGTCGCTGGGCGTTTCGCTTGGCGGTCGCCTTTCGCTTGGCTTTTGACTTGTCCAATGCCGCTCAGCGCCCCGACGCTACACTGCTTCAACGATCACTGGATTACTTGGAATTGGCCAACCAATCCGCGACGGCCTCGCCAATTTGGCTGGAGTGGTTGGACCAGTACCGACCGGCCGTTGATCAGAAAAAAGTTCGTTACGCTTGGTTGGCAAATCGCCTCCGAGAACCATGGCCAACGTCCGAGGAGCGCAACTGGGATCAAACGACTCTGGGTCTCCCTTTGTTTGACATCGAATCGCAGGCCACGGAAGTTCCGTATGATTCCCCAGGCGAAGAGCCACGGGACTGGCCACGTTCGACACCCGTTCCCCCGGCCTCGATTCGAATCGATCCCGTGTGGGTCAATAGTCGTTCCGTCGAAAGTCACGGACGTTGGGCACGGCTCTACCTACACGTGCAACTCAAACGCGGGGACTGGAGTTTGGAAACCCAACCCCAACTGGAATGGAATCCATTGTCTGAGATACAACGCGACTATCCGATCCGAAATTCGCCGCAGGTCCATGCTCATCGTGCGTCAACGGTGGATGGGTCCAATGGCAACTTGCGGGAAGTCGCCAACACCGTGTGGCTGGAATTGGATCTCTGGATCGCGGCAGACGCTGCGGCCGGGACAGTGCATGATCCGCAGGAGTCGCCGCGCCGCAATGCTCGACTGGTTTTTCAAGGTCGCGATCCCCTAACGAATCAAACGGGTTGGCGGCAAGTCGAGTTTTATCTCCCGGCACCCCAACGCTCCCGCGTGGACTGGTAGGTATAACCGTCACCCATTTTGATCAGGCTGCCATTGCTGGCAGTTTCCCAGTTTATTTCTTGCGCCAAATATGCGAAAACAATAAGGACGATCGCGGCAACGCGTGCATGTGGTAACGGAGTGGGTTTGGGCCAGGAGTGCTGCCAATGAAGTCTGTTTTAACTGTCGTCTTGGCTGGAGGCCGCGGAACTCGATTGGAACCGCTGACCCGGGATCGGGCCAAACCGGCCGTTCCCTTTGGTGGAATCTACCGCATCATCGATTTTACGCTGTCCAATTGCCTCAATAGCGGCTTGCGCACCATTTTGCTGCTGACTCAGTACAAGGCCATGAGCCTGGATCGGCATATCAACTTGGCGTGGAACAAGTACTTTTGCCGAGAACTTGGTGAATCGATCGATATCATTCCGCCACAACAACGGGTGGATCAGCAGTGGTATCAAGGAACCGCCGACGCGGTTTACCAAAACATTTATGCCATCGAAAAGTCGCGCCCGGACTACATCGTGATTCTAGCTGGCGATCACATCTACAAGATGAACTACGCCAACATGCTTAACTTTCATCGCGAGACGGGAGCCGAGTTGACCATCGGTGCACTGCCCGTTTCGGTGGAAGAGGCACGTGGCTTCGGAGTCATGCAGATCGACGCCCAACATCGAATTCGCGGCTTTCAAGAAAAACCCATGTGCCCACAGACCATGCCCGGCTCTCCGGACCTATGCCTGGCCAGTATGGGAATCTATGTGTTCAACGCCAAATTTCTGCTCGAGGAACTCTGTCGAGACGCGACTCAATTGGGGAGCTCCCACGATTTTGGCAAGAATATTATTCCGTCCGTAATCGATAGCCGTCGCGTATACGCGTTTCCATTTGAAGACGAGAATCGCAAGATCAAACCCTACTGGCGAGACGTGGGCACGTTGGATGCGTACTACGAAGCCAGCATGGACTTGATCAGTGTGGATCCACAATTGAACCTCTACGATGGACATTGGCCGATTCGAACCTATCAAGTCAACAGCCCGCCCCCGAAGTTTGTCTTTGGTTCGCGGGCCGATCAAGCCGACCCACGCACGGGACTCGCAATTGACAGCATGGTCTGCAACGGTTCAATCATTTCGGGCGCTCAAGTGACGCGAAGCATCATCGGTCCCGACTGCCGGATCGAAGCCTATTCCCATATCGAGGGATCGGTACTCTTCGATCGCGTCCAAGTTGGCTCAGGAGCGAGAATCCGGAATGCGATCATCGAAAAGGACGTCCGAATTCCGAACGACGTAGAAATTGGCTTCGATGCGCAGCTAGATCAACAACGTGGGTTGACCGTTTCCGAAAACGGCCTCGTTGTGATCGCTAAGGGCGCGGGGATCGAACGCATGGGTGGTTCGACAACGCGCGTTGCCAAATCCGTCATCCGCGCCCCGTTCTTCGAAAAGGCGCCGATGAAATTGCAGGGTGATGCAACGAACCACAACTAGCAGGGTGCTGAAAAAGGGTGTGACTGGATGATCGGTACGATTTTCGAAAGAGTTTTTCGAAAATCATGTTATTGATTTAGTTTTTAGACATCGTGATCGGTTTCCTTTTTTGTTTGTTTGAGCAATTTGGGTAGG
>JBGSJV010000009.1:0-15500 GCA_041741535.1 Pirellulaceae bacterium
AAGGAGGGCATTCCATAATCGCCATCGAGGGCGAAAAACTTAACTTCTTCGCCTGGCTCGAGAAGATTTTCAAAATTTTCGGCTCGTGTCAATAGACAAACTGCGCGCACAAGTCCCCCAGGGGCTCGGCAGTGCCATTCAGTCCTGACACCTTTTTTGTTATGGGGCTTGGCGATTGGCTAATTGATCGGGTACTGGAACAATGCCGGCCTGATGGGCCTCGAGTCGTTGCAATAGCTGAGCGACGACTTCAGGATGTTGCGCGGCTAGGTCGAACTTCTCGCTCGCGTCGTGCTCCACGTGATACAACTCCGGAACTTCCAACGCGCGTGACTCGCCATAGTTCAAGGGCTCCCGCTGGTGGACGTGCAGTTTGTAGGGACCAACCCGAACCGCATGCAGTTTCGCTCGCGTCCAGTAGAAAAACTCGCCGCGCGGACTGGCGCCCGTCCCGTGCAGCGCTGGACTCAAATCGTAACTATCCAACATTCGATCCTTCGGCGGACTTGTGCCGGTGAGGCTGGCGATGGTTGCCATCAAGTCCAACGTACTGCCCATCTCGGTCACCGTTGTACTCGCCGGGATTGTTCCCGGCCACCAAAACAATGTCGGGACCCGCTGTCCACCTTCGAACGTTGTGCCCTTGCCCGCTCGCAACGGCCCAGCCGACCCTCCCTGCACTTGGAACGATAGCCAGGGTCCGTTGTCCGACGTAAAGACTACCAACGTCTGTTGAGCCAAGCCCTCTTCTCGCAAGGTCTCGACCAATCGCCCCACATGGAAGTCCAACTCTTCGACCACATCTCCGTACAATCCTCGCGGACTGCGCCCTTGGAAATCGTCGGACGCCAATAAAGGAATGTGCGGCATGTTATGCGCCAAGTAGACAAAGAACGGTTGGGATTTGTGTTGCCGAATGAAGGCAATCGCTTCGTCCGTATAACGCCTCGTAATGGTTCGTTGATCCGCGGGGCGTTCGATGATTTCGGTGTTCCGCATCAACGGCACATTGAACCAATCGATAGACGGCTGAAAGTTTGCCTCCCCGCGGGAGCGACGATGGTACTCACGCGCGTCCGGTGTCGCGTCCATGTCATTTGAATACGGGATGCCAAAGTACGAGTCGAAGCCTTGTGCGGTTGGCAAATAAGTTGGCCGGTGCCCCAAGTGCCACTTGCCAAAACAACCGGTCGCATAGTCGCGTTGCTTCAATAATTCGGCTAACGTCACTTCATCGGTCGGCAGTCCACCTTGCGAATTGGGAAACAACACCGCCTGCGGAGCGCTTGTCATGCCGTTGCGAATGGGATATCGTCCAGTCATCAAACCAGCTCGGCTGGGAGTACAGACCGGATCAGCCGAATAAAAACTTGTCCACTTCTGGCCTTCTGACGCCAAACGATCCAAGTGGGGTGTTCGAATCGTTGGATTGCCAAAACACCCTAAATCTCCGTACCCCAAATCGTCACAGAAGATCACAATCACGTTCGGCGGCCGAATCTCCGCGGCGAGCCTGTTTGGCGACGCTGTCCAACCAACGAATGCCAAAGCCGACCAGCCAAACCAACCAACACCTGAGGCCATTCCGAGCGACAAACGAACAATGTCAAGTCGAATGCCTACGATTGTCTTGAAAATCAGATCGCGCGACATGGTCGTACTCTTTCCGTGGCTCCGAGGATCAGGACCCAAATGTGGAGCCTCTCAGTTTAGCCAATTCACCCAGCTTCAACACCCAACGGCAAGCCAGTCCCTTCCAATTTCGCCCAAGTGCACCTGTTCTCCGCTGCGTCAATCTCGGCTTTGTCCTAAAAGGGGCCTGACTCGCGGCTGACTCTTCGATGGGTATGCAAATTCCCGGACAAAAGGACTCGACCGGAAAGGGTCAGACCGATTATCGGCCAAAGACTAATGTTTCCCCGGGTTGGGAGCCAGGATCCATCACTAGCGAGAGCCTAATCCGCTAATTCCGATTGTTGTACCTTGCGGTTCGCCAAAATTCCGCTGACCCATCCCCGACGAATCGCAGATTGTTTGGTACACTACGTCCGACTTTGCTCCACTCATCTGCTACGGTGCTGCCGCCCCGACTCGCATGGACGACGAGCTGGATGTTTCGCAGTTCTTTTTGGCACCGAACGACACATGTATCTGAGAAAAAAAGCCGACATCCGTACGCTTATTTGGGTCGGCATGGCAATCGCGTTGGTTGCAATTCAATATCGCTGGCCGGAAACCGTGCTTTTCCTCTGCCCCATTTCCTGTTACTTGGCGATTGCTTGTGGTGTTATATCGCACAATCACAACCATCAGCCAACGTTTTCCGTCAAGCGTCTCAATCGCGGCTTTGGCCACGTTCTGACGATCTTCTATGGTTATCCGACCATGATGTGGATTCCAACCCACAACCTCAATCATCATTTGTTTACCAATCGACCGGGCGACGCGACCATCACCTGGCGACACACCAACTTGCATAACTTGTTGGTCGTGCTCACCTATCCGTTTGTCTCGGCGTATTCCCAAAGTGACGCGGTAAAAACTTACATCCGCCGCGCGAAACAAAAGAACCCGAAGTTGTATTATCGAATCTTGTTTCAATACGCGTTCTGGGTTGGGGTCAACCTTGGGATGCTGTGGTTCGCGTGGTACTTGCATCACGACCGCCATAACTGGACTGGACTGTACGTGTGGTTCTTCGCCCTGATGCTGCCGGCGATTTCGTCAGCGACCGTAATCATGATGTTCAACTACGTCCAACACGTTCACACGGATGCCTGGTCCGATCACGACCATTCCCGAAATTTTACGAGTCGCAGCTTCAATTTCCTGTTCTTCAACAATGGCTATCATACCGCCCATCACAAGCGCCCCGGACTACACTGGAGCGAACTTAAAGCAGCTCACGAGAAAATCGCCAACGAGATTGACCCGATCCTCAACGAGCGGAGCCTATGTTGGTTCGTCCTTCGCCAGTATTTTCTCGCCCCGTTCTTCCCTCATTTGGGAACCACCCAAATCGGTGGCCCACCGCATCAAGCGCCCGCCAAATAGGTCACTGGTCACTGGTCACGAGACGCATCGTGGTGTTCAGTGATGGCTCGGGCCGGCATCGGTAGGAATATTCTTTCTGGATCAAAGACTTCCGGCAAGTTGATAAAAAAGCCGCGCCCTGACGGCAAACGCGATAAGGGTCGTCTCGTTGGAGTTCTGGCGTAAGTCCAAGACGCCATTGGGAAAAACGTCTCAAGCTGTTTCATGCGTTCCGGACTATGTTTGGCGTTTGCTCGCGTAACAGTGATTGTCCATTTGTGGTAATATACTTCAGTCAAATCATGCACGGTTTCCCGGAATGGCCTCGGCTCTGTCCCCAAAGGGGGCTGACCCTTTCCGTTCGTGCCTTTTTGACCGAAACTTTACATGCCCTCCGAAGGGTTGGACCCCTTTGGGGACAAAGCCTCGCTAGGATCGTTTCGGGAGCTCACTGACGATGAAAATAAAAACTTCGCGACGCCAATTGCTTCAAGTCGGTTCGGCGGCGGTTGCTGGAGTGGCGTGGTCTCCGTTGTCGCCGCTTGGGTTTCACACTTCGACGCCGGCCCTTCCGTCTCGATCGGCCAATCAACGTCGCGGCGTGGGCGTGATCGGTATGAGATACCAAGGCAGCGTCATCGCTCACCGGGCAGCCGAATACGCGGAAATCGTCGCCGTTTGCGACGTGGATCGAAACGTCCGCGATCAAGCGAAAGCTTCGTTTGGCAGTACACCGTTTGCTTGTGAAGACTATCGTGATCTGTTGCAACAAAAGAACGTCGATGTGGTCCTGATCGGGACTCCCGATCATTGGCACAGTAAGATGTTGATCGACGCTTGTCGGGACGGGAAAGACGTCTATGTCGAAAAGCCGTTGACCTTGACCATCGACGAGGGCCGAATCGTCCGTCAAGTTGCCCAGGAAACTGGTCGTGTCGTCCAAGTAGGTTCGTGGCAACGCAGTGATGCGCGATTTCGCTTGGCAGTCGAAATGGTCCGCGCCGGTCGCATCGGGCGATTGCAACAAGTTGACGTGGTGTTGGGCAAAAACGTCAGTGGCGGACCGTGGGAGTCTCGCCAGCCACCCGCGCACCTCCATTGGGATCTGTGGCAAGGCCAGACGCCGAACGTTCCCTACATCGAGCAACGCGCTCACTACACGTTTCGTTGGTGGTACGAGTACTCGGGAGGGCAACTAACGGACTGGGGCGCGCATCATCTCGACATTGCCCAATGGGCGATCGGCGCCGAACCTGTAACGGTAAGTGCTCGAGGACGATTGCCACAAATCGAAAATGCGTTCAACGTGCCTCTCGATTACTCGGTAACTTATCAATATCCTAACGACGTGGTCGTGAGTGTCCGTGATACAGGTGACAACGGTATCTTGTTTGTCGGCGATAGCGGGCGACTGTTTGTGAATCGAGGTCGACTGACGGGCACATCCGTAGAAGCGTTGGCGAGTCACCCATTGCCCGCGGAGGATTGGCAGTTGTATCCACACGACAATCGCGATCGTCCCTTGCGGCATGGGAAGTTGGACGCCATCATCAATCACATGGGTAACTTCTTTGACTGCGTGGAGTCGCGCCAGACGCCCTTGTCCGATGTTGATTCGCAGCATCGTTCGGCGGCGACCTGCCACATGGCGAATATCTCCTTGCGATTGAACCGACCGCTGAACTGGGATGCGGAACGGCAATCGTTTATCAACGACCCGGAAGCGAATCGCTGGCTGGCTCGACCGCAACGTTCAGGATACGAAGTCTTATGAATCGACACCCCACACACTTGGACTCGGACGGTTCTCCGTCAACAATTCATGTGAACGGCACTCATGATCGACCGGATCGGCGACAGTTTTTGCAGGTTACAACGGCAAGTTTGCTGGTCGGGCCCGCCACGACGTCGCTCGGAACATGTTTGGAACAGCCTTTGAGCATGCCGAACAAATCGGGATGGAAACCACGTTACATGTTGGCCTCTTCGCTCTATGGCTACACCGCCCTGTCCGAAGTCGTGGATCAAGTTCAACCGAGCGGCGCGATGGCAATTGATCTGTGGCCAAAGGTACATGGCAACCAACGCGAGCAATTGACCGAGATGGGTGTCGATACGTTTGCGAGCCTCTTGCAACAACGTGAGCTTGGCTTGGGCTGTTTGACCCAATTCCCACTTGGGCCGTTTGGCTTACGAGACGAGATGCGGTTAGCCGAACGTTTGGATTGTTCCTTGATTGTGACGTCGTGTCCCGGCACCAAGGGCCTTCAGGGCGAGAAATTGCGGGAATCGATTCTCGCATTCTTACAAAAGATGGAGCCGCATTTGAACGTGGCTGCCGAAACGGGTGTGGTCATTGCCATCGAGAATCATAGCAACAGCTTGATTGATTCTGTCGAAGCACTTTTGACGCTCCATGAACTCAATTCATCGCCGCAATTGGGGATTGCCTTTGCCCCGTACCACTTGCCGCAGGACGAATCCGTTTTGAGTGACTGTCTTAAAAAATTGGGTTCGGCTGTCAAGTTATTTTACGCATGGCAACACGGCAAAGGTTGCATGGAGCCTCAACCCAAAGCGGACGAACTATTGCAAATGCCTGGTCGCGGGCCTTTGGACTTTAAACCGCTGTTGACGACACTGCGAGACCAAGATTACGCGGGCTGGATCGAGATCTTCATGCACCCCTATCCGCGCGGGATTCCAATCTTGGATACGGTCGCGGAAGTAACGGAGGAGATCTGTCGGGCGCGAGCCTATCTCGAAAGCTGTTGGACATAAGAAATTGCAAGGAAGATCATGAGCGAGCGAAAGGTCCTAATTATCGTCGGTGATGCCTCCGAGACGTTGGATACCTTGTACCCCTACTATCGATTGATCGAGGGAGGTTATCGGCCCATCGTTGCCGGTCCCGAAAAACGTCGCTTTCAAATGGTGCTCCATGAAGTCAAACCGGGATGGACAATTACGAAGGAATGGGAAGGCTATACCATCGAAGCCGATGTGGCATTTCGCGACATTATCCCCGAGCATTACGTGGGAATCTTTTTTAGTGGCGGGCGAGCTCCCGAGTACATTCGGGAAGATCAGGACTTGCTCCGCGTCACACGTTGGTTTTGGCAGCACGGCTTGCCTTGCGCCAGTGTCTGTCACGGTGTCGAGATTCCCGCACGTGCTGGAATTGTCCAAGGCCTCCGCATGGCAACGGTCGCCAAGTGTCAATTTGATCTCGAGGTTTGCGGTGGAATCTACGTGAACGATCCCTGTGTGATCGATCGGCACATGTATAGTGGCAGAACCTACCATGACAGTGGCTACTTCATCGGACCCTGGATCAAGGCCCTTGACCAAGTGCCGACTCCGAGCCAAGAAGTTCGATGACGACCAATTATTCGGACCACATTCGCTTCTCGAGCTGCGACAAATCACTGGACGAACCGTGTGACCGTTCGATTTGTTTTCCGACCCGAGTTGTCTCAGCCCTTCATTGCCCATCTCAGGACTTCAACCCATGTGGGCTCTTTTCCGTAGAGCATGATCCCAGCCGCAAAGATTCGTCCAGCCGCGACTCTTAGTAACCAGATTCCAAGTAACAATAATAGCAAACACATCGCGATCTCCCACCACGCGACCTCCCCCAGCAAAAGCCGAATGGGCATCGCCGTTGAAGAAGTGCCTGGCAACAAGCTCAAGACTCGGATGGCATTTCCGTCCGGCTGGGGAATCGCCATAAATCCGGCGGCAATCGGTAACATCGGCAAAAACAGTAGACCGCTCTTGGCCGAGGTGTTGGGATCGTTGATGATTGACGAAACCGCGGCAAAGAAGCAATTCCAAAACACCGCCCCGCCCAAGAACAAAATCGCAAACAATGGCAACAGGTCCCATCGACTTAAAGAATCAGGAATCGAGAATCCATAACCCGCCAGCCATACGACTGCTCCAACGATCAATCCGCCAACAAGTAATGTGGCGACCGAAGCAAAGGCCGCTCCCGTCAACCCAATCAATTTGCCGTCGATCCAAGCCTGCGGCGAAATAACGCTGACAATTTGCTCAGTGATGCGCTGCTGCTTTTCACTGGTGATCCCCACCATAAAAAAAGACAATCCGATAAAACTAACAATCATCATCAAACCACCCATTCCGATCGCGACCACTCGATCACCCAACGAAACCGTACTGGGAACGGTGGTCGTAATCTTCAACGCCTGTGGTGATAGGATTGCTTGCAATTGTTCGGGCAAGATCGAGGAGCGCGCCAACGCCCGGCGAGACTTCAAATCGTTTAGACCTACTTGTAGTTCATCGACCCAACCGGGTTGCTGACGCACAATGAGTTCTACATTCAATTCCGAATCGTTGCCATCGTTCTCCTCGATCACGAGGATGCCGTCCAGGCGTTTTTCGTCCAGTTGAGCCCGCAATTGTTCGAGTGACTCCAGGGAGGCCTTGATCGTGATTTTTGAGTTCTCCGGTAGCGTCAGTGTTTCACTATGGCCGACTACCGCCACATCGACTTCGTTACTGCTGCGTGCAAACTTCACGACGCCGAATCCAATCGCAGACGTCACCAGCAAACTCAGCACGCCAATCAATTGATCACGCCACTTGAAAAATCGAAAGAATTCCCACTTGGCAACGGCCCAGACGCTTTGATTCATTTCGAAGTCCTATCGGATAATCGTCGCGGATTTGATCTCATTTTGGTGGATGCGTTTACGCGATATAGGGTGTCTGCGGCACATCGCACGATAACCGTGCTGGAATGGAGAGGTCCTTTGTGTGACTCATACGCCCGCGATTCGCGCCGGAGCGACTTGCGGAACGCCTCAAGCCTATCTTCGTCAACGTTTACCATTTACTTTGCCTCACGAACCGTCGGAAACTGCCCGGGGTCGGTCGCGACTCTCAAGTAAATCTCGTGCAGGGAACTTGTGCTGCTTTGAAATGTGCGCACCGAACCCCATGCATGTAGTTTATTCAACCACGCCAATTGATTCTGCTGCGCACCTAAACTCACGGCGACCAGATTGGGCTGTTCCAATCGAATCCCTTGAGTTTCGTTTTCATCCTGAATTCTTTGCACCAATGCTTCATCAATCGGGTGTTCGTATTCGATCCGTAGCGTCTTGCCACCGAGCGGACCTTGGCAAATTTCGGCAACGGTCCCGCTCAAGACTTCTCGTCCTTTGGCAATAATCATGACATGATCTGCTAGTCGTTCGATCAAATGCAGTTGGTGGGCGCTTAATAGTACGGTCGCCCCTTCGGATCGAATCTCGCGAATCAAGTTCACCATGAGTTCCTGATTGATCGGATCGAGCCCCGAAAAGGGTTCGTCCAAAACGACCAACGACGGGCGATGTAAAACGGCTGTCGCAATTTGAACTTTCTGTTGGTTGCCTTTGCTCAACGTTTCGAGTTTACTTTTGGTGTAGGGAGTCAATTCCAGTCGCTCGATCCACGTTTGGGCGACTCGTCGCGCGTCCGACCGATTCAGACCGTGTAACGCTGCAAAATATTCGAGCGTCGCAGCGACGGGTTGGTCTTTGTAAAGTCCGCGATCTTCCGGCAAATAGCCGATCTTGGTTCGGTCCAAAGCGACATCCCGCTTCCCGTCACGCCACAGAAATTTGCCCTCGTCCGGGGGTAACATTCCGATCAGCATTCGCACAAGTGTCGATTTGCCAGCGCCATTGGGGCCAAGCAAAGAAAAAATCTGCTGCGGTTGAACTTCAAACGAGATATTGTCAACCGCTCGAACCGAGCCGAACGACTTGCCAATTCCGTGCGCAACAACTAGCGATTGGGATTCGACCATGGGTTCCGAATTTTCTTAAGAAAGGGCTTAACGTCAACCACAATTTGCGCTGACTTATTTTCCCGTTTGGTTTTGAGCCGCTGGTTTGGCACGCGGCATTTCAAAGGACGATTTCGGTTTGTGCAACACCATCGCCAAGATGTTACCGGCATCGTCCTTCTTGAATGTTAAGTAGTTGGTTTCGTTCGCAACCAGTGCCCAACGTCCCTCCGAATCCGGTCCCTTGAGTTCGTACACCAATTCACCAGGGATATCCATGGCCAGTTTTCCGCAGCGAAATACTACTTGAAACGCTGCAGCATTAAATGGTCCAAACGTCGCCGTGTAAGTGCCGATCAATGGCTGGATGTCCGCCGGGACTTCCGTTTCGTCGGTGCGATAAAGTAACGCGTCTTGGATTGTGGTCTCCAAACGGATCGTACTCATTTGGCCTCGCGATTGTGTAAAGTAGCAAACCATTAGATCCTCCGCGGGAAATGCCCACGCACCCGTCCCATCCGAACCGCCGTGTCCAAAAGCGATGACGTCCGTTGCCCGAGGGCTGTCGCCAGCGGCATAGAGCATCGACATTTGTCCGTAATGCGGCTTCAATCCGAAAAATCCGCACGGGTAGGGATTGTCGCCACCCAGCTGTTTCATCGGTGATTTGGGAGTCAAAATTCGGGCCACCGCTTCTGTGGACAAAAGTTGAGTGCCGTTGGCCACACCGCCATCCATCCACAACGCAAGAAATCGGGCATAGTCCGCCGGTGTGGAATAGAGTGACTGCGATCCCCACGCGAACGGATACAAAGGCTCACGCGACGGCGACCAGAATTTCGTCCATTTTCCAGGGGTCCCAATATAAAGACTCGCAATACGATTCTTTCGCGGATCCGTCGTGCTGGATGGGTCGGCTGCGTTCAAATAAAACGAGTCGTTCATTTCCAACGGCCCGAGAATTCTTTGGGCGACGAAACGATCGATAGTCATGCCGCTAATCTGTTCAACAATCGCTGCGGCCGCATCACTGCCAGCGTCCGAATACCAGAACTTTTCCCCCGGTTTAAATTCCGGTCCTTGTTCGCCGATGGCCTTCGCTTGATTCTGTAGATCGGAGTATTGATCCAATCGGACGGTTAGGATGGTCAACGGCAATCCGCTGCGATGCTGCAACAACTGTTCGATCGTGATCCCGCGCGAAAGGTCGTTGTCGAAGCCCGGCAAGTACTTCGATGCCGGATCGTCCAGCTTCAACTTTCCTTCGTCGGCCAGCATTTGCACGGCAACGCCGGTGAGCGGCTTGGTCATCGAGCGGATATTAAAAATCGTGTTCCGCTCCAGCGGTTGCTTGTCTTCGCGATCGCGATCCCCAAAGACTTCGTGCAGAATTGTTCTGCGATTTTTGATGACTATCAGCTCCCCGCCCATGACGGTCCCGTTATCGACGTATGCCTGCACTTCGTCGGCTATGCGACGAACTTGGGCGTCGGAAATTCCTTGGCTTTCCGGTGTCGCCAACGGAAACCACACGTCATCTTGAGGGGCGGCAATGGAGCTCGTCGACCAGCACCAAGCTGCAAGAAGCCAAACCATCGCGTTAGAAGCGAACCGGGAGCGGGGAAAGTTCATCATCATGCTCAATTCGAAGACGACCAAAAAGTGTCTGACAACCTCGGCCGACAATCACCATTATCTTGTTCAACCTGGGAAAGCCCAGTCGCTCTGCCGTGCAATTCTAACAACGAATGATTAGTTGTCAATGACAACGAGTTCGATTACAATTGCCAAGATGAACAAAAACCACTCGATCGTTGCCCAAATTCGTCAACATTCCCGCCGGCTGGTCCGCGAGTTAGACGTCGTTAGGGGCGTTTATCTTGGAACAGGTTATACTCTTTCCCAGTGTCATGTTCTGTTCGAGCTTTCGGTACACAGCTCGCTCGGATTGATGAGACTGGCCGAGATTTTGTTACTTGACAAATCCAACACCAGCCGCACGGTGAAGAAACTGGTCGAAATGGGTTTGGTAAAAGTCGAGCGAACCACCACCGACAGTCGTCAAAAACTGTTTAGCCTGACCGCCAAGGGCCAGCGTGTTCTCGCGACCACGAATATGCTGGCGGATCTACAAGTCGAGCAGGCGCTGCACAACCTTAGCGAAGAACAACAAAGGCAGGTTGTTGACGGACTGCAGCTTTATGCCAGGGCGTTGAGCAAGAGTCGTTTGCAGGCCGATTTTGCAATTCGCGTGATAAAGAAACGCGACAATCCCCAAATTGCTGGAGTCATCCGGAGCGTCATGACGGAGTTCAGCGCGGTGGGCGAAGGCTATTCGATCAACGATCCGGAGGTCGACGATATGTTTTCGAATTATCGTGATGATCGCTCTTGTTACTTCGTGATCGTCCGCCACGATCAGGTGGTTGGTGGTGGCGGGGTAGGACAACTCCACGGTGCTATTCCATCGATATGTGAAATACGCAAGATGTTTTTTTTGCCAGAGGCGCGTGGGTGTGGCTTGGGGCGTCGACTGTTGCAGCAGTTGCTGGAGGAAGCCCGCAAGCGAGGTTACAAGAAGTGTTATTTGGAAACACTAGAGCGAATGTCGCAAGCGGTGGAACTGTATCAACGGAACGGATTCAAGCGACTCGATGGTCCACTTGGGAAGACTGGCCATTGCAGCTGCGATCGATGGTACGCTCGGGATTTGTAGTAGATATTGGCGACAATTTCTGAAGTACAGCGGAGTCACACCTTGGGGTTGACAGCGAGTGGTAATTGTTTAACCATGGAAAGCGAACAGATACCAACTCGCAACGCACTATCATGGAATGTTTCCGTGAATAATGCGTCACGGCGGTCTGCGGGTGGGGACTCGCTCTTCAGCAAGTGCCTGTTTGTATTCGGCCTGCGGAACTGAAAGGAAGCGAAATGCCTACTTCACAGCCGGTCGGCTTGAACCGAACTCAGTCTCACGTATTTGATTGCAAATCTGCTGATTCTGATCGGACCCTGGTGACCGGTACCAGGGTGTCGGGATTGCCCGAACATGAATTCGTCCTCCGATTCCCACGAGCAGAGCAAGGTCTTGATCAAGACGAAGAGTGGTTTGAAGTCCAGTTAGACGGCCAATGGCAACGAATACGCTGTCATGACTACGATCAAATCTTCAACGTACCCGGTCTGTATGAAGCACTCTTCTACGACACACTCCAGTGCACGTCCCCCAAACGGGTGGCTAAGTTGTTGAGCGAAGAGTTGGAAGATGCAGAGGTGTCTCCTGCAAGCCTGCGCGTGCTCGATGTCGGTGCGGGTAACGGGATGATGGGAGAGCGATTGGCCGATTTGGGAGTCGAGGTGATCGTCGGTGTCGATATACTGCCGGAAGCAAAGCTGGCAGCCCAGCGTGACCGTCCCGATGTTTACAGCGATTATTTGATTGCGGATCTGACCGCTTTAAGCGCCGATGATCAGGGACAACTAGAATCGCGTAATTTCAATGCGATGACAACCGTCGCTGCCTTAGGATTTGGCGATATGCCCCCACAAGCGTTTGCGGCGGCGTATAACTTGCTGGAGCTCGGTGGGTGGTTGGCATTTAATGTCAAAGAATCGTTCGTCAAAGGTAGCGACGATAGTGGTTTCTCGCGGATGATCCGCATGATGACCGAATGGGAGTTGATCAACGCTCACGTTTATCGGCGGTATTGTCATCGCTTGTCTGTGGACAAGCAGCCATTGTACTATGTTGCCTACGTTGCGCGAAAGGTTCAAGATATCCCGGAAGCGTTGCTGTTGGCGTTAAGCTGAGGCATGCAAACATGATTAGCCTCCGACATGTCTCGAAGGCTTACGCTCGTGGTTGTGTCAGTGCTGTCGATTCCCTGACCCTCGACGTCGAGTCTGGACAGTTCATGTTTCTGTTGGGTCGCGACCAACCGCAGTTCCTCGGGGTCGTGCGACCTTGCCTCACCGGGTTCATTTCAGGTTGAATTCGGGTATGGGCTTGGATTTTTCATCCGGTCGTAGCCGGTCGTCGTTATGAAAATACTCGAGTCGCCAGCGGTCGGTCGTCAGCGGTCGGGGACAGACACGTCCTCAGCCAACGAACTTAAACCGCTCCCCACATAGATCGTCTCACACTGAAGTACTGGGGAAAAACCGGGAAAGAAAACCGGGAAAGAAAACCGGGGACACTCACGCGTAAAAACCGGGGACACTCACTAGGAAGGAAAAGCCGGGGAGTAAAAACCGGGAGGAAGAACCGGGGACACTCAGGTTCGACGACAACTTGTGGGCGGTGAAAACCGCGGGACAGTCACGCTAGTTCGTCATGCGAGGTAGACAAATAAGAAAAAGTGGGAAGAAAAAGTGGGGAAGAGAAAGTGGGGACAGTCTGGACAGTCTTCAAAGTGAAGCGACGGAGAAAACTGGCGAGATAGCCGGGGACAGTTACGTTCGGTAAAAACTGGGGGACATTCAAGTTATGCAAAACTCGGGGACAGGAAATACTTGGGGGAAATACTTGGGGACGGTCACGCTAGTTAGCCACGCTAGGTAACGATCTAAGCAGAACTTGGGACAAAAGCTTGGTGCAGCTTACTTAGAAGTGAAATGTGGAACGGCGTCCGGTCGCGAACGGCCTGTCGTAAGTGTCTCTTCGCGCTGTAACTGCCCCAGTGTCTCGGCGAACTTCGCAGAGCTCTCCGTGTGCAATAAAGAGATCTGGACAAAAGGACGGACAAACGACAAAAAGACGGGCAAAAGGACGGGGACATTCACCCTTGGATTCCTTCACCATGGGTTCCTCAACGTTGGTCTCTTCTACATGATTAGGTTGATATGCCACAGCGTATTACCAGCGTACTAGCTACTTACTCCCGAATGAAACGCGGGGCGAATAGAAGCCAATCCCTGGAGGGGGCCGTCACATCACGGCTGGCGGCCGAAGTTCTACTCGTTGAGCGACGTGAGTTGCTTGAGCGAGCGAAATGAGCAGGCAAAGTAGATGAAAACCGTGAGTACCGTGGCGGCCAGGACGCCCCAATACAGGGGCCAGGCCCTCCCTTCCGGCTGTTCACACGCCTGGAGCCACGCGCCAACGGCTAAGTACCCAATCAAGTTACCCACCCCGCCTGACATGAGGCTAAGTAAAGCTTGAGCGCGGACATGCCAGTTCGGATCGATTCGTTCCGCCAAATAAATTTGGGCACTGATATACGTAAAAGTAAAGACAGTTCCGTGCAGCGCAATCCCAAACAAGACCGCCATTGGTTCGTTCACAGCGTACAAGCTGTAACGCACCACGCCCAATAAGATTCCTGCGCATACCACCCGTTTGAAGCCAAACCGATACAACACCTGCGCCATGATCAACAAGACCAAGACCTCGGAGACTTGGCCCAGCGACATCCAAGCGCTAATCCTCTCAAACCCCAAGTCAGCCAAAAGCAGGGGTGTGTACGGGTAGAACGCTGCGAACGGAACGGCCAACAACGCTGCTGTAATATAGACGACACGGTGATTGGGGTCGCGAAGCAATGATAAAGCGTCTAGCCCTAGACGTTCGCGGAGCCTTATCTTCGGGCGTGGGTTCGCTGGTCTGGTTAGCGCGTCGTTTGGTCGCGGAGTCAAAGGAACGTACCAAGTAAATCCAAATAACACACACCATAAAATGGCACTCAAGAAAAAGGCGTTGGGAGTGTTGTCCAAAGCCAGGAAGCTGGTTGCCCAACAGCCCGCAATCCAACCAGTCGTTCCCAGCGAACGAATGGCGCCGAAACGAGTTTGCCCAGTCCCCAGTCGCGATAAAACGATCGCTCCTGAAAGACTTGACGTAGGGGCCGCGAAAATCGCCTGAAGCTGCAGTAATGCCAGAATTGCGAGCGGAGGACAATGTTTGTGGATAGCAATTGCCACCAAGCTGGAAAACCCGGCAGACGTCAATGTAACCCATCGGAGTACGATGACTGGGGACACTGACCGATCCGCCAAAGCCCCGAAAAACAAAGGTGACAAAATCGTTGCCAGAGCCGAGGCCGCAAAAGCAACCGGCTTGATGGCCTGCAGGCCTGCTTCGTCGAGAATACTAGCCATCGGTACAAACCATGCCGCCATCGCCATGCCATGCAAGAACAGCATTCCCATCAGTTCCAGCCTGGCGGTCATGGAAATGTTGTGACTCAAGAACGTCCTCAAATTCGAATGAAAAAACTCGGCCAGAAAAACGACGGCAGCATCGGACGCTTTCGGTCAATTTCGCTTCCCGCAACGACTTGGACAGGAAATCGAGCCAGTTCGCCGCAGAGTATCATCACCGTGACCACATCCAACAAGGGGCGCAATGATTCGAGCATGAACTCAACCACGCTCCATGTCCACGATCGAAATCGGTGCCAGAATCTCGCAGCCGGATTATTGACGTTGGGTCGAATTTATTAAAGGCTACAACGACACTGCTCATGAAAAATTCTCGAAACTAGGGGACACTCACGCGTGGTGAGAAAGCTTGGCTAAAAAGAACTAGCAGGGTGCTGAAAAAGGGTGTGACTGGATGATCGGTACGATTTTCGAAAGAGTTTTTCGAAAATCATGTTATTGATTTAGTTTTTAGACATCGTGATCGGTTTCCTTTTTTGTTTGTTTGAGCAATTTGGGTAGG
>JBGSJV010000010.1:0-79090 GCA_041741535.1 Pirellulaceae bacterium
CTAAGTAATTTCTCCAGCTCAGCCCCGCTGTTCCAGAAAGCGCGCATTTAAAATCGGCCCCAAAACCTAATTCCACCCCGGAAAATACGGGCTCATGTCAAAAAAATAGATCAAATTTCACTTCCAAGTCAGGGCTAAACAAGCATGTCCCTCGACCGCTGCTCGCGTGGGGCGTCGTGCTAACCTCAAAGCTCTCGCTCCGACCGGATCAACCGGTCGGGGGCGGCGCTCGATCGGTTTGATCGTGGGTACAAATCGGCCCGGGAAAGCAACCGGGGACACACAGGTGGAGCAAACGCTAGGGCGTCAGTTGCACGTCGATCTGGGCCGAGAACATCGCCAAGGGATCGCCTCGGTCATTTAAGGTCTTGGCCAAGTTGGCGATCGTCCGTGGTGCTCGGCCTTGGAACAAGACTCGGTCGCCCATGGCGATCGTGACTTCCGCATCGAGATCCAACATATCATCACGCAACAACACGGCAAAGTTCGGGCGGTCGCTCGATTCGATTTCGATCTTTTGTCCTTGACGCCGAGCGATCACTTTTTCCCGCTCGCGCGGCGGTTGGCTGCCGGCACTCAGCCAATAAAACCGTGAGTGCACCACGTCGTCCTGCAACCAAACGACTCGGTCAGGAATGAGGTTGCGCGTATGCTGGGCCATCCACTTCACACCCTCGGCGTCGTCTCGATCCATCCAGTGTCCTTTGCCGGTGTGGACCTTGACCCAATGTGGGTAGCCTTGGGGATCCGCTTGCTGCAGCGTGGCTAATTGCTCGGACCATTGTTGCGCGATCTTGTTCCGATCGTAGGCCGCATCCAATTCGCCCATGTGCAAGGTGAAGGGCAAGTTGCGCAAGCCCAGGGGCTGAGTTTCATTCGGATGGCCCGCCATCATCGCCGCCGCGGCCAAGCGATCGGCCAGGCGTGGTGCCAATTGGTACACGCCGTCGCCACCCGCCGAGTAGCCGGTGATGTACACGCGATTGGGATCGATCCCTTCAAACACGATCATGTTTTCGATCAGGCGGGCAAACATCACGTCAATATGATCCTGATGCCAGAGGTTCCAGGTATCCGTCGGCGCGCGGGGCGCCACGTAAATCCCTTCTGCCAACTCGTACAGCCGTTGCTGATTCTTCCATTGTTGGTCGTTAACTCGCTTGGGAGCTCCACCACCACCGTGCATCGACAAGTACAAACTGTGACCGGCAGCCGGTCGTTCGCCAAAGACACGGACTTCGTAGGGCATCTTCAAGTCGCCAATGGTCAAGAGCTTTTCGCGATGTTCGGCTTCGCGTTGGACTCGCAATCGACGTTGATGCTCGGCGACCAAGATCTGTCGTGCTTGATCGGCTTGGGCTTTGGATAGCGGCGTGTTCGCAAACGGTTGCTCGGCCAAGGCCCCGCGTGTCGCTTCATCGGCGTCACACCAAGCTTGCAAGGCTTGCAACTCGGGGTCCAGCCCAGAGGTTTGTACCGTGATCAACTGTCCGTCTTCTTCCGCGACAAACGCTTGGCTCGTGGTGCTGCCGGACAAGGTCACTTCCAGTTGATAACGTCCAGGTTTCAGGGTCGCCGTCAAGTGATGATTACTGTCCGCCGATTCATCCAACGTTTGTCCGCGAAAGACCACTTCACCGGATTCGTCCTTGAGCAACAAGTTCGCGCGGCAGCGTTGGGGTTGGCCGGGCGCGAGTGCTTTGAATCGTACGTCGATCATTCCGGCAGGGCGCTCGCGAGTTGCCGCGTAACGCGCCGTGACTTCCACGGCGTAGACATGGTTTTCACCCCGGTGCCACACCAACGGAAATTTCAAGTCGGTTCGGCGATAACTGACCGCGAAGATCCCGTGCTGACGATCGCCGAGGGTCGCTTGTGCAGCGCGGTCGGTGAACCAAGCTTGGTTCAGTTGATCGCCGGTTGGCTCGGCAGCCCCCGTGAAATGCCAACCGTTGTCCCACACTTCGATCCAGGAATGATTTCCGCTGTTGTCCGACCACCGTGGTGTGCCCACAAACCGCGCCGGAATTCCACACGCGCGACAAGCATCGATTAGCAAAATGGACAGTCCCGTACACGAGGCGGTCTTGTTGTCCAACGTTTCCTGGGGGCCCTGATCGGGACGTCGTCGCTGCGTCGAGTAGTGCACGCCCGTTTGGCGAAACACTTCGTGGTTCAATCGAGCCGCCGCCTGACTGATGGATTCCATATCTTTGACAATAGGCCAAAACTGTTCACGCAATTGGCGACGCACGTCGTCCCGCGTTTCATTGACGTTGGCGTAGGGCAAGACTTCGTTGAAGAAGATGTCGTCCGGAATCGTGGAGCCCCACTTGGCCGCAGCTCTGGCTTCATAAGCGATCGCCACATGCTCCAACAAAAATGCGGCCGTCAAATTTTGCAGATCGCGTGGCGGCATGTGCTGAATCAGAAACTGCAACGCCGCTTGCTGCTCTGACGGACAGTCGCGCAGTGCTTGTTCTAGTTGCCCGCGATTGTCACCGGCCAGTTCCAACTGCGAAGTCAATTCATCCGGCGCGGCGATCGTTCGAACCGGGAACACCGGCGTCGCGGGCAACAACGAGAGAGCCAGCCAACTCCAAGTCGAAAAGAAACATCCTACGAACGCCACAATTCGGAGCCGATTCACAGTGCACCTCGCCAAACGATACCCACCGGTTCGCGTCGATCCAGAACAAGGCCACGGTTTGTGGCTGTCTCGAATCAACACACGTGAGCCCATCGTAATAGCTGTTCAGCGATTCGACTACCCAAGCTCATCAGCGTCCGGACGAGTGGATTTTTGCGACATCTGACGTCGGAGTAACGTGGTCTTGAGTTGGATGACCATCTTCTTTTGATAATCGCGCATCATGTAAACGAGCACAGCCACCGCCACGTATCCCGACAATGCGATCAGGATCCAATCCCAAACGGATGGCTCGAAAAACATCGGGGGGGCTCCAACAGACAGGTATGGCTCAGGTTCTGAGCATGGCGGCGCGGCAAACACGTCGTCGACCCCGCCACAATGGCAGACGTCTAGCATTTGGGACGCCCTATGTCCAGATCAAATGCGTTGCAATACTTCGAGCAGCAAGCGCCACGACTTCTGCACGCTGCTAACCTGGACCTGTTCGTCCGGCGAGTGGGCTCCGCGAATATTGGGGCCAAACGAAATCATTTGCACATCAGGGTACTTCGCCCCCAAGATGCCGCACTCCAATCCGCCGTGACAGGCCGCGACTTTCGGGCTCGCGCCGAATAACTCCCGATAAGTACTGCTCATCAACTCGACAATTCGTGACTCCGGTTGAGGTTGCCAACCTGGGTAATCGCCGCTGGTGGTCACTTCGCCTTCGAGCATCTCCCACAGAGCTACCAAGGACCGGGCCAAGTTATCTCGCGCTGTGTTGATGCTGCTGCGCGTGAGACACCCCACCTTCCATTCGCCGTCCGCGGCAATGACGCGAGCCAAGTTGTTGGAAGTCTCGACCAAGCCAGCCATTTTCGGACTCATCCGCGCGACGCCGTTGGGGCAAGCATACAACGCCGAGAGAAACGCGAGCTGGAAACTCGTTGCCAGGCCAAACAGCGGGGGATCGGCGTCCGCGGTCTCGAATTGCCATTGAAGATCTACCGCAAAATCCGGGTCCGTGGCCTGGAGCTCCACGGCGATGGCGGCCGCCTCTTCACGCAACCATTGCTGAGCCTCGGCAGCGACCTTCGCAGACAACGACAACAGCGCGACCGCTTCGCGTGGAATGGCGTTTCGCAAGCTTCCGCCGTCGAACTGCATGAGTTGTCCATCGAACTTCTTGGCCGCTTGCCACAACAATCGGGTCATGATCTTGTTGGCGTTGCCACGCCCCAAATGGATATCCATTCCGGAATGACCGCCTTTGAGGCCACGGACCATGATGTGCAAATAACGAGCGTTGCTCACCACACCCCTCGTCGTATAAGAACCGGTGGCCGTCACGTCCACACCACCCGCACATCCGATGGTCAATTCGTCGTCTTCTTCCGTGTCGAGGTTGAGCAGCACTTGACCGTGAAGCAAACCTCCGGCCAACCCCTTGGCTCCGGTCATCCCCGTCTCTTCATCGATCGTAAACAACGCCTCCAGTGGTGGGTGGGGGATGTCGGTCGATGCCAAGATGGCCATGATGGCTGCCACGCCGATCCCGTTGTCGGCACCCAAGGTCGTGCCTTTAGCCGCCACCCAGTCACCCCGCAACTCCATCTGGATGCCTTGAGTGGCGAAGTCAAACGAGGTATCGCTGTTCTTTTGATGGACCATGTCCAAATGGGCCTGCAAGATAACTGGGGTGCGTCCTTCGAATCCAGCCGTCGCTGGCTTGCGGATGATGACGTTGCCGACCTCATCAACGATCGTGTCCAACTGCAAGCCGCGGCCAAAGTTGGCCGCAAATTGTGTGACCCGTTCCTCGTGTTTGGAAGCGCGGGGAACTTGATTCAAATCACAAAAGTGATTCCACAACGAAGTTGGTGACAGCGCTCGGATCGACGCATGGGAATCTAGGGAACTGGACATGGCGGGGACCTTTATTACGGGTGAAATTGTCGTGACTCGCTCCGCGACTCATCGTTGGTGCGCGGAGCGAACGACGACGGTCTGACCGTTCGACTTTACAGGTCGTAGTACAAACAAAACTCATACGGATGTGGGCGCGACTTCATCGCGTCGATTTCGCGACGTCGTTTGTATTCGATCCAAGTGGCGATCACATCTTCCGTGAAAACACCGCCGCACAGCAAGAATGCATGGTCGTTGGCTAACGAATCCAGTGCCTCTTCCAATGTCTCGGGCAATGGCCGCATCTGCTGTTGTTCGTTGGGAGCTAGATCGTAGCTGTCCTTTTCCATCGAAGCCCCAGGATCGAGTCGCCGTTGGATCCCGTCAATAATCGCCATCGTGATCGCCGCAAATGCCAAATAAGGGTTGCAGCTAGGATCGGGACAGCGAAACTCGATCCGCTTGGAGTGTGGATGATTGGAGTACATCGGAATGCGAATGGCCGCCGACCGATTGGCACGCGAATAATCCAAAAATGCGGGTGCTTCATAACCGCCGGTCAGCCGCTTGTAACTGTTTGTGGTCGGGTTGGTGAAGGCCATGATCGCGCGCCCATGCTCCAGGATCCCGCCAATGGCGTAAAGTGCCATTTGCGACAATCCCGCGTAACGGTCCCCCGCGAACAAGTTGTGTTCGCCCTGCCAAATCGAGACATGCGTGTGAAAACCAGAACCGCTATCGCCGTAAATGGGCTTGGGCATAAACGTGGCCGATTTGCCATGCTGGTAGGCCACGTTCTTGACAATGTATTTGTAGATCATCATTTGGTCCGCCATCTTGACCAAATGATCGTACCGCAAGTCAATCTCGGATTGACCCGCCGTGGCAACTTCGTGATGTTGGCATTCGACATCCAGCCCACATTCGATCATCCGCAACATCATCTCGTTGCGAATGTCCATCAACTTGTCGGTCGGTGGCAACGGGAAATAACCTTCCCGATACCGAATCTTGTAACCCTGATTTGGTTTTTCATCGCGGCCGCGATTCCACTGCGCTTCGTTACTGTCCAGGAAGTAATAGCCGCTGCGATGGTCTTGATCAAAACGCACGTCGTCAAAAATAAAAAACTCGGCCTCTGGCCCAAAGTTGATGCGGTCGCCAATCCCGGCACTCTGGAGAAATGCCGCCGCCTTCCGCGCGACGTTTCGCGGATCCCGCGAATAATCCTCGCCGGTCAACGGATCCCGGACATCACAGATCATGGCCAACGTCGGAATCTTGGCGAACGGGTCCAAAAACCGAGTCTCCGGTTGCGGAATCAACAACATGTCGCTGTCAAAGATGTTCCGCCAACCTCGAATACTCGAGCCGTCAAAGCCAATGCCCTCGACAAAGGTCGCCTCGGTCAAGGAACTGGCCGGAATCGTGGTGTGCTGCCACCATCCCGGGAAGTCCATGAACCGCAAGTCGATCGCTCGTACTTCCTTCTCGCGGCAAAATGCCAATACTTCCTTAGGTGTCATGCGGGTTCCAGATGCGGTGTCCGAAAAAAAGCGATCAATGACTCGCCAGAGAAATTCAGCTCATTCAACCAGGCAAAAAAACTGCCAAAAAAAAGCCGGTTCGCATCCCGAACCGGCTCCTGGAAGGTCGACGACTCCATTTAGGTGTTCGTGGCCCGAATGCGGTTTTCGCGCAAACCCCGACTGAGGATATCTCGCAGAAACGGCGAAAAATCTTCGTAGCGAACCACGTCCGGTGAACCACCCGCGTATTGATAAATCGCATCGCGAGGTTTTTTGCCCAAGGCAATCAACGTCGAACTGACCGTGCCATAACCCGATTCTCGCAACACCATGCTGGGACGACCAGGTTCTGTCATCCCTCTCGCAAACACCTTGCTGGCTAACGCCAAAAACTTCACCGGCGAATCCAACGTCTGTAGTGTCAACATCCGCCGAGCCAATCCAACACGTCCGTCGCGTGGATCGTCCAGATTGTAGTTGCCAATGATGTTGAGCCCCGGGTTGAGTTCTACCACTTCGGTCTGGGTGCTGGAGTGAATCACCCAACCACTGTCGGCATCCGCGACCACCAAATTCACGCCGTCGTATTGATCGGTATGCAACTGAGCGACAGCCATATCCACCGCTGCGCGAGCCGTAGGACATTTCAACATCTCTCGGCACAATAGCGAACGAGATTTGGTGCCAATCGCCGAACCAAACTTTTTGCGCGGAATCGCAGCCGCCATCATTCCTCGCTGATTGACACCCAAGTATGTGCCCTTCGTTTTCGGGTCGAAGCTCGCTAAAATACGCGGCTTTCCTGATTGAATCGTCGGGTTCGGACAAGATCGGTCCAAGGACTCCTCCCGATTGGCGGCGACTAAAATCGGCGAATCGGGAACCAGTTGATATACCAAGGCCAAAAGGCTCATATTTTTCCGTTCTTCCTAGGGTTTCGGGGAGGCTGCCCACGGAAATCCATCACGCGTCTAATGTAACAAACGTCTGCTCGTGCGACACCCCCGAACGGATAAAGCGCCAATCTTTTTTAAATAAATATTACCAAAGTAGCCGCAAACCGGAATTCAAAAACGTGCATATTATGCTGGATTCCAGAGACTTACGACTCTTTTGGTTCTGACCGGTCCAACAAAATGTTCCTACGCGACCAAATTTTGTAACCAACCAGACTCCCCAAAAGCGGGGGACAATTTGGACAGATTGGAACGCCCATTATCGTCCCTACCCTTGTCAAAAGTGCCAGAATCCGGCAGAGAGCCGTGCACGAGACACCCGCGGGACGTTCTCGTGAATTCCACAACGATCCAGCGAAGCTTCGCCGCTAGCACGTCGTCGATTCTTTGCAAATTCGGGATGACCAACCGGAAGCCTCGGACCATAATGCGGACCCGCAGAAGGAACTGTGGAAGCGCGATGTTGGGAGCCATTTGATTGCGAAATTGCAAACACAGTGGCTCTCGTGCTCCTTTGGAACAGCGCGCCGATAACGGAATATCAACTTCGGATCATGAGTACATTCCATGCCAGCCAGAGTCCCGCGGCGTCGCCAAGTCGAGTCGGCTTCAGCCGCTGCCCAAATTCCCCAATTAGCTGTACGTGTGGCTGCTGGGGATTTTTATGTGCCTGATCGGGTGGTCACCAACGAAGATCTGTCCGCGTTGGGCTGCGATAGCGATTGGATCGTCCAACGGACGGGCATTCGCCAGCGGCGAATGGCGCAGCCTCACGAGTCGACGAGTGATTTGGCAGCCGAGGCGGGCCAACGATGTTTGGCAGCGGCTGGTGTGCCGGGCGAGGCCGTCGATCTGATTATTGTGGCCACGTGCACACCGGACCACGTCGCTCCTTCGGTATCATGTCTAGTTCAAGAGCGGATTGGCTGTCATTGGGCCGCTGCGTTTGACATCAACGCCGCCTGTAGCGGGTTTATGTACGCCTACTTAACTGCTGCTCAGTTTGTCGCCATGGGCAGCTACCAAAACGTGTTGGTAATCGGCGCCGATGTGTTGTCGCGTTATGTCGATCCCAAAGACTCGAAAACCTATCCCTTGTTTGGGGACGGGGCTGCGGCCCTATTGTTACAGCCGAGCGGCCGCGCCGTTGTATCTTCGGCGGGCCATCGTGTCCCGGTCGCCCAAGCGGGTGATGCCGGAGTGATGGGCTTCCAGTTGGGAGCGGAGGGCAGCTTGGGACATTCGCTGCTATTCCCTGCGGGCGGATCGCGACAGCCACTCACCCCGGAAATCCTGGCCGCGGGTGGCCAATACTTACAAATGGACGGCCGCACCGTGTTCAAGTGGGCGGTGCAATGGATTCCGCAGGTCGTTGCTCAGTTGCTCCGCCAGTGCCAACTGGAAACGACCGATATCGACCTCTTTGTATTGCATCAAGCGAATTCACGGATCATCGAGGCAGCGATGGCCAGCTTGAACATTCCTGCCGAGAAGATTTGGACCAATTTGGATCGTTACGGCAACACCTGTGCCGCGAGCATCCCGGTGGCGTTGATCGAAGCCGAACGGGCCGGTGCGCTAAAACCTGGCCAACACGTGTTGTTATGCGGCTTTGGCGCCGGACTGACCTGGGGCGCGGCCGTTTTGCGCTGGTAATTTCCGGACCCCTCCACGTCTCGCTAAAACCCCAGACCCCTACCTTAAGCAAGCTGGTGTTACGTTATTGGGCTAAAGCGACGAACCGCCAGTCGTATCATTAAAAAAGGGAGTCACCCAGGTGCGTGGTGACTCCCTCGTGACGGAGGACGTTGGCCCTCCGCATGTTTGCCGAGGGCTCGCGAGAATTCCCTCTGCCCGACAATGGATCAGGACTAGAACCCAAGTCCGCCGAACGCAGTTTCTTCCGCTTGAATCGCGGGTTCCACCACGGCACCGAACGCGACGTTGGTTACCGGCCCGCCAATCAAGGTGGGGAATCCGATACCGTTGGTCAGACCGTCCAGTTCCAAGTTGTAGGCAGCCGCACCGCTCTGGTTGTCGATGTCCGCGTTGAACACAAAGGTATTGTTGCTCATCGCCAAGTTCGTGTTGGCACCGACAGCGTTGACCGACAACATATCGCGGATGAACGCGTCTGGTGCTGGAGGGCCAGGTGGGAAAGGACCACCTTGGTCGTTCGCTGCGATCACGTTGCCACTCATCGAGAATGTCAACGTGGAAGCATCGGCCGCCGTCAAGTTCAAACCCTGTTGGGCGTTGCCGGTCATGACGTTGTTCACAAACCGAGCATGCGCCGTTGCGGTTCCCGCCGTCAAGAATCGAACACCATCTTCGTGCGGCAGATCGGCGATGCCGTTGATGATATTCAACGGACCGCTGTTGGTGATCGAATTGCTCGACACTTCGGCCAAAGTTCGACCCACACCGCCGGTCTGAACTACCAAGCCAAACGAATCGAAGTTATCAATCGTTGTGTTCAAGAATCGGGTTCGCATGTTACCGGTGTTGCTAAACAATACGGCCGCAGCTCCTAGCTGTGTTGCGGCATCGTTTTGGAACACCAGGTTGTTGACCAAGACGTCGGCACTGGAACCGGCCCCGTTGTCCACAATCATGCCGATCCCGGTCGAAAAATTGACCGTGCTGTTCAGCACGCTGACTCGGGAAATGATGGCCGGATCAACCTGATTGAAGTCAAACTCGAAACCCTGGCCAACATTTTGAATCAGTAGGTCGTCGGCGTTCAAGTTCAACAAACCGCGACCGCCAGTTCCCGCGAACACACCACTGTCGGTTGTTGCCAAGCCGATGTTTTGCAGCGAGATGTTGCTGATGACGGCAATCATGGTCGACTGATTTACGGAGACGGTGTCACCCGCCAAGATCGTAAAGCCGTTACCGCTTCCTGCGGCACCGTTGCCGTCCATGTTCAAACGAGCACCGACATTGGTTACGGTGGCGACATGCAAACCGCCGTTGATCGACCGTAAGAAAATACCGTCTTTCAAGTTGTTGGCGATCGAAATGTTCTGGATTACATCGGACGTCAAGAAGGCACCGACCCCATCCGCTTGAGCCGTCAAACCGGTGTTGTTCCCGTTGAGCGTCGAAAATTCGACTCGCAGTCGTTGAACGGCCGCGGCTTGGTTCAAGTCGACAAAAATACCACTGCCTGCGTTGCCGGTGAACGTCGAAGCAAAGCCCGGTAGTGCCGTCACCAGCGTCGAATGCAGTGGGTTGGTATTGCGAACATTGATCAACGACAAGCCGTTGCCACCATTCCCTGTCAGCGTGGAATTTTGGAACAACAAATTACCATTGGCATCTACCAACCGGATACCGTCACTTACGTTGCCCGTGGCGACAGGAGAGTCGAAGAAGTACGTCGCTCCCACACCCGCCCCGTCCACAAATCCAACCAGGTTAACACCATGGCGAAGGTTGCCCGTGGCCGAGAAGTTCTGGAGAAACTGTACTGTGGCCGCATCGTAGTTTGAAAACTGGATACCGTCACGCAAGTTGTTCGACACCGACACATCGCGGAACCGAATATCCGCGTTGACGTCCCCGTAGTTTACCAAGCTGATACCGTCGCGACCGTTGTTCTCGGAAACCACACGGTTGAACGTCGCGTTGCCCGTGGCATTTTCGAGACGAATACCGTCTAGAACCGCTCCGCGAACATCCACATCCTCGATGAGGAAGTTGCTGATTGGGTTCAGTAGGCCATCGGCGAGGATACCGTTGGTCATGAACGTGCCAGGGGCCGTCCCGTCCATGATCAAACCGCGAACAATCGTGTCGCTGCCATCGATTCGAACGGCGTCGCCGGCCAAGTTGGTGATCGTCGGACGCAGCCCATTGACGACATTCGGTACAAAGGCCGACGTGCCACCCGCCAACGGGATGATGTGCTGGACACCATCGCCCAATAACATCTGCCGATCCTGCAGGGTGATCCCCATGTCGTAGAAGGACGTGGTCCCATCGCCGCGATGCACGAAGATGATGTCGTCAGGAGCCGACACGGCATTTGCATCTGCCAGCGAACGGAAGCGACTTTCAAAAGTACCAATCCCGGTTCCGTCCGCGCGGTTGTCCACGTGAATCACGTTGTAAGCCAACCCAGTGTCTGGATCGATCGCCAGAACCACTTCCTGCTGGAACCGCACGATATGATCGTTACGCATGGTGGGGTCCAAGTCGTTGCCCAACCCCGCCGACATGCCGCGGTCGTTCACTCCCCAAGTGAAGCCCAACTGAACCACACCGGTCCAACCGAACAAATCGTCGCGATTCAATTCGCCACTCAACCGCCAGCCATTATGGCTCTGCAAGCCAGCTCGAGTTCGAATACCTGTAAAGTAAGGAACCGCATCCGACTCGTAGCCGTACAAACCAACATCGACGCTGCCATTGTAGTTGGCAAACTGCATCGGCTTGGCACGCAACGTCACGTCGTAACCCTGCAAGGCGGTATCCAAACCAGCTCGCAGCGCGATATTGTTTTCCCAAAAGCTAACTCGACCTAGCTCACCTTGAGTGAACACCGTGTCGCCCAGCGGAATGTAGGCATTACCCACCAAATCCCACTTGGCAGTACGAATCGACGCATTAAACGCCGCTTGCCAGAACGTGTGCGAAAAATCACCAACTTCGTCGCCGTCGTAGTCCAGCCAACTTCCGACCGTGATGTCGGAACCCGCCGTCTTCAAACTAAAGACACGCTCGACACCCAGATTGCCAAAGAACCCACCGTTCTCCGACACATGGCCCTGTGTCTCCAACAACCACCGACCGTCCAAGAAGTCGTCGGCTAGATGCGTCTTCCCGCCTAACGTGAAGTAGCTGCCATCATAGCCCAACCCATCGCCAATGTTGGTCTCCAACCAAATTCGACCTGGCATCGGCAAAGCGCGACCTTCGCTCTGAAATAGTCGCAAATTCGTACCAGCCCGGCCGGATACCCCAGTGGTAAATCCATCTTGGGCTTCCGCCGTGGTCGTCGCGTGAGCTGTGAAAGCTGCTACACAGCCGAAGCCAAAATAACGAAACATGGTCTTCATCGATGTCTCCCGGGCACCTTACTGTAACGGGCTGATTGCGATCAACCACAATACAACTCTGTAACGCGACATTCCGAATAATCGGTAGACGCCGTATAAGTGATCGACCCGGCAGAACCCGGACCATTAGAAATATCCGAGCAATTGATGCAATTCCTACAGTTTCACAACCGGCATTTGGAACGGTTCGCTCCAGACAAGTCGCCTAACCTACCGCTTTGACGATAACGGAGGAAAACTAGGGCAGATTGGCAATTGTCTCCGCCTCAACTGGCAAACATGACCGACATCAACAAGACCAACGCCCCGTTGTTCAACGCGTGAATCGCCATCGGAGCCACCAATCCACCCGACCATTCGCGAGCAATCGACATCGAAGCCGCCAAGGTCATCAACGCCGGAATCCCCAACAGCCCCTGCGGGTGAATCGACGCAAAGATAAACCCGTTGACCAAAGTCGCCACCAACACACTGACATAAACGGACTGTCGGTGCGTCACGTCTCTCAAGTAGCGATAAAACAAACCACGAAAGACGGTCTCTTCAACCAATGGCGCTGTGACAGCTGCTAGCAAGAACAACGCGAGAACCGTTCCTATCTGCCCGTCGAATTGTTCCTGAATCGGATGGGACGGACCGCCCGGCGGCGCGAAGGGATTTTCAGCCGCCCCATCACTATGAACCAAACCCGTCAAGACAACTGTCAAATACATCATCAAGATCAAGAGGGGTAGGAAAGCAAGGTGAGTCACCAATGCCTTACCCAAATCAAGAAACACATTTTGGCTCGTAAACCCAACTTCTCGCAGCGCCCGCCATGGTTGCGGGTGACGAACAAGTAGCCAACCCATGGCCACGATGACCGGAACATAAAACACGACCAAAGTCAGCCACGTATTTGCATCATCACTCAGCCCAAGCCCAGACGCCAACAGTCCCACAACGACTTGAGCCAGCAAAAAGCTGACAAACCAAACCGCAAACGCTTCCAAGTGAATAAAGCCCCACCCGCTTCCCGCGAGCCACCGCGACCGCAGCACACCATATTTCAAGCAACCGAACAGAATCGCTGCCACGAATAGCCCAGCCACCGCGGCAGCCAGTACCAACGCAACGAAGAGGCTGATTCCCAGCATTTTGGCCGTCGAGTTATCTCGTATTCGCCGACTTTGCCGCGGATCGTCGGAACTCCAAGCGGCCGCCACCCGACCCGCAAAGCCAAGATCTTTTTCGACCGTCAGGACCGCCTCCGAGTCGCTCGGCAACGGTTCACCAGCCAATTTCGCTTGGAGGACTTGTTCCGTCGCCGCGATCAGCTTTTCTTCCGCGTCGGTCGGTGTGTAATTGGCCTCCGTTATTTGCTCCCGCAGTTTCGCGAATCCGTCCAGCACGTCCTGGGGCCCAATCTTTTCCGTCTCGGTTTCTGACGACTCGGTATCTGACGACTCGGTATCTGTCGCCTCGGTTTCTGTCGACTCGGTTTCTGACGATTCGGTATCGTCCGACAACGGGGCCGCCTTTTTCAGGGTCGAGGTCTTCTGGCTAGAGATCAGCTCCGTCAGAATGACCAAGCGAGCCAAACGCTGCGGAACCGGACCGCTGTCCAGCGAATCCAGCATCTCCACCGCTTGCCGCTGGTCAAACGATTCCATGCCCAACGCGAACTGGCCAGCCAAATTGGCCGGCACCAATGTCGCCGCTGGGCTTTGTCTGTCCGGCGGGGCGATGAATTGACCGACGAACACCATCGTCATCATCAACCCCGCGCAGAAGAACACCACGAGCCAAGAAAAAACTTGAGAAGGAATCGCCCACGGATCCGTAAATCCCGGTGGAGTGGAACCTGGTAACGTTTGTCCGGCGGTGGGCGATGAGAAGGCTTCCGTATAGCCCGTAGGCCCAACTTCCGCGGGAATAAGGCCAGTGGACGGAGCAAACGGCGACGTGGGTTCGGTGGGAGAATTCATCGACTCAATTTTGGTCAGTGGGCGTTTTGCGATTTACTGACCGAGTTCGGTTCAGCCAATTCACGGACTTGGGCAATTACCGCATCCAGCATAGCCTCCGTCAATCGCTTGGTAAACGTATTTTGCTGGCTAGGATGGTAACTTCCTACCATCCAACGGTCGCCCATACGCACGACGTGACCATGCCCAAACGCCGCTTTTAGGGTTGGCAAAGTCTGCCCGAACGCGGCCGTCGGCGTTCGCCAGAAAGCCTCGGGTTCATGGCGATAGAAGTTTGTCATCGCGTCCCAAGCAATTTTCCCCAGCGCCAAAATGACTTGCGGCTGACAAAGCTCAAAGGTCCGGGCCAAGTACTCCCGACAATTTTGAACTTCCTCCGTCAATGGCTTGTTGTCCGGCGGAGCACAATGACAAACCGCGGTAATTGCCGAGTCGATCAGGTTCAGCCCATCGTTCCGGTCCACGGACGTTGCCTGGGACGCCAAACCGCCGCGATGCAGAGCCCGAAACAGCCAATCCCCGCTGCGATCCCCCGTAAACATGCGTCCGGTTCGATTAGCACCATGAGCCCCCGGAGCCAACCCGACAATCAACACCGATCGCGAAGTCTCGGTAGTTCCGGTTCGGGCGGAAGCGGCTTTGCCCGAACTGGAACGACTCAATGGATCGATCGAGCCGTTTGCGGAAAACAAGTTGGGAACGGGTCGGCCCCAATAATTTTGCTCTTCGTAAGCTCGGCGTTTTTCCGCAGCAACTTGCTGACAATGCTCGATCAACCGCGGGCACCGCTCGCACGCCACGATCTCGTGGTTGAGTTCCGTCCAAGCCTCCGCACCACCCGCGGCCGGCTTGGTCGTTTTGGTCGTTTGGTTGGTTGGAGTGCGTTTGGTTGGAGTGCGTTTTGCCGGCGACATGGCAGTTCCTGAGCGAGGTCCCTGAGGTGAGACTCCAGCATAACCAACCAACCAAGAAGTCGCCTACGGATGGCAGTGCCGATCTGCGGATGACGGTAGAAGACACATTCCATGTGCCGCGACTATCAAGTAGCACTCGTTTTTCGCAGATCAGCGGACGGCACGTAGGATTTGTCGTGAATTGAGTTCCGGATTTCGAACGTCGAAAGCTCCGGAATGCCCCTGGCTGGCGCTGGTGTTTGAATGATTAATGATTATTGAAGAATGAAAAATTCAAAAGGTACCAAACGTCTAGTTTCAGGCATTCCGCGAGCAAGCAACGGCTGTCAGCCTATTGCATTTTCCAATTTCGCAATTTCCAATTTCGCAATTTCCAATTTCCAATTTTCATTTTTCATTTCTCATTTCTTAGCCGCGTGTGAACCATAGACGCTCATTTGCCTGGCAGGCGGACTTCCCACGGATGGCATTACCATACGCTCGCATTTTGCCGCTACGCGGGTCAGGCCATTTGGAGTCTCAGGCCATTTGGAGTCTCAGCAGAATCGACGATCGGGGTTCGCGGATTAACCAAGGTCAGACTCTCCCAAATCGGGAAGTTATTTCCAGACAATTCCTAAGTGACATCCACGTGATTTAGCGGACGCGCGTGATTTCGCTGACGCACGTGTACCGGCTTCGGCCGGCGGGCACCTAGCTATTTGATCGGCTGGGCCATCACGATTTCCGACGGCGGAGTTTTGTTGGGTTTGGCTTTGACGGTACTCGTGGAGCCCGCCTGCAAGACTCGTTCGATGTCCGCAGGGGAATAGCCCAGTTTCAACATCTTGAACTTCAAGTTCGCGTCCAACCCCGAGCGCACCATGACACCGATGGTATGAAATACGACATAGATAATGGCGACGACAAACGGCCCGCCCAAAATGCAGCTAACAGCCACCAACGGAATGATATCAACATCGCGGCGCTGGGCCAACAATCCAACCAACTCAGTGTATTCCATCATGTTCGGGCTCTCTTGCAATGAAAAACCAGCTTATCGGTCGTCTCGACCAGTCTACCATGGCCCACTTCGCCGTTCAGCGGATATTCTTGGAGAAAATCGCATCGTTTTTTTGGAAACAAGACCTGTTTCGCGAACTCGTGCCCCAATTTCAGCCCATTACCAATCCGTTTAGGTTTTGCTGAGCCTCCTGAGTTAACCGCAATACCGTTCAACGAAAGACGGTAGTAGACACATTCCCTGTGCCGCGACCATCAAAAACCACTCGCTTTTCGCGGATCGGCGGACGGCACACCGGAGTATGCCTGCTACTTATTTGAACAGAATTGGAGTTAACCGGTTAGCAAAGCGTGGCAGGGCGGGTATCCGACCAACCACGCGCCGCTAAGCGCTGCTGGTCCAGCGCTAGCTCCCACCATCCGCAAAAACAGGGGTAGCGGCTTGCGAACCTAGCCCTTAGTCGCTACTGTCAAAACACCTCCGGAAAAAGGGCGACCGGCGGTTGGTGGAGTGCCGAAATTGGGGTCCGCAGAGTTCTTGTTTTTTGCGATTCGCCAGGCGAGAGTTTCGCTGGGTTGAGTCAAATCATTGGGAGTGGAAACATGGCGGTCAAACGCGGTGAGATTGATAGTCAATTGCTGGTCAAGCGAGACAATGTGGCCAAGGATTTGAACTCGGCCCTGGACGCCGGTGGTGGTTTGCTCCGTCTGACGCCGACCTGGGTGCCACGCAGCTTCCTCCACCCCGGCAAGCGGATCAAATTGCACCCCTCCGACTATTACTCTTACGGTGCGGACCGCGGCGGGATTGATGAACGCTGGTTCGGGAGCACGACCGATGCCGCCAACGGTGGAAGAGTCTGGCACGAGGGCCAGAGTTTCTGTCTGTTCGAGGGTCGTCAATTTCAGTTGAAGGATGCGATTGCCGAAGCTGGCACGCGTATCATTGGCTCGAAAATGTTCGGCAAGTACAACCGTTGGCCCGTGTATTCGAAGTTCTTCGATAATATGGGGCCGATCCCACATCACATGCATCAGACCTTCAAAGACGCCAAATTGGTCGGCCAGGAAGGCAAGCCAGAAAGTTACTACTTCCCGCCGCAGTACAACAACTGCGACAACAACTTTCCCTACACCTTTATGGGTCTGGAGCCGGGTACGACGAAACAACAACTGCGGCGCTGTTTGGAAAATTGGCATCGTGGTGACAACGGGATTTTGGACCTATCCAAAGCCTATAGCTTGCAACGTGGCACCGGATGGCTGATTCCGCCCGGCGTATTGCACGCTCCTGGATCGCTCTGCACATACGAGCCACAATGGGGCAGTGACGTGTTTGGCATGTATCAAAGTCTGGTCGAAGGACGCGAAGTCCCTTGGAGTTTGTTGGTCAAAGACATGCCCGCCGACAAACATCAAGACTTGGATTTCATTATCGGTCAATTGGATTGGGAAAAAAACGTCGATCCGAACTTCAAAGCCAATAACTTCTTAGAGCCGATGCTCGCGGACTCGGGCGAAGGTTGGGAAGATCGGTGGATCGTGTACGGGTTGGTGGACGGCGAACAATTATTCAGTGCCAAAGAACTGACGCTCCAACCAGGAGCCCGTTGCGTCCTCCGCGATCCCGGGGCCAGTGGTTGGTTGACCGTTCAGGGTAAAGGCACCATGGGCAAATTGAATCTGCAAACCCCTGCCATGATCCGCTTTGGCGCATTGACCGAAGACGAAGTCTTTATCACTTACGAAGCGGCGACCGCCGGTGTCGAAATCTGCAACACGGGTAGTGAGCCGTTGGTCGGCTTGCGGTATTTTGGTCCCGATACGTTTGATAGAGTCCCCAACGTCGGTGACGCCGTGTAGTGACGCTCTGTCGTTGACGCGTTTATTTCCACACCCAGTCCGTTCGACTGCGATAGTAGTTGGTGGCTTGGTAGCGTTGGGGATAAGACGTTGCGCCAAAATCGCCGTACCGGAACGGCACCTTGCTTATGCGAAACGTTGACTCCAAATGGGTCTGCCCAACTTGCGGTGATTGCCAGAAGAATTGACCGGCCAGACCGTCGGAGTCCGTTTTGCGAACCAAGGTTGGATCGCAGAGCGATTCATGACTATGTCCGGACGCGACGGACGAACGGTCGTGTAGGTCACCGACCCAGTCTTGGGCGTGTAACCAATGGGCGGACAACACCCAACCAACGGTTCCGGCCACCAAGAGGTGGAAGAATCTCAGCCACAATCGGCGATAGTATCGCGATGGATAAAGTCGCATCATTTTTGGCCTCTCGATGGTGCGTTTGGCAGGAGCTCGGTGGACGAGCAATTTCACAAACCCCGAGGGTAGGCTAGAATACCGGTCGGTCCCGCGGCGGGAATCTGTTCTCGGTCGGTGGTTTAACTGGCCAAGACTGGCCGTTTTGTTCGGCTGTGCGGGTTGTAACGCCACGCACGCACTTAGGCGAGCGTCGTTACTGGGAAACTCAAACGACTGGGCCCCGTCAAACATTTGTCAAGGAGTGATTCACGCGGAAATGCCCATCGAGATTGTTTGCGGAAACTGCGAAAACTCGTTTGGTGTGGAGGCCGCCTGGGCTGGATTGATCGTCGAATGTCCGTTTTGTCGGGCGGCCGTTCAAGTTCCCGATGAAGTCGCGTCGTTTGTTGATCTGCCGAACGATGACACGGCAACTCCGACGGAATCTCCTCCCGCGTCGGTTGATCGTGATCTCGTAGAACCACCCCGCAAAACTTCTAAAAATGGCCCCAGCTCCAAGCGTTCGACGTCGCGACCGAACCGACGTCCCACGAAGAACGCTCCTCTTCCGGAGCCGGATCTTGCCGACACCCAGCCGGTCCCTTCGTTGGAATCTATCTCGACGGCACCCTCGACCGAAATGCCGACGGTCGCCGTTGGTCCCACTATCCATCCCACGACGACGCCTGCGGTTCTGCCCGCGGTTGTGCCCGAGCCATCGACCGAGCCCGATCTAGTTTCAGCGAACCGACCCGCAACGGACATCGACTCCTTCCCACTGCCCGATTGGACGGTGCCGCCCGTATGTCCATGGCTGTTGGAGGCCAATGCCACCGCCGAGATCCGCGTAACGGTTCGCGCGGGATTGACGACGATCAACTACCACGGTCAAAAAATGGTATTGCGAGACCAACCGGAAACCGTGAATTGGTATGGCCGTCTGACCTTTGGCATGTCGATCGTGACGTTGGCCGCGTTGCTGACTTGGCTTTACTACGTTTATCGATAAAGGGATTGGCATGAACTCCACCACCGAAATGCAGCCCAACTGGAACCAGCACAGCCCAACGGATTGGGATGTGGTGATTGTCGGCAGTGGTCACAATGCCTTGGTGGCTGCCGGTTATTTGGCACAAGCGGGACGTTCTGTTCTGGTCCTCGAGAAAAATGATTATCTAGGCGGTGCGACCACCTCGCAGCGAGTCTTTCCGGACTACGACGCGCGTCTATCACGTTACGCGTATTTGATCTCGCTGTTACCACAACAGATCATGACGGACTTGTCACTCGACTTCACGACCCGCCGGCGCCAAGTTGCCTCTTATACTCCGTGGACATCACCAACCGGAGAAGATCGCGGCTTGCTGCTATGGAACGATTCGCCCGAGAAATCGCGGCAATCCTTGCGTGAGCTAAGTGGCGATGATTCTGCGTGGCAAGGTTATCAAAAACTGCTGCAGTTGGAGTCGGCCATCGCGGAATTGGCGTGGCCAACTTTGCTGCAGCCACTGCAACATCGGGACTGGTTTCGCCAACAACTCCACACCGCAGAACAAAAACAAGCCTGGGAAGCGTTTGTCGAACGGCCGCTGGGGTGTGTCTTGGAAGAGTTGGTCCAGGACGATGTTCTTCGCGGCCTGCTGTTGACCGACGGAAAGATTGGCGTCTTTACACATCCGCACGACCCAACCTTGCTGCAAAATCGCTGTTTTCTCTATCATGTGATTGGCGGAGGAACCGGCGAATGGCGAGTCCCCGTCGGTGGCATGCAAGCCATGGTGGAAGCGTTGACGAATCGCTGCTTGGCCTTAGGCGTTCGCTGTTTGGTCAATGCCCCCGTCCATTCGGTACAACGGGGAGCGAAGACTCACGAAGTCAGTTTCGATTATCAAGACAAGTCGTACACCGTCCGAGCCAAGCGAGTCCTGATCAATGCCGGGCCGCGCACGTTTGCGAAATTATTGGACGAGCCCTACGCGCCGCAGCCGACCGACGAAGGCTCCGTGATCAAGATGAACATGTTGCTGCGCCGCTTGCCACAGGTTAAAGCTGCCGGCGTGAGTCCCGAACAAGCGTTTTGCGGTTCACTGCATTTGGATGAAAGTTACCAGCAAATGGCGCAATCGTATACCGTTGCCAGCCGAGGGCAAGTGCCAATCCCGCCTCCGTGTGAAGTCTATTGCCATACTTTGACCGACGGCTCCATCTTGTCACCGGACCTGTTGGCTCAAGGGTACCACACGCTGACCTTGTTCGGTTTGGATATGCCGTATCGCCTGTTTCACGAGGATCACGATGCGCGGAAAACGCAAGTTCGCGAACTGTACTTGGACGCTTTGGACAAGATGTGTCGCGAGTCGTTCCGCGACTGTTTGGCGCTGGACCGCAATGGACAACCGTGCATCGAATTAAAAACACCGCAAGATCTGGAGCGGGACGTTGACTTGGACCTCGGGAACATCTTTCACAACACGCTCAGTTGGTTTTTCACAGACGATGCTGAACAGGTGGGACAGTGGGGTGTGGAGACCAAGTACACGGGAATCTATCGAGCCGGTTCGTCGGCCGCCCGTGGCGGCGCCGTGAGCGGCATCCCCGGCTACAACGCTGCCCGCTGCGTGTTGCAGCAATGGTAGAAATGAAGGTCGCGGCAGTTGCCAGGCATGGGTTGCCGCCGCCAACGAGGCCACGCGGAGTGTCGCCGCGTTGTATTCCAATGCCGCGCCTTTGTCCTAAAAGGGGTTTGCCCCTTTAGTGGGCACGCACCATCACGAACAAAAAAGACACGAACGGACAGGGACAAACCCCTTTTGGAATCACGACGAGGAATAGAAATGCAAACTTACAAGTTGGTCATGCCCGGCGATCTCAATCACTACGGGTTTTTGTTCGGCGGAAATCTGCTGAAATGGGTCGATGAAGTCGCTTGGATTGCCGCGACTCTTCACTACCCGGGCATGCATTTCGTAACGGTGGCTATCGATAACGTGCAGTTCAAGAAGAGCATTCGCCAAGGATCCATCCTGCGGTTCGAATGCCATCTTCAACGACAGGGCAACACCAGCGTTCAGTTCAATGTGGAAGTCTTCCGCAATTCGCCCGAAGAAGTGGAGAACGCGGAAGTGGTGTTCTCGACCGTCGTGACCATGGTTCGAGTGGATGACCGTGGCCAAAAAGTTTCCTTGGATGCCGTGGTGAAAGCATGATCAAGAACTTCCAAAATGACCTCGCCTTCCTGCAGCAACATACCGACACAATCGTCTTGGGCGATCCAGGACAAGCAGCGTTGCTACTGGCGCCAGCCTATCAAGGCCGCGTGATGACCTCCACGGCCGGTGGAGCAGCCGACCACAGCTTTGGTTGGATCAATTACGACTTGATTCGTCACGGCAAAGTTGTCCCGCAAATCAATCTGTACGGTGGCGAGGAACGCTTCTGGCTGGCTCCTGAAGGAGGACGGTTTTCCATCTTCTTCCCGCCCGCGAAGCTCCATGACCCGTTGGACTTTGCGACATGGCGAGTGCCAACCTGCATCGACACGGATCCGTTTCAAGTGGTTGAAGTCGGGCCACGGTTCGCCGTTTTCGCTCATCAAGCCAGCCTGCAAAACCGCGCCGGAACGGAGTTTCATCTCGGCTTCGAACGACGCGTCCAATTGCTTGACGCAACCGAAGTCGCTACGGCCATCGATGGTGAAGCATCCTGTCTGGACGGCGTCGCCATGGTTGCTCATCAAAGCGAAAACACCCTGCGCAACCTGGGTGAAGTCGCCTGGAGACCAGAAACGGGATTGATGTCGATTTGGGTCTTGGGGATGAATGCCCCGTCCCCACAAGCGACTCTGATCGTGCCGTACCAGCATCGCGGGGTCGCTGCGGCCGAACCCATTGTCAACGCCGATTATTTTGGTGTGTTGGGACCGGATCGCTTGCGGGTCGATCGGGAGCAGCACGTGATCCTGCTCCGCGGTGACGGCGAGTTTCGGAGCAAGTTGGGTTTAACCCACCCGCGCGCGAAACCGTTTCTAGCCGCGTGGGACCAACAGCGACAAGTGTTTACATTGGTCCAATACAAATTACCGGCGATGTCGCCGATGTTCGACACCAGTACCGGCAGACGCGACGACGGTTTGGTGCAATCGTCCGACCGCATCGCCTACGTCAACAATCTATGGCGAGTCGTGGACGACGAATATCGTGGAGATGTGATCAACGGCTACAACGACGGCCCCAACGAATCCGGCGGCAAGCTGGGCGGATTCTTCGAACTCGAGTCTCTGAGCCCGGCTCTGGCACTCGCGCCGCAACAAGCGTACACCCACACGCATCTCACTGTCCACTTGGAGGCAAACACTCCGGCGGCGTTTGCAAAAGTGGACGCATTGTGCCAGCGACTGTGTGGCGTTTCACTGACGGCGATTCGCTTCTAGTGCTTTGTCAACGTCTAAATTTAGGGTCGGGTCTGGTAAAGGTGTCAGGAGTCAATTGCCGGTACGGCCCATCGGGTGCTTCGCACAATTGACTCCTGGGTCTGGTAAAGGTGTCAGGAGTCAATTGCCGGTACGGCCCATCGGGTGCTTCGCACAATGGACTCCTGGGTCTGGTAAAGGTGTCAGGAGTCAATTGCCGGTACGGCCCATCGGGAGCTTCGCACAATTGACTCCTGACACCTTTACCAGACCCTAAGTTGTGGATTTGACAAAACACTAGTTTTTCGAAATGGTTTCGTCCAAGTTCAATAACACCCGAGCGATCAACGACCACGCGGCCACATCCTGCGGCGTGCAACCCGCAGGAAGGTCCGGCAAGCGGTTCTCGCCGGTGCTGATGGGTTTGGGGTCCAACCATCCTTCCGCCAATCGTTGTCGTTGTTGTTGAACCAAACTCATCAAGGCCGACATTTCGTCGGGACTTGGCGAACGTGACGTGCACAGTTCAAATCCATAGGTTGCGCGCAATTCGTCGGTGGCTCCCCCTTCGCGCAAGATCCGTAATCCAAGACCACGCGCCGCTTCGGTAAAGATGGTCTCGTTTAGTCCGGTCAGCGCCGCCAACGGCGTGTTGGAACGCACGCGTTGCACGCAAGCGGTGTCTCCGTTCGGTGCATCGAAGTTGCTCGTGACCGGGTCGGGCATCGAGCGTTTGCGGAACCCATAAACGGTTCGCCGATAACGATCGTCACCGGTCGCGGCCGTCCAATAACCAGGGTAAACGTAATTGTAGTCCAACACATTTTGCGGCACGGGTGGGATCACGCCCGGACCACCCATCTTCAAAGACAACAATCCCGAAGTTGCCAAAGCAATATCTCGCACGACCTCGGCATCGGCCCGAAACCGAGGGCCTCGGGCTAACCAGCGATTGGTCGGGTCCCGCTGAAGAATCTCCGTCGTGCAACGCGAATCTTGGCGATAGGTGTGGCTCGTCACAATCAGGCGCAAAATCTCTTTCTGACTCCAGCCTCGATTCATGAACTCCACGGCGAGCCAATCCAACAACTCCAAATGTTCGGGCACCGCCGCGCGCGTACCAAAGTCTTCGGGGGTTGCCACAATTCCTTGCCCATACAGAGCTTGCCAGATTCGATTGACCGCGACACGGGCCGCCAACGGCGACTGTCGATCGACCAACCACCGGGCAAACTGGAGTCGAGGCGGTTCCGTCGCGACCTGCGAAACCGGCGGCAGAAACGCAGGTGTATGCGGAGCAATGGGCGTCGTCGGCGAGTTCCATTGCCCTCGTTCCAAATGATACGTACGACGAGCGGTTTCGGTTGGTCGTTCTAACAAGTGGAACACCGACGTTTGCGCGACGGGAAATCGGGCCCAATGTTCGTCAATTCGCTGATTGAACTCGGCCAGTTCCATTTGCGACTGGCGCCAAGCCGTAAACAACGTGTCTTGTTGCGATGAGCTCAACGCTTCCCAGGGCGCCGTTGCCGGCTCCCATTGCCTAACCACTTGCTGCGCGTGAAGGGCGACCGCTGGTGTCGCGGGATTCGCGTCGCTTGTCAAACTGACGCGGCAACAACCAACCATGTTGTTCATGCGCAAGACGATTTTGGTTTGCGTGCCGGCGGGATAACTTAATGGCTGAGCAAATTGCACGACCGCTACAGAACCTTGGTTTCGCCGTCCGATCCCGCGATCCGCTTGCCACCACTGCGCATCATTGCCATCGATTAGAAACGCGACCGGCCCGCTCTTTTGCTTGCCTTCTTGATGGCTTTGTTCCGGTTCGGACCAATCCGCGCTCGCTTGGACCAACGATTCTTTCTGCCATTCTTGCTCACCCTGTTTGGTCCAAAACTCCAGTTCCAAGATCCCCCAAGTGCCAACTTCGCTTCTTCCTGGGCCCCGGAATGGCAAATCACCGTGGGTCAACACTTCCAATTGCAACCCGGTGATCCCTTGCAAGTCCGGCGTGGCCAAGAAATAAACGTCGCCACTGGTGTGCCCCAGCATCAGGATCGAATGATCGGGCAATTGCACGGGATGGTTCAAGCCGCTGAGGCTCCCCATATCGTCCATGCGAACCGGTTGCCATTGGCCAAGTTTTGCTTGAACCTCCGCCACCCAGGACTGCAATTCGGTTCGCCAAGATGGCCGGCTCGATCGCAAGCGGTCCTCTTCCTCGCCAATAACTCGCAGTACTTCCTGCCGCTGTTGTAATTGCTCCTCGGAGTAGATCCAAGATTGAGCTTCATAACTATTGTTCAGGAACGCAAACATGCCGAAATACTCGGTATGTGTCAGCGGATCGAACTTGTGAGAATGGCATTGAGCGCATTGGGTCGTCAGTCCCAACACGGCCTTGCCGAGACAATCGACCCGATCGAACATCTCGACCATGCGGAATTCCTCCGGGACGATTGCACCTTCTTCGTTCAGCATGCTATTGCGTAAAAAGCCTGTGGCGACGATTTGGTCTTGGCTGGCATTAGGCAACAAGTCGCCGGCGATTTGTTCCACAATAAACTCATCATAAGGTTGGTCGCGATTGAAGGATCGAATGACCCAATCACGCCAAATCCATTGTTCCCGGCGCATGTCTTTCTCGTAGCCGTTGGTATCGGAGTATCGCGCGGCGTCCAACCACAGCCGCGCCCATTTTTCGCCGTACTGCGGTCGGGCCAAGAGTTCCTCGACGGTTTGTTCATGCCCCACTTCCAAGTATCGTTGGACCTCGGCCGGAGACGGCGGCAGTCCGATCAGGTCCAAATACAACCGCCGAGCCAGCTGCGAAGCCGGGGCCGGTGGATTGGGCTCCCATCCCTGCTTCAGAAGTTGCTTGAGTACCAAGCGATCGATCGGATGACCCTCGCGCGAAGTCTTGGTGTTTGCTGATTCGATCTTGGAAAGTGTCGGAGCAACTTGCTCGGATTCGTGTGTTGTCGCATCTGCAGCGGGACCTGTCGCATCGGGCCAAGTCCGATCCGGAAGCGGTGGCTGGACAGGCGGAGTAAAGGCCCAGTGTTCGGTATACACAGCCCCCTCCGCAATCCATTGCCGAAGCAGTTCGCGTTGCTGATTACTAAGTGGCCGCTGAGCGTCAGGCGGCGGCATCATTAGACCCGGCTCGTCGCTGGCGATGCGTGTCAGCATTTCACTGTGGTCCACCTCGCTAGGAGAAATGGCAGGGACTCCGGAATCGCCGCCAATCAACGCGGCCTCGCGTTGATCCAGTCGCAACCCGCCCGCCCGCGTGCCTTCATCCATGCCGTGACAGTTGAAACAATGGTCGCTCAAAATCGGCAAGATCTGACGGCGAAAGTCGACCGCTGTTTCTTGGGCGCCGAGAGTCGATGTCCTGGAGACAGCGAACAAGATCGCTAACCATAAACCGGACCGCAGGAACTTTGGAGAAATAGATTGCCAAGATAGGTAGGTCATCGAATGACTCGTTAGTGGTTTTCGAGAGTCGGTGGGGTTCAAGAGTCGGCGGGAGCCACGGCAGAAACGATTCGTGTTCCGCCGTCCTGCCCGTAGATTTTCGTTTCTGCAGCGAGTAAAGTCAACTCGCGAGGGGAGCCAAGGCCGAATGTCTACGAATGTCCAAACGATAACTCCGATTTGAAAGGCTACCGATGCAATACTCAGCCTCCCGCCATCCGATTTTTCGTGTGTCGTTTCAATGCTGCTGCGCGATCGCTTGGAGTGTGACCGTCGGATTGGTCGCTGTGATTGTAAGTGGATCGGTTTCCGCCGGAACTTGGCAAGACGAATCGGGAGCCAAAGCGACCGACGCCAACGTGAAACAGGATCTTCGCGTGATGAGCTTTAATATTCGATACGGAACCGCCAACGATGGCCCAAATCATTGGGACCGGCGTCAAGAATTCGTGGTCGAAACAATTGCCGCGTTCCAGCCAGATTTGTTGGGCACCCAAGAAACTTTGGCGTTTCAACGGGACTTTCTGGCGAAACAACTGACCGACTACGATCACTTGGGGGTCGGACGCGACGATGGTCAAGAGGCGGGTGAAATGATGGCCATCTACTGGAGGCGAGAACGATTTGAAAAGCTCGACAGCGGGCACTTTTGGTTGAGCGAACATCCGGAAGCCATTGGCAGCAAGTCGTGGGACTCGTCCCTGCCGCGCATGGTGACGTGGGTCAAACTGCAAGATCGACACCAGCCCACGGCCAAACCCATTCTGTGGTTCAACACACACTTTGACCATCGCGGGCAACAAGCCAGATTAGAATCGGCCAAACTGCTTCGCAAAAAGATTTTGGATTCGGCTGCGGAGTCGCTGATTGTCGTCACTGGCGATTTTAACGCGGGCGAAGACAGTCCACCGTACGCCGCCCTGTTTGCGCCGGTCGAATTGGGCCAGCCCCAGATCGTTGATTCTTACCGAACGCAACATCCGCAGCGCACGGGCGACGAAGGGACGTTTTCCGGTTTTGACGTGACCGCAACCAAGGGTGATCGCATCGATTGGTTAGCCGTTTGTGATCGCTGGCAGATTGTTTCAGCGGACATCGATCGACGACAAAATGACGGTCGAACTCCGTCGGATCACTTCCCCATCAACGCTGTCCTGCGTTTTCCGAATCACTCCGTCGAGCAAGCGACGAAATAAGTGACGCCGACGAGATCAATAAAAGATCTTTTGCAGGATGGGGCTCGATGCATCCCAGGCGGCGACCGTCTGCTCCCAATCAACCTTCATCCAACGCACGTTGTCTTCCGGGAGCAAAGCGGATCGCACGCTAACCCGACGATCGAGCGGAAACTGAGCGCTAGGGCTTTGTGCCAACGCCGATTCGACAGGTCCAGACAAGACATGTTTGACCAACGCTTGGGCCTGGGCCGGGTTCCGACCACCTTTGATGATTGCAATGGTGTTGGGAAGCAATAGGCAGCCGAGCTGCTCGGCGGCTTGGTCGGGATACACCATCGCCACCGGGCTTCCATCCAATTTCTCGACTTGGTAGTCATCGGTGTCCGTCCAACCAAAGGCATACTTTCCCGTCGCGACATCCGCAGCCACTTGGCGATTGCCCGACAAAACACCCACTTGGTTGGCCTGCAACTGAGCAACAAACTCGCTGAATTTTTCCGGCCCTAGTTGTTGATACAACACAGCAAAATGAGTGGCCGTTGTTCCGAACAGCGGCTTGGCCAAACAACCTCGCCCCTGCCATTTCGGATCCGCCAAATCCATAATCGATGTCGGATATTGATCCGGGTCGGGCAAGAGGTCAGTGTTGACAATCAGGACGCGAGCACGCGCAGCTAGGCCATACCAATGACCGTCCGGACAACGAAACTCTGCCGGGAAATGTTCGGCATCTTCCAACGCAAACGGCACCAACAGCCCTGCGCGCTTCAGTCGCAGGGTATGCAAGATTTCATTGTTCCAAAACACATCGCAGACCCCACGGTCCGCTTGTTCCATGATCTGGTTGGCCAAGCCCACCGTTTTGGTCGATTCGGTATCGAATTTTGACTGCACCTCGATCTTTGTCGACTTGGTGAACTCCGCCAATTGATTCTCGCTAAACGCTCGATCCAGGGCACAAAACACGACCACTTGATTGGGGTGTTGTTGGACACACCCGGCACCAGCGCTCCAAGAGAGCCCAAGCAGGCCACAAATACCTAACCACGTAATGCACGGAAAAGAGATCGCACTAGGCACGATTTTCAGTGGTGGATTGCGGGACATCGCATTCTCCTGGGTTCCGCAAGAACTGGCGAATCTCATCGAGTACTTCTGTCGGTTGGTCCTCGACCACGTAATGGCCAGCCTGAGCCAGTTCCAAAACGCGAGCGTGTGGGAAGTGTCGGCGAAATCGCCCCAAGCACTCCGGTGTGAAGCACCAATCCTTCATACCCCAAATCAATTGAACCGGCAATTTCGCCAACGTCGCCAAGGACTTCTCTAGCGATTCCAATACGGCATAGGTTGGATGACTGAACCGCCACGGAATATCCTTGACAAATGCATCGACCGCCACGCGCGTCGACCAATCGTGATAGGGGGCAATCAGGCCCGACTTGACCAATGGCTCCAGCCCCTGGGGCCGCTCAGTGGCCATCGTCAAGGCCGCGCCCGCAAAAGCGTTGCAGCCCCGGATGGCGAATGTCCCAATCAGCGGGATTCGGCAAGCTTGGATTCGCCAAGGAATATAAGGCGGTGGGAAGGCCCCCGTGTTGAGGAGAACCAAATTGGAGAACCGCTCGCGCCGAGCCACCGCAGCCCCCAATCCAATCGCCCCACCCCAATCGTGCGCCACCAAAGTGATGTGGTGCAGATCTAGCCGATCGATCAACGAAACCAAATTTTCTGTATGTTGTTTTAGTACATACGGATAGCTTTGTGGCTTGTCGCTCAAGCCACAGCCGATGTGATCAACGGCCACACAACGATGCTGGTCGTGTAACCCGAGAATCAAGTTTCGCCAATAAAAAGACCACGTCGGATTGCCATGGACAAACAAGCACGTTCCGTGACCGGCTCCCGACGCGTCGGCCATCGGACCACTGTCGACGAAGTGCATTCGCACGCTTTTCTGCGAACTTTGCGAAGTGGAACTTCCAGCCGAACCAAGGGCTGGCAGGTCGAAGAAATGAGGCGCAAAGGGGTACAGCTGCCGCCAATGATCGGCCGCAGGACGGGTTTCGTTCGGAACGGGACGAGAATCAGGCACAAGCGAACATTCGGTCAGATGCTATGAACATGGAGACCGCGTTTGCGACGTTCTTCTCGGCGAGCATTGTCCACCAAGTCCGCGACTTTCCGAGCGTCGGGAATCCCCCACATCACCAACAACGGGTGACTAACATCGCTGGAAACGACGTGAATATTGCCGACATTCATCAGAGACTGAATCGGCCCCATTTTCAAAACCACGTCACTCACGTCAATCAACTCAATCCGATCCATCGAGCGAAACAGAAAACCTTCACGATGTTTTAGTCGATGGGTGGTCAATTCGTAGTGGAAACTAAATTTGCGGTAAAGTGAAACGGCAAAATAGGCCAACCACGACACGGCGACCACTCCCAAAATCACCATCCAACCAGTCGAGCCCGCTCCGGCGACGACTCCCATCACGATCGCGACAAGGGACAATAGAACCAAACCAGCCCCAACTCCAGCCATGGCTTTCATCGAGTAGTCACCCCGCCATAGTTCTTGCTCGTCCGCCGTCGAATGGCCTCCAGCCGAGTTCAGCATTTTTTCTTTTGCGGAAGCCGCATCTGGTGCCTTGGCAGTTGCCGGGTTGGCTGGGGGAGGTGTGTTCGCGTCACTCACGGTCGTCATCCTATGGAAAATAGAATCCTGGCACTCCGAGATCTTGTGGAGTCAGGCTTCGAGGGGTCGGTGGATTTTACGGGCCGCAACCGCCGGCGCCAACTTGGCAGATTGTGCCCAATACCTAATTCGAATAACTTTGTGGAAGCTTGGCGAAAAACGACCATTCGCCATGCCTACCCGGTTCTCACAACCATTTCCACACTTTTTTCGACAAAAACCGACTTATGAACCAGGAATAACCGGTAGATCGTCGTGGTTCGCTCCGCGAACCAACCGTGGATCCCGGAGCGATCCGCAACATGGACCAGTCGTTTGTCGGCCGGTTCCTCACCTTTTTGGCCTCCTTATTTATGCGTTGTCCGATTTGCCGCGAAGATAACGACCGCGTCATCGATAGCCGAACGAGTGACGACGGCTTTGTGATTCGCCGCCGCCGCCATTGCAACCAATGTGGGAATCGCTACACCACGTTTGAACGGATGGCCGAACTGCAGATTTCGGTCGTCAAGAAAAATCAACAGAAAGAGCCCTTCAACAGCGAAAAAATCATGCGGGGTGTCATGCGTGCCTGCTGGAAGCGTCCGGTGACGCAAGAACAAATCGAGGAACTAACGGCCTCCGTCGAGCGGGAAATCTTGACCGATCACCAAGGAGAAATCGAAAGTTACATGATCGGCCAAATCACCATGCGGTACTTGCTACAACTGGACCAAGTCGCTTATGTCCGCTTCGCCAGCGTCTACCGGGAATTCAAAGATCTGCACGATTTCATCACGGAAGTCCAGCGATTTACCCACGGCAACACCGCTCCGCCCCAGTTGTAGCCAGCAGCGATCGTGTCTAGCTGTTAACCGCAATACCGTTCAACGAACGACTCATTTCACTTCCGAATCGCTCAGCGACACAATGCTGGGCGATTGGCATAAACAATTGGGCAAAGTGGGTCACCGCCCCGCATTGCTCTGCGTCGTGGTTAAACGAAAATTGAACGGTTTTGCAGTTAACCGCAATATCGTTCATTAAGTAGCAGGCTCACTCCGCGTACCGTCCGCCGTTCCGCGAAAAACGAGTGCTTTTTGTGAGTCGCGGCACATGGAGTGTGCCTACTACCTTGCTGCACCGGCCCAAAAAAAACTTCACGCAATCTTTACGCGAGCTTTGCGAAAATTTCTTGGTTCATCGGCACAATCACTCGCGACTCGGAGTTCGGAGGGACCCTCCCTGTCGGGTCTCGTCATCCGTATTGTGAAGAGGAATGAAGCAATGTTCGCTCGGGTTTACATGGTGCTCGTATTAGTGCTGACGGTTTTATTCGCACCGATGAACGTTCATGCTCAAGCGAGCCCAGAATCGGAATCGTCGAACACCGAGCGCAACAAGCGGAGCCTGCAATGGACCAGCAACGTGCTGATCCGCGAGTTAGCCTTGGCGGTAGGTCACCCGTTGGTCCACAGCGAACTCGAGCTGTTGCCCTATCAGATCGAGCAATTGAAACAATTGCAGTACGATTTTCAAAGCGAGGTTACCAAAACGGCCCGCGAATTCGCCCGCACCAAACCTACCGAACGTGATCAAGCGTTGACGGAAGTCTACGATCGGATTCGTACAGAAATGGAACGCGTTCTTCTTCCCAAGCAAAGCGCTCGACTGGAACAAATTGCCGTGCAAAGTATGGGCGCGGTGACGGACCCAGAAGATGGAATGGCGATTGTGGGACTATTGATGCAGCCCAGCGTTCGCGGGGAACTGGCCATTAGCGACGAAGAAATTCAAGCGTTGCAAGACGTTTCGAAGGAGCAGGCCGAGAAGTTGAAACGGGAGATTGCCGAGTTGCGAGCCAAAGCCAACCAGATTGTTTTGGCGAAGTTATCGGCCAAGCTTCGCGAGCAGGTTCAGGATCTGATCGGAGAACCATTCGACTTCGGCGACTATCAACTCCAAGCAGGTGGAGTCTTCCGCAACTCGAAAGATAAGTAATGTAGGTGAACCTGGGGCGAACAAATGGCCAATGTAATTTAGATTTCGTGAATATTTGATTCAGTTTTCTGCATGGAAATTTCTTCAATCTCTCATCGTTTCCGTTGATCAATTTTAATGATCGATGGCTAGTCTGATGGGCCGTGACAGGGATTCACTTCGAATTCACTCACGGCCCGTTTCCTTTTTGGGAGTTTTATACATGACCTTACATGACCCTCAAGGTCGCTGGTTGCCATCCGGCACTAGCATTCAGCGAAAGCTTGGGAAGTTGCTCGGCGCTGCAGCTTGTACTGGTGCCGCGTTGCTCTGCGGATCCGCATCCGCGCAGTTGCAAACTGTCGCCTTCGACGACTTCGAAGACCTGCATCCGACGATGGTACCATTTACGTTGCCAAGCAATGTTTATGCCGATGGCACGGACTATTCGACACAGATTCGCATCGGAACATCGCGAGAATGGACGATTGATAACAGCCAGATGGGGAATCCGGTTGGAAGCTCCGCTGGTGGCGTTTGCCAGGAACCTGGTTACAACGGTTGGACCGCGATGGACGTTGCCTCGTGGACGGCCGAACAAGGCTCTCAGATCGGGCGCACCGCGTTGGGTTTGGCTAGCCGCAACACAGCTTTGGTGGCTGACCCTGATGCCTACTATGACTTTGACAGCCCTGGCCAACCTGGGGATGCCTACAACTCTTACATTAGCCGTAACTACGATCTGACTGGCTACAATACGAGCACGTTAGAAATTTCTTTCGACTACGAATTTGCCATCGAAAACAACCAACGCGGAACCATCGAAGTTTCTTTTGACGGTGGAACTACGTGGCAGATGGTACTGGACTTGGTCAAGGGTGCGCTGCCCAACGACACAATCCTGCGGGGTCCGGGAACGTTTGTGGCTGGCACGCATTTCAACCCGACCAGCGATCAAATGTTGTTCCGAATTGGCTGCATTACGGCCAGCAACAACTGGTGGTTTGCCCTCGACAACGTCCACGTGACGACCGGCGACGGATTTGATGACTTGGAAGACTTCGAAGGTCTGACCATGGTCTCGTTCTTGAATCAAGCTCCGGGAGCGACCCCTCCAACCACCTCACGCTTCGACGGGACTGATTTCACGAACAACATTCCCAATTGGACGATCGACAACAGCCAAATGGGTGGTTATTGCCGCGAACCAGGTTACGACGGATGGAACGCCATGGACGTCAAGTGCTGGGTGAATGAGCAAGGTGGTCAAGGTCGTTCACTATTGGACTTTGGCGATTTTGACATGAACGCCGCTTTGGTGGCAGATGGCGATGCGTTTTATGACTTTAGTTCGAATTTCACGAACGATGGTCCCGCACCGTCCAACTCGATGAACACTTATATCCAACGCGAATACGATCTGACGAGCTACGACAATCGGACCGTACAGATCTCGTTGGAATATGAATTCTTGATCGAAAACCAACAACGAGGCACGATTGAAGCGTCGTTTGATGGTGGTCAAACTTGGGTCATGCTCCGCGAGTTGGCTCAAGGTAGCAACCCAAATGACACCTTCTTGATTGACGCGCCGACCTTTGTGGCCAGCTCCGACTTCTATGCCCTACAGACGAAGAAGATGATTCTCCGTCTAGGCTATTTGGATGCGGGCAACAACTGGTGGATGGCTGTCGACAACGTCAAAGTTGAAGCGGAATTCATCACCTTTGTTCCGGGCGATGCCAATGATGACGGCGCCTTCGACTTTGGCGACTTGGAAGCCTTTGTCTTGGCGCTGACGGACCCTGATGGTTACGCCAGCCAATATCCCAACGTCAATGTCAACGACGTTTTGGACTTCTACGGCGATGGCATTTTCGATTTTGGTGATATCGATGCCTTTATTGTAGCGCTGTTGGAATAAGTTTCACGAGGCGACATCGTATCGGCGCGTGGCCAATGCGAGTTCCTATTTGTTCGAAAGAAAGAAGAGAGAAAAATGAAAAAGACTGTTCTTGCCGTTCTGATTTTCCTGACGTCGATGTGTGTATCGACGGCCCAAGCAGATATCATCTTCAGCAGCAGCGGAACCGATCCGTTGGCGGGTGGTGATGTTACGGTTCAAGTGGGTCAAAGCTCGTCCGTGTTTGTGTGGGTGTCAACCGCACCGGCCCAAACCATGACCGGGATTTCGTTCAACGTTCTCAGTAGCCTGCCAGCAGTAGCTTCGGGCGTCTCCCACACGGTCCAGAATCCTGGACCACGTTGGAGCACGGTTCAAGCCGGTGCTGTAAACACCAATGGCAACTTATTGAACAATCACCGAGCGTTTTACCTTCCAGGTCTAACCAATGGTACCGGTTTTTCGACCGGTGGATTGGACAACTTTGCCTTGCATAGCGAACTACAGTTCACTGCCAATGCCGTTGGCACGTCCAATCTAACGTTTACCGCGACAACCGCTGGTATTTCGTTCTTGGGTGTTGGTGGAAATCAGTGGAACAACGTGGTTAAGGGCACCGGCTCGATCAATGCCGTCCCGGAACCAGCGGCCGCGATGGTTCTGTTGGTTGGCGCAACGGGTTGGTTGGTATCACGCCGACGTCGTAGCTAATGAACGATGACTAAAACCAGAGACCGTCTGTCTGGTTAGATAAGTGACCCGCTCGTGATCGACCACGAGCGGGTCTTTTTTGTTTGCTGGCGACTTGTTAGTCGGTGACCACCGAATCTTCATCAAATATTGTGCAAAGCTTCATCGGTCTTTCAAGTGAAATGTCTATGATTTGCGATCGGGGCTTCAGGCGTGGTTTACAAGGAGTTCGCGTGAGGATGCAGCATAGTCGATCCATGTTATTCGTCACGATGCTTGTTGGGTGTTTGCTTATCGGCGGCTGTGGTGGAGATCCTCCGCTCCATACGCTGAGTGGCAAAGTCACCTTAGGTGGCAAATCATACTCACGATTATTGGTTTACTTTCGCCCGATGGAGGGAAAGGTCAATCAATTTAACTTAGGCGTTGGCGAGACCGACGCTGCGGGCGTCCTGAGTCTGAGATCAACCGCAGGGATGGGCTTGGTCGCGGGAAAATATCGGGTTTCGTTTTCCTGCATGCAGCCGAAAAACAATCGAGCTGCGGAAAACATGAAGCCGGATGAGAAGCCCGACGACGATCGAAACATCCAAATGGAAGAATTGGTGCCAACACCTTACGACAACGAGACCAACGCCGACACCAGCCCGTTGGAATTCGAGGTGAAGCCAGGAATCGAGAACCTCTTCGAATTCGACATTCCGGTGAAATCGTAAATCGACACCGATGAATCGTTGGATTCGTAGCGAAAGCTGATGATACGAAAGATCTTGAAAATTTAGTGGAGAAGGAAAAGATGAAGGAACGTAGAGTTCGGATGGGTTTCACGCTGGTTGAATTACTAGTTGTGATTGCCATCATTGCTGTTTTGATGGGCCTACTGTTGCCAGCGGTGCAAATGGCGCGGGAAGCCGCTCGCCGAGCGTCCTGTGGTAACAAGCTGAAACAATTGGGTTTGGGAGTTCATAACTTTGCCTCCGCAAAAAGGGATCGGCTGCCGATGTTGGGCGAAGCCGAAGAAGGGGGGCATTGGACAGCCTTTCTCTTGCCGTATATGGAGCAAGACAACGTCTACCAAGCCCTGACGTTTGGGTCCACCGATTGGGCGCGAAACGCGGCTTGGAGTAATCCTTCGATCACCTCCAGTGATCCGATCGAACGACAAATCGCGGCCTGCCACTTGTCGGTCGACACATTCCGCTGCCCTTCGTCGATTCATGTTGGTCCGATTTTCGATGCTTCGACCTACATCCCACCGTGGTTTGTCGCTGCCCGGCAGCCAGCCAACTATTTGGGAGTTGTCACGGGTACACAGCCGCACGATTGGAAGCCAGCATCCGGGTGGGGTGCGCCGACACGCCCTACGTGGGGAAGCGGGAACGTCACCAAGGGTCACTGGGAACTCGACGGAGCCTTTGGGACTCGCCCACGCGGCGTTTCGGGAGTTGAGAATCGCGTGCCAGTCGGTGGTGTCACGGGCTACCGTTATTCCGACGTTGTGGATGGTCTGTCGAACACGCTGATCATCGGCGAAGCAGAGTCGGATCCAGAATTGGCCTCGCAATCTTCAACCCGCGAATTACCAAACTCCGGTCGCAAAGATCATTGGGCCATCGGTGGCGATGACTTTGATAACTGGGAAGGCACCGATTGGTCCGAAATGGGCGGGTCAACCGCCGTGGCAATCAACTATCGAAAGCCAACTTCAACGCTGAGCCCGTTGGCTCGCGACGGAAACCTAGAATGGGGCGCGTACGAAGTGAGCTTCGGTAGCAATCATACCGGTGGTGCGCAGTTCTGCTTGGGTGATGGTTCGGTCAAGTATTTGTCCGAAGAAATCGACCCAGCAGTTTTAAGTGCCTACGGAACCCGCGCCGGCTCGGAAGCCGTTTCACTGGAGTAATCACTCGAACAGGTTCCTCCTATTACCCAAAAACGTAACGCTCGCTTTCACACAACTGAAAGCGAGCGTTTTTTGTTTCCACCGAATCAAGCAACCAACCTAGATTTAGATCGCGGTTTGCGCCGCGCGAACTTCTTGCAAAAGCTCAACGAACGATTCGATGCTGGGCATCAGAGCTGTGGGATCCTTGGCCAAGTCATCCCAGCGCCGCAAACGGAGCGCCTGTTGATAGTACTCGTGTTGTTCGAACAACACTTGCTCGCTGGTCGTCATGGGCCCTCCTTGGTCAAAATAGCTTTTCAACGAAGTAGGTGAGAGTTTGTCGCAGTAACTGGGGTCCACAGAACAAAGGTAACGCTTGGCGGCCACATGCAATTGGACGGGTTCGGCAACCTGCTTGCCAAAATGTTCATGCAGCCAAGCATACGCGAGGTTCTCGTGCTGATCGTCGTAATTTTGTGAGTCGTCGGTGGGCAACGGCGTATGCCCCAAGATATGTCCCACATCATGCAACAGTGCTGCGACAACCAACGCGGGTTCCGCTTGTTCCTGTTGGGCCAAGACGGCGGTTTGAATCGCGTGTTGCATTTGCGTCACAGCTTCGGACCCATAAAGTTCTGCGCCCCGCTGCCGAAACAACTCGACGATTTGCTGAACAACATCGGTGCTCATTTTTTGGCGGACTCCTTCTCACTTCAGATGAAACGAACGATCTACCCTGTTTGGGACTCGTATTGTCCCGGAATTCGCGAACCTCTGTCAAACGCCTTCCGGTATAATTATCTTCACACAAGCTTGAGCCCCAAAACGCGACGTTAACTGCGAAGCGATTGATGAGAAATGACCATTGAAAAATGCCAATCCATCTCCAAAAGTTCCTGCGCGCGGCGAGCGGGAACCTCGACGGCGGGCACATTTTGAATTTCTCATTCTTCAATGATCCAAATTCCATATTCCTGCAGCGGGGGGATTCCATCGGGCGAATCGAACCGAGTATCCGATTACTCGCGCCGCCGTGTGGTCTCCGTTGTTCCCTTTTGTCGGCTGTCGTGGGGGAGACGGAGCGGGGTTGAAGGGGGATTGGATTTGGGCCTTCGTGGGGCCCCGAAACGCTTGGCGGCACGAGGTGGGTTGGATTCTCGCCCAATCGCGTTTTTCTAACCGGGTAAACCCTCCGGCTCATCGTGGCTCATCGATTCCTTTGCATGGCGTTATTCGGGGAAAGTCGGGACGCAATCAAATGCAAAACCGGCTTGAAAGAGGCCTACCCTCCCAGATCCATGCGGGCGATTGCGGATATGGTCCGCGTTTTCGACTAAAATCCGGTTACACTCTGTTCATTAGCGGCGTCGTGGCTAGAATTTGAGTCGGCGCTGCACCACGGAGCAACACGTTGACGGTCTGACTTGCCCTTTCCTAAATATGAGCCACCAAACGCGATTAGCCATGTCTGTAAACCAATATGATGACAATTTTGAAAATTTTGATATCGAAGACTTCGATGAGGACTTTGACGAAGACTTTGAGGCCGAAGTTGCCGGTGAGTACGAACTGGAAAACAGCGAATATCAGGATTTCGACGACCCCAGCATGATCCCAACGGTCGATTTCTGCGGCGAATCGGACGATGAAGAGGAACCGGTCGCGATCGCTGAGGATCAGGAACCGGCGGCTGACGACAGCCCCGAAGCCGAACCTGGCGAATCTTCGAAGTCGAAACCGGGCAAAAAAACCGGCAAGTAGGCAAGATCCGCCCGTTCGTAGGATAAAGGAAGTCCCCGGCGATGTTTCGCAAAATCTCGAATCAAGTTTCGTTTCCCGAACTCGAAAAACGGATTCTGGCGTTTTGGAAAGATCAGCGGATCTACGACCAATCGCTACGGCGTAGGGAAGGCGCACCCAGCTTTGTGTTCTTCGAGGGTCCGCCCACCGCTAATGGGATGCCCCATCCCGGCCACTGTTTGACCCGGGCGATCAAAGACGTTTTCCCTCGTTACCGGACCATGCGCGGCGATTATTGCCAACGCAAAGCCGGTTGGGACACGCACGGGTTACCGGTCGAAATGGAAGTCTGCAAGGAACTGGGAATCCACTCGAAAGAGGACATTGAAAACTACGGTGTCGAGCCATTTATCCAGAAATGCCAACAAAGTGTTTGGCGGTACATGCGGAAGTGGGAAGAACTGACCGAACGCCTAGGCTTTTGGATTCATCTCGACCAGGCTTACGTGACCTACCATCAATCGTTCGTCGAGTCCGTGTGGTGGTCGCTCAAAACGCTCTTTGATCGTGGCGACTTGTATCAAGGGCACAAGATCGTGTGGTGGTGGGCCCAAGGCGGTACAGCCTTGTCCAGTGGCGAAGTCGGCGATGGCTATCGCGAGGTCGCCGACCCCAGCGTCTATGTTTGTTTTCCCTTGCTGGATCGACCGAACACTTCGTTGCTCGTTTGGACGACCACACCGTGGACCTTGCCCTCGAACCAATACGCCGCTGTCGGCTTGGACATTGCTTATGCAACGGTTGTCGACGCCGACAGCGGGCAACGTCTGATCATCGCTGCCGACTTGGTGGAAAGCCTGGCGAAGAAACGCAAGACCGAGTTGACCATCGAGTCCACTTGCACGGGTCGTGATCTGGTTGGTTTGCGTTATCGTCCGCCGTTCGATTATTTCTACTCCCAGTATGGCGATGCGACGGGCACGTTGAACTCCGGTGAACAAGTTGCGTTGTATTGGCGAGTGTTGGCGGGAGATTTTGTGACGACCTCCAGCGGTACAGGGCTAGTTCACCAAGCGCCCGCGTTTGGCGAAGTCGACCACGAAGTTCTGGTTGCCGAACAAGCTCGGTTTGTTGCGGGGCAGCAACCGCAACTGTTTTGTCCCGTCTCCTCCGACGGCAAGTTCACTGCGGAAGTGCCAGACTTTCAAGGCCAATGGGTCAAGGATGCGGATAAATCCATTATTCGGCTGCTGAAGGAACGCGAAGTTCTCTGGTTCCAAGAGCAATATTTACACGACTATCCGTTCTGTTGGCGAGCCGATAAAGATCCGCTGATTCAATACCCGCGTCGCAGTTGGTTCATTCGTACGACGAAGTATCGCGACCAGATGTTGGCCAACAACGAAAAGATCAACTGGTTGCCCGATCATATCAAAAATGGTCGCTTCGGGAATTTCTTGGCGGACAACGTGGACTGGGCTCTGAGTCGCGAACGGTTTTGGGGGACGCCGCTGCCGATTTGGGTTTGTTCGGAAACGGGCCAAATGGAACCCATGGGCAACTATTCGGAACTGTTGACCAAGCCAGGCCTCACCGGCACGGAAGTTTGGGAAGCGGCGAAGGCCGCGAATCCGAACCTGCCCGAAGACCTGAAGGTCCACAAACCTTACATCGACGCCCTGACGTACGACTCGCCGTTTGCGGCGGGGGCGCGCATGCAGCGAGTCACGGAAGTGATCGACTGTTGGTACGACTCCGGCGCGATGCCATTTGCTCAATGGGGGTATCCACAGACGGGTGCCAACGAGTTTGTGAAGCAATTCCCGGCTCATTTTATTTCGGAAGCCTTGGACCAAACTCGCGGTTGGTTTTATTCTTTGACGGCCATCAGCACGATGCTGTTTGGACCGAAATTAGATTCGTCAACAGATGCCGTGAGCGCGGTCAATGAATCGGTGCCCACAGCCTATCCACATCCGTTTCGCAATTGCATCGTGCTGGGCTTGATGCTGAGCGAATGGTGGGAAAGCAAAGATGGAAAGCAGTTGCGTCTCAACGAAGACGACGCCCGACGGGATTTAGGCGCCGGGTTCACACACCACGTCGGCAAGATGTCGAAACAGAAGCGAAACTATCGCGAGCCCTTCGAGATCTTCGACAACTACGGCGCGGACGTCTTGCGTTGGTACTTCTTTGCCACTCAAGCACCGTGGAACTCGATCAACTACAGCGAACAGGCGATCAAGAACAGCATCCCGGAATTCATGCTGCGGCTGTGGAATACATACTCGTTCTTCTGCGAGTACGCGGTGATCGACGGCTTCAGTCCTGCCAACGGATTATTGGGCTTGGAACTTTCGGGTTCCAGTCAGTCGCTGGACTTGTTCAGCTTGGATCATCAGGGTTTAAGCCAACTGCCGGGTTACACACCCATTGCGGAACGCGGCGAACTGGATCGCTGGATCATAAGCGAACTCCATCAGATGTTGGAGGTCGTGGTGGCCGCGATGGATCGGTTTGAAAACTACCCGGCCGCGCAAGCGATCAACCAATTCTTGGACTCGCTCAGCAATTGGTACGTTCGCCGGAGTCGCGATCGATTTTGGTCCAGCGAGCCTTTGGAAGGGGCGAAGCTAGAAGCTTATTGGACGTTGTTCGAATGTTTGGTGACGCTCAACAAGGCGATTGCACCCTTCGTGCCGTTTGTCGCGGACGAGTTGTGGAGCAACTTGGCGGGCGTGTTTGATGGTCAAGCCGCGATCAGCGTGCACTTGACGGATTTCCCAACGGCCGATTCCGCATTGGTCGATCGCGAAATGTCGCAGCGGATGGAAATCCTGCGCGAGATTGCCTCGTTGGGCTTGCGGGCTCGGACGGAAGCGAAACTACGAGTCCGTCAACCGTTGGCCAAAGTGGAGGTGGTGCTAAATAGCGACCAACACTTGGCATGGTTGGAAAGTCATCGCGAGATTTTGCAAGGTGAACTAAACGTCAAGTCCGTGCATTTTACCACGTCGGGCCGCGAGTACGTGAACTACGAAGTGATTCCCAACTTCCCGCGGTTGGGGCCACGTTATGGCAAGTCATTGCCGCAGATCAAGGCTCATTTGAATCAAGGGTCCGGTGCGGAGTTCTTGGAACAGCTACAAACTCAAGGCGCGATCCGATTTATGCTTGGCGAGCAATCGGTGGAGTTGACCGCCGATGATGTTCAAGTTCGTTTGAACGCGAAACCCGGTTGGGCAGCAGCGCAAGGACGGACCTGTGTCGTGGTCCTAGCCACCGAGTTGGACGGGGCGTTGATTCAAGAAGGGCAAGCCAATGACGTGGTTCGCTTGATTCAAAATCGCCGCAAAGAGATGGGGCTAGAATACACCGACCGGATCCGTATCGGCTTAGTGACGTCGGATTCGGCCCTGGGGCAAGCCATGGCCACTTGGCGCGACCACATCGCCAGCGAGACGCTTGCGGTGGAAGTACAGTGGAACTCCCTGGAAGGCGTCCCGCCACAAGCCTGCGTCATTGAATCGGTGGAACTGACCGTTTTTGTCCAGAAGGCGTAGCCGCTCGGAAATTTGCATACGCCGACTCTCAAATCTGGCGGCTTGATCTAAATCGAGCCTTGGTTGTACTTCCACGAGGTGCATGGCTTACCCGACGCTGGAACAATCTAACGGTGCGATCGCCCCCGCCAAACGTACGTTTGGGGGGTATCGACGGACGTAAAAAGCCGATTCTGGGGCTGGACGCTCCGAATATGGCTTGACCGGCGATTTAGATAAATTAACATCAAATCACGTAACGGGGCGTTCTTCAGTTGATTGAATTGAACCTCGGAGTGGATTTATGTATCGAATGGCAATTGCCACTTCTCTGATGTGGATACTGAGCGGGATTGGGTCGGTAACTTCGGCGGGAATTATTGCAACGGATCAGGCAAGCAATTACGCGAACTGGTCTAACGGAAGCAACCAAGGAACAGGCTTTGGCGCTTGGTCATTCAGTAACGGCGGCACAAGCGGTTTTTTTCTGCAGGACTCAACCACCCTATCTGGGGGAAACTCCGGCGGAAACATTAACTCATCAGGTAGCTCGTTTGGTATGTACGGAGGGGTCGGAGGTTTCGCAAATGCTGATCGTAGTTTTGGCGGTAATCTTAATGTTGGAGATGTCTTTTCGATTTATCTAGCCGTCAATTTCCGAAATGGAAACAAGGGATTTAACTTATACGCAGGTGCTACCGAAATTTTCAATTTCAACGTCGGCTCTAATGATTACCGGGTGAACAACGCAGCGACCAATAATGGTTCGATTGGAAACAGCTACAGCAACGACACTGTTTTCGAATTGGTGTTCAATCAGACTAGTATGTCTGGCGGTACTTGGACAGTTAATCGCAGCGGGGGAATTTTGGATTCGGATAACGGTACTTATTCGGGTATTGCGAGCCGCTTTCAGCTTTACGTAAATGGTACAGACGGTGGTAGCTCAAACGATTTTTTTTCAAATAGCATGTCGATCAATGCAGTCCCGGAACCTAGTTCCGGCTCGTTGGTTGTTTTGTTTGGCTTGATTGCCGGTGCACGTCGGAGGCGAACGGAGACCTAGTTTGCAAGTCGTTTCTCACCAGGGATGAAGCCGGCGAAGTTGTCTCGTCGGCATTTTTTTTGGTTTGGAAAATTGACTCGTGATCGAGAATTAACTTTGGAGTGCCGTACCTGATGCGGTGATCATGCTTGCGTAACTCGTCCGCGCGGGGACACCGCCAAGGAATAGGCTTTTTGTCCCTTGACGCTTGATTTGTCGTTGCAATAATCGGTTGGATGACGGGTATCTGTGCTACTTAGTTACAATTTTGCGGTGATTCATATGCATTTAAGATATTCTCTCTCGTCTGGTCTGCGTCGATTTGCGATCTTTTGTCTGGTATTGGTTTTATTTTTACCGAGTCTGTTGTGGGCGCAAGAGCAAATTTCGGATGGGCAAAATGTCCGCGGGGTCATTCCGCGGAAAGGCGATCAATGGGTTCATTATTATATGGACTTCCATGATTGGCAGGCGGAGTTGGACGTGAAGCTGGATATTCGTGGCGCCTCGCCCACCAACAAGAATACGCCGCGCGTCTTTGTTCGACGCGGTGCTCTGCCGACCCGGACGCAGCACGATTTTCTCGGAACTTGGAACGGGACGCGCTTTGTGGTGTTGGCCAACGAGACCTCGACTCCTCGGATCGATTCCGGCCGCTACTACATCAGCGTCAATGGCGCGGTGAACAGCCAATACACCCTCGTCGCGCGACGATTACGGAGTCCATCGCGGTTCAACGGCATGGGGGCCAAGCCCTACGATAACGGCACCGCATTTCGTGTCTGGGCTCCGTTTGCGGAAGAAGTTCATGTTGCCGGCCAATTCAACGATTGGAATTCGATCAGCGCTTCGTTGCAAAGTGAGGGCAGCGGCTATTGGTCGTTGGATCATCGCAACGCTGACCCGGGAGATGAATATCGTTACGTGATTCGTCGGGCCGGAGAAACACATTGGCGAGTGGATCCGTACGAAGAACAGATCACCAATTCGGTTGGCAATTCGGTCATCTTCGATGAACAGTTCGAGTGGACGGACGGCAGTTTTCAAATGCCAGCGTGGAACGAGTTGGTCGTGTACCAAATGCACGTCGGGACTTTCAACGACGCTCCGGGCGGAAGGCCGGGTACTTTGGATTCGGCCATTGCTCGATTGGACTACCTACAACAGTTGGGCTTGAATGCCGTCAAACTAATGCCAATCAACGAATTCGCCGGAGACTATTCGTGGGGTTACAACCCGGCCCATCCGTTTGCGGTTGAGGAGGCTTATGGTGGCCCCGTCGCTCTGAAACGGTTTGTCGATGCCGCTCATGCGCGTGGCATCGCCGTGTTGGGCGATGTCGTACACAATCATTGGGGGCCAAGTGATCTAGGCACATGGCGGTTTGACGGCTGGTACCAAGGTGATCGGGGCGGGATCTACTTTTATCAAGATGACCGAGCGGACACGCCTTGGGGAAGTACTCGACCAGATTTCGGCCGACCAGAGGTTCGACAATACATCCGCGATCAAGTGCTGACATTATTACATGACTTCCATCTGGATGGCTTGCGATGGGATTCGACCTTGAATATCAGAAACCACGGTGGCGGAAGCTTGCCCGAAGGATGGTCCTTGATGCAATGGATCAATGACGAAGTCAATCAATCGCAGCCTTGGAAGATCATGATCGCCGAGGACTTGCAAAACGACGAATGGATCACCCGTGAGACAGGCAGCGGTGGTGCGGGCTACGATTCACAATGGTGTTCGGTGTTTGTGCATCCGCTGCGGAATGCCATCGTGCCACCTGACGACAATTCCCGAGACATGTTTGCCGTGCGCGACGCGGTGCAGAATCGCTTCAATGGCGATGCTTTCCGACGTGTGATTTATACGGAGTCACACGATGAGGTCGCCAACGGACGCAGTCGGGTCCCTGAAGAAATCTGGCCGGGGAATGCGGGAAGTTGGTTCTCGAAGAAGCGTTCGACTTTGGGCGCCGCTGTTGTGTTGACCTCACCCGGGATACCGATGATTTTTCAAGGGCAAGAAATTCTCGAGGACGAATACTTTCGCGACTCGGACCCTGTCGATTGGAGCAAAGCGTCGACCTATGCGGGAATTCGCTTGCTATACGAAGATTTGATCAAGTTACGTCGCAATTGGTTCAACCACACGCGTGGATTGCGGGGCCAGAACTTGAATTTTTTCCACTTGAACAACAACGACAAGATGGTCGCCTTTCATCGCTGGGATCAAGGTGGTGCGGGTGACGATGTGATCGTGGTTTGCAATTTCCGAGATCGCACCTGGAACGACTATCGCATCGGATTGCCGCGCGGTGGCGTTTGGAAGGTTCGGTTCAATAGCGATTGGAACGGGTATTCCGGTGACTTTGGGAATTTCTTTTCCCCCGACGTCAGCGCCGAGAATGTTGCGTGGGATGGATTGAACTTCAGTGGAAATATCCAGATCGCACCGTATTCGGTTCTGATCCTGTCGCAGGATTAAGTGCTGGCCTTTTCAACCGGGTTGCCCCACGTTGCTCCGGCACAGTCGCTGGCAGGAGGGACCACGGGCGTTTCATCGCGTGCGAGTAAGACGCCACATCTCATCAGTTGGTAACGCGGTGACTCTCCCCACGCAAGAACTGGGCGACGTAGCGCATGGTTGGACGGTGAACCAAGATGGCCGAGTGCATGCCGTGAAACGTCTGGGTCTCGACGGCGCCCGGTAATTCAACATGGGTTAATGGAATAATCAAATCCCAAGTTGCTTTGACGATTGCAAACGGATAATCGGGTAGCGGAAGTTGATTCACAAGACTGGTCGGCTCGGTCCGCAACTCTTGAATCGACGGAGCTAGCCAATGAAGCCAAGGTCCGATTCGATTGGCGGTTGGCGTCCCCTTCGACGGTGGGGTCAACATCACCATCCGCGAAAAATTTGCAGGCCGGTTCCCGGCTAAAGCCAAGCGACTCACGATGCAGCCCATGCTATGCGCCACAATGTGCAGGTCTTGGTCGGGGTTTTGTTGGCTCCAAGTCGCCAGACTGGTTCGCAACTGATCTGCGGCTAGTTGCATCGACCGCAGGCTGTTGTAGCCAAAATTGTGAACCTTAAATCCGGCTCGCTGCAACGCCCATTGATACGGCAGCATCACCACCGGGTGCGCGCCGATGCCGTGGACCAGGACCACCGTCGGTTGTGCGAGTTGTGATTTCGTTGGAACGGATGTCACCATGGACCGGGCTCTCGGATCAATCGCAGTTGCCGATCAGATACAGATTTCGCCGATCGGCTATGGGATTATCCGTCAACGGCCGAGAATGACAACACCAAGTTGTGGGGACTCGGCGGACACTGGGCGTTGAGAAGCACCTATTCGAATGTCGGATTGTCCTCGAGTCCAAGCTTCTTCATTTTTTTGTAGAGCGTCGTTCGATTGATTCCCAACGCGTCGGCGGTCTCGTTGCGATTGCCACTGAATTCCCGAAGCACTTGAGCGATAATCTCGCGTTCCGGTGCTTCCAGGGCTTCCTTGAGGCTGAGGCGTCGCGAGTTATTGCTGCCGTTGGTGCTGTTCCCACTAGTGCCGGACGCCACGGCCATTGTCTTGCGCGCCCCGTTGGCGATATGGCTCGGCAGATCGGGCAGACCAATCTGTGAACTCTTGGCCAACAGCACGGCTCGCTCGATAACGTTTTGCAATTCGCGGACGTTGCCTGGCCAGCGGTATTGGACCAACGCCTCCAGAGCGGAGTCCGACAGACCTTCTAGATCGCGCTTGGCGTCTCGAGCGACCTGCTTCATGAAGAAGTCCGCCATTGCGGGAATGTCGTTCGGACGTTCGCAGAGCGGAGGCAGTTCTAGATTGATGACATTGATGCGATAGAACAGATCCTGTCGAAAGCGTCCTTCACTGACGGCTGCTTCCAAATCTTCATTGGTTGCCAACACCAATCGTGTGTCGACACTGACGGTTTCGGAACCACCGACTGGTTCAAACTGCCATTCCTGCAGAACCCGCAACAGTTTCACTTGCATCCCGGGCGACGCGGTCCCAATTTCGTCCAAGAACAGCGTCCCTTGATCGGCCTGTTGGAACTTTCCGAGTCGCTTGCCAACGGCCCCCGTGAACGCGCCCGCCTCGTGACCAAACAGTTCGCTTTCTAACAAGTTCTCCGACAACGCACCACAAGCGACCTCAATAAACGGTTGATCGCGACGTTGGCTGCGTTGATGAATGGCTCGCGCTAGCATGGACTTGCCGGTACCACTTTCACCAGTGATCAAGACAGTCGCCCGCGTATCCGCGATACTGTCGATGATTTCGAAAGCGCGCACCATACGTTGATCGTTCGCGATGATGCTCTGGAAGCTGTAACGCTCATCCAATTGGGCGCGGAGCTTCTTGTTTTCTTCCAACATCTGATGTTGGGCAAAAGCACGCTTGAGCGTCAATTCCAACTCTTGGTCGATGATGGGTTTGGTCAACAAATCAAACGCCCCGACCCGCAATGCTTCTACAGCGGTTGCGGGAGAAGCATAACCCGAGACCAGCACCACCGGTATGTGCGGGAAATGGTTCCGGACGTGTCCCAGAAGATCAAATCCATCGCCGTCGTCCAAGCGAATATCTACCAAAGCCAAATCGATCGGACGTTGCTCCAAGACCCGCTTGGCGGCCTGGATCGTGTCTGCCAATTCGGTGTGATAGCCGATGCTGCGGAGCCATGCGGCCATCGATTCGACGAGATCCCGGTCGTCGTCTACCAACAACAATCGCTTGGGACGGGTTTCTTTTCGCTTCATGGGATGCCTTGCCGAGACTTGGTTGCCGATTTCTGGTGCTTTTTCGCAACACCCGGATGTTTTTAGCTTGTAGAATGAGGCGAACTTTCGGCGACACCGTTGTTAAGGTGGACTTTTTCTAACGACCGCCGAGAGATTGTCGATTGTGGCGACTGTAGCGGTTTTCTCTTCTGGACAAAGATTTCGCGATGTCAACTTCGGCGACCATCGTGCTGGCCTTTGATCATCCGGTTGTTCGAGCCGGTTTGCGCGCGGTTCTAGCCGGCGAGCCGTTTGAGGTCGTGTCCGAATGTGTCAGTGTGCGACAAGTGCTCGATACCTGTCGCGGAGTTCAGCCGACATTGTTGGTCACGGACGTGATCTTGGAGACCAAGGACATTTTTGAGGTCTTGGCGAAACTGCCAACCATTTCGCCTACGACGAAGACGGTTTTATTGGCACCTGTCCCAGAACCCATTTGGATGGCTCGAGCAGTGGCGTGGGGCGCCCAAGATTTCTTACTGCGTTCCGCCAGTCGCGAGGAGATCTTGACCTCGTTGCAACGGGCTCGAGATGGACTGCCAACCGTGGATGGCAGTCGTTTACACAAAATGAACGATCTGATGCAACGGCGAACGGATTTCCCGAAGAGCATCCCGCCGACGACCGGTGATAGTAGTGGTTCGCTCCGTGAACCAGCAAGGGATCGTGGAGTAAACCGCGACAATCCGACAGGTCAGAATGTAGTGGTTCGCTCGGCGAACCAACATAGGATCGCGGAGCGATCCACGACACTAACGGGCCGCGAGATGCAAACCTTGCGTCTGCTCGGACTGGGGTTAAGTAACCAAGAGATCGCCCGCACGATTCACGTCCGATTGGAAACCGCCAAAGAACACGTGCTCAACGCCATGCGCAAATTGGATGTGGCGGATCGCACTCAGGCAGCCGTCACGGCAATCCAAAACGGTTGGCTGAGCTAGACTTTGTCCCCCAAGGGGGTCTGACCCTCCCCGGTCATGCCTTTTGGTCCGAAACTATTTCATGCGCTCCCAAGGATCAGACCCCTTTGGGGACAGAGCCGAAATAGAGACGGTTGAGCAAGTGCGGGTGCGTCGCTCGACACTCCGAGTCGGAAACCCCCATTCGGACTTCCGGCACAATATGGTCCAACGCCTTGGACAGCACGCAGATATGACTCCGAGAGAATCGTGCTACGATGGTCGTCGCTACCGCGACATGGATTCCGTTGTCGTCACCGATTTGGACGCATTCTGTGGTTCCGCCAACGTCGAGCCGATCTTGAACTCCAGCAACTCGTCTTCCACGCGCAAGGTCACGGTTCGACGGTCGACTTTGACGACGGTCCAAGTCTTGTCGTCCAATTCAAATGACTCGCCTTCATTGCGTTGGATCAATTCATCTTTGTCCCGGTTGTTCAGGACGACGCTCGCCACTCCAAGTCGGTTCTGCAACAAACTGGTGATATAGGTATTTGGAGCATATTTCCGGCGCGGCTGTGGAGGAGCAGGCTCGCGGATAACTTCGGGTTCTGGCTCTGCAACCGTAAGCGTAAAGACTTGTTCGTCCGTCAACAATGGTAAACGATTGTCACTTACTCGCACGTTGAATCGATACCGACCGGCTTTGGTAACTCGTGGGCCTTTGAGCGTTGCCGTGGGTCCACGATCGGACGCAGCTAGTTCAAATCCGTCCAACTCGGAAGACACCAATTCGAAGGTCAAATCGTCATCCGCATTGTCGTCGCTCGCGGTAAATCGATGGCTGAAGTTCGACCCGACCTCCACTTCGGCACTGGCGCGGGAGCTAATTCTTGGAGCCGCATTGGGTGGTCCAAACAGATTTCTCGCAACGACTAGATTGTTCACGGCGGACCGAGGCTTGCCCAGTCGGCCAGATAAATACTCCGACCAATTCTTGGTTTCGGGACCGGACGGCAAAATCACGGCACTGACCGTAAACTTGATCGAGAGTTGCGTCTCATCTTCTTTGTCAGGGGCCGCCAAATCCACACTGATGGAGTCGATCCGATGCAGCATTGCCAAGTCGTTGAAGTCGTACAAGAAATTGGTTAATTGATCGAGGCTACCCGTAGCCGTGGTATCGCTGATGATAATTCGATCGTAGGCCTTTTCTTTTACGGACTTGTTCATTCGATCGGTCGTTGCATAATCAACGGAGTCTAACTTCACCGAGCCCGTTTTGGCTTCCAAACCATTTCGCAGCATGAGATCACTGAGAAAGTTCTGGTAAGACACCGTGTTGTCCGTTACGCTTAGCGGTAAACTGGATGCGTTATAGGCATCATCAAATCGGTCCAATTCCTTCATCGCCGTCATCGAGAGCTCGTGCAGCCGGTTCTTCTCTTCTTCGGCCAGCAAAATCTGCTCGACGCGATAGGACCGCATACCCTGATACGTGGTCCAACTGTAATACAAGCCACCCAACGGGAGAAACGATAAGACGAGCAGCAGCAAGGTGCGTTCGCGAGAGTTGAGATTATTCATAGGTATCGATTCTTGATTCAACTGAGTTGGCGAAAGGAAATGTAGCGGGCCTCGATGCTCTAATTGTCACTGGTCTCGTCGACCAACTCTTGGTCGTCATCCGATTTTCGCTCCCGCTTTTCGGACTCATCTTGGTCGTCGGCCGATTCTTCGTCGTTGGATCGCCGGTCGGCCGATTCTTTGTCCGCGTCGGATTCCGTATCATCGGATTCCGTGTCGTCGGATTCCGTGTCCTCAGTACTCTTGCGTTTCGTGTCATCACTTTCCTCGTCGGCCGCCTCATCCGTGGCGTCTTGATCATCGGTTGCGTTGGCATCCGAATCACCGCGTTCTTCGGTTGAGAGAACTTCTTCTTCCGGGTCATCGGTTTCCACTGCCTGAACCGAGCGTGGTGCCTCTTGTGGCTGTGCCCCTAGCACGGCATTTGCAAGTCGCTCGTAGACGGTTTCGAAGTCGGGTTTGACCGTAATGGTATCAATGGCGGACTTGGTGTAGTACTTGCTTGCTTTGTCCGTTAGTTGGGGAGCCGGATTAAAGGCCCATTCGGGATTCGTTTGTAGCTTGGGCTTGTACACTTCCGCCAAATCGGCTGACTTCAGACGAGTGGTCATGACGACTGGAAAGGATTCTTCGTTAGCCAACCGCCCGACATTAAGTTTGAGCGACTGGACACGCATTTCTTCACCGTACGGCAGTTGCTGGCTTAATGTTTCCAACAAAGGCAGTGGAGCCACGTCCATGACGACGAACTGGTTGATCGCACCCACGCGATTGATCGTCTGCTTATCCGAGACTTCGGCGACTTTGCGATTGTCGACATCGGCCTGTAGATCGGCCAGTTGTCGATCCAGCTTGCGGATCTCCAACCAGGCCATTCCAACCAATCCAAGCAAGACAGTCGCCGCCAACATAGCCGACAAGTAGAGTTTTCGCTTCCACGCATTATCTTGAGGCGGTCGGGTCGGATTGGCCAAGTCCAATAGGGGCTTGCGATCCAATCGCAATGCCGCCAAAGCCAATGTGGCATAGGCCTCGTTCTGTGAATCAAACCCTGCCGGCAACGTACCAAAATCTCCTGCCGCCAGTTTGTGCCCAGTCAAATCCTGCGCGGCGATGGCCCCGGTAACGGCGGCGGCATCGTCGGTCGAGGCAATAACGCCCAAGTTCATCTTTTCGGTTCGGCCAAACTCGGCCGACAACACGGCCAAGGACCGCGAGGTCTCGCGCGCAATCAGCTTGCTCCGATCCTCACCTTCGGCCGGAATCACACTGGAGCGAACCATCACCACTTGTTTGGCTTGTGTCGCCACAAAGTCGATTTCACTGCCCAATACATGGACCATCACTTGAACGTCGGCACCCGCCGAATCGCGAAGTAGATTGGGAACAATCAAACGCGGCAGAATCCGAGCGAACGTCAAGCCTTTGGTTTTCAATTCACTCAGAAGCAAATTGGTCTGAAACGAAGTCGCCATGACCAACACAGACGTCGCACCGGCGTTCCCATTGCTACCGGAGTTCATCACAGGCATAGCAACGAAGTCGATGATGGAATCGTCATCGACTTTGGTCATTTGGGTTGCCGCCAAATTGGCCACAATGATCGGTAGTTCTGCTGCCCCGACGGCCGGCACTTGAAATGGTCGATATTCCGTTTGCTGTGGACCAAGAACCAACACCACGGATTTTTTCGCTAGTCGCTCTTGGGAAAGTGCATCACAAATCGCAGCCGCTTGTTCTTCGACGGTCGTTAAACTCGCTAAGTCGATTTTCTGCAACGACTTGAGGATCGGCGGAGTGCCCGATTCACCCGCCCCAACCCAGGCCGTGCGATGGTTCAATAGAATAAACGTGGTTTTGCTCATAACGAACTACTCGACTCTCGACGGAACAATGCCTAAGGTCTGCACACTTTGCCCGATAGGTAGATGACTCTTATCTCTCCAGAATAATAGCCGCGGCAGTGGCTCGGTAGTGTCATAAACCACTTCCGCACGACTGGAGGCTTCCCCGTTTTCGAAATATCCGATAATTTCGGCACGATAGACATCACCCTTACAACAGACAAAGGGCGCAATCGCCTTCATGGTGGTCAAATCGACAATCAACTCCGCCAACAGCCAGGTTTCATAGCGGCGATTCAGGTCCGTGAACTCGGGGTCGTTCAGTTCGTATTCGCGATACGAGATAATCTGTTCGACTTGTTCGGGTGTTAACCCAGGAATGCCTTCCAAGACTCTTCGTGGAGCTTGCATGATATTGATTCGACCTGGGATGGTTGCTGCCGAGACCGTCGTGAGATTGTCCATCATCGACGCCAATCCAATGCCAAATTCCAGCGGGTTGGCCATCGAAACCGGTGACTCCAACACCGTTTCCGTACTCTCACCATCAAACGTGATCGATGTTCGAGCGTCAACGAGATCCAACAGTTGCGTGAACTTGTTGGAGCCTTCGGCGGTGCTAAGATCGATTTCGCCGTTGGGCGGGCCATTGTCTTCATCCTCGGGCATCTCTTCGGCGTAAGGCCCGTTGATACGATAGGCCAAGATAAAATTAACCCAGCGGGACGGCAACACGGAACTAAGGTCGCGCTCCAGCTCCTGCAAGTCGTCTTTGTTGATGTCGATCCGCTGCAAGCCTTCCCAGTTTTTGTTGGCTTCTTGCGAAAAGATCGTTAGAAAATTGGCCCAACCCAGCTGCATGTCGGGCTCGCTGCCGACCGCCGATTGATCCGTGATTTCGTCTTGATCGAGAATGCCATTGCGGTTGACGTCGTTACCAAACAAGAGCTCGGGAGTCACGCCCCGAACCAGCAGCAATTCTTCGACGCTGACCAACGCGCCATTCTTGGCCAAATACGCGGGACTTAGGCCAGCGTAATAGCCCGATTCAGCTCCCATTTCGCGCGGCTCTTCGTCCAAGTCAATCCAGTCCAAGATGGCTTCGGCGACATCTTCGGTCATCTCCGGCAACGTCATCAAAAGTTGCACCCCAACGCCTGGTTGCAGTTCATCCATCTTGGGCAGGATATTCAAATTAAGCTTGGTGGATTCGTCGGTCATCCCGAAGCGAAACGAGGACGGATAACCCGCGTCGTCCATCCCTGGGGCGATGATCGAGAAGTATCCTGTCGTCATCGGATCGGGTTCCGGATCGATGCGAATCAAGCGACCTTGAAACGTGTTGGGGTTCTCCCACAGCCCACCACTTTCCCGCACGACATCCCGACCTTGGGCCAGGAACATCCGGGTCGCTTCGGCACCGCTGTCCACCAACAATCGCGATTGGCTGCGTTGCCCCGCGAGAATCGTGGCTTCATAGTCCGCACGTGACAGCAAGGCAAACGAATAGGCGGCCAACGTCATTAGGATCACGGCCAGGAAGACCAACAGCAACACAAAACCGCGCGGTCGATTTCGACTATTCGACATAGTTCATCATCTCCTCGCGGGCCTGGATCGCGGCAGCCGACTCTGCCACCGGCAAGTGCACGACGGTGCGATATTCTTGCATGGCAAACGCGGCCTCTAGATCGCCCGTCCGCGCCTGCTGTTGAACGACTTCAGCGGTTCGGGGATCCACTTGCAACGTGATTTCAACCGCGACCGGAAGCGTTCGCATTTCATTGCTGTCCCACTCCGAATACCACTGGTCGCCATCGTAATAACGAAATGCCAGACCCTTGACTTCTTCCGCCATCATTTCGAATCCGGAGACCGGCCCACCACCTTGATCGGCAAAGCGTTTCGCGGCGCGATCAAATTCCATACGCAGCAAACCAATTCGCGGACCGCTGTCGGGCTGTGTGTCGTTGCCGGAATTCGTATCTTCTTCGACGGTTCCCACCATGTACTGAATGTTCAAGATTTCACTGGGGATGCTAACCACACGACCGGTTTTTCCATCAACCACCGGTGCGAACTGATCACGCCGCGGCAAGCGAGAAATGTCGAAAGAAATCGAATTAGGCCCCCCAGCCAATCCCGGCTGCTCCACGACTTGTTCTTCTTCCTCTTCGACAGGTTCTTCTTCGGCTTGACCTTCTTCGCCGGCAGCCGCCGCCAGGGCTTCCTCCGCGTCGGCGATCGATTCGTCCAAGGCCGTTTCGTCCACTGGCTTGTATTGCACCGCAGCCCGCAGATCAAAAGCCATGACTTGCAGCACGGCTCGCGCGGCTCGGGATCGGGTCAATTCATTCCGCTCCACTTGGATATTCATCAAATACATCTGGCTGGCGGCAGCCAACAACCCCGTGATGACAATGCACAGAGCCAGCGACAACATCACCTCGACCAGAGTAAAACCGACTCGTTGAACCCGCCCGCCGAATGAACACATCATGTTGCTACAACTCATTGGGCTAACTCGGCAGCAAAATCAGGATCGGGAATCCAACGGACCAATACAAACTCCAACGGTTCGGAGTAAGTCGCTGGGTCTTGCGTCACGGTCACGCGAACATTCAACAATCCGGGAGTGTCCGTTGCCGACGAACTAACCGCAAAGGTCCAATCCGGATCGTTCGGAAATTGGCCTTGAGTATTACCAGCGGCGGTCACCCCAGCAGCGATCTCCGCCATCTTTCCTTCACACAACAACTGTCCCATGGTGAGATCCCGCGCATCCGCACCACTTTGACGTCCTAGAGAAGTCAATGTCGCAATCCCTGCCAGTGCGACCACCAGCACCAACAACGCCAGCATCACTTCGAGCAGCGTCATGCCGCGCTGCGCATTAGAAATCGACGGAAGGCGAGGTGGGAATTTTTTCATTCGAAGTCCGAAGTCAACATCATGTCGCTTACAACCGAGGTACCTGTCAAGGATCTTAATTCGACACGCAATCCAGCCCCCGTATCGTTTGCCAAAAATACTCGCGCTGGTTGAGCCGTGCCGTCCGGATAGAACAGGATGCGGCTGTAGTTAGGAACGTCCGTCACTTGACTGACCTGGGATCGCGAGTCCGGGCTGACATTTGATCCAGCAAACAAAACCCCCATTTCCAAGATGTTGCTGCGGATGTCCGACGTGCCGTTCCACGCCATCTCCTCGTCCGGAACCGGTGGTAACGGCTTGGGAATCAAGGGATTAAACTCCATCACAAAGAAAGTACGAAAGCCGGTTTGATAATAAAATGCGACTTCGTTACCGGAACGAATGGATTGATTTCTGGCTTCGGCAAAAGCACCCTGAACCCGATCCGCCGATGCCCGCAACCGGTGGGTGTCCATCGTGTCCAAGGCCATGGGCATGGTCACACCCGCGAGGACCACAAGAATCCCCAACACCAACAATAGTTCCAGCAAGGTGTAGCCGGCTGACCGCGAACCTCGCATCGAAATGGCAGCCATTGTCTTCATCCCAACCATTCTAGAAGCCAAAAGCGGTCCAAAAAAAATGCCCGTGACAGTCCACGGGCAATCCGTCTTGCCAGAGAGTAGCCCTACTCCACGACTTAGTCTTCACTGGAAATGTCGTCTTCCGTTCCCAACTTTCCATCTTGGCCAGCCGACACCACCACGACCCGATTGTTCACCGGGTCGACTTGAAGCGTGTAAGCACCATTCCAGGGATCCGCTTCGAGCTTCTCAACAAACGGTCGGCGCCACTTGCGATCACTAACCCCTTGCGGCCGAGTCAAAAGGTCTTCCAGTTGAGTGGGAAAGAAGCCGACGTCAATCTTGAACCGCTTGCACGCTTCCGCATAACCCCGGGCTTTGATCTGAGCCTGACGTTCCGACGCGGTGTCTTGGGCATTCATCATGGCCCCGACACCAATCCCAGCTAGCACGATAATGATCGCTAGCACCAACATGACTTCCAACAGGGTAAAGCCAACGCGAGCAGTCGCCATCGACCGGCGCCCGAGTGCTCCACCTTTACGAACCAACAAATGACGCTTCATGATTCTCTCCGCCGTAAAAACTCTTTTATGTCAATCTTTTCCGCGTTGACCACGACTCGGGATTTCACCACGATTCTGGGAGCGACGCAGGACCAGCTTTCGCTTCTTCATCCATCTCCGCCAAACCCGCTCGATCCGTGCACCGCCTCCAAACGCAAGTTTGCGTATGGGAATCGCGAGCGCACCAGACTTCGCCGGCCGGGAGCCAAGCGAGTGCTGCTTGCAGCTTTTCGCATGTTCTGGCCAGCGTCCGCATTTCCGAAGCGGGCTGCGATGCTAACCGGGAACTCTCCATAAATAAACACGAATTCTTGCAGCGGGTTTCGCAAAAAAAATTGCGATTCGTGGTCTATCAATCGGTTCGGCTTATTTTTGGACGGTTCCGCCCAGCATAATTGCCGGTGTGAAATTGCCGCGTGCCTTTCTCTTCTGCATCGAGAAAAAAAACATGGATCGGCCGCTTCTCCACCGGTTTGTACAGCTTATTCGCCCCTATCCGGTTTACCTGCCAACAGAGACAAGGGTTTCGCCGAATCCGAGTTTCTCTGTGAATTTCTAATTCAAGGCTATTTTTAAGGCCAAAAGCGGGTATACTAAAAATCCGCAAAAAGACAGTGGCGGCTCCAGTAGGAACTGCAAAGCTGTTACCCACCCCACCAGTCGACTGGCCCGTGAGCGATGAGCCCATTCCGGGACGTTTTTTCATGGCCTCGACCTCTTAGCCAACAAGTCCTTGGCTTCCATTCCCCATGTTCATCAAGTTCCACCAATCGGAGGATTGTTTATGAAACGATGCACGGATCATCCTATGTCACGGCGCAATGTGCTTAGTGTCGGCGCGCTGGCTGGGTTGGGCTTGACCTTTACCGATTTCTTACGGCTCAAGTCCGCACAAGCTGATCAGAAAGATTATGTCTCGAAAGAGGGCCCCGCCAAAAGTGTGATTTTTATCTTTCTGCCGGGCGGAATGGCTCATCAAGAATCGTTTGATCCCAAACCTTACGCACCACTGGAGTATCGTGGTCCTTTGGGCAGTATCGCAACCAGCATTGCTGGTGTCCGGTTCGGGGAACTGATGCCACATACCGCTCAAATCGCGGATCGCTTGTGCATCTGTCCTTCGATGACCCACGGTGAAGCGGCACACGAACGCGGGACGCACAACATGTATACGGGATACCGACCAAGTCCCGCTCTGCAATATCCGAGCATGGGGAGCGTGGTCTCGCACGAGTTTGGTCCACGTCATGATCTGCCACCGTATGTAATGATCCCAAGCCTACCCAACGTCTACGCGGGTACGGGCTATTTGAGTTCTTCCTACGCCGGCTTCAGTCTGGGCGCGGACCCGGCTGGTGATGGCTTCAAAGTGCGAGACCTGGAGTTGCCGGGAGGGGTTGACGAGCAACGGTTCGGTCGCCGCCGCAATATGCTGGAAGCGGTCAATCAGTACTTCACGTCGAAGGAACAAGCGGACTCGCTGAACGCCGTTGATACGTTCTACCAACGAGCCTATTCGATTCTCAGTAGCGAAAAAGCGCGATTGGCGTTTGACATCGACAAGGAAGATCCCGCGCTGCGAGATCGCTATGGTCGCAACACCGCCGGTGCTCGGTTGCTGTTGGCTCGGCGGTTGGTCGAATCCGGTGTTCGCTTCGTGTCGTTAACATACGGCGGCTGGGACCACCACGACAATATCGAAGGAAACATGCGCGGCCAAATGCCACCGTTGGACCAAGGCTTTGCGACGCTGATCCGCGACCTTGAAGAACGCGGCCTGTTGGATAGCACTCTGGTTTGCATGTGTACGGAGTTTGGCCGCACTCCCAAAATCAATCAAACCGGTGGTCGCGACCATTGGCCGAAAGTGTTCACAACCGTGATGGCCGGCGGTGGCCTGAAGAAGGGCATCGTCTATGGCAGCAGCAACTCCACCGCCAGTGAACCGGAAGACAATCCACTGACCGTCGAAGATTGGGCGACAACCGTTTACGACCGGTTGGGCATCGTTGCCGACAAAGAACTCATGGCGCCCGGCAACCGCCCGATTGAAATCTGCGATGGTGGCAAAGTGATCAAAGAGATGATCGTTTAACACAGAATCCGTTTTTGGTCCGAAGTGTTATGAAACAAAAATCCAGTGTCAATTTTTTGGTTGCCTGTTGCCTGCTATTGGGTGCCGCATTTTCCGTCAATCCCAGTCCCCAATGTCGTGAATGTGTGACGTTGGATCGGACGGATCGGTCAGATCAGTCAGATCGGACGGATCGGTCCAATCAAACGGATCGTTTTTTATCGGCGGCAAGTTCCCCGCGTCTGAATTTGATTTTGCCGCGTGGTGTGCAACGTGGGCAAACCCATACGCTGGAGTTTATCGGCGAACGATTGGGTGATGCCCAAGAGATTTTTTTCTACACCCCCGGGTTCCAAGTTCAGTCGATTGAAATGGTCGACGCCAACCGCGTGAAGGCAGTGGTGCAAGTAGCGGCCGATGTTCCGGTCGGTCGGCACATTGCTCAAGTGCGAACCGCAACTGGCATTAGCGACTACCGGCCCTTTTGGGTGAATCATTTGCCCATCGCGGCAGAGGTCGAACCCAATAACGATCTAGCTTCCGCTCAAGCCGTGTCCATGAACGTAACGGTCGACGGCATCGTGACCAATGAAGACATCGACTATTACGCCGTTCCATGTCAGGAGGGCCAGCGACTAAGTGTGGAAATCGTCGCCATGCGACTTGGCAGCTATTTGTTTGATCCCTACATCGCGATCTTGGATGCCAATCGCTTCGAGCTAGCGGTTTCTGATGATTCGGCGCTGGCGGGTCAAGATGGTGTGTGCAGTGTTCAAGTTCCTTCCGCCGGCACGTACTACGTGATGGTGCGCGAAAGTAGTTTCGGTGGCAATGGTGAATGTCGATATCAATTGCACATTGGAGACTTCCCGCGACCGACAGCGGTATATCCGGCGGGCGGTCCAGTGGGTCAGTCGCTGTCACTACAGTTCCTGGGCGATGCCTTGGGACCATTCGCGAGCGAAATGGCCCTACCCGCTACAAAGTCTGAGGACTTCGCCGTTCATCCCAGCGACTCCAAAGGGTTGGCGCCGTCGGGGATCAAGTTCCGCTTGAGCGAGTTTCCGAACTCGTTGGACAATGAACCAAACAATGCGGCGGCCGCTGCCACGAAGATTGAATTCCCCACCGCTGTTAACGGAATCATTACGGAAGATGGCGATCAGGACTATTTTCGTTTCACTGCAAAACAAGGCCAAGTTTGGGACATTGAAGTTTACGGTCGTCGAATTCGATCTGGCTTGGACCCCGTCGTCCATCTGCTTAAAGGTGATGGTACGTACTTGGTCGGTAGCGACGATTCTCGTGGACCGGATCCCTATCTACGCTGGACAGTTCCGGAAGATGGCGAATACGTTTTGTGGGTCCATGACCATCTGAATCGAGGGCGCCACGACTTTGTTTATCGCGTGGAGTTCCAAAGCGTTGCTCCGGCGTTGAACATTGAAATTCCGCGGATTGAACAATACGGCCAATACCGTCAGTCGATTGTTGTGCCGCGCGGTGGTCGCTTTGGTTCTTTGATTTTGGCCAACCGCATCAACTTTGGCGGCGAAGTGGTCTTAGAGTCGGAAAACCTGCCTGCTGGCATCAGACTTCAAGCCCAGCCCATGCTGGCCAACCTCAATCAGATGCCGGTCGTATTTGAAGCCGCCGAAGATGCTCCCTTGGGAGGCCAGCTGCTGACCTTGACCGCCCGACATGCCGATCCAGCCCAAGCGATTCGCGGTCCTTTTAAGAACTCGGCAGACTTTGTTTTGGGCGAACCAAACCAATCGAAGTACATCACGGGCGAAGTCGAACAAGTGGCAATCGCGATCGTGGAAAAGCTGCCGTTCCGCATCGAGATCGAACAACCTACTGCCCCGATTGTGTTGGATGGTACCAAAGACATCAAAATCAAGGTCCACCGCGATCCCGGATTCACTGGAAATGTGCACGTGGAATTTCCTTTCCGCTCTCCGGGCGTTGGAACTCGTGGCAATATCCAGATTCCTCCCGATCAAACGGAAGGTTTGTACCCGCTTAATGCCGCTGGCAACTCGCAAGTTGGCACATGGCCGATTTATGCGATTGGCATGTCGGATGTGGGTGGACCTGCTTGGAGCAGTTCGCAGTTGGGAACTCTAGAAGTGGCGGCTCCCTATGTAACGATGGAGGTCGCACGGGCCGGCTGCGAGCAAGGAGAAACGGTGTTGGTGCCCTGCAAAATCAATCAGCTGACCGCGTTTGAGGGCGAAGGCAAAGTTCAATTGTTGGGCCTACCTCCGAACTGTGAAGCCGAACCACTTACGTTTACCTCAACCACGCAAGAACTCGTGTTCCGCATCAAGACGACTGCGGAGACCACCGCCGGCAAACATCGCGGCGTGTTCTGTCAGGTTACCATCCCCGTCCGCGGCGAGTCGGTGGTCTCCAGTACCGGTGGGTTCGAATTGCAAGTGGATGTTCCGCTTCCCAAAGAAGAGCCCAAGGTTGAAGCGCCGGTCGCCACACCACCGCCACCAGCTGCCGAGGCGCCTCCGGCTCCACCGGTTGAGAAACCACTGAGCAGACTGGAAAAGCTGCGGCTGGATTCGAAGAAAAAATAATCATTCGCTCCGACGGATCCCTCCCACCCACCCTACCCCGCCTTATGTTTGTTGTTGGTTCATCCATGAAGAATATAATTTTCCGATGGCTCGGCTTTCGCTGGTGCGCTTTTGGTTTGATCGCCTTTGCTGTGACTTCGGTGGTGGCTCTGCCACGGTCACTTGCTCAAGAGAACGCGGCAGTTGAAACACCAGCAACAGAGCCTCCCGCGGCGGCGGTGCCCGCACCAGCGGCTCCGGTGACTGCCAATGCGGTAGTTCGTTTTGCGGTCTTTCCGCCGACCGTGCACTTGACCACGACTCGCGATCATCAAACCTTGGTAGGCCAAATCGAGTTGGCCAACGGTCTCACATCGGATGTCACTCGTGAAATGACAATTGAAGTGACACCGGCCGAGTTGGTGCAAATCGAAGGTAACCGGCTGCGTCCCAAACAAGATGGCGACGGCCAGATCACCGTGCGTCACGGAGATCAGTCGATTGTGATCCCTTTGGTGGTCCGGCAATCGGCGGAAACCTTGCCACTCAGTTTTCGCTTGGACATCATGCCTGTATTCATGCGCAGCGGTTGCAACACCGGCAGTTGCCATGGTGCAGCGCGCGGAAAAGATGGGTTCAACCTGTCTTTGTTTGGCTTCGATCCGGCGGGTGATTATCACCGTTTGATGCGTGAACAGTTGGGACGACGCGTGGATTTGGCGTTCCCGGAGCGGAGCCTGTTGTTGGAAAAGGCGGTTGGCACGGTATCCCATTCGGGTGGCAGCCTCTTCAAGAACGATAGCCGCTACTACCAGACCTTGTTGGAGTGGTTGCAGAACGGAGCCCCCGACGATCCGGGTGCTGTGCCCCAAGTCGTCAGCGTGGAGCTGTACCCGGAAGGTGGCGTGCTCAATGGCCCAGACACCACGCAACAGTTAACCGTCGTGGCGAATTATTCGGACGGTTCCACTCGCGACGTCACCGAATTGGCTTACTTCTCTTCGGCCAATGACAACTCCGCGACGGTAACCCAAGCTGGAGTTGTGACGGCTGCCAATCGCGGCGAAGCTTTTCTCATGGCTCGTTACGACACCCACACCGTGGGACGACACTTTATCGTATTGCCAAAAGATCTTGAGTTCGTGTGGCAAGAACTACCCGCGAACAACTACATCGATGAGCTGATGTATGCGAAGTGGAAACGCTTGCGAATCGAACCAGCCCCCTTATGTGACGACGCCACGTTTTTGCGCCGCGTCTCGTTGGACATTTGCGGGATGTTGCCGACGGCCGTCGAGCTTGATGCGTTCCTGGCCGATTCGGAACCAAACAAACGGGCTAAGAAAATTGATGAGTTGTTGGAACGCAAAGAGTTCGTCGAGATGTGGGTGATGAAGTGGGCCGAGTTGCTACAAATTCGGTCGACGATCAACGTTAGCTACAAGTCAGCGCTGTTGTATTTCAATTGGTTGCAACAACAGATCGCCAACGATGTTCCAATCGATGCGATGGTCCGCGAACTATTGTCGTCGAAGGGTGGCACCTTTTCGAATCCGGCGACGAATTATTACCAAATGCAAACCGACACTCTGAAAGTCGCGGAAAATGTCGCCCAAGTGTTTATGGGCATGCGGACCCAATGTGCGCAATGCCATAATCATCCGTTTGATCGTTGGACCATGGATGACTATTACAGTTTCGCTGCCTTCTTCTCCCAAGTTGGCCGCAAGCCCGGCGAGGATCCCCGTGAAGTGATCGTCTTCAATTCTGGAGGCGGCGACGTGCGACATCTGGTCGGTGGCCGCGTCATGACCCCCAAGTTCTTGGGCGGCGCTCAACCAGAGATTCAACCGGGACAAGATCGTCGCCAAGTGATGGCCAATTGGCTCGCGTCTCCCGAAAATCCGTTTTTTGCGCGAAATCTGACGAATATTGTTTGGGCCCATTTCTTCGGCAAAGGGATCGTCAACGATGTCGATGATGTTCGAGTCAGTAACCCGGCAGTGAACGAGGCGTTGCTGGCGGAACTTGGCAAACGCTTTACTGACTACAAGTACAACTTCAAACAATTGGTCCGTGATATTTGCAATTCACGAACCTACCAACTGGATACGAAGATCAACGACAGCAATGCTTCGGACGAAACGAATTTTTCTCGTCGGTATCTGAATAGGATGCGGGCCGAAGTCATGTTGGATGTGATCTCTCAAGTGACGGACACCGGCAACAAATTCCGTGGCTTGGCCTTTGGAGCCCGGGCCGTTCAGATTGCCGATGGCAATACCTCGAACTATTTCCTCACAACGTTTGGCCGCGCGACTCGCGAGACGGTCTGCAGCTGTGAAGTCGTCATGGAACCAAACCTGTCCCAAGCGCTGCATTTGCTCAATGGTGAAACGGTTCATCAAAAATGCCGCGAAGGTGGACTCATCGCCAAGATGATCGGCGAGGGGCAAACCCCGGCCTCAGTGATTACGGAGATTTACCAGCGAGCATTTTCCCGCAAACCTGAGGAAGAAGAGCTACAGCGATTGCTGGGGATGGTCGCCGAGTCGCCCGATGTCCAGGATGGGCTGCATGACGTGTTCTGGGCCGTATTGAACAGCCCAGAATTCATGTTCAACCACTAACCGCAACCGTCGCTACCTTTACCAGAACAACGAACGTGTTGCGACGTTCGCCAAAACATGGATGGGCATGGCGATTCAACTCGCACCAGCCACGCTCTGGCGAGCGTCGCTACGAAACAGACCTGCCGCACGATCAAATCCAGAAACCGCCTTCCTTTTGGCAATGCATGTCATGAAACTCAATTCCATTCAACGCCGCTCGTTGCTCTTCATTACCGGTCTGTCGTTGTTGACCTTAGGTATGGCACATGGTGCTGATGAAAAGGTCACTTTTGACGACCACATCAAGCCGTTGTTCAACCAGCGGTGCTCGTCCTGCCATAACGCGAACGAAAAGAACGGCGACTTGGATGTCACCAACTTCACGGCGATGATGTTGGGAGGTGGTTCGGGTGCCGTCGTGGAGGCCGGAGAGCCTTCGGCCAGCTACCTATATAAACTGATTACTCATGAATCGTCGCCAGAGATGCCTCCGGATGCAGATCGTTTGCCGGACGCCGAATTGGAATTGGTCCGCAAATGGATCGAAGGCGGAGCTCTCGAGAATCAAACCAGCAAAGCCGCTCCCAAGAAGAAAAAATTGGCGGCCGTTTCGGGAGATACATCGGTTCGTCCCGAGGTCGTGCCGCAGCCGTGCCGCTTGAATTTGGACGTCGCGGCAGTTCCGCATCGCAGTCCAGCAGTGATGGCTATCGCCAACAGTCCTTGGGCCCCGATTTTCGCCGTTGGAACTCCATTTCAAGTCTTGCTGTTCGACAGTCAATCGCTGCAATTACGTGGCGTTTTGCCGTTTCCGGAAGGACATATCCATTCCTTGCGGTTTTCGCGAACTGGCGGCTTGCTCGTGGCCGGGGGTGGTCGGGCGGCGTCCAACGGGGTTGTGATTGCCTGGGACATTCAAACCGGTGAACGAGTGGTTGAAATCAAAGGCTTGAGCGACGCCGTGTTGGCCGCCGACATTAGTAGCGATCACACGCGAGTGGCGGCCGGCACTACGGATCGAATGGTGCGCATCTTTGATGCAGCTTCTGGCAAGCAACTGCACGAAATCAAGAAACATACCGATTGGATTCAAGCCATCGAGTTTTCTCCGGACGGAATCCTGTTGGCGTCTGGTGATCGCAGCGGCGGCTTGCTCGTCTGGGAGGCCAAAACAGCACGAGAGTATCTCGATTTGCGCGGACACCAAGGTCCCATCACCGCCGTCAGCTGGCGACTGGATTCCAATGCCTTGGCGTCCGGGAGTCAAGACACCACGATCCGACTTTGGGAAATGGAAAACGGCGGGCAGATCGCAAACTGGGGAGCCCACGGTGGAGGTGTGACTTCCGTGCAGTTTGCCCGCGACGGACGGATCGTTAGCGGCGGGCGGGACAATCAAGCGAAAATCTTCAATCAAAGCGGTGCACAGGAGAAAGCTTATCCCTGGACCAATATCATGACCGCCGTTCGCTTGTGCGACGAAACGAATCGTTTGTTGGCGTGCGATTTGAGCGGGGTGATCAAAATGCGTGAGGTCGCCACGGATGCCGAGCTGGGCGAACTCTCTCTGATGGTTCCGAAACTGGAGCAGCGTCTGACCGCCGCCAATACGGCGTTGGAGCAAGCTCGTGGTCAACAGGAAGCGTTGCAAACGGCTTTGACCACTGCTCGTGAAAACTTCGCTAAGTTGGATACCGACCTGCAAACCATGACGACGAAGAAAGTGGAACTCGTCCAACAACAACAGAGCGCTGCCGCCCAGCTCGAACAGGTGACAACGGAACTCAACAGCCAACGAGCACAATTGACGGCCGCTCAGGAAATCGTCAATCGCTTGGGGCCAGGCTTGACGAATCTGACGCAAGCGATTGAAGCGGTCCAGCGATCGTTGGCCACCATGCAGTCCGACCAATTGGAGGCCTCGCTGAAACAATTGACCGAATTGAAGCAAACGAATGAAGTCCAACTGGCGAGCAATCAAATGGTAGTGGAACAACTGCCCGCCAAGGTCGCTGCGTTGGAGGCCACTGTAACGGAAACTCAGGCTCTCCAGTCGAAGCTACAAACGGAGCTGGCGGCGTTGGAGCCGACTTTGGTTGCCCTGCAAGCGCAGCAGGTCGAAGCGCAGACGCTGGTGGCAACACGACAAACCGAAGCGGACCAATTCCAGCCGCAATTTGACGCCGCTGTCGCCGTCCAGCAACGCTTGACCGAGGCGGCCGCGTTTGCCCGCCAAGAGCAGGAACTTCTGACGGCCCTGGAAAATCAAGCCAAACAAATTGAGGCAGTGGCCGACCAAGAAAGCCAAGCCGCTGAACAAGCAGCGAAGATCTCCGCCGAGCTTCAGTCGCAAACCGAAGTTATCACGACCAAGCAGCAGGAGGTGGCGGCCTGGAGTCAACAAGTTACCGCTAGTGAAACGTCCGTCCAAGAACTCGTCCGGATGACGGCTGAAACCCAACAAGCGATGGCTCAATCGGTCGCTCGGCAAACCCAGCTGCAACAGACGCTCGAGAAACTACAGTCGAGCTCATCAGCTTTGGCGGAGGCCTTGCAACTGGCCGGGGACGATGCCGCGCTCCAGCAAGTCCAGCAACAGTTGGCGGATTCGACAAAATCCAAGACCGAGGCCCTGGAACAAGAGCGAGCCCAGGTGGTAAATTGGGAGGCGAGTTTGGCGGAATGGGCCAAACAGTCCGCCGAACAACTGGCGCGGCAAACGGAACTCAAGGCGACGATCGCCGCGGCCGAGCAAGAGATTGCCCGTTTGGCAACCGTACGAGCCCCACTGGAGCTGGAACACGCGAGCCACATGGCCAAAGTGGCCGAACACCAGGCTCAAGTTCAACGCGAACAGGATGCTTGGCAGGCCGTGCGCGTTCAGTTGATGCAGTTGCGCGGCGTGACTGTGACTCAGGACTAAACTTACGATGCAATAATCCGCAAGGAAATCGTGCGCAAGGTCGTCCGTAGTCACACGCCGTGTTCCATAGCAGTTGAGAACCAGAGCCTTTCGAGAATTGGCGCACGGTACACGGGGTGTACCAGCCACTTGGAACCGTACTGTATGGAACCGTACCGTACGAAACGGCCCGACGTCCGCGGACCTTCCGCCGACGACCAACACTACGTGTCGCACGGCTCGCCGAGTCGTGTATTCGCATGACAACTCGGGGAGGCTCCGACAACCACTCATCGACTCGTGCGACGACAAACTCGTCTTATCCATACACCCATCTGGCAATAGGTACCAACGTTGATATTTCATTTGCAGAGTTCTAAAGGGGCCGAGGCACCCAAGCGACAACGCTTCCTTGACGGTCGGGTCCAAGTGATTTCTCGTTCGGGGCTCAACCTGTGCGAAGGCTATTTGCTCGAAGCCCTTCCAGACTTGTTGCCCATAAAATCCGCTAATCCCCATGTGTTGACGATCGGAAATCGTTCGGGGGTGCTGGGCCAAGTGGCTTGCGACGTGTTGGGCGCCCAAGCGACGGCTCATACATTTGACATCCATCACTATCGCGGCATGGAGCCCCATGTTGTGGCGGCGTTTCGTCAACGATTTCGCCGGATTTGTCAGGCAGATTTACCAGCCGATGAGACGTATGATGTCGTGCTGTTTCAATTGAACCGCGGCAACTTGCCGACGGAACTGGTACACGATATTCTCCAACAAGCGGTTCAAAAACTGCGCCCCGGGGGGAGAATCGTCTGTGCGATTCAAGGAACGTCTCTTTGGTTGATGCGACGTTTGCATGACTCGTTTCGCAACGTGCAGACTTCAAAAACGAGTGGCGACATCTCGGTTTTGACTGCCACCGATTGCAAAGGCGCTGGCAAGCCCAAGTCTTTTGTCAGTCATCTGGACGTGACGTTGCCGCATGGAATTTCGTTTCCGTTGGTTACCTACCCTGGCGTTTTCGCGCACCGCAAAATTGATGCCGGTGGGTTGGCACTGGCCGAGTCGATGGATGTGGTCGCTGGTGATCGAGTCTTGGACCTCGGGTGTGGCAGTGGCTTGATCGGGATCGCTGCGGGCAAGATGGTTCCGCTGGAACGTTTGGTGTTGGTGGATTCCCATGCTCGGGCCATCCAAGCGGCGACTGAAAATGTTCAGGCCAATGGGTTGGCCGCTTGCACGCAGATCATTCACAGCGATGGCCGACCGAGCGACTTTGTCGAACTACAGAACCAATTCACTCTGTTTGTGGGCAACCCACCTTATTACTCGCAAAATCAAGTAACGAGTCGCTTTGTGGAACTCTCCTTCCAAGTGTTGCAGTCGGGCGGACGTGCTTGGTTCGTGACGAAGAACCCCGAATGGCTGGGCAAGGAGATCGAACAAACCTTCGGGGAAGTCGAATACTACACGCGCCGTGACTACACTTTATTGCGATCTGTGAAACCGTGAAGTCCCAGTCAAAGCGGCCCGGTCAAGTCTGTGATCAAAAATCGGAGGCTCGTGCAAAAGCGGCTTCAGTTGCGGCACCGGGCGCCGAGTTGAACTGGCCCGATGCCGCGGCTTGTCGACAACTTCGCCGGCAAGTCCTAAGTTGGTTCGCGAAACATCGGCGAGATTTGCCGTGGCGCCGCACCCACGACCCCTATGGGGTTTGGGTCAGCGAAGTGATGTTGCAACAGACTCAGGTGCCAACGGTTCTCGATTATTGGCCGCGATTTATGCAACGATTCCCCACCGTGCAAGACTTGGCCCAGGCGCCGATTGAAGACGTGCTAAGGATCTGGGAGGGTCTGGGGTACTACCGACGAGCAAGACAATTGCATGCCGCGGCAACCGCGATTGTCGAGCGACACGCGGGTCAATTTCCGACGGACTTCGCCGACGTACTAGCGCTACCTGGTGTTGGTCGCTATACCGCCGGTGCAGTACTCTCCATTTCGCAGCAACAGTCATGGCCGATTTTGGAAGGCAACACGCTTCGACTCTATAGCCGTTTATTGGGCTTGCGAACCGATCCGACCACCAGCGCGAACCAGAAAATTCTGTGGCAATACGCCGAACACTTGGTCCCCCAATGTCGGGCCGGCGAGTTCAATCAAGGCGTGATGGAAATCGGTGGCCAGGTCTGCAAGGTAAAGGAACCTCGTTGTGCCACATGCCCGTTGCAGACTCACTGCGCGGCTTACCAACACGGTTCTCAGGACCAGATCCCAGCGGAGAAGACGCGAAAGACCAAATGGGAGACGAGGACAGAAGTGTTGGTACTGCTCCAACATCGAAGTCGCTGGCTGGGCCGGACGATCCCAGCCGGCCAGCGTTGGGCAGGGCTGTGGGATTTCTTGCGTTTCGACGTGGGATGGTTGGAAGCGGACAAAAGCTCCGATCCGAAATGGCCGCGATCCGATCGCATCCTCCAGTGGTTGCAGCAAGAAATCGATCGTGAGTTCGGCTTGAAATGCGAATTGGCATCCGGAGGTGAACCAATTCGACACGGCGTGACTCGGTTTCGCATCCTGTTGGCCTGGGCCACAGGTCGCGTCATTGGCGGTCGCCTGAGCCCCACTGCCACTGCCCAAGGATGGCGCTGGCTTTCCAGCACGGAGCTGCAGACCACGGCGCTTAATGTCACCGCGCGAAAGATCTTCAATCAGGACCACCGCTCACTGACGTCGCGCTAGTTTGGGCGTTCCTTGTACGCGAGATTTATCTCCGCATCCAACTCGCTTAGCGGCGCCTGGTCGATCGGATACCCGCTCGACCAGGCTATGCTAACCGGTTAACGACCATCGATAAAACACTACATCACTACTGGACTGTGGAGTTAACCGCGTGAGCAGAGTTTTGGTTGGTCGGGAATCCGACCAACCAAAACGTCGCTCCGCGCTTCCGCGCGCAAGCAAAGATCTATGCTCGAATCAGAGTGTGCCCCGAACAACGGATAGTTTGCGGGTGTTCTGGACGCAAGACTTACATCAGCAGGCTTTCGATCAGCATGCGAAAGGTTCTCATTTCCGAATCGTGATCGACACCATCGACTGGCGCAAAGTGGGCGCACAGAGCCTGTGAGTAACCGGCTCGGCGCAGTTGATGAATCAGTTTTCCGTAGTCGATCACGCCTTGTCCGATGCGAACTTGAATCTTCTTCTCGGTCGAGTCGCGCAAGGAAACTTGAAACACATACTTCATCAAGTGATCGAGGTCACGGTTGGAATACGGACCACATAGATATTGACTGGGGTCGAACGAAAAGCCGAGGCCCTTGATGTGCTCGCACATGACTTTGACGGTATCAGGGTCTTCGGTCAGGCGGCCAAGCATCCCTTTGACCGCCACGCGCACCCCGTAGGTTTTGCCGATGTCAGCAAGTCGCTGCAAGCGTTCGACTTCTTCGTTAAAGGGCGTGCCCAAAGGACTGGAGGGAACGCTGATCGTCACGATCTTCGTTGCCTTGGCGACCTTGCAGCAGGATTCAAATTGCGCGAAATATTCTTCACCCGTGGCGTGAATATCCACGGAGTATCCCACGATTTCCAACCGCAGCGTGTCCTGGCAGGCGTGTAATCCCCAAGCCAAGTCTTCGTGTAGTTTCGAGGGTGGGACGTGGCCATCTTCATGAAGATCCAACTCAATGGCTGAATATTCGAGGTCAATGACCTTTTGGCAGGCATCTCGGATGCCCAAATGCGGAAAACATTCCAGCGAGGCGGCGACAAACACCTAGCAGCACTCCGTTATGTGGTAGTCATGAGTCGTATTCAAGGAACCAGGGTCAGGTTCCTTGAACACCATCGTTGCCCCGTACAATCGTGCGGAGCGGACCGCCCATTGTGGCAGGTTTTGCCAAGTCCGTGAATAGCACCTTATTGCTTAACGGACCGCCGGTCCTCCGTAACAGGCACTGGAATTGGCGACCGTCGACGGTGATCCGAAGCGGCGCCCCCCATTCTTGCTCGGTCGGGTGTATAATTTGGTTCTCGATCAATGAAAAACGCCCGGTCGGTTGGTTCTGGGGGTCGTTGGTCGGTCGTTTAGGTTTCTACTCGTTCGGAGAACTTCAATGTTCAACAGAATTGTTTGTTTGGGATGGGTTGGTGGACTTTTGCTGGGGATCGGTGCTCCCGTCACGATATCTCAAGAAACGCCCCCGGCAAGTACCGCCTCAGCTCAACCGGTCGATGGCGCAACTCAGGACATGAGTGTCGTCGACCCTGACTTGATTGCGAAGTTTGAAAAATACCTGAGCGGTGCGACACTTAAAGGTCGGTACACTGTTCTAGGGAAGGACGTCCCACCAGCCGACGAAGAGTACACGATCCAATCCGTCAAAAAGCTGCCGGAAGGCGACTTGTGGCTGATTGAAGCTCGGATCAAATACGGGAAATGGGACGTGACGGTTCCGTTGACCGTGCCCATCAAGTGGGCCGATAAAACCCCGGTGATTACCGTCGAAAAGCTGACGATTCCTGGTATGGGCACTTTTTCCGCTCGGGTGTTGTTCAACAACGAGATGTACTCGGGCACATGGTCCCATGACGAAGTGCGGGGCCAACTCTTCGGTCAAGTGATTCCTGCCAAACCTGAAAAACCGGAATCCACAACAAACGGTGGCCAAGAATAGGCGGGCCAACCCAAGCCACGAGACGTTTTTTAGTCAAAGGCTTGATTTTTCACCTTGCTCACGACCACAATAGAGGCCGTGGGCAAGCGTTTTTTTGACGAGCGATTCATTACGGGAAGGTACTTCGACACATGCCAATCAAGGTCAAATGTGGATCCTGTGGGGCGGCATTTTCGGCCAAAGACAATCTGGCTGGGAAGAACGTGAAGTGCCCGAAGTGTAGTGCGGGGATTCACGTCCCAGCTGCAAAGGCGGCCGCCAAGCCGACCCCAGCCAAAACGGGGGCGACGCAGGGGGCTCGGAGTGGGTTTGCTGGGACGGTGTCAGGTAACTTGGGTGATCCATTGGCCGACCTGTTGGACGAGGTCGGAGTCAAAGCGGTGGCCACGGGCGCCGTTTGCCCCTCCTGTGAAGCACCTGTTTCTCAAGGTGCGAAGATCTGCATCAATTGTGGCTTGAACTTTGAAACCGGGACGTTTTTGCAAACACTCGCCTATGAAGATGGTGCCGACGAAACCGCGGGAATGTCGGAAACCGACAAAATGCTGTGGAAAGCGGAAAAAGAAATTGACGATATGCCCATCTCTGGAGAAGGGCAAGATTTCGGCGATGGAGCGTCAGCCTACGTCGTCGCCGGCGCGATCGCGATTGTCGGCATTACTTTGGCAGCCACCGGCTTGTTGATCACCATGGGCCTGCAACAAATGGCGGACTCCTCTGGGTCCGCCCAGGTGGCCGTGGCCGCCTCCAGCCTGTTCTTCTTGATTGGCCATGTATGGATGATCATCATGGCATTTACTCAAGATCCAAAATACGGCGTCATGTGTACGTTTGTCCCGCTGTTCTCTTTGGTGTTTGCCTGCATGAACCGCGTTTGGTTCGCCGTGTTCATGATGGTTGTTGGCCTGTTGGTTGGCTCGGCCGCCGGCGCGTTTATGTATTATCAGTGACAAGCTCGCCGCATGAACAAAGACCAATCATTGGCAGCATGCGGGTTTGACCAGCGAATAATCACCTCTGTGGGAAAAGGCTGGAAATGTGGGCTTGGTTTTGTTTATCGACCGGAAAACGCGAAGGAATCGTCCCGAAATAACTTCCCGATTGGGGAGTGTCCGACCTGGGTTCATCCGAGAACCCCGACCGTCGAATCTGCCAAGACACCCAATGGCCTGAGCAAACCAATGGCCTAAACCGCCGAAGGGCATAAGCGGCAGTGCGACAAAATGCGAACGTTTGTTAGTTCCCACGGATGGCAGAGCCGAACTGCGGATGAACGGTCCGCAGAAACTTCCTTGCCCCGACAGCCCTTGACCGACCGCCATGGTCTAACTTCCGAGCGAATACATTGACGGTCTTCATTTCGAAACCGCATGCAGCGAACGTATTCATCCGCAGATCGGCCTTGCCATCTGTCGGAAGTCCGCAGCCAGGCAAATGATCGTCTTTGGTTCACACGCGGCTAAGAAATGAGTGATGAAAAAGGGAATTCTAAAAACGCAAAATGCTGACAGCCATTGGTTGCTCACGGAATGCGTGAAACGCGACGTTTGGTACATTTTGAATTCTTCATTTTTCAATAATCATTAATCATTGAACCACCAGTGCCAGCGCAAGTCATTCCGGACCTTTCGCCGTTCGAAATCCGGAACTTATTTCGGGACCAATCCTTAGCGGCGCGTGGTTGGTCGCATTCCCGACCGGCCACGCGCCGCTAACCGGTTAACGACAATACCGTTCAAGCAATGCGTCGCGGATAAACGAAAATTGAAAGGTATTGCTGCGAACCAATTGACGCCCGACGCAAAGCAAATCGTTAATTTTGACCGACCGCGGAATGGATTACTTGGCCACGGGAAGCGGCATCGCCTTCAGTTGTACGTGCGTGCTCACTTCTTGGGTGAGCTCAATGTCTTGACCAGCATTTACCATCATTTCGACGGTCACATCTGCTTTGATGGATGCTTCGTCGGAGAAGATTGCCCCCAAATTAAGCTTCATTTGGCCTTTACCTCGGCAGTCCAACGATAGCAACCGCGCCGTAACGCCCGCGTCCGGGAGCGCGATTTCCTGCTCTTCGGCCGCTTGACTTATTTCCACGTTGACCGAGACACCGTTTTCGCTCATCTCCACGACGGTGTATTCGACGGTCTGAACGAACTTCATTCCCCCGGAGTCCATCGGGGTCGCTAGTTTCCACTTTCCGCCCACCCCAACCTCTTCGGCTGGAAACGGGGACGTCAATTGTTCCACCGACTTGGACAGTTGGTCGATTTGTCCCGCCACAACCGGATCGATGCCATCAGGCAACTCCAACGTCACACCTTTCGCAAATCCACGTTGGTCGACGGTCGATTGAAATTGCAGACCAATCAGCGATTCCATCACGCCCTCCATACTCGCAATCATCTCGAGCGGCGTTTCATCGTCCTTCACGATGCTGGCATCGGCATATTCCACTGAAAACGAAACATCCCCGTTGGCCGCCACCTCGCTAATAGTCGAATCCATCGTGTATTTGACAGTCGGGACCTTCATACTAGGCGACTTTTGCCCGTTGGCTTCCGAGCCCATCGTCATGGCCATTGTCAGTTCATGGCGCTGTTTACTGCCAACGGTTGGCCGCAGCCGTAGCATTCGACGTGGCGACTGACCGGCGTCCACCAACGTGACGACCGGTTGGTTGGTTGCGATTTCTTGCGCAGGTTTTTCAGCGGATTGATCGACCGTTTGCGCCATAACGACCCGGCACGTGGTGCCTAGCAAAAAGCCGCATACGGCGCTAAGCACAAGACCAACCGACACAAACCGACCATAACGGAGCAACAACTTCATCGTTGACTTTCTCGAGGGGAACTGGGGCATCACCGCGCCCAGTTAGCATAGCCGGAGCTGTCAAGCGATGAAATAGAGCGACGCGAATACAGAATTACTCGCGAGGGCGGAGGCTGTACATCAACACAACCGCCCCCGATGCCAACAGGGTCCACGGCATCCAGTCTTTAGGCACATAAATCTTGCGTTCGATCGGAGCAGCGATTGGCTGACCAAACGAGGCCGTTTTGACCAAAGCCTCCGGTTGTGGTTCTCGGATCGAACTGCGGATGACCAAATGATCGCACGCCAAGAACTCTCCACCCACCAGACAGAGAAAAATCCCTAGCGCAATAAACATCGATCGCCACATGTGTTTGCATCCAAGTTCGCAGGCAACGAAGCGGCGGCACGCTGTCACCCAGACGACTGCGTCCGCAACTTTTATAGAGCTTCTCGGATGCTATCGTCCTTCGACCTGCAACGACTGGATCGTTCCAAAACGCAACGACATGTTTCCTACAACAGGCACGATAGGCAACAAAATGGTAGGGATTGCCCCGGTCATACCGGCAAAGCTGGTCACCTGATTGTTACCAGCGCAGCCCAAATTGTTCGCCACCGCTGCTTTTGCCACGGCCGCCCTTGAGAGATTCCTTGGTTGGCTTGACGGCCATCTCACGGATTTTTTCCTCAACTTCGGGCTTGGCTTTGGCTTTGGAGTCATCAACTGGAGCGGACAGCGTTGCTTTTCGCGAAAGAGCGATCCGACGTTTCTTGATATCGATCGACAAGACCTTCACGTCCAGTTCGTCGCCGACCTTCACGACCGATTGAACCGTGGAAACTCGTCCATGAGCTAATTCTGAGATATGGATCATGCCTTCGATTCCGGCTTCCAATCCCACAAACGCTCCAAAGTCCGCCAACTTGGTAACGGTGCCTTTAACCACACTTCCATCAGGATATCGTTCCGCGATTCCAAACCAGGGATTGGTCATGGTGTCTTTGACTGACAGCGAGATCTTGCCGTTCTCTTTGTTGATTTTGTCAACCTTGACGCGGACAGTTTGGCCAACGGCCACGGCATCTTTAGGATGGTTGATCCGATCCCACGACAGTTTGCTGACGTGGGCCAAACCTTCGACGCCGCTGCCGATGTTGATGAACGCACCAAAGTCCATCAAACGGGTCACCGTGCCGTCGAAGTAGGCACCTGGTTCGACCGTCTTGAGAAACTCTTGCTGAGTTTCTTTCTGCGCTTCTTCCAAAATGGCTTTACGCGAAAGCACTAGTTTCTTTTTCTTCTTGTCAACTTCGATGATCCGCAATTCCATCTTCTTGCCGACGTAGTCACCAAAGTTCTCGACGCGGGCCAAGTCGATTTGACCGCCCGGAACAAAGCCGCGAATACCATTGACAATACATTCCAAACCACCTGTATTGGAACCGGTGATTTTGACTTCCAGCAACGCACCCACGGTCAAGTCATCCCAAGCCGCGACATCAACCGCACCACCGGGAATCCGTAGTTCGTAAAGGCCCTCTTCGGTGTTGTGCCGAGTCACGACGACTTCGAGCAAATCGCCTTCGGCCGGTTTCTTCTTGAACGTGCGGGTCGCCACAATGCCGTCGAAACGACCATTGATCAACAAGAATACGTTTTCTTCATTGAGTCGGACAACTTTCCCTTGATACTTCTGATCGACGACCAATTCGTCCACGTGGCCCGGGCTCGCGGGCTGGCCGCCGTCCATCATGGTGCTCAAAGCGGCATCATCCAAATTCAAATCGACGTCCTGGCCATCTAGCCCTAAATTCGAACGTACGGCCGGAGCGATCGCAGCGGGAGCTTCGTCTTCACCGCCCATCGAGACCGGGTTCGCCTTGGCTTGAGCGACCGCTTTGGGCTCGCTACTGGTTGCGCCGCGTTGAGAACCGATCGAGATCTTTGGCTTGCCATCAACCGACTCTTGATCCACGACCGACTGGTTATCCACCGAGACAACCTCGGCTTCGGCGGTGATCGTCGTTTCTGGTGAGCTCGTCGTTTCTAGCGAGCTCGTCGTCTCGGCAACGGGGGCAGTTTCAACAACCTGAGGTTCAGACGTGGGTTCAGTGGACATGAATCGCGGTTCCGAGTTTTGGGACATGTTCCGAATCGGGGGACCACCGAACGGAGCTTCTAGGGGTATAGTCTAACTTCCGAGGGCGAAACAAGAAACGCCGCAACCACTCGAAAGTCGATGCTTGGATCGGACTCGCGAATGGTTGCGGCGTTTGATTGGTCAATTTGCTGATTGGTCGATCTAATGCGATTGGCACGTCACACCTGTGATTGGCACGCCACACCTGCGATTGGCACGTCACACCGATCCCGCCGCGGTTATTTCTTTTCCGCGACCGGATTGACTACGCGGCCCATGTAAAATCCGCAGGATGGGCAAACGCTGTGCGTCGGGACCCGGGTGCTGCAGTTCGGGCAATAAGTCAATTGAATCGGGGGAATCCGGTGATGGCTGCGACGGCTACCGGATCGGGCGTTGGAATGTTTGCGTTTTGGTACGGCCATGGCAGTGCTCAAAATCGAGTAGTAAGTAACTGTGTAGATCCAAGCGAGACTACCGCGCTCGGGAGGGGAGAGTTTACTCGTTTCCTGGGTGGCTTTCAAGGGCCAAACCCCGGCTTTCTTGGTCAAAAATCCTCTTCCATCACCGTGCGGAGCCGTTTGATGGCCCTCAAATACCGCATGCTGGCAGCCGGTTCCGTGAGATTAAGAGCTTCGGCGACCTCACGATTCGACAATTGCTCGTAGTGACGCATCACGATGATTTCGTAGTCGGCCTCCGCCAGTTTTCCGATCGCTTCTTCAACTCGTTGAGCCATTTCTTTCTGAGTTGCCGCGGTCGCCGGGGTCATTTCGTGATCCTGCAGCCGCTGGGCCAGCATGATGCTGGACCGGTCACTGCCCCGGGGAGCCGTCAAAGACTGCTCCCGGTCGACACTCCTTTTAGCCGATCCCCGGTGCCGCCGAAACGCATCAATCATGCGGTCTTTGGCGATTTGCCGCAGCCAAAGATGGAAACTCATCCCCGGGTTATTGATATAGTCTTGCAAGCGACGGTTAGCTTCGACCAAAACGTCTTGCAATACATCGCTGACCGCGACCCGTCGCTGAATTCGCTGGTCCAGTCGCATCCGAATAAGCTTGCGGACTGCCTCGCGGTGACGTTCCAACAATTCATTAACCGCTCGCTTATCGCCGTTGCCCGCCTTGGCCAAAAGTATCTTCGTCGGCTCTTGATCAGGCCAGATTCCGCTGTTCGTTGGAGGAGAATTGGCCATGGGACCTGTGCAAAGTTTTCCGGGGATACGCGACCGGTCGTCGGGGATCGCTCCGCGATCCAAAGTCGCCGTGGACCGCTCCGCGGTCCAACATTGTCGTGGACCGCTCCGCGATCCATCGTCGTAATGGACCGCTCCGCGGTCCAAAGTCGTCGTGGACCGCTCCGCGGTCCAACGTTGGTTCGTGGAGTGATCCACGGCAACCTAACCGGCGGTGACCCGCAAAGCCGACCCGACTTGTAACACACAAGGCTGCATTGTGATCGATCCAATGGCCAATAGCGAGCCCCACCGGTCGTCATTCTCCAGCAAAACCGCAGAACCATCGACTCTTCCGGCAAGTGGGTCGACCGATCACGCGGCTCATTGGGTGCGGAGACGGTTGAGCATCGTTCGCATCAACTCGGCAGATTGTTCCTTCGGGATCTCGCCGGGATCATAGTGCAAAGTGAGACATAATTGCCCCGCATACATGTGGACGGCCAGGGCAGCCGGCAGCGACGGACGAAGCGGCGGCAACAATCGAATATCCGCCAGTGTTAACTTCCCGACTTGGGAAAACGGCCCCGACCGGCCCACCCGCAACCGCTCCAAAATCGGTCCCAAATTCGTGACGTAACTTGTGGCCCAACAACTCGGCCGTCGAGCGTACCTACGAATCAAACCCGGAAACCAACTCAACACTTTCAGCGCTAACAAAAATGTCCCCGACACCCCCCACCGGCGAATGACCGACATCTCAAAATCGATCCCGGCCGCCAGGCCATCGATATGCTCCATCTCGTGTGACCAGCGATCGACGTAAACCATACTCACTTGGTTGCAGGCAGACAGCGCGACGTCACCGCCGGTTCGCTCGTTTGTTGGGATCATCAAACGGTAAGAGTCTCGCGATCCTTCGGATGTGCGACCGTTCTGGCACCTAAACCGATGCAGGGTCGCCAACCAATGCGCTAACAAAAGCGAATTGACCGTGACGCCAAACTCTTTGGCCGTTTGGCGCAAGCGCTGCGATTGGCTGGCCGTCAAACGACCATCGACCCAAGCCAACTTGGCTGACGCGGGATTCGATTGATGGTGGATGGGACAGAGACTCACGGGACGTCGCCAAAGAAACTTGCTGGCCCCAAACAACCCGATCCACTTCATGGGCAGCCTCCCCAAACGGCTCACCCAGCTCGCAGTTCCACGCATCAAACGTCCGCGATTTTGGAGTCGCTCCATTTGCAAGGGTCGCAAAGGAAACGGTTCGTCCGAGTCACTGCATAGCCAGTGATAAACTTGCAGGAGTTCGCGAATCGACTGCAATCCGCCCACACCATCACACACCGCGTGATGGCTTTGCATGATCCAACGACAGTGGGTTCGATTGAACTGGATGGTAAGGCGGAATGACTCGCCGTGCGCAGGATGAACTTCGGGCAGGTCGCCGAGCTGCTGCGGTTGCCAACCATCCTCTTGAAGCTGCAATCGCACGAAGTCTTGCAAACCGAAGCGTTCTAACTGAGTTTGCAAATCTTGCGCTGGCTCATTTGCCTCAACAGCTTCGGGCATTGGGGCAAAACGAGGCTGCCCCTCGGTCCACACAAACGCCACGGGTGCTTCGCCCACGACCTTGATTCGGCTAAAGAGCAATGGATGACGAGGCAGAGTGCGAACAACCGCCGCGACGAAAACGGCGGCATCGAAAGAGCCGACAAAATCCAGAACGGCGACAATCTGATTGGGAAAGCCGTCTCGAGTCTCCCAATATTGAAAGTGTTCGAACGGCGTTAGCTTGAGCAACCCCGGCAGTTCGAAAAGCGACTGTCCGGGTAACGGGGTCTTCATGTCTCTGGTCGTCGCAACGAGGCTTTGTCAACGTCTAATTTTCGGGTCGGGTCTGGTAAAGGTGTCAGGAGTCAATTGCCGCTACGGCCCATCGGGTGCTTCGCACAATTGACTCCTGACACCTTTACCAGGTCCAAAGCTTTGGATTTGACAAAGCACTAGCAGGGTGCTGAAAAAGGGTGTGACTGGATGATCGGTACGATTTTCGAAAGAGTTTTTCGAAAATCATGTTATTGATTTAGTTTTTAGACATCGTGATCGGTTTCCTTTTTTGTTTGTTTGAGCAATTTGGGTAG
>JBGSJV010000011.1:0-30999 GCA_041741535.1 Pirellulaceae bacterium
CGCAACCCAATGCGACTTCCCTACCTCAATCCTCTGCCGGTGTGCGCGAGCCACCGGTTAGCGTGACATCTCATCCAGAAAAGGCCTGAAAGGCCGACACAAGTGCTGAGCATACACATTCAAAAATGCTTCACTGCGTTGACCGTGCGGGGAATGGTGTGGAGAAAAGACATTGTCCTCCCGGCGTTCCTTCCTCCGCACGCAGGCCGTATGGCTCACTCGATTTACCGCTTCAGGATCTCCGATAGTTTGCGCAATTCTTGCTGGTTCAATTGACCATTCTGATCGTTGTCCAATCGGTCGAAGATTGTGGTCGACGCTGCGGGGTTATTAGGATACTTCGCTTCGACTTCCTCACGCGACACGTTACCATCATCATCGGCGTCCAACTGGCGAAATAGAGCATCGCCGAGATTGGGTGCTTCGGAGGTGGATCCGCCAAGAGCATTTCGAATGGCGCCGCGAACTCTATTGCGTGGTGTTAACGGGTTTGGAGCACCGAGCTTTGCACCCGGAACAATGAACTCGACATATCCCAAGTGCATCTCGTCTTCTGTTTGCGGTCCCCATTTCACTTCGATGTTCGGGTTGGGGTTTGCGGGATTTTCTTTGCTGTTGTCGTACCAAGCGGTAAAGCGAAGTTGATCTCCCGTTTTCACACTTACGGGCTCGGCATAGCGGTAGAGTAATTGCCAATTGAAATCGTAACGTGGAATGTCAAGCATCGTGCGTGTCTCGCTACCGGCGATGAGATCAAACCGGGCCGCCTTGCCGCGTAAGTGCATGTGGGGCAAAAAGGCCAGAACTTCGATGTCGAGTGGTAAGGTGACGGGCCGATTACTGACTTGGTAGTTGTTGTCGTTTGGTGGAATTCGAAAGCCCGCGTTGACGAGGCCCGAGACAAATACCTCGTGTTTTGGCTCCTCTTTCGCGAACACCAAGCCAATCCGAGTACGGTCCTCGGTGGCGGTACCGTTGGGAGTGTAGTGCATTTGAAAACGCAATCGAGCCCCTTTGGGAATCCGTTTGGCGTATCCTTCTGGATACACGAGTGTGCTGTTGCCTGGGACGTAGATGCCCCAATAGCCGGCACGTTCGTCGGCCGCGTCATCTCGGGGGCCTTCTTCTTCGTCAGCCGCTTGGATAAAGACCAGCACATGATGGACGACGCTGGGATCACCCGGCCGTACCTCGATTGCTTGAACCCACTGGTCTTTCTCTAAGTTTGTGTCCACCACAACGTTTTGATACGGCATCGTGCCGGTCGCTTTGACTTTTACTGGCTTGGCGAATTCGAACACTGCATCCGGCTTCCCAATCAGCCAGCCATCCGCGAAGGTCCGCGGCGCTGGGGATTGCTTTGGATCACCTGCGGGAGTTTGGTTGTCGAGCCAAGCGAATAGTAGCTGTTTCTCTGATGCGGAGAGGGAGCGATCATTGATCCAAGGTGAACTGCTCTGACTCTCGTCCGTCGCAGCAAACCAAGGCGGCATGATCCCTTGATCGACGACTTCGCGAATCATGGGTGCGTGGGCAACGGCATCCTCATAAGTATCCAGTGCAAAAGGCCCCACACCACCTGCCCGGTGGCATTCCACGCAATGTCGCTGTAACAATCTTGAAATCTGGTTGTGATAAGTCACATCGGACAACGCTGGCGCCGCGGGTTTCGTTTCGAGCAAACAGCCAGGAGCAGCGGTTGCGGCGACCAGAATCGCACGTTGGTCGAGTGCCGCATCCAAGGCATCGCGAAGATAGGTATAGCGTGGTGCGTCAACCGAGTAACCGAATCCGTATTGATCGTCGATCGCACCGTGGTACACAATCGTATGCGATTGATCCAGCACAAAGACGTCGGTCGTGCTGGTTGCCGACAGGTGCGCTGCAAAGCGGGATTCCTTATCGAAAGTGTATTCAACACTCGTTGTAAAGCGTGACGCGGCAATTTTCATTTCATCAAGCTTGTCGGTTGCGACGCAATTGACCAAAATGAACCGGACGTCTCGCGTCGCATAGTCCCGCTGGATTTCGACGAGCGTCGGCACATACTTTTTGCTTATTGGGCAACTCGTGCTGGTAAACGCGACGACGGTCAGTTTGGTTTTGGGATCGCCGTGAAGCTTCTTGGTAACTCCCTCAAGATCAGCGAACTCGAAATCAGGAACAAATCGACCGATGCCGTGCTCCCCAGGTGCAAGCAACTTCGGGCCTTGGCGAACCGGAGCTTCAAGCGACTTCGCAGGTTCGGCCGGGACAACGTCATCGTTCCCGGAATTCCGTCCCATGGCTCCGCCGATGACATTTCTCAATCGTCCTCGCTGGGCCGCTCTTTTGGCTTCTTCTTTAGTAATTTCTCCGTTATCATCCAAGTCGAGCGCTCGAAAAATCGCCCGTTGTGGCAACTCGTCAGGTGTGACTATCCCATCTCGGTTTTCATCGCGCAGGTCGAATTGTTTTTCGATCTCCTGCTGAGCGGCGACGTGTTCCGTGAACGTAAGGCCGACAAATGCTGCCAGCAAACTGCCCAGGCCGATAACGACTATCCCGTTGCGAAACATGTTTTCCTCTTGGTCCTGCGATGAGTCTCTTTGGGTGGTTGGAATTGCTCGAGTTTAGCAATGCTGCCAATCATTTCTACTGCATGTCATTCTTTGACTCCGAGTGTCGAGGGTCCGTCCATCGGCGGAGTTTCTTGAACTTGCATCCATTGTTCCGACATAGGCCCAAACCAGCTAGTGATGAGTTCCCGACGTCGGTTGGCGTTGGTTTCGATGGAGAAGATTCGATAAGGGGCAGATAGATGACCTTCGGGGCCATAAAACGATTCGTCTGCCAATCGCGAATCCACGAGGGTGAAGGTGGTTATCGAACTTGATCGCTCGAAGTCCCGTTCGATGACGAGTTGGCGAATGGCTTTGGTTTCACGATCCACTTCGATGGTGGCGCGCTGAAGCGGACGATTGCTCCATTGTCGTCGCGGCGTGGCCACAATGATCGTCGTGTCGGCAGGGCCTTCGGACATCTCCAATTGACAGTGCTTCAAAAAGTTTTGCAGCAAGGTCTCCAAATTCAATGAGTAGACATCACCGATATGGCGAAGCGGTATTCCCATTTCATCTGGATGCACGACGACCGCACGCCGCGGACCGAGCGTCATCCAAATGGCACCTTCCGCGTTGCGTCCCCATTCCCATTCGCGTCCGCCGCGCATTTGCACCCAGAACCGGTCGCCCTGCGTGGCCACACGAACGTCGCGCGGGAATTCAAATTTTGCTTGGCTTCCTTCTCCGCGTTCGACCTCCACGACATAAATGCGTTCGATGGGGGCTGCATGGGTGTGCATCGCGGCCTGAACGATTTGTGATGCACTGGCGAAAGCCTCGCGATTGCCCGGTACCGTAAAGAACGAGACGGCGAACAATAGACTGGCCGCGACGATTAGCGATCCCGAAAACCACGGCCAACGCCGTCTGTTGATCGGTGATGATTCAACTCGCAGTTGCTTCTTTACCGCTCCAGGAATCCCGGAGCTTGAGTGAACGGAAGAATCGCCAACCAGATCAACCAACGCCGTTAGTGGCTCTTGCCCCAGGCTTTCCTCCAGCAACGTATCAAGCAGAAGATGGTCGACCAGTTGCGCGCGGAGGGCTGGTGTGTTAGCAACCAGGGAATGAAGCTCGACGATTTCTTCATCCGAAATAACCTTGTCGAGCAATTTCGGCATCAGTTCCGCGAATCGGATATTGGCACTCATGAAGCGCCTCCTGCGGATTGCAGTTTCGATTCGATGCACGCCAAGAGGGATTGGCGGACCCGATACAGAGTCTGGCGAATCGAAGCTTGGGGCCGGCCGATGATTTCGGCGATGGCCTCGATTGCATGACCACCGGCGTAACGAAGATCGATCAGCTGTCGCTGCGGAGGAGGAAGTTCATTGAGGCAACCTTCAAGTGCCTCGCGCCGGTGATCGAGCTGCGTCATTCGCTGGTGGGCCAGATCCGCTAGTTCGTTGAGTAGTTTGTCGTCGAAGACCAGTCGGTCCCGGCTGTACTTGCGAATATGGTTCAGCGCTTTGAAGCGAGCGATTTGGCTGGCCCAGGCCCAAAAGTCGGTCCCGGTTTGAAACTCCTCGGCCTTCTCCCACAAGACCGCGTTAACTTCCTGGAGCACATCTTCGACGTCCGCCGCACGCACCAGTAGGCACCTCACCAGGCCTCGCAAGCGAGTCTGATGGCGCGCGATGAGGCCGACCATTTCGGAGGGATTGGGATTTTGCATGCTTTGGGCTCCAGTCAGCCAATGTCGCCTGCCTTGCCAACGTCAACATCGAAGACGGGAAACGCTGGAGATTTTTCAATTTACCCCAAAACTGCTGTTCTGAGGTGATTTTTGGTCAACGAAGGACGGGACGCGATCCCGCTTCCATTGAATTGGAGTATTCGGCCGGTTCTGGCCGATAAAACCGGGAAAGTCGGTGCGCACCAACACGCCGCGAATCGAGCAAGCTGTCGTCCTGGGGGAATTTTCATGCGCGTGGGAAACGAAACGTCTTGGGCCGATCTTCGATCTATTCCGGCGCCTCCTGTCGACCAGGGTCTGCTTCCGAATCGCCCAACCGCGTCCGAGTCGAGTCATCGCCCAGCAAGGGAGTCCCAGTCCGCAGCCGCTGAATGGACTCCTTCGTTTCCAAGGGGCGAGTCGGCGACCTATTCGCCATCGACGCCCGTAGTCGCAGTCGGTCCGCAACCGCTAACTGCGGCGCAGCGCGCCCTTTACGTTGCTCCGCCGACTGCCGACTTTTTCGCCAACTTCCAAGCAGGTTACAAGCAGCTCGCGCCAGCGACCGATCGAGTGGATGCCAATGATGGGCGACTTGCCGAGCAGCTTCAACAAACGCTTGGCCAAGCGCACACCGAACACATGGAACTGGTGAACCGTTTTTCGATTCAGTACGAGCCGGAAAAAGCGGCCGGCACGGGTCCGGCAGCGACGCTTCAGTACGCTGGGATTTTAAGTCGAGCTTACGAGACAGGGGGCTACGAGAAACCCAGACAGTTTCTGGAGTCGCTGACGGCGCAGGAATTGCATGTCTTGCAGACGCAGAATCAACTGGCTGATCCCATAGTGTCTGCTTCGTTGACGGACGAGGGAGCACGAAACTTGCTTCTGCCCTACGGCATGGCGGTGGATTTGGATGGCGACCAAATCTACGAACGCGGAGCAGCTGGCACAATGGCGTTCCCTCCGTTTGACGCACCGGACGAATTCAAGGCGGCTTGGTTCCAGGCAACCGAGAAGCTGGACGTGATGGCCGCGGGTATCTACGCCATGCCCTTCCTGGGTCGGTTGACGAATTTGACCATCGGCGGCGAGACGTCGACTGCGACCGCGCCTGCGAATCAACTGGCGACGTACAAGCAAACCGTGAACGACTACTTGCGGATGCTGGAAGAATACCGGGGCTTTCTGGCTGAAGGCCAATACGAACGCGATAAGCCGTTCTTCGAAAACCTTTCCCGACTTTTGTCCTGAGCTTTGTCAACGTCTAAATTTAGGGTCGGGTCTGGTAAAGGTGTCAGGAGTGTGTCAGGAGTCAATTGCCGGTACGGCCCATCGGGTGCTTCGCACAATTGACTCCTGACACCTTTACCAGACCCTGACACCTTTACCAGACCCTAAGTTTTGGATTTGATAAAGCACTAGGCTCCACCAACCCTAAATTATAGGTGTCTCTCCAAGTGCCAACGCGTGGTCCCCATTGGCCGCTTCCGCGTTTTGGTAAACGCAACTCTCCGACTTCCTGGCTTCGAGTCTGGTGAAGGGGGCCAAGAACTTCAGAAATACGATGTTTCTTGTGATAGGAATTGGGTCCGAACTGAGTCTTTCCAATAGAAGTCAAGACGATGACTTCGGGGTGAGCCGCTTTTGCTGAAATTTTCTTTGCTACGGCAAAGAAAGCCACCAACATCCGCCCTCATTGGAAAGAAGGTACTATGAAGTCTTCAATTTGTTTCGCCTTCGTTGCGATTGTTGTTGCTTTGGGGTTAACCACCGCAGCGTATGGGCAATGGACGGTCACCAACCTCCATCCGTCGGGCCCGAACGCGTCCCATTCATCCCAAGCGTATGGCGCCGGCAGTCAACAGGTGGGCTACGTCAAGCCGTCTGTAGGGAGGAACCGCGCGGCCATGTGGAGCGGGACCGCGAGTTCGTATGTCGATCTTCATCCGAATGGCGCGCTGGATTCCGTGGCATGGGGCGGCGGTGATGGCCAGCAGGTGGGGTCCGTCTTGTCCGGCGTCTTAGGTGAAGGCAATCATGCGACCCTTTGGACCGGTAGTGCAAGTTCGCGGGTGGATCTCCATCCTGCAGGCTGGGCATCGTCCATCGCCGTCGCTGCACGCGGCGGACAGCAGGTGGGACGCGGAACATTTAACGCGACAACTTTTACGTCGGCAATTCTTTGGAACGGGAACGCGCAATCCTTTGTGATCCTCGATCCGATAAATTCGGGCGGCAATTCTCGCGGCGAAGGCACCGACGGCGTGCAGCAGGTGGGTTCTTGGTCCGCGGTCGGACTTGGTGGCCCACGGGCCGCGTTATGGTCCGGGTCAGCAGCTTCGCACGTCGATCTCCACCCGACGACGGGCTTTACGATTTCAACGGCATTGGGCGTCGGCGATGGTCAGCAGGTGGGTTATGCCCGATTGGCCGGATCTGGTGGACGCGATGTCGCTAGTCTGTGGAGCGGGACGGCCGATTCGTTTGTCAATCTCAATCCCACAGGCGCGTTGTCTTCCCGAGCACATGGTGCGCTGGACGGTATGCAAGTGGGTTACGCTCGTTTCGGAAGTTTCGATCGGGCGGGCTTGTGGAATGGATCCGCTGCTTCGTGGGTCAACTTGCAGGCCCTGTTGCCCTCCGAGTTTGAAAGTAGCAACGCGACGGGTATCGCCCGTGATGGCGAAAACTTGATCGTGTCTGGTTTTGGCTTCAACACGGTCACGAACCGGACCGAAGCGCTGATTTGGACCGCCCGCGCGGTCCCGGAACCTGGCACCGGAACGTTGCTGGCGTTCGGCGGACTTCTGGGAATGATCCTGCGACGTCGACGTAGAACTCGAGGAACGAAACTCCTCGACTAAATGGTGTTGCAGTTCGAATACAGAAGCAAGGCTGAATGGTCTTTACCGAATTCGGTTTCGCAACGGACTAATCGCATGGGCGGTTTGGATTGTAATTCTGTACCGAAAAAGTAGGATTGAGTTGGACTTGTTTGGGATTCGGTTGTTTTTGGCGTCTTCGTCGACTCAATTGATCAATCCGAAATCTAATCGTAGGATCTGAAAACCGAAATCCAATGGAACAGTCGACTCGAGCAAGTTTGATTCTACGCCTGCAAGACGCGGGAGATATGGCGGCCTGGGATGAGTTCGCGACGATCTACTCGCCCACCATTTATCGCGTGGCGATCGCCCGAGGATTTCAGTCAGCAGACGCGGAAAACCTCGTGCAGGAAGTGTTGGCATCCGTCGCTCGCTCGGTTACCCAATGGCTTAACCGCGCGGAGCGTGGCAGCTTCCGCGGTTGGCTATTGAGGATCGCGAGAAATGAACTGATCGACATGTTGACGCGGCGTGCTACACGCCCGTTAGGGAAAGATGGAGAGACCGCCGAGCAAATCTTGGCTGCGGTTCCATCTCCTTCAGAACTGTCCGGGGCCATCGAATTAGAATACCAAAGAGCCGTTTTTCAATGGGCGGCCGACCAAGTGCAACATGAGGTAGAAGAAGTCAACTGGAAGGCATTCTGGATGACCAGCGTCGAAGGGCTCTCCGTCGAACAGGTCGCCGCCGAACTAGACATCCAACCAGGACAGATATACTGTTCGCGAAGCCGAATCATGGCCAAGATCAAGCGATTGGTTCAACAGCATGAGGCCAAATCATGAACCGCCCCGTTTCCCTTTGTAATGATCGTCAGATCTTGGCCATGCTCCAGGATGAACTGGACGTCCAGCAGACCAACGCCGTTGCAGAGCACGTGGCCAACTGTCGCCAGTGTCAGATACGCTGCGAAGAATTGGCTGCGTCACCAGCGGAATGGCGATTGGTTGTGGATGCCTTGAACTCCCCAGTGGATTCAGCGAATTTTCGCCCTGCCAGGAGTCCCAACGATGGATCGTTGACTCCATGTTATTGGGAAGAGTCGATCGCGAAACAACTGCTTGATCCTCCTTCCCATCCGGAGATGTTGGGACGACTGAGTCGATACGAAATCGAGCGTGTGATTGGTGTCGGTGGCATGGGGGTGGTCTTTAAAGCCTATGATTCGGAACTTGGACGACCAGTCGCGATCAAAGTATTGGCCCCGTTTCTCGCCGGCAATGCAACTGCTGTGCAACGATTCGCGCGCGAGGCCCGTGCTGCGGCCGCCGTTGTCGATCAACATGTGGTCCCAATCCATAACGTGGAAATCAATCAAACGTCGCCGTTTTTGGTGATGCACTATGTGGCTGGTGAATCACTCCAAGAGAGAATTGATCGTGTCGGTCAACTCGACTTGGCAGAAATTTTACGAATTGGCATGCAAGTCGCCTCGGGTTTAGCCGCTGCCCATCAACAGGGTCTAGTGCATCGTGATATCAAGCCATCCAACATTCTACTGGAAGCCGCGGGTGTCGAACGTGCTCTAATCACCGACTTCGGTTTGGCCTTGGCGGCTGACGATGTTCAAATAACTCGGACCGGTGCCTTTATGGGCACACCTCAATACATGTCGCCCGAACAAGCCCGGGGAGAATTGGTCGATCACAAAAGCGATCTCTTCAGTTTGGGCAGCGTGCTTTACACCCTGTGCACCGGTCGTCCAGCATTTCGAGCTGCATCGACGCTGGCAACCATGAGACGAATCACTGACGAACAACCAACTCCAATCCGACAGCTGAACCCCAACATTCCTGATTGGTTGTCGAACATCATTCTGAAGTTGCTGTCGAAGAACAAACAGGAACGATACGCGACAGCGGGACAGTTCGCGGACCTGCTGGCTAGGTGCCTGGCGCATGTTCAGCAACCAGAATCCGTGCCCTTGCCTTCTGACGTAGCGAGATTGTCTGCCACAACCTTGCACAATACGTTGGGCAATCGGTCGAAAATTGCCGCCGCAGGATTTGTGGTGCTTTTTCTCGCAATCATTGGTGCCGTTGTCACCGCTCGGCCTTACTTCGGCCTACAAAATTTCACCGCTTCCAGTGAAGAGATCCCTAAGTCTCAAGAGACACACCCTGCGGAAGTGACTTATGTTTTGGGACATGGCTACTCTTGGTCGAACGATAAGATTCTGTACAACGATGTCCCAATCGACGGTTTGGAACTTTATCAGAAGGATTTTGAGAGCACCAACGAACGGACATTTCAATTGGCGGAACATGTTGACGCAGCCAGCTTTGTTGCGTTGAGCGAAACTTACACGAAAGATCGAAACCACGTCTACTTGAAGCTCGTCAAGTCCGGAAAAGACTTCTTCGTTACCCTGCCGGATGCCGACTCTGGGACGTTTCAAGTTCTGACTGATCAATTGGCTGCTGACTCAAAAAATGTCTGGTGGCAGGGCCAGAAGATTCCTAACATCGATTCGAGATCGCTGCGGATTGTTCATGCTGGGTTTGTCTGGAAGGATAGTCGTAGCGTTTGGTTTCAAGACCTCCAGATCAAAGACGCCGACCCCTCATCCTTTGAGCATCTCTCTCAACAGTATTACCGTGATGCCAATCGGGTTTACTGGACCGCAAGCCCAATTGTCGACGCCGATCCGCTGACCTTCCGAGTTTCTGGCAACGATTTACCCTATGGATCTGACCGACAAGCCGTCTGGTACCAAGCAAAAAAACTTGCAGGCGTCGATTTGCCAACGTTTAACGCCATTCATCCACATATCTACAAGGACAAAAATGGCGTCTATGCGGATGGCCAAACGATCTCGAAAGCGCGGCCAGAAAGCTTTCGCTTGCTTGCCCGACTGGATGATCGGGATGATCGACTGGACACAGCGCTGTTGACCGACGGGAAACAGCATTTCATTTATTTGTCGCCAATCAGCGGCGTTTATCAGCTCGAATCAAGCGGCGAATCCCTAATCTTGACGCGCGAAATCCCTCGGCGTGGCAGTGAAACTCGGGAAGAAGTCGACCAAATCCGAGTTGTCCTCGACTCCACAGGTCGGTACACCGAGCCAGTACTGGAAGAATATCAAGGCACTGTCGACCTTATGCTCTCCAGTCATCGCGCGCATCTGTTGAAAGCCAAGGCCATTCTGGACGGGCGAAAGAAAAATCTCAGCTTTGAACGGGCGGGTGTGCCTGGCAACGTTGTCGCCCTCAGTGGTGATCAGCAAACGGTTATTCTGTGGAATCGCCCGGGAGTCGCGCACCCTATTTCCGGACAGCCCACGCTGTGGGACCTGGAACAGCAAAAACAACATTCTGTCTTACCTGAATCAGATGGCTGGAACTGGAGCTTCGTTCCCAACCGCGACCTTTGTCTCGCAGTTTCTCTCGCAGAGGGTCGTCTGCGACTGTGGGATTATGCCGCACAAGAATGGTTTGGGGATTGGATCTCAACCTTGGCCACCGAACATCTGGAGCTGGCCGTCGATCCAATCGCGCCGTTAAATTCGCTTGTCTCTTTCAGTCCTAACGGAAAAGTAATGGCGTTGATCCATGAACTGGGGCATCTGCAATTTTGGGACCTAACAAAATCCGGTCCTGAGTTGGTCCATATGTCCATTGGCCAGGCCGTGGCCGAACATAACCAGCTCCCCAAATCTGCGTGTAGACTCATGTTTTCCGACGATGGAAGTTTTTGCTTCCTGAAAAGGGACGAACAACTGACGGTTTGGGATTCGTCGAATGGCAAGAAAGTCGCCGGACCTTTCCCGCATCTCCTTGATGACTTTGTTTAGCAACCCGACACGGGGGAGCTGGTCACCGTGGATCGGCCCAAGTCCGACAACGACTCGACTACAATCACAATCCACTCGGCCAAAGATCATTGGGCTACCGTTCGCAAGTATGATGTTCGCGGCCAAATGGACTCCGCAAAATGGCTGGGCGATCAACATCTGTTGACCACGATAAAGTCCCCAACTCAAGACGCAACAGACTCTCAAACGCCGTCGTGGGCTGTCATTATTCGCACTGAAGCAGATCATCCAGGTGATCTGAAACCGATTCGAGAAGTGATTCTGGCGGCTGCCGCTGCGGATGGGAAACGCTGGATTGGAATAAATCGCGACACAGTATTTTGCATGAGTGTCGGGAACCCCGAACCCCTGTGGGAAAAACCGTTAGAAACCTGGGAGAGACAGAATCCCGCAGAAATCCGATACCAGGCTTGGCTCAATGATCTGGCGTGGGTCGCCATTGAGCAACGTACAAAGGTTGGCATGCTAACGGTCCTCGATTTGAACACGGGCATCGAAGTGTTGAGAACCAAGGGATACGTCAAAGCGTTTCTCGAAGGCAGTAGCATCGCAGAAAGTTACAATGTCCATCGCGACAACACCGGCACTTGGGTTAACACGTTGGATTGAGCGGGGCTTGGGAGCGGAAATTTCGGGCACTCGGATCTTGCCGTTCTTGGAACATGGTGACCCTTATCACTAGATCGATCTAAAGGCGGCCAGGGATGCCCCAAGCAACCTGTTTGCTCGCTTTTGGCCGGGGGTGCCGGTTGGTCGCGAACCACTTTTTGCCACAAATCCGACGTCGCTAACCGAGCGGCTTGTTCGGTGACGAGAAAATTGGACGGCCGTTACATCACGCTTTCGCAACTTTGAGGTCAAGGCCTGGCGCTAAGTTCGATCATGACTGTGGTTTGCTCCGAGAACCAACGTTGGATCGTCGTTCGCTCCAAGACCTTGGCCGGTCCGTCCAATCTCGATCACAATGCGAATAACCGTTTACTGGCTTGGCCGGTCAGCGGTTATTCTTCGTTAGGAAGTGGAACCAAACGAGTAGCAACGGTTAGAACCATCACACGCAGGTTTTCCGTCAGGAAATGAACTGCCATCCGAGCAAGTTTGATGCTCGTGAAGTGAAGGATTTGTGAAGTTTTGAGGCGCTGTGCAAACGCCAGGCGTTACGAAACGAAAGTTGTGAATTGTGCGGTTGCGGAAGCCGAAAAACTGCGGAGCCAGCACCAAAGACTGTCATTAATTTGTTGGTCTTCTTGGCGATCGACCCACTGATGGGTTCATACCTGATCGGTTCAACCCTGATCGGTTCAACGCTTATGGGTTCAAACCATTCGAAGGATCCGCTGAATCAATGGCTACAAATCCTGCGGACCCGCGTGAGGTGTCTGCTGATCCCGTAACCCTCACCGGGATGAAGTTTCGACGCTCCTGAATCCCGAGACCTAAGCCGAGCCAAAAGCTCGGCCAGCCGAGAGGGTTGGCGATCCCCGACGTAGGATTCCAAGCAACCGCTGTGGAATCGACCTTAATCTTGACACCTGCCTGATGACTGGAGACCGTATGAACCGATTTTTCCTCGCCTCGGCCGTGAGCCTTGGGCTTTGTATGTTCACTCCAGCAATGGCCGACGACTGGCCTCAGTTCCGCGGCCCGAGTGGGTCCGGAGCGACGGAGGGAGCGGCCGTACCGACCGAATGGTCGGCCGACAAGAACCTCGCTTGGAAGGCGAAGCTGCCGGGCACTGGGTTGTCGCAACCCGTGGTCGTTGGTGACAAGCTGTTCGTAACCGCCGCCGTCGCGGACAATCTCAGCAAGCCCAAGAGCTTTGGTCCGGGGGTCATCGAAACTGGGCGGGAGCGGCTACCCAACGTGGAGATTGATTGGCAGGTCGTCGCGCTGGACCGCACCACCGGCGAAACGCTCTGGGCGAAGTCGGCAACGAAGGGCAAGCCGAAATACCCGGTCCACGCCTGCAACAGCTACGCCACCGAGACACCCTGCGCCGACGCCGAGCGGGTGTACGCGTACTTCGGGGCGACGGGCACAGTCGCCGCTTTCGACCATGCCGGCACCGAGTTGTGGAAGGCAGAACTTGGCGCGTACCCGACCGTAGCCAATTGGGGAAGCGGGGCGTCGCCAACTCTCGGCGGGGGCAAGGTGTTCGTCACCAGCTTCAGCCAGGAATCCGCGTTTGTCGTCGCCCTCGACTGCCAGACTGGCAAAGAGGCATGGCGGTTCAAGTGGGCGGACAATGCCGTGACGACCGCTTGGAGTACGCCGATGGTATGGGCGAACAGCAAGCGAACCGAGTTGGTCGTCTGTGGCCCTGACGGGGTTTCGGCGCTGGACCTCGACACCGGTGCCGAACTCTGGCGAATGAGCGGGCTCCAGCCGTTCACATCGTCCCCGACCGTGGACGGCGACACACTCTACCTATCCAACGGCAGCCAGAGCTCCAGCGGCCCCATGTTCGGTATCAAGCCCGGGGCCAGTGGGGACATCACCACGAAGGAGGGTGAGAAACCCAGCGAGTTTGTGGCCTGGAACATGGCCGGGGGTGCCTCCGGTTGGAGTTCCCCGTTGGCCCACAACGGGTACATTTACGTCCCAGGCAAGGGCACGTTCGCCTGTTATGACGCGCAGACCGGACAGCAGCAGTATATGGAGCGCGTGCCCAAAATGAGTCGACTGATCGCCTGCCCGGTCGCAAACGGCGACCAGGTGCTGGTGCTGGACGAGTCCGGGGCGGCGGCGATTATCAAAGCCGGGCCAACTTTCGAGGTGGTCGGGACCGGTAAGCTCGACGACGTTTTCTGGGCCTCGCCAGCCATCGCGGGCGGCGACCTGTACCTCCGCGGCGTTGAGCACCTGTACTGCGTTCGACAGGCAACGTCCAAGTGATGCGACAGATCAGTCGCAACGGGGTGGCAAGTGGAAAATCGAATTTGCCATTCGCCAAGTTCTCAACGAACGATGGCGATTAAAACGAACGCCGATGAGGAAGCGAGGCGTGATTGCGTTGTGGGCGCTCGGTATGTTGTCGGGCGCCTCTTTATGAAGGTAATTCCATGAAGTCGTTGATTCCATGTTTGCTGACGGTGGTGCTATGGCTGTCCGCCGTACCGACTTCGTCAGCCGAACAGGAAGGAACGCCACCAGAGATCGAAAACGTGGCACAGGAATTAGTCCGCAAACTTGGCAACGCCAAATTCCAAGAGCGAGAAGCGGCGAGCCGAGAACTTACGAACTTGGGCCTCGACGCTCGCCAGGCAATCGAAGAAGGTTGTAAGAATCCTGATCCTGAGATCGCGGCCCGTTGCGAATCGCTGATCCCGTTGCTTCGCATGCTCGAACTCCAACGTCGTGTCGAGGAATTCGCCGCCGATCAGGAGGGACGCCTCGAGAATACTCTTCCGCTGGGCGCCACCTATGAGAAGATTTGTGGCAAAGACGAGAACGCCCGCAAGTTCTTCGTCGAGCTATGCCGGAACAATCTCCAAATGTTCGATGACGCCGCCAATAACCCTCAACGAACTGGAGAAGTCTATTTCGGTCTCGCCTATAAGATCGTCAATCGCAGCGATGGCATTTCTTGTCCGGCGACGGAAGGAGCCACGCTGTTGTTGCTCGCTGCTGACGAGAACATCGGCCCATCCATCGATGAAGCGAATACCAAACAAGAGAAAGGCGGCGACCGCAACTACCAACGCCTGATCGGTATTTTTTGGACGCCAGAGTATGAGGCGATGATGATCGACCCCAACAACGGACGTTATTTCCGCAAGCTGCTGTTCGCTTGGGCCAAGCGACTCCCCGAACCTCTTGCTATGCAATCGTTCCTGTTTTTTATACAAGACATGATCAATAAACAGATCATGAATCTGCAGAGCGATTCGGACGCCCTCGAATTCCTGATGCATTTCGCCGCCTCGACAACCTCACGGGGAATGCCCTTCCAGAAGGTAACGGCGATGTCGATGGTGGCTGGGTCCAACATGTCCAAGAATGATCAGCTTGCGTATTTCGAGGAGAAGCTATTGAAGGATGAGACGATTTTGCGCTCCGAGGTCGAGTTCGATTTGAATGACGGAACGAAGCTCACGGTCGAAACCCGCGCGTGCGATTATGCCTTGGCGATCTGCGTAAAACTCAGCGGGCAATCGTTTCAGGAATACGGCTTCGACATTCTCGGCTCGCACAGCGATAAATTCGACAGCTGGGAATACGCTGGATTCACAAAAGACGAAACCCGCAAAGCCGCCTTCAAGAAATACGAAGAATGGCGCAAAGCCAATCCGATCCAAAAGGACTGACCGAAGGTGAGAAAAGGGAAACACACAAGGGCAACTCTATGAAGTCGTTGATTCCATGTTTGGTGATGGTTGTGGTGTTGCTTGCGTTGTGGATTTGTTTGAAACTCAGCGGGCAATCCTTTCAGGATTACGGCTTCGACATTCTCGATCCACGCCGAGAACTAAATGCCTATTCGTTCGCCGGATTCACGAAGGACGAAACCCGCACAGCCGCCTTCAAGAAGTACGCAGAATGGCGAAAAGCCAACCCAATCCAGCAGGACTGACCGAAGGGGAGAAACAACGACGCACAAAACAATCGATGTTGTTGGTGTTATTGCGGAAGATTGGGTGCGCATAGCCGTCCGCCGATTGCATCACGAATACGTACCTTGGACATGATTGTGACCTCATTCTGCAATCGAATTTGCCAACTCCTCATCGAGATCGGGGGAGTATGGATCGGTCTGCCGGTCCTGTTATCGCCCGCCACCGCAGATGATTCTGAACAAGGGACGCTAATCGTTGAACAAAAGCCGCTACTGGCCCAACACAACGTCGCGACAGGAACTCCTGGCCTAGTTGCCTGGCCAGAATCGGCTTTCCAAGTTTAGTGCTTTGCTTGAACACAAGAAGCAGCAAGAGTGTCGTAGCGAAGAAGTGCTTCAGGAACTGGCTGATGAAGCGCAGGAACTAAACCAGGGATACTAAACACTCGCGAAGCAAGTGCTGAGTGATATTACGGGCACTTTTCAACCGAACCAGCCTGACAGCACTCCGCGAATGGTTGCTGCGTCATCAGGTTGCCATTTCGCACCGAGCTCTCGAACAATTGGGATCGGGTTGTCCGCAAAGTCGTTCCGCCAGCACTGCTTCGCTATAGCGAATGCGTCAGTTCCGATTAGAGACTCGACGACTTCACTTGTACGATCACGCTCTTCCAACGTCATCATGGCAATGACGCGGTACAAATCTTGAGCATGTTTGGCGGCTTGCACACGACTGAACTCGCGAGATTCTTCATCACGCGCGAGATCCTGCGATGAGACCCAACGATCGCGGGTCGCAGTCAGCTTCATCACACTCCAAGTGACTGGGTTCGGGACGACCAACTTGACGTCATCTAATGAAAACTGAAATGGATACAGCTCTGATCCAACGGCTTCTGGATTGGTCCGGCCGTGAACGCCTTGTTCGCCCAGCGATGGTTTGTGCTTGACGCGTTTGTCCGTCGCAGTAATTCCATCCAAGTCGGGATCTGGTCGTTGAGCATGCATTTCAATAACAATCAGCTGATCTCCTGGCAGCCGTTTGAGGAACTTCCAGCGCTGCTCGTGTGCGCGATCACTGGCTTTGAAGTCATTCCGAGTCAGGGCAGAAATGACGGACTTCTGTTGGCCCGCATCCTTGATCAGATCGAGTCCGAGAACTAGGTCTACGTCTTTCGTCACGCGTGGAGTTGCATCCAGCCAGCTCGGAATCGGTACCACGGTGGGCAAGCTTGTGGAGTTTGATAGCCAACGCTGCTTGAGAAATAGACCATATCCGCCAGCGACTAGGATCTTGGTTGAAGAAGCAGCAACGAGATCTCGCCAAAGCGGCTGAAAGTGCGGCCACAATAGATCATCCATGATTACCACTGCGCCTTCGATGCTTTGATGATGGACTGATACAGATCCTTGGCTGTTTCGCGTTGGCGCGCGTCGCCTGCATGAAGCTCAAGCCAAGTCTGAATTCGACTGGCATAACGAACCCCATCTTCGTCTTGCTCGTTGGCAAAGAACGCAGCATCGTCTTGCGTTTCGATCAGTACGACATCCGCGAAGCTCGGGACGCTCTCGGGCGTCAACGAAAGTAGCGATTCAGCCAACTTCAAGTCGCTCACGGCCACCTTGATTGGTCCGCCTTGTGCGATGGTGCAATGGCGTGTCGCCGAAGATTCGCCGGTTAGTGACCAAGCAAGTTTCGTTGAGTTGGATAGTCCGCTCAACTTCAGTGGACCTTCTGAACTGCGATAGAAGCGGCTTCGGCCAGACGGATTCAAACGCCAATTCTTACCCAGTTGATCCAGCATCCGAATGGGATCGGCAAGGCGGATCGTGTTTCCATCTTTGATCACAAGCAACTCTTCAGCGTACGCGGAGATCGTTTTGGAAACTTGAGAAATCGAAGGGCCCTTGAGTTGCGCATTCTTCTCTATTGCTTCAGTCAAATCGCTCAGTGTTTCCCAATGAGGCTTTTCGATTAGCATCCGCGCAACAAGTCCTGAACGCCCACGAAAGGGATTCGCGACTGGTCGTGAATCGGGATAGAGATTAGGCTGACCGGTGCGCACGACACAGATACGGTTGGGAACGTAAACAATACCATTGCCACACAAATCGATTCCGCTGACAGCCATACTTTCAAGTTCTGCTAGTCGATCCGGTGACAAGTACGGAAGGTAGATCAAAGGATGACTACCAAGACGCCTGGCGTTGTCTGCAGCGTTCTGAGTGGCTTTCTGAAAATCTTCCTTTGTGGATCGAGTCTTGCACTCGACGTTGAATCGTTCGATATCGTCGGCACCATTGAACGCCAACTCAAGTAGTGCGTCGATCGCGCGATCCGACTCGAAACTCGCGTGACGGATGACCAGCGGCGGCAGCAATGGCTCACCGGAGTGCAGCCGATCCAGCATCAACTGCAGGTCTATTTTCGCGTTTTCGTCCATTTTCTCACTCGGGAAAAGTGCCTCATACACGAAAAGATAGCTTGTTTTCGCAAAAATGCAAGTTTTCCCATTAGGGAAAACTGCAAGAAACGCGAAAATTGGCCGTTAGTTCCGGTGATCAATACGCGTTTCCATATCGACGTTAAAACAACCAGTCCATGACGACGTCGGGGCTGTAGCTGACCTCGAGACCAAGATTAATGGAGCAGTGGACAACTATTTTTTGAGGGAAAAGTACTATTTCCAGTGTGTCTCCATCGCGTTACCGCCATACTCCTGTGTTCCGCGGGGATTGCAAATATGTGTGTCCCCAGCGATTGTGTCTGATCGACCGTCGACCTGTTCCCCAAGTTTGAGTCGTACGACCCGAAGGACCGTTCCCCAAACATCCCAAAGGAACATTGTGTGTCCTGTGCGTCCCCCGGAAGGTTTCGAAAAGCTTGAGTGTCGACAAGCGTGCTCCACGAAAAGTTAAGTGTCCTCCGGGTTCCCCACCTTCTGGCGATTTCGCGTTGAAGAAGCACGCCTGACGAGTGCAAAGGCGAACATTGTGTGTTCCCGGCAAGTTCCTTATTCGAACGGATCCTCGCCCTAAAACACACCTCAAAACCATGGAAATCAACCGGACGAGATTGTTGCAGGGTGCTCTTGTTCTCGCTAGACTGGCCCCTGTGGCAGTCGACGGGCTGTTTCTCGATCGCTCTCGGGTTTTATTGGTTTTACCCAGCCGGGGCACCTGTCTTCGTGTCATTCGTGTCTGTTTTAAAAGACAAAGGTATTGATTGTGTGGCAGTTTTTTTGGGGTGTTGCAGGCACTGTATTTTCGGCCATTTTCCTTAGACTTCTTTGGTGGATCAAGGATTGCTGGAAAAAGCATCGCCGAATTGAATCGGATGTCGTAGTTGTCGGCCAGTCAATTTCCCTTGATGATAGTGGCCGCTATTGCGTGAATCTTGTTCTTCGAAACGATGGCGAGGCAAGTGCGGTCGTAACTGGGGCAAAGTTGGTATGTGAATTTAAACATAGACTTGAATTGCCCATTCAAGCAATCAGCAAGGTCGTCACGACGGGGACTTACGATTGCGAAATCAACCCGGACGATGGGAACGATTTTTACCCAATTGAATTGTGTCACCAAATTCCGAAGAAAGAAGTGGATAGTTTTTCGATTCGAATTGACTCGTCGTGTAACAATTGGATTTGCATATTTAGAATCGTGTTGTTAGTGAATGAAGGTGGGAAAGAGTTGCCGTCCGGTCCAGTGGGTGTTTACTTTGAGGACGTATTCGATGGCTGGGGATTGGATCACGCAACAGCATACGACGTCAAAACGAAACTAAACGAATGCTTAACGAGAACTGGATCAGTAGATTCACTGTTGGCGCGAATAGACGATCCATCGAACCAGTCTTTTCCGGGTTGGGTAATCTACATCCCCCATGTGACGCTTAACGCCTTCCAAAGATCAGGCGGCAGTCTCCAAGATTTGATTCGCACGTTTATGAGAGAACAGAGCGAATCGTGTGTTTTGCTTCGTGTCGAGGGGCGGGAAAAGCCAATTGAAATCGCTAAATGTAGTTTCATAAAACCAAACCTTGTAGAAACCGTTGGACATGTTGTTCACAACCGAAGGACCGGGGATCGGATTAAACCGTCTGACCTTTACGTATTAGTGCGGTCTGGTGATGAACCGGGTAAATTGATTCAAGCAGCGTCATATTGGCTGGTTCCAGAACCTGAAAACGATCAACCCATTGAGGGCTTTGCGTACATTGAATTGGTGGATTCTGCAAAGAACGTAGAAATTCCGAAGCGCGCCTTTGGCGTACCAGATTTCAAATCCTACGGTAAGCAGTATTCGTGAAGCAGTTGTAAACTGCCGGGCAGCCTGGAGCGCACTCAACGTATTTGCCACATGCTACTTTGCCATTAGTCTCCGCAGTGCGCGACCCACCATTCCAATACATTCCAAACCGACGCCGCATTGTGGCCATAGAACCGCCTCCGAAATTCGGCGGGATGCAGTTTGAAGAATGAATCTAGATTCGTAGCTCACCTATCCCCAAATTGATCGGCCAGCGATCGAAGTTCACCCGATACGCTGAGAACTAAGATCAAACGTCACCACGTTAGGCGTGCTTGGCCTTTTCGACCAAAAAGACGGTGTGATCGGCTGCCCAAGGGGAAGACTGAATGTCCTCGGAAAGTTTCTTTGTGCGTTCCTGGATGGTACCTCGTCACAGGAGCACTTTGTGCCCGGAAGGTTTCTGCCCGACCTGCGGAGAAGTTGTCGAATGAAATTGATGACAGTTCGAAGTCGGGCCAATAGCTACCCGCCATCCGAACCCGGTCAAGAACGGATCAGTCCGGCACACCGCACAGTGCTTCGATTGTGTTGGTCGTAGATCGGGCATACAATTCCAAGGCTCGCGTTGAAATGATGAGTACATGAGAAATGATGTCGACTACAAGTGCAATATTGAAGATCGCGTGATTGAGCAAGAAGTCGCCGTTCGAGGAAAGAGCAAAGGGCCAAATGGAAACTGTTGAAGAGGTAATCAATGTTACTCCACTGGAACTACGTGCGATTCTTGATCGGCTCGCATCGGAGCATACCACGCGGCTCGCCATTGTCGGACCGGATATATATGTCTCAGGCAACCCGAGCACCTGGCCCGGGTGTTTCCGCGGCCAGCCTGTCTTTAAACTCAACGAGCCGTGGCCAGAGTTTGTGGACTCGCTGATCCGACTTAAGCACTTAGATCACTTGGCGCTGTGGAGTCTAGGTATCCAAGACGCCGGAGCGCTCGCAATTGCAAAGCACCTCAACCACCTCACGTCGCTCCATGTTTTGGGCAACGAGATTGGTGACGACGGAGCCCACGCGATTGCGGAACATCTCGACCAACTCACTTCGCTCGATCTTTGGAACAACCAAATCGGCGACGACGGAGCCCACGCGATTGCGGAACATCTCGCCCAACTCACTTCGCTCGACGTTAGCAGCAACCAAATCGGCGACGAGGGAGCCCGCGCGATCGCGGAGCACCTTACCCAGCTCACCTCACTTGATTTTGGCCACAACCGGATCAGTGACGTGGGAGCTCGCGCGATTGCTGAGCACCTTACCCAGCTCACTGCGCTCGATGTTGCCCGCAACCATATTAGCGATGTCGGAGCTTGTGCGATTGCGGAACACCTCACCCAGCTAACATCGCTATGCGTTTCGCATAACAAAATTGGTGACGCCGGAGCCCGCGCGATTGCGGAACACCTCACCCAACTCATGTCGCTATTTATTTCGCATAACCAATTCGGTGACACCGGAGCCCGGGCGATTGCCGAGCACCTCACGCAACTCGCTTTACTGTATGTTGGCGGCAACCACGTCAGCGACGTCGGTGCCATCGCGATAGCAGAAAACATGACAAAACTTATGTTCCTAGGGCTTGAAAACAACCAACTGGGTCAATCATCGATCGGTGTCATCGGGCAACGGCTACGGAGTCTGATAGGTCTATTTATCGCGAGCAACAAAGAAGTTCGCGAAATTGGGCCGTTGGCTGACTTGCCCTCGCTGAAGCGCCTCGATGTATCCCAAACGTCCGTATCCGATCTCCGGCCGTTTGCCAATCGGATTACCGCTGGATGGCCAGTCTTTTGGGACCCGTGGAGCAGCGAGGACGGTATGATGGTCAACGACTGTCCGCTGGTGCGTCCGACGGCCGAAATTGCGCAGCGAGGCCCCAAGTCCGTGCGGAACTATTTCCGCGAGCTGGCCGTTCAGGGAGAAGATTTTCTCTACGAAGCGAAGGTACTGATCCTGGGCGAAGGGGGCGCTGGAAAGACCAGCTTATTGCGGCGACTCTATCAGCCCGATCGCGAACTACCCCAAGAAGACGAGACGACCCGTGGCATCGACATCCATCGCCAGGATTTTGTCGGCAATCACGGTCGGCCGTTTCGCCTGAATGTTTGGGATTTCGGCGGCCAGCAGATCTATCACGCCACGCACCAGTTCTTCCTCACCAAGAACTCGCTCTACGTGTTGGTCGACGACACTCGCAAAGACGATAAAACCATTCACGACGACGGTTTTAAGTTCTGGCTGGAGGTGGTCGAGACGTTGAGCGACGGTTCACCGCTGCTGATTTTTCAAAACGAAAAGGGAGATCGCAGCAAGACCATCGATCAACCCGGTATCCAGGGGCGATTTACCAACGTCCAAGCAGTCCATCGCGGGAATCTGGAACGTTCCGGCTGCGTGACGTCACTGAAACAATCCATCGAGTGCTTCGTTCAACAACTACCACACGTAGGCGAACGCGTCCCGAAGAAATGGGTGGCGATCCGAGAGGACCTTGAGCAACTGGCGAAACAAAGGCCATTTATATCGCAGGATGACTATTTCGAGGTCTATGCCCGGCATTTGCCCTTCGATCGCACCAAGGCACTGTACTTGAGCCAATATCTGCACGACTTGGGCGTGTTCCTGCATTTTCAGAAAGACGACCGTCTGAGCAAGACCGTGATCTTACAAAACGGTTGGGCCACCGATGCGGTGTTTCGCATCCTGGACGACGAGTCCATAAAGTCGCACGGGGGACTCTTTACCGTCGACGATTGCCGACGGTTGTGGGCCGAAGCGAAGTATGCCGACATGCACGCAGAACTGCGGGGCCTAATGGAAAAATTCGAGCTGTGTTATCGGCTCGCCGCACCTCAAGCAGATCAATGGCTTGCGCCGCGCTTGCTATCTCCGTCGAAACCGTTGGAGCTGACAAAGTGGGCCAGACCAGATGATCTGGTGGTGCGGTTTCAGTATACGTTCCTGCCGCGCGGCCTAGTCAATCGCCTGATGGTACGGCAACATCGGTTCGTACAACAGCTTCATAACTGCTGGGCTCACGGTGCGTTCTTCGATCGCAACGGCACCGAGGTTCTGGTCGAAGAGACCGCCAAAGGCAACGAAATTGAGCTGCGGGCCCGTGGACCTGAACACAAATCGCTACTGAGCGTGCTAAGCAGCGAGTTGGAAGCGCTCAACGACAGCTTCAAAGGCTTGCAAGGGCGCGTGGAAAAACTGGTGCCATGTCTCTGTGCCACTTGCCGTCAGACGACAGATCCAGAGATGTTTAAACAGTCGCTCCTCGTCGAACGAAAACACGCCGGGAAGAAGTTGACGATCGAGTGCCACAAGAGCGGCGACGATGTGGATCTGCTGGAGCTAGTTGACGGCCTGAAGCTGGAACACCTGCCGAACTGGGCGCAGAAGCCGAACAATCCGGAAGAAATGGCCAAGCTGTCAAAGAAGACAGCAACTACGAGAACGAGAAAATCAGTTATACCGGCGAAGGACAATAAGAAGACTGAGTTGAAGACGATCAAGATCTTCCTTGCTTCGTCGGCGGAATTGCGAGAGGACCGCGATGCGTTCGACCTATATTTAAACCACCAGAACGACCACCTCATCGAACAGCAAGGGGTTCGTTTGAAGATTGTGCGTTGGGAATACTTCCTAGATGCGATATCAGAGACTCGCAAACAGGATGATTACAACAAGTCGTTGCGAGACTGCGACATCGTTGTGAGCCTGTTTAAGACGAAAGTCGGCAAGTACACGGAAGAAGAATTCGACGAAGCGTTGAAGGAGTTCAAAGCATTTGGAAAACCGAAAATTTTCACATTCTTTCGCGACTTTGTGTTGCCGGGCGACGACATTAAGGCTAAGCGGAAAGATATTGATTCCTTACACACCTTTCAACAGAAGCTCACTGACCTCGGACACTTCTGGACTAAGTACAACGACGCCAATGACCTGAACCTGCGATTCAGCGATCAGCTCAGGCATTTGGGGATTCTGAATTAGCCGCGCGATGTCCATAGACATTGAAAAGAAGAGTGCAGAACAAACCGTGGAAGTACTACTTCGGCCGCTCGGAAACCAACCCGAGACACGCATTTTATTGGATCTGGCCCGTGGGAGGAATAATAAGACACGCAATTTTCTGGATGTAGCCCCGGGAGATAGGGTGTGATGATGGGCGACTCTGAAGCAGAATTTCGGCTTAACGCTCGCACGAAATTGAAAGTCGCTTCAATTGAAACGACGTAACGACGCCGGAGTATCAAGAGGCTCGGCGGGAGAGCGACATGAGGCTCGCAGGGGTCCGATGAGAGGCGGCGGCTACTTGGCCGAGCGGCGGTAGAAACACGCCCCGCGTTGTTGAAAACGCGGTGCTATACTTGGAAATAGACCCAGGAGTGTATGGTCAGCAGTACAAAAGCTGCCGAGGCTTCTTGGCGGGGACATTGTATCGCTGGCCCCGTTTTCGACTACGAATGCCGTCGATCACCGTTGGCTTTCCAGCCACCGGACAGCTCGTAAATGCGCCACGTAGTGTCAAGTGAATTGGAGCTCCTTCAAACAAAACAAACAAACGAATCCAAAACACTGGTCGGTTTCGGTTACCTCTTACAGAACTCGATTGGCCGATAACAAGTTATGTCTCGACCGAGTAAGAACAGATCGACGGATCAATGATTTGTTTTTCGCTGGCGCTGGAAGTGAACCAACCGACGACACAGAACTAACCGGGGACAGTAACGAATCGGGGACGAATCGGGGACAGGGAACGAATCGGGGACACGCATGTTATGTGTTCCAGCGTTTTGCCACCATGCTCCTGTTCCATGCTCCTATGTTCAGCCGAGATCGCAAAAATGTGTGTCCCCAGCGATTGCTCCCACCGATTACCCGGGCGTTATGCGTCGGGAAAGTTGTGTGTCCCCAGCGATTGCCCCCAGCGATTGCCCCAAATGGCGTTGACCGTTGTCTAAAGTACTTGAAACTTCCGACCATGCGACTATCGCACCGCGGGAGACCACTTTTCACGCTTTCACAATTTTGGGGATGCCTCCATGTAATCTTGGCGCATTGCTACGGGACGACATTTTTGCAAATCGCGTAAAAACGATGCATTTAAGGTGATCGCAAGAATCGGGTGGCGGCGGGACGCTGAGTGAGTACAATTTTCGCGAGCTGCTCATTTCAATCCTGAGGGTTCGCTGCTCATGCAATCTGATTACGAAAAAGTTAAGGCGGCACTCGAATACATCCGGGCCCATGCGTCAGAACAACCGACACTGGGGGAGATTGCCGAGAACGCGTCGCTAACGCCAGGTCACTTCCAAAGGGTGTTTCGTCGCTGGGCCGGCGTCAGCCCCAAACGTTGGCTACAATTTCTCAATGCTGCAGAAGCTAAACGGTTGCTTCGTGCCTCGATTCCGGTGCTGGATACTGCCTATGCCGTTGGACTCAGTGGATCGAGTCGTCTTCATGATTTGATTGTATCATCCGACGCCGTAACACCCGGAGTCTATGCCGCCCGTGGGCACGGTATTGAGATCCATTTCGGTTGGCATGACTCGCCATTTGGGCCTTGTCTGATTGGAATGACGGAACGCGGTATCTGCGCTCTTCGGTTTGCCGACCTGTCCAACAAGAATGAGGAAATGGACCAACTGCGAGACGAGTGGTCACAAGCAGTTTTTGTGAGGGATCAACAACGAACTGCGAAGTGTTTTGCTGCCATCTTTAAATCTGGAATCGACCGAAATCTTCTACTCGATCTCAAAGGAACCAATTTTCAGCTCAAAGTTTGGGAAGCGTTGTTGAAGATACCGGAAGGATGCATCATCTCCTATGGCGATTTGGCAAATCGGCTTGGTGTCCCTACGGCAAGTCGGGCGGTCGCGAATGCGGTAGGCGCTAATCCTGTCGCGTTTCTGATTCCATGTCATCGGGTCTTGCGATCGACGGGTGAACTCGGCGGGTATCGCTGGGGCATCGAGCGAAAATCGGCGATGCTGGCTCGCGAGGTGGCGAGATCCCGTGACATCGGTGAGCAAGATTCGCAAAAGTAAGCAACGATTAATGTCCTTTCCAACAAAGTAACTTAGTTATGTCCAACTCAATGAACCAAACCATGCGGCAAACCCTCGAGCATGCGGCTGCTTTCATCGAAGACTTGAATTCTTGTGCCGTGGGCTCGACGTGCAGCCTCGATGAACTCAGAGCTCGTTTCCGCACCGAGTTGCCAACGACGGGACAGGATGCTGGACAGGTGATCGACGAACTTGTCGCGGCGACCCGCGGCGGGCTTTTGGGTAGTGCGAGCGGCCGCTTTTTTGCCTGGGTCATCGGTGGAGCATTACCATCGGCACTCGCTGCGGACTGGTTGACGTCAACGTGGAATCAGAATGCTGCGTTGTACGCATGCAGTCCAGCCGCTGCAGTGGTGGAAGAGTACGCCGGTAAGTGGCTTAAGGAGCTTTTGGGACTTCCCAGCGAATCATCATTCGCATTTACGTCAGGTTGTCAGATGGCCCATTTCGTTGGCTTGTCGGCGGCACGATACGAACTGTTGAGGAAGATGGGCTGGGACGCCAATGAACAGGGGCTTTTTGGAGCTCCTCCATTTCCAGTTCTAGCGAGCGATCAGCGACATGCATCCGTCGACCGGGCGCTGCGTTATCTTGGCTTTGGTCGTCGTAGTCTCGATTCATTAGCGACAGATGCTGACGGCAAGATCATCGAGCAAGCCCTTTTGGAAAGCCTCGAACGCCAAACCGCTCCTGCGATCGTCATCTTGAATGCTGCGGACTTGAACATCGGCGCGATAGACTGTTTTGAAACATTGATTCCTATGGCACATGCTCACGGTGCATGGGTTCATGTCGACGGAGCATTTGGTCTCTTTGCCAGGGCAAGTCGTTCGAAATGTCACCTGCTACAAGGTGTCGAAGCCGCAGATAGCTGGGCGACCGACGCCCACAAGTGGTTGAATGTTCCGTTTGATTGTGGTGTAGCGTTTGTTAGGAACTCGTCAGCTCATCGAGCTGCCTTTAGTATTCAAGCGAGTTACATTGCCTCGGACAAAACGGCTCGCGATCAGATCGACTGGAGCCCTGAGTGGTCTCGTCGAGGCAGGGCATTTTCTGTCTACGCAGCCCTATGTGAATTAGGTCGTGATGGTATCGAAATTTTGATCAATCGATCGTGTGAGTATGCGAGTTCGATGGTTGAACAGATAGGGGAAATACCTGGTGCTGAGGTTCTCTTTTATCCGACGCTCAACCAGGGGCTCATTCGATTTCCTGATAGTCGGCCAGGAGCGACCGATTCAGATCATGACCGACGGACTAGGGAGATTATCGCAGCGATAAACGATACAGGAGAAGCTTTCTTTAGTGCAACAACTTGGCGAGGAAAAACTGCGATGCGAGTCAGCGTCATAAATTGGCGAACGAATGAAGAAGATGTTCGCCGCGCCGTTGCCGCGTGTTGGAATGCTGTCAACACGGCGGACTCGGCGAATAAATAGGTGGTTGCTGCCTACAGAGAGAAAATAAACGAGAAAATGGGGACAAGTGAAAATGGCGTGAACATGGGGACACACAGGACACCGTTTGTCGTGTAAGTCCCAGTGGTCCTTCCCCCCGCGGTCTTTTGGAGGACTGACCACGGAGAACACGGAGGTGCACAGAGGAAGAAGGTGGTGGTACCGGTAGTTGGGGGAACACGGGGAGGTGAAACAGGGTGGACATTCATTTTTTGATTGACAAGTAGTGTGTCCTGCGCGTCCCCGTTTTTCTTTCCAACGAGCCAGATCGTCGTCGGTGTTCTTGCTGAATCTGCGGGAGGAAACTACTTGGGGAACCAGCTGGGGAAGGAAAGCAACTTGGTACCAACGGGTGAAACACATGGGAATCAAACGGAGACACAAAATTCATGGGAATTATTTCTCCTGACAATGCCCTGGCAGACAACGGAATGTGTCCCAGCAAGACTTTTTCACAACTATTGAACTAGGTGGCTTAAACGGTACGATAGGGTGGGAGATTATTGTGCGAGCGATCGTCTCCCACCGACCGGAGTAATTCATTTTTCAAGTACTGGCGACGATACATGAGCACCCTTCCCAACTGCCCTGAATGCCATTCGGAATTTACCTACGAAAATGGCCCGCTTTTGGTTTGTCCCAGTTGTGGTCATGAATGGGCGGCGGGCCAGGCTGTCCCAGAACAAGACGATGTAACGCGGGACGCCAACGGGAACGTGCTCGTGGACGGCGACTCGGTGATTGTCATTAAAGACTTGAAGTTCAAGGGTGGCGTCGTCAAGGGAGGAACGAAAGTAAAGAACATTCGTATCGTTGATGGCGACCACGACATCGACTGCAAGATCGACGGAATCGGCGCGATGTCCCTAAAGTCTGAATTTGTGAAAAAAGCTTAGTTGTCTCAATCGATTTCCGCAAAATCGTGTGTAGATTGCGCTCCGTTGCTCGGAATTGGTGGCGATAACCTTGGGCGTCGTAGTTTTGCCCTCGACTTTGGGTTGTAAGCAGGAACATGCGGCAGCATTGTTCGACTATTCTGTTTATCTGTACCAATCCGTCCGAGGATGTGTTTTGAGAAAGTCGAGACGCTCATGAACCATCACGAACCCATTCCATACTCAGCGAGCGTCGAGGTTCTTCCGCCTGACGAAATTGACGATATTCGCCGCGTGGTGGAATCGCTGAAAGTACTACTCCAGCGGAACCGCGAGAAAACAGGCCATTTTAGCAGCGATGTCCATGTCAAGACCCACGGATGTGCCTCAGCAGAATTTCGAGTCCTCCCCAATCTTCCGGTGGAATTGGCTCAGGGCATTTTCCAGCACGCGCGCACCTTTTCCGCCATGGTCCGGTTCTCCAATTCATCCAACCAGCCACAAGCGGACTTGATCCCCGACGGTCGCGGTCTGGCGATGAAGATATTTGAGGTCGATGGTGTGCCCCTGGACTCCAGTGAAAAAGGTATCCGAACGCAGGATTTCGTGATGGTGAACCATCCCGTTTTCTTCGCGCGGAACGTGAAGGATTTTTTGCGACTGGAAGAAGTCCTTGTCTCATCCAATGACAATCCGTTGACTGTCGTGACAAAAGGCCTGACAGGGGGTGATTGGAATCCGCTGCATTGGCATTGGCGCGAAGCGGCGTCCGCGATTCGGATCGCCAGCCATTTGCCCGCGCATCCGGCCAGCAATACCTACGACAGCATGGCTCCGATTCGCTATGGCCGTTACATTGCGAAGTACCGCATACGGCCGGCTGGGGATCTACCAGGCCATTGGATGGATTTGGCCTCACGGCTGGCAACCCAACCGGATGCGTTGCGGCTGATGCTCGAAGAATCGTTGCGTTCACAACAGCTGCTATTCGAGTTTCAGGTCCAACTGCGTACATCGGAGGAATCGATGCCGGTTGAAGATGCAACAATCGAATGGCCAGAAAGTGAATCGCCGTATCGCACGGTCGCGTTGCTGTTGATTCCCAGGCAGGAGATCGATACCGAGCAAAACAAGGCAGACTGCCGAAGGTTAGCTTTCAACGTCTGGCATGCGATTGAGGATCATCGACCCCTGGGTGGGATCAATCGACTCCGTCGTGAAGTCTATCCGATCTCGGCCGCCTGGCGACTACGCGAATCAGGTGCTTCGCCCGAGACATCAATCGAAAGCCATAAGTAGAACTACTTGCCCCTGTAGTTGGCTGCTGTTGGCAGAATCAGCAAGGCAGGCCGTTGCGTCTTCGTCTACCCGGGTTTACCCGGCGGCTTCCGGTGCATCTTTAGGCCCGTCGTTTTGTATCCCGATTGCCATGCCTCCGAGACCACCGGCCCCCATCGCCATGCCTGCGCCCGAGCGGCCGCCTCCTTCTTTATCTGATCCTTCACCGCGACCACCACCGCTTCCCTTACCGCTGGAAACAGTGGGTCTGAGGGGGCCCTGAGGTGGAATGTGCAGTTCGGGCGAGATGGGTTCTAAGTCCAGAGCTTGGCGAATGAAGTTTCGCAGTGACACGATCAGTTCCGACAAATGAACTTTGTTACCGGCGACCATCTCACGAGCCGCATCCGCAGCCAGATTTACTTGCTCCTCAGTGCCCAACAAGATCACATCCGAGAGTGCTGCTTCGACGGCGTCGCGAATGCGCCGGCGTCGTTCCGATGATGCGGCCTCCAGAGTCGATCCGATTTCGATGGCCCCTTCAATGGGTTCAATTGCTAACGGTTCATCGCCGCTCTGCTGTCGCAACGCACGAAGGTGAGCGGGATCGACGCTGAGCTCACCCGTGAAGGAGCCCCCCAAAATCTTGTATGCAGCAATGAGGGTTCGCAACCGCTCGTTGATCTGACGGTTCTCACGCTCGCGTCGCCGCTGAATGGTCTGCATAAGCAGCAGGCGAATTCCCACAGCAACCACGGACACGAGGACCAACCCTACCAGCGTCGTCAGCGCTCCGTTCCAAGAACTAAAATCAAAATTTCGCATAGTAACCAACGAATTCAGGGACGCTGAATTTCGAGTCCAGAACCGTGATCGAGTTGTAAATCATCGCGATGTACGAGTTCGAGCTAGGCGATAACGACGCACGGTGTCTGTCGTAGGCTTCGGACGAATGCTCTCATTATCGCAGAATTCCATCTGGTGGCACGACCAGCAGCCGGTCGAGAGACTTGGAGAGTGCCGAGCGTTTGGGCGAGAAGGGGCGGAAAGTTTCCCCAAAGGAATCGCGCCGGTCTGCGGAATAGGGTCAGAACCAGTAGAATTGGAAGACGCGAGAGTTTGGCGAAATGCTCGGAAAAACAGGGCCAGAAACGCGAACAGGCCGACGTTTTGAGGCGTCGACCTGATGTGCGAAACTTTTCGCAGAGCGAAAAGCGACAATAAGTTGAGTGGAACCGACACCTCGCGAAACCAGCCTGTTTTCTCTCGGCTAGGTTATGGCTCTTTGGCGGTTTCAGCGAATAACCTGGGCAACGGGCAACTGAGAGTCTCTGGGTTATTCGCAAATCAAGCCAATGGGCTTCCCAAGTCGCAGCAAAATCGATGTGGCAAGCGTTCAAACGAATCGCATCATCATCCTAGCCCACAAGAGTATCACACAGCTTTCGAATCGCTGGATT
>JBGSJV010000012.1:0-16585 GCA_041741535.1 Pirellulaceae bacterium
TGTATGCTCAGCACTTGTGTCGGCCTTTCAGGCCTTTTCTGGATGAGATGTCACGCTAACCGGTGGCTCGCGCACACCGGCAGAGGCTGTTTCGGCCCATTCGGGCCTGTTTTGACCAGAAAAAATGCTTCACAGCGTTGCCCTCTCCGGGCATGTCTTAGGGTCCAGGATCATCGATGCCCCCCAAAGGTTCAGCCCCTTTTAGGACAATGCCTAGCGTTTGCCCCGACTTAATTTTAGGGTGGGTCTGGTAAAGGGGTCAGGAGTAAATTGCCGGAACGGCCCGAAGGGTGCTTCGCACAATTGACTCCTGACACCTTTACCAGACCCCCATTTTTAGCTGTGACAAAGCACTAGCGTTTGCCCCGTTCCCGGGTCTCGGCCAAGATCTCTTCGGTGCTGGTCGAGTCAACCAGTCGACAACAGGCGATCATTTCATCGGCCAACGCGTACCAGAAGTCGGACCATTGGTAATAATCGCATTCCCGTGGCCCAACTTCAGCCACTTCTTCGAACAGCAACACGCCACGCAAAAGATGGCGAAAGATCATTCCTTCTTGCTTCTGCAGTTTGTAGCTGGTGATGTAGTTATTGAAGTTCCAATTGAATTCACGCAAGCGGCCGATCACCCACACGGGCTGAATCTTGACATCGTCGATGCCCGGATTGTCGTATTGGAACAATCGCTGGATCTTGTGCGGCAACGTTACGATACGCGGAGGTGGTTCTTCGGTCCATTCGCGTGGTTTGTCGTCTTCCTCTTCTTGTCGTCCAAACAACTCTTCAGTTGTCGCCAGACCTAAGCGCAACAATTGGGGATGTAGCACTTCCAGCGCTAATGGCCCAAACGGCAATTCGTCCGCATACGGCACGCGTGTGGCGGTACCAACCGAAGCGGGCATCTCCAGCAAACTTTCGACGGCCAAGATTCGTTCGTTGTCGTCCGCTTTCGCCAAATGGTCGATCAGATAAATCCCGAACACGGGATGAATCGCGCGCAGCCGAATAAAATCGTCCAATCGAGTCGTCGGATGCGCGTGGCGAGGTTTGTAGTCGAGGAGTTTTTGCCGCGCGGATTTGGCGCTGGCCGCTAAAGGTGTTGTGTCGGCCACGGACGACGTCGGTTTGGGGACCGGGGCCGCTGGCTTTAACGCCACGTCAAACACGCCGCTCGCGGTCGATTGGATTGTGGGGCTCTTGCTGTTGGCCACAGGTGTCGGATCGTCGGCCGATGGTTCGGGTTCGTCCTCATCGTCGAAAAGCCCCGCTCCAAAACCATCGCCGCTGGCCTTCGCATTGTTTCGATCATCACTTGCCAGAGCTTTTCCCAACGTAACGGCTGCTAAATCGTCGCGTTCGAATGGGGGCAAAGGATCCAATTCAATAAACCGCCCTCGCCACAAGGCCACCAGGCGGCGATTCAATTCCAACGATTGATTTTCCATTTGCGGGAGTGGTATCAGTCGCTTGCCGATCAACTGTCGAAGCAAATCAACATCCGAATTGAGGTTCAACATGTAGGCCAGTAGTTGCCAGGGAATTGGTCCGCGCGATTCGAGACTCGCGGGTTTTGCCGCTTGTAATTGCTCAAATTGTTTCTGGGTCCAATAAGTGATGCCTTCGCGGCGGCGCGGCATTTTTTTCTTCAGCTGTTTCTTGGCGCGCATCAAGCCCGGGTCTTTGGTATCCTCGGGGATCTGTTCGTATTTCTCTTTCCAGCGATTGTATTTGACGTCGTCTTCGTGCGCCAGCGCGACCACAAATCCTCGATCATCAAACTGGGGCCTGCCCGCTCGGCCAAACATTTGGTGGGCGCTGCTTGGTTCGACCAATGTCTTCTTGTTGAACGGGCCTTTCATCAGCGTGGGCAAAACGACCGACCGAGCCGGTAGATTGATCCCCGCCGCCAGCGTCTCGGTACAAACCGCAACGCTGAGCAGTTTCTTTTGGAACAGGTCTTCCACAATTCGCCGATAACGGGGCAAGACCCCCGCGTGATGAACACCGATGCCGCGTTGTAAGATCTGTTTGAGTTTGGGGCCCGCACCTTGCGACCAATCGAACCGTTCCAACTCGGCAATCAATTGTTCCTTTTGGTCACTGGTTACGAGTGCTTTGCCTTTGAATAACTCGGCCACCGTCCAACACTGTTCGCGATTGAAACAAAACACCAAGGCCGGAGTCAACCGCAGCGTCTCGTCGCCATCAAACATCAGCTCCAATTGTTCGGGAAGTGTTTGGTCCTCGACCCATTGAAATGTCAACGGCACTTTGCGTTCTTTGCCCTCGATCAACGTCAGTGAGCGTTCATGCCGAAAACGCAACCAATTCACAAATTCGGGACTATTGCCCACGGTGGCAGAGAGCAATAGGGTCCGCACATGAGCGGGCAGCAGGCCTAGCCCAAACTCCCAAACGATCCCGCGTTCCGGGTCATTGAACGAATGGAATTCGTCCATGACCACAGCCCAGACGTCGTTCCAGTCACTTTGGCCCGGATCTAGCAAGCGATTGAGTAAAATTTCCGCCACCACCACTTGGATCGGGGCATCTGGATTGATCTTGCGATTGCCCGTCACCAAACCGACGAGGTCCGGCGAATACCCCCACCGCATCACGGTCTCTTTTAGTTCGCGGTATTTTTGGTCCGTGAGCGCAATCAACGGAGTCGTGTAGTAGGCTTTGCGACCAAGGTGCAAAGCTTCAAAGATGGCGGCTTCCGCAATCAGCGTCTTGCCCGTCCCAGTGGGAGCACAAACGAGCACTCCTTGAAGACTAGAGAACCAAGCGAACAAGGCATCTTCTTGCACCGGATACGGTTCGAACGGCAATTGTGCTAGGTACAGTTCGGCAATCTCGTCCCTGATGGTCTGTTTCACATCGAATGATCCGACATTCTGCTGATTTGTCATTTGGTTTCTTGTAAGGGAAGTGGGCCTGAGGTTTTGTTGTGATTCTGGATCGACCACTGTTGGGGGCGGATCGCGCGACCTTCACCAGACCACCGTCGGGCAACGGCTGTGACACTGGCCAACGGTTGTGGTGCGTTCGCCAAGTCGTCGCGTGGTGAGACGCGAGCCGCTGAGTAAGCCACGAGATCTTTCCAATCCAGTGGGTTTTCCATGCGACTTGCAGCAAACATTCGACAAGTTTACAACTCGCAAACGGTTGCCCGTCGCTAAGTTCGCCAGGACGTGAAGGGCCCCCAACTTCGGATCAATTCACGAACGCAAACTCTTTCAGGTTAAAAATCGCGTGAGCGATTCGAGTCCAAGTTTCTATGGCACCGTCGGCAGATGTTGCCGTTTGTGTTTTCAAGAACTCCTGCATTACTGCTTGTTCGTTTGAGGTCATCGGGCGACCCAAGGCCGACCAAAACATGTGCTGCAAGCGTTGATTATCGTCGCCGGGCAGCGCGAGGGTCTGCTTGGCCCAGTGGGCTGCTAATTCGTTGACCAACGGGTCGTTCAAAAGCGCCAAGGCTTGGGCGGGAACATTGGAACGGCTGCGTTTGCCCATGGTCGAAAAGGGAGCCGGCGTGTCAAACACCAACATCCATGGACTAAGGAAGTTGCGGCGAATCTCGATGTAGATACTACGCCGTCCCTGTCCGTCTAAGGGCCCGGACGCCGGACGACCGCGACCTTGCATCAAATCGGAAACATAAGCTGGAACGCTCGGGCCGAACTGCTTGCGATCCAACCGACCGCTGATTTGCAGCATCGAATCTCGCAACACCTCGCCGGATAAACGTCGCACACGCGCGCTATGGTACCGTTGATTGCCCGCGTCGCGTTCCAATGCCAGGGCCTCGGATGTCACCGCCTGTCCATAGGTTCGCGACAAGACGATCTCGCGGATTATTTGTTTGATCGACCAGCCGTGATCGATAAACTCCAATGCCAAATGATCCAGCAATTCCGGATGAGTTGGAGGTGTGCCATTGAATCCAAAGTCGTCGGGTGTTGGCACCAAACCTTCGCCCAGCAAGTGCAACCAAATCCGATTGACCATCACCCGCGCGGTCAGTGGATTGTTGGGTGAGGCGATATCTCGTGCGAAGTCCAAACGCCCCGACGGCTCTTCTCGGGTTACTGACGTCGGCGTCAGAGCCCCTGCAGGCCGCAGGGATTGCCGCAAGGCCTCTAACGTTCCGCGCGGAACAACCTCGCCGCGATTCTTGGAGTTACCGCGGATGTAGAGTTCATGGTCCACGCCCTCGCTGGGTGTCGCGACATACACTTTTCGGGACGAGACCGGAGGAATCGGCAACTTGGCGGTTTGGAGATTGAGGTCGCTCCACTCCACCTGGGAAGATGTCAGATCCAAGTCATGGCTCTCGGAATCGGCAGCGAGGCACCATTCATAAGCCCAGTGCCGAATCTGCGATTCTGTCGCGGAAGATGTGCTAGAATCGTCGTTCGCGGCTCGCAGCCATTCCGTCGTTTTGTCGACCAGAGATTTCACACTGTCCAACTTCTCGGTCGTTTGGCACCATTCCACCACCAGCGGATGTGGGGCTAACGCCGGGTGTTCTCCACCTTGCCAAATCTCCGAAACCGCCACGGAACCTTCCCCTTCATCGATCAACTCCAAGTAAACTTCGTGCCCGACGTATTTGCCAAGGTCGCCATGCATCGTGAACCACGCATTCTCGGCAGAGTTGATCGAGAGGATCGTTTGCGAGAACAGCAAATCCTGATGAATATTCATTTGGTAGCCATCCACAACCAAACGCAGCTTTGCGTTTTCACCACGTCCTCGGACGTGAATTCGATCCGCCTCCAGTCGAAACGTTGGCGACCGCAACGTGCCTGCCAGATTTTTTGCTCGAATGCCACTATCGATCGTGCCTGGTCGTTGGGGCATCCAACTCGATGAAGTCGCATCAGCGCTTGGTTGCAGAAAAGCTGGACGCCAAGCGGAACCCCGATTGTCGAAGGCCCATCCAGCAGCCCACCATTCGTTCCGAGTGTCGTCCGAGAAATCGGCCAACAGAGTGGCCGTCGCGCGAAATTTTTCAGCGGCGGCGGCTTGGGATAATACCCGTTCACGAAAACTCGCCCACCATTCCGCCAACGTTTGGTCGGCGGGCCGATTGGCGTACGAGTGCAGGAAGTGCAACGGATGACCCATGGCCGCCGAAGGAATTCCGAGCGAGACTCCAGGCGGGTCTGTAAGAAACTGCTCGAGAACCAACTGGGAATCCGCAGCAGGATCCATCAACCAACGTTGCATGACCTCCCAATCTCGCTGCATTAGTTCCGCCGCTTTGGTCTGCTTCAACTCGAATTGACGGACGAACTCGCGTTGGACCCCGTCGTTATCGATCACCGCCACATCGCGTCGGGCGCTTTTGACGATACCAAACAAGGCGTAATAGTCACGAGCGCTGATGGCATCGAACTTGTGATCATGGCAACGGGCACAGGCGACGGTCAGTCCCAAGAACGTTTTGCCGAACACATCAATTTGATTATCGACCCGTCCCGCTTGGTCGCCGCGCACATCAACGGGCGCGTGAGTGGCTTCGTGCAAGTACCAGAACATTGTCCCAAGGACCGATTCGTTAAATCCCGCGTCAGGGTTTAATCGGGGTTGTGGCAAAAGGTCACCCGCCAAATGTTCCATGACCCATTGGTTGTACGGTACGTCCTGATTCAACGCACGAATCACGTAATCGCGATACTCGAACGTACCCGGCAAAGGAAAATCAAATTCGTGTCCACAGGTTTCGGCATATCGCACCAAATCCAGCCAATGCCGAGCCCAATGTTCGCCAAACGCGGGATCGGACAATAACTGATCCACCGTCGCTGCTTTGAGTTGTCGAAGGGCGGCCGGTTCGCCCGCCGTGCCTGGGTTCGAGTCGGCCGTATCCAAGGCGACCTTCAAGGCTGTGTTCCACGCTTGTTCAAATTGTTGAGCCTGTTCGGCGGTTGGCGGCAAGCCAATCAGATCCAGATACACGCGCCGCAGCCAAGTGAAGCTAGTCGCATCGGGTGCGGGTTGAAGTTCAGAGGCTTCCAAGCGCTGCAGGATAAAGCGATCGATCGAGTTGTTGGGCCAAGTCGCGCGTTGGACGACTGGGTCGGCCGCTCGGACCGGAGCATGCCAGGCCCAATGCAATTCGCGCCGAGCCGCCAAATCAAATACTTCGGTTTCGTGGGAACGCTGGTCCGACTCGGCCGGCCACGGAGCCTTCTCTTCGATCCACTTCATCAAGATGGCGATGTCTTCCAAAGGCAGTTTTTCATCGGGCGGCATCTGGAAGCGAGGACCATGCCGAACGGCCTCGATCAGCAAGCTATGGATCGGATCACCCGGATTGATGGCCGGGCCACTATCGCCACCGGCCAATAGATCCGTTCGCGAGGCCAAACTTAGGTTACCACCCGGCTCCCCATTGGTCGGATCGTGACACTCGTAACAATGCTTGACGAGGAGAGGTCGAACCTGGGTTTCAAAGAACTCCAACTGCGCCGGCGTAAATACCGGCCGAGTCAATTCCTCGGGTTGGTCTTGTTTGGTGGAGCCATCTTGTTTGGCCAGTTGATCAGGCTGGGCCTGCCCGAGTACCGTGGCGGTGAGCAAGAGCCAGGCCCCCAAAAAATTCAGCAGACGGTTGTTGAGCAAGCGATGTGGGCAGGAAGTGTTCATGGAGGCGGGACTTCAGCATGCGGCAGGGGGACGCGGTAGCAAAACCAAGTTTAGTTCGGTTCTGGCCGTCCCATTATAATCCCCGCATGTCACGCTGTGGGCACCCCTGATGGCCAGGACCCAGCGGGCTCGTCCTGCCTCGGGTATTGCGCACTGTGCTAGCGAATCAATTCCACATCGTTGCCATTTTTGCTGCTTAATGCCCTGTTCTTGCTCAAGTTTTCGCTGCTAGCGGTTGGGTCGATCTGGACCTTGCCGACGGATTTCGTTAAGGATATCCGCTTGTGACCGTCGCCGATGGTCCGTCCTCAACGGGATCTTGATCGTTTTATGTACGCATTTCTCCAACGAATTCCTGCGTTAGTGCTGCCAGTGGCCTTGATCGGCTCGCTGTTGGTGATCTTGATTCCGCTGCCACCGCTCATCATGGACCTGCTGTTGGCGATCAACATCACGGTCTCCGTGATCATCTTGCTAACGACGATCTATGTGCGAGCTCCGATGGAGTTCAACATATTCCCTTCTTTGCTGCTAGCAACCACGTTGGGACGTTTGGTGCTCAACGTGGCCACGACGCGTTTGATTTTGACCAACGGCGCGGAAGGCGACATGGGCGCGGCCGGTACGGTCATCGAAAAGTTTGGCGAGTTTGTGGCGGGCGACCAACTGATCGTGGGGATCATCATCTTTGCGATCATTGTCTTGATCCAATTTGTCGTGATCACCAAGGGTGCGACGCGGATCAGTGAAGTGGCGGCTCGGTTTGCTTTGGACGGGATGCCGGGCAAGCAAATGGCGATTGATGCCGACTTGGGCGCTGGGATCATCAATGAACATGAAGCCCAAGCGCGGCGTGCGGCGATCTCCGAACAGGCGGACTTCTTTGGAGCCATGGACGGTGCCAGCAAGTTTGTTCGTGGTGATGCCATTGCGGGCATCATCATCACGGTCATCAATATCGTCGGCGGGTTTGCGATTGGTATGCTCAGCGGCATGGACATGACCGAGAGCGCGGAGATCTTTACAAAATTAACGATTGGCGACGGGTTGGTGTCGCAAGTTCCCGCCTTCTTGATTTCTTTGGCCGCTGGTTTGCTGGTTACTCGAAGCACCAAGTCCACCAACTTGCCTGCCGAGGTCATGAACCAACTTTTTTCTCGGCCCGAAGCGTTGTTGGTGGCGGGTGGGTTCATGGGAATTTTGGTGTTTACCAATCTCCCCGCGGTACCGTTGCTCACCATCGGTGGCTGTTGCGTTGGCTTGGCGTGGACCATGCGCAAGAACCAGGCGACCGCTGCGAATCAAAAAGATCTGGAAGAACGACGGAAGGCGGCATCCGTCAAACCTGAGGAGAAGATTGAAGACTTCTTGGTGGTCGAGCCCATGGAACTGGAAATCGGTTATGGGCTGATTCGGTTGGCAGATCCCAACCGAGGCGGGGATCTGTTGTCGCGAATTACCAGCGTTCGTCATAGCGTCGCGGCCGAGATTGGAATTATCCTGCCCAAGGTTCGGATTCGCGACAACGTGACTCTGGAAGAGAACCAATACCGCATCAAAATTTCAAATAATCCAGTAGCCGAGGGGGAAGTTTATCCCGATCGCTTGTTGGCCATCGACTCCGGTATGGCGACAGGCGAGCTACACGGGATCGACACGGTTGAACCGGCTTTTGGTCAACGAGCCAAATGGATCGATCCCACACTCCGCGAACGTGCGTACATGCTCAAGTACACACCCGCCGAACCAGCCGCAGTACTGGCGACCCACTTGCAGGAAGTCGTGCGGCAACACGCCGACGATATTCTGACCCGCGATGCAACCAAAGAGCTTTTGGATCAAGCCAAGAAAGGCTCGCCAGCCGTGGTCGACGAATTGGTGCCCGGTGTGATGAAGGTCGGGGAGGTCCAACAGGTCTTGCAACATTTGTTGCGCGAAGAAGTTTCGATTCGTCAATTGAGTCTTATTTTGGAAACCTTGGGCGACTACGCAACCAAGACCAAAGATCCCATCTTATTGACCGAATTCGTCCGGCATCGCTTGGCCCGAACATTGTGCCAACGTTATTGCGACTCGAAGAACACCTTACGTGTGGTGACGCTCGATCCGGCCCTCGAGGATCGGATTGCGGCCAACGTCGATCATAGCGAGCGGGGCATCTTTGTACGTATGAAACCAAATGACGTGCAACGAGTGTGCGACGCCATTCACGCCGAAACGGAAAAGTTGCGGCGAGTTGGTTACCCGGCCATCGTATTGGTTAACCCTCAAGTCCGAGCCTTGGCCCGCCACCTGACTAGCGCGTATTTGCCGCGACTAGTTCTCTTGAGTTACAACGAAATCACTCGTGATACCAAGGTCGAGTCGGTCGGCAATGTCATGCTGTAGGGTCGTAGAAAGAAAGGTACAAAGCAGCCGTGGAAACCAAAACGTATCGCGTCCGATCATTGTCGGAAGCCATGCAGTTGATTTCGCAAGAACTGGGCCCTGATGCTTCGGTGCTGCATACTCGGCGATTGCAACCCAGCCCATGGCGGTGGTGGGATCGTTCGCAATGGGAAGTCGTTGCCGGAACCGATCCAACGGTTCCCGATCGCTTTTCTCAGTTCTTGCTGGATGAATCACTCGACGAGCGACCTGCGGACCATTCGCCTACGAACTTCGCAAGTTTGGAACAATTCTGGAGCGACCTGGGCGAGGACTTGCACCACTGGGGGGCATCCGCCGAAGCCATCGCTGTGCTAACTGCCGATTTACGCGAGACCATCGGCGCCGTTGGGCAAGAGGCTTCCCAACATTGGAGCGCCGTGGCTCGACACGTCGCCAGTCGCTTGAACTTGGGTGGCGGAATCAAACTTCAACCTGGTCACTGTAGTCGAGTGGCGTTGGTCGGTCCCACGGGTGTGGGCAAGACCACCACCATTGCCAAATTAGCTGCGGACTTTCACTTAAGATTAGGACAACGCGTCGGGTTGATCACTGTCGACACGTTTCGCGTGGCAGCCATCGATCAATTGCAAGCTTATGCGGGCATCATGGACCTGCCATTGGCCGTGGTGCGGAACCCGGAAGAAATGCGGTCGGCAATCGAGCAATTCGCAGACTTTGACCTGGTGTTGATCGATACGGTCGGTCGTAGCCCGCGAGATCGACAACGGATTGAAACCATGCACCGAACCTTGGCAGCGGCCAATTTGGATCATTTGTTGATCACGGTCAGCGCATCGAGTGATCAACGCACGATGGAAGCAGCGGTCGCGGCACATCAGAACGGGGTCGGCCAGGTTGCCACCTCATTGGTGTTGACCAAAGTGGATGAATGTCAAACGCTGGCCAACGTGTATCCGTTTTTACGCAAATGTTCGATCCCTTGGCGATATTGGACCAATGGGCAAAACGTGCCTGACGATTTGGGTGTGGCTCAACCGGATGTGGCGGCATGGTTCTTGGGCGAGATCGAGTTGGTTTCCGCTTCTTCGGGAGTTTGATTTCTACTTATGAACGAACAAGCGGTTCTCTTGCAGCGGATGGTGCAAAAATACCAACCGAACCAGCACCGGCCTACGGTGCAATGGCTGTTGCACACATGTACGGTTGGTTTCGATTTGCGAGCCATGACGCGGGCCTGCGAACAGGTCTTGGGCGAGATGGGCTGGGAGACGATGTCACAGATGGCCGAGCGATTGCACATGGCAGATGACGGGACGATGCGACCCAAGGCTTTTGTCGCGGCGACCGCAACCGATGAAATTCAACTGGAACGATTGACCGGAACGCCTCACCTAATTTTTGTGCTGGACACCACACCGGCAAGTTTGATAAAGACATATCGTCAGATCAAGACATTGGTCGGACGTCGTCACGAAATGCAGTCACGAATTGGCCTGTTGTTTGTGCCACCGATCGACGGTGGGCGCGAACGATTGCTTTTGTCGTGCCAACGTTTTCTCGGCTTTCGGCCGCAGGACTTGGGGGCGACTTCCAGCTCGTATGTCCGGGGTGCGGTCAAGGTTGGTTTGTCGGACCAGCATGCAAAGCTGGCAAAGTTGGACGCCGAAGCGGTTGCCGCATGGCGTCCGTTCGTGCGACGTTGTCTGAGTCAATTTTAGCACTACAGGAACGTAGCTGCTATCAAGTATCAAGCAGTGGCCCCCTAGGCTGCTCGAACTTGGAGGATGGTACGGGTTGTAGGGGTGACTATGACAGCATGTTTCAGCAAGTTCGCAAATTCACTTCATTTGCCGTTAACTTTCGCCGAAGCGGTTGCCGATAGTCGAAGAGGAGATTTCTCCCCGGGAATAGATGATTCTGTCGAGCTTGCCGTTGGCGTGGTTCAACGCTAGGTCGAGCCGAGAATGATCGCCTTGGGAGAACGATCCTTGGGTGGATACGAATCGGAATTTACCAACAACGCGAGTTATCGCGATGGGTGCGCCATACGCTGGGACGCTGGGCTTGATTGCCTTCGTCGCGACAATTGTACGATCCTCGTTGCATGGAATTGACGCGGGGACGGCGATTGTCACGTCGGTCTTGTACTTGGCGGTATTTGCATTCCTTGGTTGGTTGATTGGCAACTTGGCAACCCATGTGGTAGTGGAATCGGTTACTGGTTCCCTGCGGCGTGAGTTGGCGATGCGCGAGACGTTAAAGTCGTCGTCACCGACGGCTTCCGGCAGTTGATAGTCGGATCCACGGGAACATGATCACGGAAGAGTAAACTCGATTCGATTGGACTTTACCGTCCGGTTGAAGCCTGTCACGGAGGATTGCATGGCGACCACCGCAACTGCCGCGGAAGATATCCAAGACGTTTGGAAACGATACAAGGCCGACCCCGCCAACGAGCAACTGCGAAATACCCTGATCGAACGGTACTTCCCACTCGTCAAATACAATGGCGAACGAATCTGGCAACGACTACCGGACGGTGTCGAACTGGACGATTTGGTTTCCGCAGGCGTTTTTGGCTTGATGGACGCCATCGACGCGTACGACATGAACCGGGGCGTCAAGTTTGAAACCTATTGCGTGCCGCGAATTCGCGGTGCCATGTTGGATGAACTACGAACCATGGACTGGGTGCCGCGGTTGGTTCGCTCCAAAGCCAGCAAACTCAATGAAGCCAACAAGCAACTGGAAATCCGTCTCGGACGAGCACCCAGTATGGCCGAGTTGTCCGAGTACATGGGACTGAGCATCGTCGAACTAGAAAAGATGAAGCTCGAAGCCAGCGCCGCCAATTTGGTGAGCCTGGATAAGAAGTACTACGAGACAGACAGCTACAAAGACGTTCGCGAGGTCGATATCCTCGAAGACAAACGAGGGGAAGATCCAACGCGCCGCGTGGCCAAGTCCGACATCATGCGGCTGGTGACGAAAGGCCTCAACAAAAACGAGCGACTGATCATCATCCTGTATTACTATGAAGAGCTGACGATGAAAGAGATCGGCGCGACGCTGGATCTCAGCGAAAGCCGCGTTAGCCAAATGCACTCGAGCATCGTGCAACGACTCCAAGAACAATTGGGGCGACGCCGAGCCGAATTCAACGCAATCAGCTAAATCGGCGGTATTCGTCTTATAACCGACGGGCTGACGTAACCGCTGCTGCTGGTGGTGTGAGCCACCGGTTGGTCGCAAACAGAAATTAGTGAAGGCCTGACGGGCCGATCCAATTCCCGCATCTGCCATCTTCTGGCGCGTGGACATTGTGTCGGCCCGTTGGGCCTTCGTGTTACCACCAGTTCCATCTGAGGCCGGGCCACTTCGAGGCGCTGCGGGCCCTTTATTTCTCGCACACGAACCATTCCCGTTCGAAACCTAACCGCACGGTTTAGAAGACGAAGATGGCGTCGATGCCGAAGACGGTGTTGCTGGTGTCGCCGCCGTCGTTGATTCCTAAGGGCGCTCGGTCAAACACCCAGCGGATTTCGGGACGAATCGAGAGATTGGTCGACGGTTTGACGTTGACGCCCAACGTCTGACTAAAGATGTCCGACGATTCATCAAATACATCGGTGACATGAAAGTACTCCGATCGACTGCCCAACGCGAGGCGTTCACTCAAATCATAAAAGAAGTAACTGGTGTTCGAAACAATCTCTCCCGCTCCCCCAGTACTCACATTCACATGCACGAGGTTGGTTTCGTTGACAAACGCTAATCGCTCCGTCAGGGTGTTGGACAAAATCACGCTGTGAACCTGGCCGTTCTCTCCCACGCCAAAACCGCCGAAGTCTTGATACAAACGACCCAGAACCGTGGTGTATGTGATGTTCGAGCAGTCGTTCAAATTGTGTGAGATGCCACCGATGTAGGCATCACCGCCATCCTCAAACGCCGTGCTCAAGCCCATGATGTACCCGTTGAGCAACGTGGTGTCTTCGTTCACGCGATATTCGGTCAGTGCCCCAGAGTGGCTGAATGGCATGTTCGCAAAACTAAGGGTCCGACTATTGAAGAAGTTCTTGCTCGCTTGAATGGATTCGAAGCCCGTGATCTTGAGGAAGTAGCCAACCTTGACCGAAAAATCACCGTAGGCCGCCTCACCATACGCTTGAGGAACGGCATGGCCGTAAGGAAACCCATTGTCGAACGAGTTGTCCCAGTGATTACTGCCAATTCCCACCGCTTGAAAGAACTGGCCGTTGCTGCCATAGAGGTAATCAACACGGCCACCGAAACCCAGGCCATGCCGTCCGTCGGCGATCTTCTCGGCGTGGAACCATTGTTGTTCGAGATGAACTCGATTGGGCAAAATATATAACGAGGAACCGATACCGTCCGTGTGATAACCAATGCTACTGAAGCCGCCCACATTCCAACCGTTAGGCGATTGGGGTAGCAGATGCCACTGGTCGGGCTGAGATTTGGAAAGCGATTGGTAGCTGAACAGGCTATCACACGCGCTGCTCCCAAAGTAGGTATCGCAAATCGGAAGTTCGGTATGGTCGTAGCCCGATGCGGGCCTGTAGTTCGCCGATTGCTCGATGGGCAAACGGCTGGCTGGTGCATCTTGGTTCATTCTCCCGTCGTGGGCACGTGATGCGGGCCGCTGGGCAATGGGTGCGGTCACTACAGGCCGCGCCCCGGTTTTTTCAATTCCTGAATCACAGGGAGCCGATGCCAATAAGGAACTATTCAACGAACATGCAAGTCCCAAAGCCAACGTAGTTCTGGTCAATCTCATCGGTCTATCCCTCGGCAAGTCTAAAAGCTTTCGACGCGTGAAAGTTTTGATCGCATCGGGTCCGTCGTTCGCTTGGCCCGTTTGGAACAGCCAAGCCGCGAGAAACGCGTGCATTCACTCGTGGAAGCGATCGACATTCCCGCACATATCCATACAACCGATTTTGCCGACTGGTGGCGTCAGGCCCGGAGAAGCCATTTAACTTCGCCCGCTTGTAGTGATCCGGCAAGGTCTAACGCGCGACCGCGGTCCGCGATTTCCGGGCCGACTCCGGTAGGGGTTGCAAAAACAAACCAACAGGAACATCAGTTACGTTCGACCCAATCGCCCGGGCGACGTAGACTTCGCCCCAACACACCGCGCGAGCCGTGGTCGACCCAAAACGGACCGATGGTCTGATCCATGTGGAACAACAACAGGGTGTCGGGATCCGGAGTGTGTTTGATCGCGGGTTGAAACGGCGCGGCGTAGCGGACTCCAGTCGAGAGCCGGACCTCGTCGACCAAACCCAGAAACGGACGCGTTGCCAGGCCTTGTCCATCGGGATCAGCAGCGATCCAAAGTGGCAGTTGATTCTCCGTGCGTACGCCATTTCCCGGCGTCGTCGTCACCGCTTGCCCATCGACAAACAACACGACTTGTTGCCCATCGTACACGCCCGCCACATGAACCCATTGGTTCAACGGTAGTTCGGTGGTCGCGCGAGCCGTCACGTAACTGCCGTTCAAGTGAACATCGAAGGATGGTCGCCCTTGATGCGCAAACAGAGCGTATTCGGAAGACTGGGTTTTGGCGACGATTCCCTGGCTGCCTTCGTTCGAGGTGGACTTGACCCAGGCTTCCAAGGTGAAGGGGCCTTGGGGCAGTTGATAAGCAGCGTGTTCAATACGAATCCCGGCCGTGTCCGCGCTCTCATTTTTTTGGAACGAGAAAGCGCGGTCGGGCGCGGCGGTGAAGAAATTTGCGGGGACTTCGCCCAAAGTCATACTGGCGTTGATCTCTTTGCCGGGGACGCGCAGGCGAACGTCTTCTTTGAGCAAATCCGCTTCTAAAGAAAGTGTCGGCAATTGGAAATCGGACCAAGGATCGAGGACCGGTGCGCCAGATTCTAATGGAAGCTCTCGCAAGAAGCGGAACGACATCGACTGGGTTTGGCCCGCCGCGACGACGACATGTTGGTGGTCCGGTGACACCTGCCAATCCGCTGAGATGTTGGCGGTCAGCGAGACGTCGATCGGGTGCGCCAACGGATTGTCGATGGCTAACTCCAGGACACCGGAAACACGCCCATCGGGAGTCAATCCCAAAGACTTGACGATGCGAGGTGTTAGGTAACGCAGCGTTTCTAGTTCACGCAGGTAGTCTTGGGTAAAAGTCTTGGGATCGATCACGCCACCGACCGGAATCGTTGCGACTTGAAAACGATCTTCGTGCACCGTCACCACGTTGAAGTGATGAAGGAAGCCGGCCGCGGGGAAATCGACCGAAAGGTTCCCGCCCGTCGTGGCCAAGGCATAATATTCAATCCCATCTCGTTTGCCATCATATCGCATGCGGTGAATGTGCCCGGCAAAGACCGCCGAGACATTGCCGGCCGCCACCAAGGTCTCATGCACTTTATCCCAGTTGCATCCTTCGTAGTTGCCGCCGATCCACCGGGGGTGATGTAGGAACACGAATACGTGCTTCTGCTCCTTCAGCTGCTCCAATGCTCGCTTCACGAAGTCCAATTGACGTTGGCTCATCATTTGAAGCAAAGGATCGTTAATCCCTTTCTCGTTGGTTTCCGGATTCCCCTCGTCCGAGAACAGGACCAAAAAGCCGGCATTCTTGTGTTTGAAGCTGTACCATAGTGGACCGAAGTGCTCTTCATAGTTTTTCTCATGTTGACCGGCCGGTTTGTTCGGATCTTGGCGTTGCCAATAGACGTCGTGGTTACCCGCGACCGGAAACCAATCCATTTCGAGTCGGTCCATGATGGCTTGGAATTCATCCTTTTGCACCAGCCATTGCGGGGTCTGATTGTAGCCTTGAACCAAATCTCCAACCGTCATGACCAAGTCGGGATCCATCAAATTGGTATCGACCACCGCTTGTTCCAAAACTTGGAGTCCTTCGGGAACCCCACCCGTGCGATCACCGAAGATTGCAAACTGAAAGACGGCGTCTTCTTTGGGCAGCGGCAATTGTTTCGCTTCCTCACGTGTGGTGAAAAAGCGATTTGCCGAGGTGGATTCGTCGCGAATCTGGGCAGACACGTTTTCGGTGGTCGTCACGAGTCCAGCGAGACCGATGATCGCCACCAAGAGGCGAGGGAATCGGCCTCGGGCGTTTTGTCGTCGAGAGGCTGGGCAAAGCCGGGTCGATCGATCAACCATTGCCAAGCGGCGAACCAACACGGTGAAATTGCTCGCAGGATTCATGGAACTAGCTTTCCGCGGGAATGATTGGCGTTCGAAGTCCCCAGCCTTTGTTCTATCCTCTTTCATCCGCGAGAAAAACCATAAGCTTGGTTAAGACTTGCCAACAATCAAGTTCGCGTTGCAGATGCTTCGACTCTCTCGCAGTCAAAATTGCGATGACAGAAATTCACTAGCAGGGTGCTGAAAAAGGGTGTGACTGGATGATCGGTACGATTTTCGAAAGAGTTTTTCGAAAATCATGTTATTGATTTAGTTTTTAGACATCGTGATCGGTTTCCTTTTTTGTTTGTTTGAGCAATTTGGGTAGGCA
>JBGSJV010000013.1:0-24000 GCA_041741535.1 Pirellulaceae bacterium
CCCGAGCCAACAAACGCAGGCCGAAACTACTCGCCTTGTTGACAAAGCCCCGCGCGCAGGCGAAGCTACTTCTCATCGTCGCTGCGTGACCTAAGTCCCCTGATACCAGGCGGCAGTGCCATTCACTCCTGACACCTTTACCAGACCAACCAAAATAGAATGGTGATAAAACACTAGGGAGCAAAACGAAGCCCAGATTCGAATGCTGTCGGTTGGTAGCTGCCCTTTAAGGACGTCCGTTATTCACCGACTCGCTGTTGTCTTGCTTTTAACATCATGTCTTGAACTTCGGTGTCGTCCGCCAATTTAAATTCTTTCTGTGAGAAATCGGTAAGTTCCTTGAACATTGCCGAAATCTTGGTCTGTTGGCGTTTTTCCGATGAAGTTAGACGCCGCTCGTATTCCGCCAACAAATCGTTCCACTGGTTGATACTGAGCATTTGACGATAGAGTTCGTAATAGCGGTTGGCGATGGCAAACTCATTCTTCTCCAAGGCCATCCGAATTCGTTCCTTCAAGACCTGCCGTCGCGCCCACAAATCGAGTGTTTCGCTCTTCAAGCCAGAGACGACACCTTCGGCGATAATTCGATCTTCGTCGTCCGGCAGCATTTTTTCCATAATCGGCTTGTACCCCGGCATGACGGGCAATCGAGCCAAATTTCGCTCGCCATTTTTTACCAATAACAGTCGCACCCGTTCGGTCCCGCCCGGCGAAATTTCAATCACCCCGTCCCAATTCGTTTTGCCCAGATATTCCAGCGAGTCCTCCGTGCCGTAGATCGACCGGCTATAAATTTGGTAGCCATTGAGCGGAAACTCTTGGAGGTCGGCCCGGCTGGACCCTCGCATCGTGAACAGCCGGATTTTGGTTTGGCCGGGCGGCGTACGGACAACAATCCCCAACTTTTCCGTATTGCGTCCCTTCTTCCGTCCGAGTGCCGCTTCCGCTCGATTAACAGAAACAATCTTCGCCCGGACATACGGACCTTCCGTAACCTCTTGCTGAACCAGTAACGTGAACTCGAGCGCTTCCACATCTTTCAGCTCGAATTTTCGCTGGCGATTCGATTGACGAACAATCGGTTCGAATACTTCGCCGGTCTCGATCCAACATGGGCTTGATTTGTTTGGTACCAACGTTGGCTCAGTTCCTTCTTCAGCAGCCTCGTTATTTTCAAGCTTGACCATCAAGCCATGCGCACGAACTCGAGCGGTGACGATATCCCCCTCGCTGTGCTCCAGACGAACGACCGGTCGAAACGCTTTCGCAATGGTGTCCGAAACACTCCCAACCAACTGGCCCATTTCCGACAAGGAATGGTTAAAGTTAGGTCCCAATGACCAACCCACGACGTCTAGTTCCGTTACCGTAAACTCGAGGCCCGCTCCGACATCGTTGACCCGAACGATGACCAACTTATCGGTCCCCGACAACTCATCGTATAACGTCACCGGTAACTCGGCGGAGCTTGAGAGACCATGGCCCAGCACTTCTCGCCATTTGGTCGGTACTGCTTCGGCCGAAATCCGCCAGGCGGAAGGTTCAATCAAACCCAACTGCGTCGTTGTTTCTCGACAAACACGTTCGAGAACCGGTGCCGTCCAACGTGGTTGTTCGTCCACGACAAACCAAACTTTTACTTGATACGGACGGAAGTTCCAGGGAAGACCAACGTCGCCTCCGGTATTGGCGACCGGCGTGACCGCCGCCTTTTCTTCGGCCGTTGGAGTCGCTGTCTCGTTTTGGCTGGCACCACCGCAGCCCAGAATCGTTCCAACGGACAACACCAAGACCAACAGAGTCCACAGGCTCGGAAGGCGAGTTTGTTCGTTGAGTTGAGTTCCCAAATGCACAATAAATTTCCTTGCATCAAACGCGTCGAAGTAGGACCTGGTTGTCAACCAAATCATCCACCGTCTAGTGACGGTAGCTACTCCAACTCGATTCGCCACTGATCGACGTTTTGATAAAGCGTGTTCAAATCGAATCCGACATTGCGAACGTCCGAACGAAACGCGTAATATTGCGGTACTTGCCACAATGGCAGAATCGTCGTGTCGTTGTGGACCTTTTCGTGCAAGTTCCGCAGTGCCGACCCTGCTCCCTGCCAGTTGCGGACTCGATCGATCCGGTCCAAGGCATGTTCGACCGAAGAGTTGATCTCCTTGACCAAGCCTGTTCGTCCAAAAATGCGCCGGGCATCAACGAGTGGTTCTTGCATGGTACATTCCACAAACACAAAATCGTAATCATTGTCCGGTGGCATCACCAAGCCTTCAGGAAGCTCGCGTAATTTGACCTTGATGCCGATGGCACCCCAATTTCGAGCCACAAAGCCACAGATAGTCTCTGGCTGTGCGCCTTTGGGATACGCCAAAATCAACTCAGGTGGCTTGGGTAGTTCCGCAACGGGCGGAGGTGTTTGATCTTCAGCGTTGTTGTCTTTCGCAACGTCGGCTGGGTTTACCTCAGCGGGATCTGGGCCAAGTTGTGATGTTTGTAAAGCAGCCTCGGTTTCCGTCATCTCACCCCGCGCGACCGCCGCACGAATCTTGGCTTCCGCAACTCGACGATTCAACGCCTGAATTTGACTGGCCGCCATTTGCACAAACACCGCACCCAAATCTTGACTGTAAGGGACTGGGCGGATCTTGAAATTATTCGCGTACATCAGGGGATCGCTTTCATCCATCCCCACTGGGAAAGGCCCGCTGATCACTTGATAACCGTCCAGTTCTTGATCATTCGTCAGGATTTGCCGGACCAATTTTTCACGGTCGATCGCATACAGCAGTCCGCGGCGAAACGCCTGGTTCTTGGTCCAATCGTTCCGCGGGTTGGGTATCAACCAATGCACCGATGGAATCTGATACCGTCGCACCTCGACGCCCGCAGCCTGTTGCAATCTCAATAACTCGCCGGGGAACACCCGGTCCAATACATCAATTGAACCGGACATCAAAAGTTCGGTACCCCGCGTGGGATCCAGCTGCAACTTCTCAACCAACAATGGCTGGTTCCGAAGCGACTCGCTGTCTTGCTTTACTTCTTGGGTATTTGGCCCATACAAGACTCGTTCAGGCTCCACGCGCAGGACATGATAGGGCCCGTCGCTCCCTTCGCGATCCGTAGGAAGGAATGGAACTTGCAACAATGCCGTTGGCAAGAGATAAGGATGATTCAGGCGAAACCGAATTCGCTCCGGATCTTCGACTTCGACCGATTGAAGGGCTCGAGCCCACACCGGATGAAAGTAATTGTGGCCCGGTGTGGCGACTTGATCCAACATCTGAGCCAATTGCGCCGAACTCAGTACCGGCGCCTCCGGATCATCCATTCGCAAGCGAAACCGGTAATCGCGACCTTCTTCGCCGATCGCATCAACGCTTCCGAGATCGAAGCGATAGACGCCGCCGTCTTCGTCCTGTCGCACAAACTCCATCAGTAGTTTGCGAACCAACTTCCCTGTTCTTCGAGAGGCCCATGATTCGATAATCCGCGGGTCGCGAACCGGAGGCAACTGATCGACCCCGACTATGATCATGGGGTATTTTTCGATGATCATCTTGCGCAATTCAACCGCTTGCGGCAAATCCGGCGCGATATCCAACATCACCCGCAGACGATCCTGAGCCAAAACCGGATCGCCTTGAGCCAACGCTTCGTTCAATGAATCCAAGTGCTGCATCGCGTCTTCGTGAATTCTCGCCGTCCATTGTTGCTTCAATTCCGCCGTTTCGCGCTCGTGCCGTTGTGAAATCGTCGCCAACAAGTCTCGCACTTGCCGGAACAATTTTTGTTCGTACTTCTCTTCGATCAACCGCGCGGTACAAAATTGAATTCCTTCGCTGGCCGTCTTCACGTCCGGTCCCAAGTTGAACCGCCGACCAGGAAACTTGCTTTTCAATTCTTCAAAACAGGTCAGCGCGTCCCAATACGACTTCTCCATCAACGAAGCCCCCGCGTCGCGAACCATGATTTCAAACAAATCAATCTGAGGTCGTCGCCCTTCGAACATCGGATGACTCATCAAGTAGTTGTAGTACCGATAGGCTTCCGACAACTCGTTCTTGGCCTCAAGTCGCTTCGCAACTTCTAGAATAATTCCTGAAAACGGCCGAACTTCGGCAACCATGTTCCATGGGGCCGCGTACGTGATCGTCGCATCCGGTTCTTCCAACAGCTTGAACAACGCTTTGCCACGTCGCGGCAACGGTTCCCCAACCGGCAATCCCAAAGGCAAAATCTCATAGCTCTGCCCGCCCGAGAAGATCAATAGATCAAATGGATCGCGATCGATAATTGGCCGGGAATCGTACTTGAAGTAGTCGTACCCAGAATCTTGAACGGGCGTTGCCTCTTGGGCAAAGCTCAACGATTCTGGTGCACCGAATAACAGCCAAGCTGCGCCACAAAATGACAACGCAAGCGCGAAGTGAAGTCGCTTTTTCCAAGCGTACGTTTCCCTCATGGGCTATTCTCCCACTTTCGCTGAGGGAACATACAACAGAGCGCCATCAGGAGTGGTGACGGCCCAATGTTCTCCCAAGCGAACCGGACCTGCCAACAATGCCTGTCGCATATCCACTTGCCCCTGAACTTCATTGCCAACGATCGTGACGACAAAACCCTTCTTCGTAGCCACTTGCCATTGCCCGTCGCCCGCCACCGGTTCGCCGGTCAATTCGCCAAAGGGTGCATTTGAAATCGTCGCGAGCAATGAGAAGTCGTTCTTGTACAACAACCAATTCCCCGCAGTCGTTTCGAACAGCAGGTCCCCGTTCGCAGCGGCCCAGGGACCGTTTCGCACGAGTTCCGGTAACTCCACCGACCGAACGTCGGTCAAGTCTTGGTCGATCAATACGAGCTGATCAAACGACGCTGTTCGTTCGGCATCCGCGTCGGGTTTTTGTCGGCGCACGACGGCCACCCCATCGGGAACCCGTACAGGAGGTCGCATCACCAATGCTCCTTCCCAAACAGTCTCCGCGTCTTTCGCCAATCCGCCTCGGACAACCTTTAGTTTGTAGGCTTGTCCCTTGGAATCGACCGCAAACAGTGTTTCCGGATCGAGCACAACCGGAGGCAGCCACTCGACTTTTTGGCCGGGTGCGACTGCCGGTCGGAATCCACTGGGGGTCCGGCTGCCCGTGAGCATACTCACCAGAAAAATCTCGCCGGAACTGGAGCTGATGATCGCATTGTCACCGAAACGAACCGGTGGGCAAGCCAAAGGTAGCGAATCGTCTGACCAAGTGGATTGTCGTGATTTGGCGTTTTCGGTGTCGGCCTTCAAATTGAAACCCATTCGTTCCCGTCGGGTTGCCGGACCCGTTACCAAGCCCAGTCCAGTTTCTGTGGCAATCGTGTGTGTGTACTGAAACGTTTGGCCGGTCGTCGACCCTCGTCGCAGAGCGGTCTTGAAAACGGCTGGTTGTCCGTTGGGGTCAAATTCGAATTGATCGCCTTGTCCCGTCACGACGTAAAACTTGCCATCGACTTGAAACGGTAGCCCAGCGAGGGCTGCTCCCAGATCCACTTGCCAGTTCGTTCGTAGTGATTCGATCTCCGCGGCCGACAAGGTGGCTGCCGAGGCCCCACGTTGACGTCTCAAATGATAAAGCGACTCTTCCACCAATTGAGGCGTTGCAATAAACGTATCCGTTGGGTTGGCAGCAACAACACTTTCAAAACTCTGAAGTTGCTTTCTCAAAGCATAACGGTTAATCCCCATCCCAGTCACAAAGAAATGTCCACCTCGGGCCATCAACATTCGTGGGACAACACCTTCCGTCGGCTGAAACTTGGCATTGATCCCTTGGACAACCGGGCGCTCTCCTTCGTCCCCAATCGCGGATAATACTGCGACATTTCCTAGATCGTCCGACACGATGACATCGTCCCGACCGTAGGTCATGAGTGGATTGGACATCCGACCAGCGGTCGTCAACTTGGGTTGTGGACGCTCCAAACCCCAGCCACGTTGCAATGTCGACAGAATATGAATGTTGGAATTCTGCGGTTTTGACTCAGCGACGTAGATCAACCCGCGTTGCACATTTGGCGGATTAACAATTGTGCCCGCATCATGATTCAACAGGAAAACCTCTTTGCAGGACATTTGTTCCGCATCCAGGACGTACAAATACCACTGGTTCCCGGCCTGATACAAGTACTGTCCCGTGCTACTGATGCCAACCGAGGACGTTACACCTTGTGGCAACTGCAATTGCCGAATGCCATTGCCGGTCCGCAGGTCGAGCTTCAGTACTTTTCCATTGGTGGTGGAAACGTATAAGAAATCCTTCGTCGCAACTGGCGGCAAGAATCGATCCACCAAGGGGACTCGCCACAAGACGTTCCCGCTTGCCGCTTCGACACACAAAATTGCGTTGTCATGGCCTGAACACACGATCCATTGTTCCGGTGTGGATTCCGGCACGGGTTGTGGAACCACATTTTCATATTCGTAACCTACAAACCGCCGCCACAAGGCTTGGCCGTCCGCGGCACGAACCGAATACAACGCACCGTTGACCACAACTGGCACTGTTCGTTGGTCGGAAACATTTAACGATTGGCCCGCGAAAGTCGCAAACAACACGGCAGCCGGCTCTTCGACCTTTTCGGCTGGAGTCAGCATCAGTTCGGAACTCATGACCAAGGTTTGTTCACGTTCCGCCACCATGGTTCGAACAGCCCTGACGTCCGTCTTGGACTCCAATTCAGGATAAGTGATCACCAAATCCCGATAAGTTTGGAACGCAGATTCGGTCTGCCCAGCAGCGACAAATTCTTTGATTTTGTTTAATGCCTCCGTCTTCGCAGTTTCCGTGCTTAATTGTCTGGCAACTTGCGAGATCACATCCGTGGCATCGGCGATATCGCCCCCAACCATCACGCCCGATCGTTGACTGGATGTGATGTACATTGAATTCTCAACCAACGCCATCCCCGCGAGCGATTTGTTATACAGATCTCGCTTTCGTTCGACGTCGGTTGATACTTGAGCGGCCTTGGCCAAACCGATGACGGTCTTTGGTAAGATATCCGCCAATTCATCTCGCGCATCGTCAAAATCGTCTTCCATTTCAATCGTTGGCAGCAGTTTCTGGGCCTGCTCCAAAACCGCGATCGAATCTCCAGCGCGATACGGCATAAACAAATCACACATCGTTAAACGAACTTTGGCCAAACTGGCTCTCGTTTCGTTAGGAAATCGACTGCGAAAATCTGTGAATTTGGCCTTGGCGTCCGTGAAGCCACCGTTCTTGTACGAATCGTCAGCGAGATTCCACAATTGGTCGGCGGACAGCGTATTGAAATACAGTGCCAGACCAATCGCAACGGTCGAAAAGAATAGGAATAACCCGGCCCCAATCCACAACCAAGCCCCTTGCCACGGGTTGCCTTTGATTCGCTTGCCCGCGAACGCGGTCGAAATATTCGACGAAGCAGCTCCCGCCGGACTCGCAGCGGCACCGCCCCACGGCATGGCCTCTTCAGGCTCGGGTGTTCGTCCGCGACGACCAAAATCCACAGCCGGGGCCGGTTCGACAAACGAAGTCGGATCGCTCACGAATTGGCCCTGATCCAAGACCGTGCGATCCACAGGAGCCGCCCGATCGTCGAGAGGGAGGGTCGGGTTGAGCAACTCCGATTGCAGCAGGGCCGCGCTATCCTGCCCTGGATCATTCAAGAATTCGGTTAGTAGTTTCTCACCCACTTGAGCGGTGACAAACTTCTTCTTGACCATGTAGGTGACCACAGCTTGCGCGGTGGGCTCTTTTGGGCTCTGGCCAATCTTGGCCGAGATCTTCTCGATCACGTCTTTGGTCAGAACGTTTTTTTCGAGCAAGAATTCAATAAAATCACGCGCTGGCATTGATTACCTCGTTCCACCTGATTCGCACAGCCCCAAACCCCAACCAAGAACTTACGGCCCAGTCACTACAGAAATGGCGATCTCGTAAATCTTGGCGTCCGCCCCCGCATCCCACGCATTGACAACCGCCCCATGCGAACAGTTTTCATTGGCCTTGATCAACAACCGTTTCACATTTTGGCTGTCCTGCTTCATCCTGGCTAACTTCTGCCACATCTCAACCTTGCCTGCCGCTTGCTCTTCCCCTGCATCCGTGGAAGTCATCGTGAAATTGTCGTTCTCATCAATGTAAATTTCGATCGCATCGGTTTGCTCTTTTTGTTCTGTCACGACCGTGCTTGGATCATCGCTCAAGTCCGGCTGCTGTTGAATGGCTTTTTGCAGCTTGAACGACGCGGTGACCATAAAGAAAATGAGCAACAGAAAGGTCACGTCCACCATCGGTGTCATGTCCATTTCAGCCTCAGGTTGAGGAGCGCGTTTCCCAAAAGGCATCGACTCGATAGGTTCCTCTTCTTCGAAGCCCTTCCAAGTCATCGGTTTGTACTTGTGTTCGTTCTCGCCAGGTGAACGATTGACTCCTGGCTCCGCGATTTTCCCGGATAATGCAACCGATGCCGTTTCTGGCTGAGCGACCATTTCTTGAAAAAACGGATCATGCGGACGTCCGAGGTCAAAATCACCGCTGGCACCACCATCGTGGCCGCCCCCTGAAGGCGGCATGTCTTTACGCTTGCTCATTGATCCGATCTCCCAGCCATAGCGACTACTGCCCTTCGTTGACCGCAGCTTGAATTGTAATTTCTCGTCCCTCAGGGATCCCTTTGTTGGCCGCCTGTTTCGCCAGCTTCATGTGCCGCATTCGAACTTGATTGCCCGCCCGAATCAAAATGTACTTCGCCTTGTCGTTTTGCGACAACTCGCTTTCGACAAATGCAGTAATCTGCTCTTCCAAGGTCTCATCGGTCTCGAAAATCCCTTTGCCTTGTTCAATGGCGCGTCCCAAATAAAACTGGGCGTCGACATCGGGAGCCGTCTGCGCGATATTGATCATCACTGCGTCTTTGGCGGCGATCGCTTCGCCGTGTTTGGCATACGGTAAGGGGAGCGGAGCTTGCTCCTGCATTTTCGACGCGACGACAAAAAAAGACAACAACAGAAACGTGATATCGATCATCGGTGTGATGTCCAATTCATCGTCCTGTGGCCTTTTCCGCGGCTTGAAAGCGCCGGAGTTTCCCGTTCGATCACTCATCGTGTTTCACCAAGACTTCTGCAACTCGCCCAAATTGACCAACGACAACCATCGAACTCCTCTGCAAGCTAATGCGAAGGAACTCTATTTTGACGGAAAACGAATCGTCGCTTCTTTGAACATCTCGAAGAAGAAGTTGAGACCTTCTGCGACCATTTCTTCCATCTTCTTGATCTGGATGTTGATCGAATTAACAGCCAAAATTAACGGAATCGCAATCGCCAAGCCCAAAGCCGTGGTGATCAACGCAAACATAATGTCTTCGGCCAATCGCGAAGCTTCAACCTGGCTGCTTTCGGCCAATTTTCCAAACGCACCCATCATCCCAAGCACCGTCCCTAACAGACCAAGCATCGGCGCCGACTTGATCGCCGAATTCACCCAGCTAACGCGGTGATCGATATCGGACAACACGTCTCTTTGAAATCGGTCCTGCACCAATTGCCGAACTTTGTTGAAACCCAACGACCGATTGTCAACCGCCAATTGCGAAAGTTGACACAACGCTCTCGGGTCGTCCGAGCAAATCTCGCTGGCAGCCCGGAAGTCGCCTTGAGACAAAGGTTGTTCGATAGCTTGCAAAAACTCTCCTTGCAACGCATCCGACTTGAATTTTTTCTCAGCCACGCGGTAGTAAACCACGATTAGGCAGTAGACACCCCATAACGCGACCAATCCCATCGCGCCGTAGATAATATTGCCAACAATGTCAAAAATACCCATGCCAGAAATTCCAATCTTCTTGTGCCAACCCGACCCCGAACTCGTAAACCCCAACTCCAAATTCGCAACCGCCCCAAATTTGCATCTGCCGCGATTTCTCGCCAAACACAATCACTTGCTCCCAACGCGGTCCGCCCATTGTAGTTATGACCTGCCAATAGCAATAGCCATCAGTTCAAGTACACAATATTTGACAATTCGAACCGGTAATTGCCTGGCGTCCCGACCACGTTGAAAATCGTGCTTTTGATGTTTTGAATCTTCTTGCCGTCTTGTCCGATTCGTTCCGTTTCCAACTGATACAATCGATTGATAATCTCTGTCGGGTAGAACTGAAGTGGGATTCGATCGCCCGCATTGGCAACATTCGCGTTCCGCAGAAGGTTCAAGTCCCAATTGCGCAATTGTGGAATCGAGTGTGAGAAATAAATTCGTTTTTCCAATCGCTTCTGACCGGCCCGAATATTTGGTGTGCCCGAAACATTCGTCAAGTAAACCACCGCTTCACCCACACGCTCGGCCCCCGCCAATTCGATCTTGAAGAAGTCCAACTGCTGAGCGTATTCGGACATCGTGTTGACCGAATAAATGATCTGCCATCGCTTCCAAGGTTCGTTTACGTCCGATCCGCCACCTCCGAGTCCCTTGGACCGCCGATCTCCGAGTCCTTTTCCAGTTCCCATCTGTGCGGCATCACCCGAGACACTGTCGTTCGCTCGGACGGTCGAGATCACATCAACCGACTCCAATGCCTCGGCCAACTGAGGCTCTTGAACCTCAGGGAATTCCTCCACACCGGGTTCTTCCACGTCTTCAGCGATGCCTTCGGGATTCATCGTTTCCCCGGCAAACGCCACAAACGAGTCGGGAATCGACCGCGGCGTTTTCAGCATGCTGTACCACAAAAAGAACAAAATCGCGGCTAACAAACCGGTAATGATCACTCCCGACGCCAAGCCGCCGGAGACACGTTCGTACTGCGAGACTCGAGTCTCCACTCGAATCACGGGCCGTGGTACCAGTTCGACTATTTCACTCATTCTGCGATGCCTTGCTAAAACTTTGTAAAATCTCTCGACGACGTTACTTCACGTACTCGATTTCACTCAACTCCAGTTCGTATCCGTCCGTCGTCGCCACAATGCGAAAGGTCGTTCTCTTGACGTTGGAGATCTTTCGTCCATCTTGTCGAACCCGCTCGGTTTCCATTTCGTACAAGCGATTGATCAGCGACACTGGATAAAAGTGCAATGGAATTCGGTTGCTTAGCTGATCCAATCCCGTTTGTTGGAGCAGACTCAAGTCCCACGCGCGAAGTTGCGGCAGGTTGTGCATGAAATAGATCCGTCGTTCGCTTAACTTTTCCCCAACACGGATCTGTGTTTCACCAACAAAGTTTTTCATGTACACGACGTTCTGACCGCCGCGTTCCACACCCGCCAATTCGACGCCCAAGTCGTCCAACAAACTTGAGTATCCAGCCAACGTGTCGACGGCAAACACCATCCGCCAACGTTGGGCTGGGTGGTTGTGATCAATGATCCATGGAGGTTTCCTGTCGATTCCTCGGTTGCGTCGGTCCGCCGATTCTCCTTCGTTGGCACGAACGGTCGAGACGACGTCAACGTGTTGAACCGCGTCAACTAATTCTGGAGATTGCAGTTCCATTAGCTCTTCCGCCAAAGGTTCGTCAACCTCTCCCGCCACTTCCACATCCGCGGAGGTTTCGGTTGCAAACATCACCAGGCCATCGGGAATCGTCCGTGCTCGATTCATTTGAGCAAACCAAACCGTAGCCATGACAGCCATCAAGATTCCCGAAACAAACACGCCCGCTGCCAGCCCCCCAGAGACGCGGTCGTACTTCGATACACGGGTCTCTACCAACAGCACCGGCCGTGCGACCAGCTCGATTTTTTTGTTCATGATCAGGCACTCGGAACTTGGAGTTGGCACTTGGAAAAGGCGTTCGCTTCACTCACATGCGATGGCAAGTCGCACGACACTCAACGTCCCGGCAAGTTATCCAAGTCGACCGGGAATAGTTGCGCGTCTGGTTTGAGCTGCATATACCACTGAGACCAATACTGATACAAGGCTCGGATGCCTTGATCGTATTCCTCCTGGTTCGTGTCATTGCCTTCCGGCGTTTTCGCGCGGGGAACCGGCGGTGTTTCGGTCTTGCGACTGACGAATTGCAACGCAATATTCGCTTCTTGAACTACGTCGGGATGGGGATCGGTCAACGCAAAAATCAACGCCGGGCAATTATCGATCATCCGGACTTGCCCCAAGGCTCGCACGGCGACAATCCGAATTTGCCAATGCTCGTTTTTGACCATCTCTTTGAGCATCAATAATTGCTGCGATCGTGACTTGTCCTTGATCGAAGTTACTGCCGCATTGCGGAACGAAGCGGCGATCTCCGCCAGCTCATCCGGGCTCATGTCGGCCTTGACCCGATTCAGCATTTCCGTGATATCACGTTTTTCTTCTTCATTGATCACGCGGCCACCGCGAACCTTCGTATTGGGACCCAACCCAAATCCACCCAACAACGCCGCGTCTTTTGGCAGGTTGGTTAATCGCTGTGTCGACCTAACCAAGAACAAGATTGCCAACGCCGTGTGGACAGGTGGACCACCTTCGCCGGAAGCCGAGACCGAACCATCGCCTCGTCGGGTGCTTTTGATGTATTCGACACCTTGGTCGTACCAGTCTGGAACTTCGGTGACTTCGCCGTCGACCTTTTCGCGGAAGGTGGCGTACCGCTCAAATCCGTAAAGTGCGTAATAAGGCCAATGTGCGGTATCGGTGTGGAATTGTTGAGCGAACCAGCTATTGATCCTTTGCTTGGCCCCGTTTAATCCTTGCACGTTGATGCCCGGCGGTGGGGGCTCGTCCTTGATGTTCTGTTGCTCCGCCAGCAAATTCTCGACTTCGCGGGGCGTTAACCGTTCCACAAACGGCGGCAAATCCGCGAACAATTCGCCAGGCTTGCGGGAAACTAATCGTTTCGGAGGTGGATTGACGCCCAAAATGTCACCAAGCATGTACAAGCTACCCGCTCCAGCCGCCGCCAAAGAAACGTGGGGCGAACCCATCGGTTGATTGATGATTGGATGGTAGGCCCAGGTCCCGTCCGAGAACTGATGCGAAACCCAAAAGTTGACCGCTGAAACACTGTGATCCAAGGGAATCTCAAAGCCCTTGTGATGGGCCAGCCACAACGCCAAACAACAATACTGCGTCTGTGAGGAATCCATGTTGGCATCGTTGTTATAGGTCCAGCCTCCCCGAGGATCTTGACGTCGAACAATAAAATCGATCAACGTTCGAATCTCGCGATCGTAGGTCACGTCGTCGTATTCCACCAATAACATCAAGGCAATACACGGTTCGTATAATCGATAGAGGATTTTGTCGTCCGGACTCGCGTTGGTCAGTTCGTGACCATTAAATCCGCCTTCGAGTTCAGCGGTGTATTTCGGAATGACCGATAAAACCTTTTGCACGGCTTCGTTGACTTGTGGATCCTGCCGGAATCCAAAGTCGTCGTAAGAATTCAAAATCGCCAAGCCGCTGAGGACCAATTCCCCCCAGTTGCCTTTGAATTCCGACCTTAGGTACGTCACACCTTCGCGGACCATCTGCCGAACTTCTGGGTGCTGGGGGTCGTATTTGATTTGGGCAATGGCGGTTGAATCGAAGTTGGCCGCACAAACCAGGCCTAATACCAGCGCGAATCGGGAGAAACCCCGCAAGAATCGCCTCGTCGTTTCCAACACAGAACTCCTTTTGAAAAGTGGTGTTGGCCACATCGAGCTAGATCGAACGACCTAGCTACCCATACTAGCCAGCCGCCCAGAACGTTCACCATTCTAACTACAACGTCGACTCGGGTTCAATCACCGATTCGCACACGGAGTCAGAAAAGTCGAACTTCCAGTCAGCCAACCGGGCCGACACTCGTAAACGTTAACCCAACAGGCACCCGCGATGGGGATTGTCACCAGCAAATCCAGTACGTTTGCAACGGAAACGAAACCAGAGAACAACCACCATCAATCTACAGGGCCATCGTTCCTTCACTTCCAAAGACGAGGCAATGACGTTGGAAGGAAGTGATCACAATGCTCATCCACTACGGATTGTACGAAGTATCGTCATGGTTGTCAATCGTTTTGCAGTTGTTTAGAGGATTTTTCAAAATTGGAAATGGGATGCCATAAGTTTGTCGATTCGCGGCCGCGGAATCTGCGTGATCGATAAGGTCGTTAGCACCGAGGGCAAAAACAATCTTAGAATGATTAGCCGCGATTGACGGTCCGGCAACAAACAGTAAACTAGCACCTCTCTTGCCCGCTTGGTCAGGTAGCTCAGTTGGTAGAGCAATGGACTGAAAAGGCATAAAAACGGGTTTCTTCAAACATCGCGAAACAGCATAAAAACCCGTATTTTCTAGGCTCAAATCAACTTCTTGCCGTCGCTTCAATCACTGACAAAAACCCATGAAATAGTAGCCTGTGGGTGTCACTGACACCTGCTGTTCATGTCGGCAATTCTGTTTCGCGAAACAACCGCCACCACTCCGCAGTTGTCAAAAATTTTTGACACCAACCGCCGCTCTTACCGCTGACACCAACCGCCGCGCCTGCTAGGTCGCGAGACTTTCCTACACCACTCGTGGAAATATTTCCACCACTGGTAAACCTACCGTCCGGTCCTTTGCTATCGGTTCGGTCTTTGCGGTCCTTGGCTTGATCTTTATGCCACTCAAGCCGCACGGCCTCAAACATTGCTCGCTGGCCGGTCTGCAAATGCCGCCGCGCGATGTTCTCGGAGTAGCCTCGACCGCTTCTATCAACTGCTTGCAGCCGTTCTCTAGTACGTGCTTGGCAGCATCAATGGAACGCGGCGAGACGGATAGCAACGTCGCAACCTCAACCCTAGTAGCTTCGCAATTTTGCGAAGGTCGGCTACCATTCCTCAACGTCGACATCTTCGCCGCAATCATCGCCCGCTGGGATTGGAAAGAATTCTTTCCAAACTGGAAACCATGCCGCAATTGGAAAGCATTGCTTACCAAATCAACCTGCCCGTTGCCGCTCCAATCGCTCCGACAACCGATCCTCTGCCAACAAGCGAACCGATTGCCTACATGGTACTGGACTCGATGTAGCATACGATCGCGACAGCCGCTCAGCATCGGACCAACCCGCTTGGATCAAGGCGCAGGCTTGTGCAATTTCCGCAGGGGTCGGTACTTCGGGATCGGGATCTTGCATAGCATCAACTCCAAAAAAAATGGCGAGCACTGGGTGTACAGTGCCCGCCGTACCAACAACGACGGGGGAAACGTCCGTCATCGCGGGAAAGGTTTCATCGGGGATACTGACCGCGCGGCTCGACTCCTGCTTTTCGCAGCTTGGCAAACTTCGCGAGTATGTCCGGCGTCAACATCTTCAACGGCTTCGCTTTCGCTTCGGGCTCGGGTCGATACTTGCCGCCACGATGCCGAAACGCATGTGCGGCCGCTTCATCGTCAATAGGCTCAGTGACCTGGGCGCGTGACTTGCTCGGCTTGTAATCGCGTTCATGGTTCCATTGCCGTCCTACAGGTTCCACGGGCTCGGGCTCCTGCAAGTGCTTGGTCAACTCCTGCATTCGCTCAAGTTGCTGTTCCGTGTACTGGTACATTTCGCCACGCGACGACGGCACCATCGTTACCAGCTTTCCCGCTTGGATCGCTCGCCACGCCGCCAAACCGTTACCGCGTGCAATCCGCAGTTTTGCCAAGAGTTCTCGTTGGTTCGCTCTCATGGTTACCTCCAGTAAAATTTGCGCAGGGCTTCACGCGACGCTTCCGCACTTTCCAGTTCACTCCGCAACTTCGACGCTTCTTGTTCCAATGCTGGGCGCTCCTCGTTCCATCGTGTTTTGAGTTCCGCAAAGCGGCGTTGGTCAACTTGCGTGTTGCCGTATTGATCACGTCCCAACAGCGCGGGGTCCACCATCCGCAGATGCATGTGCCAAGTGTCCGCCGAGTACCCGCTGCCATTCGGACCGCCTGACACCTGATCGCGGTACGATAATTCGTTGGTGAGTTCTGCGAATCGCTTGCCAAACTGCGAACCCGCGTGACGCTTGCGAAGGTTCACTTCTTCGGACAGGTAGGTTGGAATTAGCGTTGCCAGCTTTTCGAGCGCCTCGTTCGCTTGCTCCACTCGCTTCGACGATTTCGACGCTGCAGATTCCAACGACTTCAATTGTGCCTCACGTTGGGCGATTTCCTCACGCAAGCGTTGACCGTGTTCTTGCAAGTCCTTTGCCGATTGTTCTGATTCAGCCTGCAAACGCTCACGGTCCTGGGAAGTGCCTGCGACGGCTTGGAATTGCACGACGTTGAACATTCGGCGACGTTGACGCGACAACTCGCCATCATCCCATCGCATCGTCTGCCACAACTTCTTGCGTTCGTCGAAAGTAAGTGCTCGATCCTCCTCGACGACTTGCCGCAAGATGTTTTCAGCTTCGACCAAAAAGTCGGTTTTCTCTGCCTCGATACGTTGCGCAACGTGTCCCGCGAGACGTTGCAGGACTTCCCCCGTCAGCTCGGTTTCGGTCGGTTCTGTTGCTTTTGCTTTTGCCATGTTCGGTGGCTCCTCATTGGTGCAAATGGTGGTTAGGCGATGTTGCCTCTGTGAATAATAACGCCTGGCTCCACTCGCTGGAATCTTTGCCGATACTAGGCTTGGTACTGGATCGCAAAATAGACCTGCCCAAATCATCGACGCCCACAATCTCTTGTCCAGTTGCATCGCAATTGCTGCACTTGAGAAAACGAATCCGACTCATGCCGACCGTTCTGGAGCAATACGTCCGCATCCGTCCGCCGCTACACTGTCCGCACCGATCGCCGCTTCTCATTCGCCAAACCCTCGATACAAGGCTACCAACTCAAAAAACGTTATCGTTACACTGTCCGGCGCTCCTGGTTGCCGATGCCCTCGTTCGCTAATCGTGATTGACTGCGACATATCAGCGATTCGCGGGTAGCATTGCTTCATGAAGGCAACCGCCGCATCAAACCGCTTTGGAGCATACCCAACCCAAGTAACCGTTCCCGATACGCAATACCATTTCATCCATCACCTCGTTGCGCTTAACCCGTGAATCACCTCGTTTCCATCGACCGGCGTCCAAGACAATCGCGGTTCCAGTGACCACAAATCGAGATACCGATCTTGGAGCGACTCATCGACCGCGATGTCGGGACCGTCAGCATAGGCGGGCTCCTGACCTGCCACGCGATAGTAAATATGACCGACCGTGCTTGATGTGCTTTCCAAGGCACCTGCAATCAAGAGCGGAAGCGCGAGACTTTCCATGACGTACCAATCGCGAGTCAACGGAAGATCCGCGTAACTTTTGAAACTCAGCCGCTCCTCAGACACCCAACCACCTACACGACAATACGGGTTCTTTTCGTCATAGAGAACCGATGCCGCGACCCTCAGCACTTTGGCACCTTCGTCTAAACCTGGGAGCCCGATCAATGCTCGAACGATGCTCAATGCCGAGTCCGTCAACCGAACATGCGGCGTGCCCTTGTGATTCGTCAACGTAATCATCCCTGACGATGCAAGTGACGCTCGTTTACGTTCAGCCTGCTTCCAGCCCGCAGCATTCCCGCCGCCACCCCAGCGAACCCCAGCGACGCGATATTTCCGACGACGTTCATGGACAGCAACAACGGTTTTTCCTGACTGCAAACTTGCACGATGTGGCCACCAAACAATCTCCGTCGCGACATAGAGCCCCAACAACACGTCGATGTTATCTCGGACCATAGTGAGCCCGTCACCTGATTGTGCGGAGCCCGTTTCCAGTTGTGCCAAACGTCGTTTGATGCTCACGATACCACCTTCAATTCTGTCCGTTGTTCAATCGCATCAAGGCGACTTCGCAACTCGAAAATTTCACCCATCGGACCGACCATCGACAGAACTACTTTCGCCGCCGTGATCTTGTCCGCATCCTTGGCCGCTTCCGAATCCATGACGGAAACCAGCACCGCCACCGCTTTCGACGATGCGGCCGTCAATGCGCCCACTGCTTCCGATGCCGCCATCGTTCGCAGCTCCGCCACGCGACGCCGAACCTCAGGCAATCTCGACAATCGGTAGCCGTGTGATCGCGAGCATCCGACCACCTCAATAGCCGCTGCCACCGATGAACCATTCGCCAATGCGACGGCCAACGATTCGCCAAACTTTCCCATTGTGTCCATTTCGTTCAAACTCCAAATTTCCTTCTTGCGATGTCAGGGTTAATCTGTCCGCTCAAGCGGAGCGATTCTGGGAGACCGCGACGTTTTTTTAGATCCTTCAAGGGACCCATTGTATCCGGGCGCCATACGCCAACCGCTCCCAACACCCCGCCACGCCTCGTAGGATCGCTGTAGACGCATCGCGACAACTTCTCTGTCTGTTCACGCTCAGTCATTGCTCGCGTTCTCTGTCGCTTCTGTGGCTTCGCCTTTTAATCGTGACGTGTTGACGCTGAAACCGTTCTCGGTAACATCCAAGTCGAATCTGCCATATGCTTTCAGATAAGGAACGAGTCCGTTCACCATCTGGACTTCTGCACGCCATGACAGACCCTCGACAAGCTCCTCGTTCAGTTCGACCACCTGCCAAGATTCAATGATGAATGGCTCGACTCGTTCGTCGGCAACCATAACGTGGTAGCAGGTGTCGTTTTCATCGTCCTTGCCAAGTGCAACATTCTTCACGGTTCTCATTCGCTCGCTTCCTTTGTTGTTGATGTTTGCCCGCCTTGAATACTTGCCGCCATCGTTCGCAGTTCACGCCATCGCCGCTTAGCAATCGTGTAAAGCAATCTCGCGACGTGTTGTCCTGCCCGCTCGTGATCGCCGACCATGTGGACCGACAAACCAGCCGCTTGCCAGCCCAACAGCGAACCGACCACTTGGCTCGCTGTAACCTTGCCGCGCCATTGTGGCGACGCCTCGTTGTGACTCTCGACTTGCTGCCAAGTACTTTCGACAACCAGCACACGCAACGGAAACGCCAACAGCCTTTGTACTTCACGCTCGAACCTGTCCCGCTCCCGACCGACGCAACCGACCAAATCGGGTAGCGACTTGCGCTCAATGCGGACCACCGATTCCAGCCCGACTACCGAATAGTCGCCCGTGCAAAGTGATCCCGCCACCGTCCGCAATGGTGCCAAGTCCAACGGCGATTGCTCCCGCGTGTCAATGATGGCTACAACGTCGCTTGGTTGAAGTTCTGCTTTCATTGGTCGCCCCCGAAAAAATCATCATCTTCGTCGGCAAAATCGCACTTGCTCCGAGTTGCTCCTAGTTCTAATGGTTCCCCTATAGAATTAGCCAAATCCCTATTAACACTCATAGCAACTGGGCGCAACTCGGCGCAACTGGACAATCGGACCCCTCGATAGACCCATTTATTGCGAAGCGGTCCCGACGTTCCGCGTTCCTTTGTGAACCGTTCAGCCATCGCCGAACCGAATGCCGTTTTGGACCACTTGCCGCCAAAATCCCGTTGGTACACTTCGAAAAGCTCCGCCGCCGTTGCTGTAGAGTCCGCTTCAATTGTGCAATGTTCGTGCAAGAAAACGCCTAGCTTATCCTCAGCCGAGCGGTATTCATTCGTTGCTATTGTGACGCATTGCGGCTCGGCCATGCCGTTTTGGCGATAGTCTTGGAACCCTCGAACCATCCAAGCTAGAATTCCTGGCCCCTCGTGCTGAATTAACCACCGTGCAAACCCTGGCTTGGGTGTCGTCTTGGTGGCAATGTCCACCGTGAACGGAATCAGTTTGACCCTTCGCCAAATGCCGCCATCGGTGCCACTGATTTTCGGCTTGTGATTCGACGACAGCCATAACTTGTGGGTCGGCTCGAAGTCCCAAAAATCCTGCTTGCACTTCCGTGCGGTCAGCTTGTCGCCACCCGTCAACGTCTTGGCAATCGCTTCGGCCAAATGCTGCCCTTGGTCAATCTCGGCCAATGGCACAAACCGACGTTGGTACAAATCGGCAATGATAGTTGGGTGTTGTTGCTGGACTGGCAAGAGTAGGTCTTGGCTTGCTGGCTTCGAATAGTCGCCCAACAGCTTTTCGACCACACCCCAAATCGTTGACTTGCCGTTATTCCCGCCGCCCCAACAAATCGGCAAGACGTGGTAGTCGGTCAACCCGCTGCAACTGTAGCCCAACAACTGTTGAACGTACCGAATCAAATCGTTGTCACCATCGAAGATAAGTTGCAACGTCGCTTCCCATTCTGGACACGTTGCCGCCGCGTCAAATCGCACGTTCGCAAGTTGCGTGATTCGGTTCGCTGGATCGTGCTTTAGCAGCTCGCCCGTTTCTAGGTCAACGGTCCCGTTCAAGACGTTCAGCCGCGCATGGTGCTGATTCAATGCGGACACTGGGCAAACAATTCGCTTGTCGGATTCTGCCAGCTTCACGAATGCAAGAATCTTGCCCAGCTGGTTCGATGCCTTGATGAACGATTGAAGCGTTCCGAGTTCGTCCCGATCGACGTTGGGCGCATGATCGACTAGCAACGACCATAGGCTTTTGGCGTGTTGCTTGGCTCGTTGCCAGATGCCGACGTTGCTATCGTCGTGCCATCGCCGCCCGTCCCATGAAAGCCACTTGCCCCATTCGGGAACGAATACCAGCCCAGCCGCGTTTGAGTCAATAAACCGCTCGGCATTCGCTGAATCAGTCCTGCCCGATTCCAGCAAGATATTGCTTAGCTCGTGTCGTGATTCTGGTAGTCGAATCTTCTTTCGTCGCTTGCTTTTAGATTCCATCCGCCTTAAAATCCTTGTGTCCTGTTGCTGCAAAAAAACTTGGACTTGAACCCGCCCAGCTCCTTGGCGCGGGTTCTTTTATTTCTGCTTGATCTCTGCCAGTTCTCGCGAGTAATCACGGCCCGCGATAATCTTCTCTGCAATCGTTTTGGCTAGTCGGTAGTGTTCGTGCGTGTCGCTGTGCCGCTTGAGTTCTGGCCCATAAAACGGTACCGCATCGAATGACTTGTCCTTGCATAGAAGGTCGTGAACGTCCAGCGTATTGACGTAGACACCGCGACGCCGAACCCGCTTAACAACGTCGGCGATATGTCGGCCGACGCCCTCGGATTCCATCGCTGCACACTCCGCAAACAGTTCACGATACAACGGCTCCGAGAAGTCAGCCGCACACAATCCAGCGTCCGCTATAATCACGCGAAAATCGCATAGGATCGCCGATAAAACTATCGCCTCAAGTTCGATTCGCTGGTTGCATGACTCGCGTAGAATTCGACTCATTGGCCCGCCCTCCTAGTAGAATTTCTTCACGTTGGCCGATGGCGTGTACCGCTTCGGCTTGGGCTGTGGTGGCAACTCTTGCCGCCGCTTGGTAGTGCGGGCTTCTCGCCACTGTTCAAAATCAGATTCTCGAATTCGCCACGTTGGACGCTTGGCCCCTCTGCTTATGTTCATCGCGGGAAGGGCTCCGCTATGAATCGCATCGTGAACCATTTCGACCGCACAAGCCAACCGCTTGGCAATGTCGCTCGCTCTCAGGTATTCCGCTTTGGTGACTGACATAAAAAATGGGCTCCCGTTTCTTCGTTTTTGTGAAGTGAACGGAGCCCATTAGAAAGCGTGTTCGGCTATGCTCTGCGAATTGTCCCGCTTAGTGTCCCGCTTGTTCCCTCCCTCGCTGTTCTATTTTCTTCATCGTGTCTAGCATCGTTTCAGCGTCCTCAAGTGACATTGGCCCTTCTTGGCCTTCCCATTCGGTATCGAAGTAAACTTTCAACGCCTTTGCTTTGCCGCGTGTTATGCCGATTCGATTCAAGTGGCCCGCCGCCGCTTGAATCTTTAGGTCTGGATGCCTGTAGCAATGTTTATAGGGCACAAACCTTTTTCCATTTTCCCGCTTGTTGTCCCGCTTGCCGTTCGGGTCGTCTGGTTGCGTTTTGGCATTCTCGACACCTTCCAGCAATTCCAGCCGCTTAACCACCGTCCAAACCGCGTCTAACATCAACTCTAGCTGCTTGGTGTTCTGACGAAATAACGGTAGACCGCCGCTCAAGTTGATAATCGGGCTTGGGTCGATGCCCGCCTTGGTCGCTTCAATCGCGATAGGCTCCAAGACAATCGGTAAGACGCCAACCAGAACCGCGAAGTTGTGGCGGAATGCTTCCAAGTCCTCGATGCTATCGGTCGTTTGGCTGTTGTACTCCCAGTAGGCATTTTGCCAATCGAAAAAATCCTTGGTGGCCTGGCTCATTGCTGGCCCCCTTCCGTGCTAGGCTTCCCAGCCATTAGCCAATCGTGAACACGTTGGGCGATTGCCTCAAGTCTCGACGCCTCTGTTGCTGCTTGGTCGATGTAGCCTTGGGTTATTCCGTTGGGATTGTGTCCCATTGCCAATTGAACCGCCGCCAAATCGCCGCCCTGGCTCGCCACCGTCGCGAAGGTGTGACGGAGCCCATAGAACCCGCGCCCTTTCTGCGCCAATCCTAGACGCTTTATCAGCTTCCCCGCCTCATTGGCTATTGGCGTGTCGTGGTGCTCTCGATGCCAAGACTCGCCGCATCGGGTTAGGAAGATTCGACAATCTAGCTCGGCCTGTTTTGGCTTGGGTCGGATCGGCTCCACGGCTCGGATCGCAGCTAATGTTTCGGGCCACAATTTCGACCGCCGTTTTTCGCCAGTTTTCGGTCGGTAATAGTCCAGCCAGCCGCCTTTGAAGTCGATATGCCGCCGCTCCAACTGCCCAACGTCTGACGGCCCCAAACCCGCGTTAATTCCCAGCCATAGCATCGCGTGCAACTGGCCTTGGGTGGCGTCCAACAACTGCCAAACTTCCGCCGCCGTAAACGTCTTGGGCTTAGCCTTGCCTTTGTGCCGCTTCATAACCTTAGCGTCTGGCTTCTCGAACCCTGGCCCAAACCTTGGAATGTGCTCGATCAACTGGGCTTTATACGCGAAGTTGAAAACCGCCTTGGACCGTGCGACGATGTTTCCTTGGTAGGCTAGGCTTTTCTTGGCAAACTTCCGCAACAGTCCCGCGAAGTCCGCTTGGGTCAGGCTCTTAACTGGCCTGTTTTTGTCAAACGTCGCGACAAGTAGGTCGGTTGCCCGCTTGGAATCCAGATAGCCACGCTGGCTTAGTTTCCCAGAAGGCAGCTTATCCTCTTGGGCGGTCAGATAGTGGTTGCAAATATCGGCAACCGTTGGCCCCGCTTCAATCGTTGGCCTGGGGGGCTTCCCGTCAATGTAGACGGCCTTCCAATCAAAGTAGGCCGCCTCGGCTCCGTCGGGATCGGACCACGGCCCGAAATAGTACGTTTTGCCTTTGTACTTCTTGGCCCACCTTTTGGTGGCGTGCGGGAATAGCGGGAAGTCCGCCCTGGGTTTCGATGGCTTTTCTGTGGAGCCCTTGCCACGTTCAGCCGATAGACTAGAATCTTGCATCTGCTTTCACCTTGTTACTAGCTTGGTGGGAGCGCGACACCTGCGACCACGAATCGCGGGTGTCACTTTTGACACCTGGCACTAAGTGCGGGTGTCAACTTGACGCCTCCCAGTTTACCAAAATAGGCTCTTAGGTGTCAAACGGGTGTCAGTCGGGAAACAATAACCCACTGAAAACCGCGAAAAGTGCCAAAAACAAGGCGTTTTTCAATGCTTGGTCAGGTAGCTCAGTTGGTAGAGCAATGGACTGAAAATCCATGTGTCGGCGGTTCGATCCCGCCCCTGACCACTTTCAAAAGATACCGTTTTTCCCATTCTGGAATGCTCATTCGAGCACAACCGCCTAAAGGGCGAACAGACCCGTTTCAGGGAATCCACTACCGACTACTCACGACGACAAGACATCCGTTTGAGGGTCAACCGGCTGTAAATCAAAGACGGCGATGCCCGTCGTTCCACGGATGTTATGCATTGCAACATCATAACCAATAAGGCTTTGACTTCGCGGAGCGACGGTAGGAGCGGAGCCGAAGGTCAAGGCCTTTGTTCAACCAATAAGGCTTTGACTTCGCGGAGCGACGGTAGGAGCGGAGCCGAAG
>JBGSJV010000014.1:0-27567 GCA_041741535.1 Pirellulaceae bacterium
CCCTCTCCCAACTTGGGGGAGAGGGGGTCGGGGGGTGAGGGGGTAAATTCTCGGAAGTGAAGCAAGGCAACCCATCAAGAGACTCGAATTACAAACCTGCAGATTCACACTCATGAGACCAAAACGAACTCAACGCAGCGACTCTCGCGCTGAAGACCGGGTTGAATTCGCCCGGTCGCAGCGGGCATATGCAAACGAGTTCGCGGCGAACATGTGGCAGCAATTGCGGAATCGCCGCTGCGAAGGAAAGAAATTTCGTCGCGAGTATCCTATTCCTCCGTATACAGTCGATTTTTGTTGCGTGGAGCTGAAACTCATAGTTGAAGTTGATGGTAAAGATCACTTGACGCTGCTGGGGGAAAGTCGGGATCAGCGCCGTGACAAGTTTCTGAAGAAGAATGGCTACCGAGTCGTACGGATTCCCGGCTACCAGGTGGTGAAGAACCCCGCGAAAGTAATGGCGCTCATTCGGACTGTGGTTCAAGAGCTGGATGTGAGTGATCGCGAGAGATAATTTGGTGAAATGAGTGACCGCTACTTCTCAGCTTTTACCCCCTCACCCCCCGACCCCCTCTCCCCCAAGTTGGGAGAGGGGGAGACTTGTACTCATGAGGTGGATTCGGGTACCAAGGAAGGGTCAGCGTAAGGATCACAATGGGCAGCAGGACCGCGTCGGCACTGGGGGTCAAGCGAAAATAGTCCAGGCAGGATACGGTCAGTACCAAAAAGATGACCACCAATGTAAGCATGAAACTAAGCCGAGCAACCATCAACAGACGTAAGGGTTCGACCAGGGAGCGCGTGATCATGCCGAGAGAAATCGCCAAAGCAAAAACAACGACACCGGTCCGCCAATCGGCCAGAATGAAACTCAAAGCGATGAGTGCAGGGGTAAATATCCCAACCGTGCGCCACCCGATCACCGTATGAAAAAACGCGGTGATGACGGCACCCAACGGCAGCAACAACATGAGGGAAAGCACGTCGTGAATTTTTCTCGGCAGTCGAGTCAAGTCAAAGATGCTGGACCAATGGCGGTTCCCGGCGGATAGGCTGTGCTGGGTTGGCAACCGTGTCAAAAGAAACTCCGCTTCGACTTCTTCGCCACCTACGGTACTGACGACCAGTTCACTGTCGGACCCGACCTTGACCCAGTTCCAAGGCAGAGTCCCGGCAAATCCATGCACGGGGTTGAACGGCACCCAGATTCCATCCTGCAGAACTTCAACCCAATAGACCGGTTCAATTTCACCGTCCTCCACAATCTCGAAGCCACTGGACAGCCGAGCTCCAATTAGGGCGGCGCGGCACAGGGCCACCATCGCTTTGAGGCACCCCAAGTCCGTACCCATTTGATCTCTGAGAGTCGACTCGGCGTCGTCTTGCCAGGCTTCGTCGCCTTTTTCTAGATCTTGTTGACAGAATTGAAAGATCCGATGGACAAGATCCGGTGCTAAGGCGGATTCTTGTTTCCATTCGCTCACCAGACTTTGGGCGATTGCGCTGGTTGCCTGAATTGTTCGTGTCGAACGCAACCAACGCGACATGTCGGCGGGAGCAACCGTCGGTTCGCTGACACGTGGTGTTTGTCGAACGTCGGGACCAAGTTCGAACTCAAAAGTTGCCAAGACGGAATGCTCGCCAGCTTCTTCGGCAATCAAATCCAGACGGGATTGGTAAATCACCGAGCGAGAAGTTTCCGGGATCAAGTCCGGGTTGTTAAACATTTGGCGATAGATTCGCAAATGCGAGTTGTCGCGCGGCAGCCAAATCTGCAACCGGTCCCCTTCACGCTGGGCAGCAAAAGACACGCGATAGTCCAACCGCCAAAGTCCGGTCCGCGAATCTTGCCAAGTCCCGTCGTAGGTAAAACGAGTAAACATTGCCGCAGTGCCAGCCAATAGCAGACAAATCACCACGATCAACAACACAAAATTGCGGGAAATGGAAATACTCCCTAAGTCGAATTGGCGTCGGTACGGTACGGCTCACTCACGATTTGGACATCAGGTGGGCTCTGGGCAATTCGAGTCGTCGATCACGAGCAGCAAGATCTAGGGTGGATAATCCATTTGCTCTGGGGACGGAAACCCCTGAAAACCCGCGGAACAGCCGCTCGTTTTCCAGAAGTACGACCCGCGTCGTGTCGATGTTGATATCCAAGCTACATACTACTCGTCGGGCAAACCGGTGGCAAGAAAATGACTGGCAACATGATAAAGGGGCCGATGCTGCTCGGTGGGTTCATGCCGATCTTGGCGGCTAAGGTCATTCCGCAATCGGCGATGAATCCGCCGGGAGGCCATCCAGAAGCTGCCGGGCACTTGGCCAAAAGCCTGTTAGATTCGTGCCGGACACCAAGACCGACCCGGCCTGGGAACTAACGGATGTCTCGATTCGTCCAACGCCTGGCGCTGGGCAAGGACCGCGGTGAATCCGCCATCACATGGAACAAGCAACTTTGGGAATCTTCCGTGAAACAAATTATCTTAACACTAATGATTTCGTGGCTCATTTGGCCGGGTACTGCCGGTCGCACCGACGAGAAGTTTGTTTATCCCAACGATCCCGTGGAGACGAGGAACGCCCCCAGCGAAAAAGTTGAGAATGGGACCACCTACGAATGCGGGTTCCTAAAGGTCCTGCCGAACGAAACACTGCCGAACGAAACACTGGTGCTGCCTGAAAGTGCGGTCGTCGAACAACATGACGGTTCGCTGGTTCAGTTCTATTTGACGAAGTCCGTCCAATTTTCTGGCCATCCTCCGCACCCCATGCAAATCGCCAAGTGGCGAACGTACTTGGGAATTGCGAAACAAAAGGAAGTCGACGCCGTGGTGATCTCCACGTTTGGTGAGTGGAGCAATAAAGGTGGCTCTGCGACCATGCGACTATTGGTGCGAGTTCCCCAAGGCCAAGCTGTGGAGCAGCGAAGCGAACGGAGTGGCGCCGGCAGCGCGGCCAGTAAACCCATGGACTTCAATGACCCGGCGATGCAAGAATGTTATTGGTATTCAGGGATTGGCGCGAAAGAAAGCTGGGAACCCATCGCGACGGAATTGAATTACAATCGGTTTTTGGAGCCCCAGTAACTTTCAAGACCGAGTAGGCTGAAGCGAACGACTTCCACGTGTCGGCTGGCTCAAGACTCGGTGACAAACGTGAAGGAACGGAATTCGTGTCGCTCAAGGAAACGGCCCAGACGGTGCTGCGATTGAACACCGCAGTTGGCTTTGTTGAAAAACCAGCAACGGTGCGGTCGATGGGAGACCAATGGTTCACTCGGCGAACCAACTCAGGATCGCGGAGCGATTCGGTGCCGATGATCTGGACGAGGTGACCCTTTCATTCGACGCTGGTGACGGCCGTGGAAATCGTGATGCCCCGTTGTCGTTCAATCGGATTGCTATTCCTCGTTGCTCCGACACCATCGGTGCCGCGAACCTCGTGGATCTCGTGAATAGTGACGAGTTTTTTCAGAAACTACAGCGTCCAGGTGACCGGCGACGCAAATTCGGTTTTGTCCGGTCTCAAAGCGTCTCGCCGAAAGTTGCCATGAGCTTCTGGTGCATTTCGGTTAGGAAGTCCTGCATCGTTGCCACTCGGTCTCGTTGAGCTTGGCCTTGGGGTGAGAGCACTCCGCGTCGTTCCATATCCTGAAAGTACTCGTGGGCTTGTTTCAAAGTCGCTTGAGCTTCGCGGTAAGCGGCTTTCAACTCTTTGACTTCTTCGTCGTCGGCGACTTCCATTAGCTCGGTATAAAGCTGAGTCTTGGCCAGCCCAATATAAAACATCGTCTCGCCGAAGGTCTGTTGGATCAAGACATTTTGGTCGGCAAACGGCTTTAGTTTTTCAACCAACATTTCGCGCAATCGCAGCGACTCCTGCGTCTCGCCTTTTAGCGTATGCCAATAGGCTAACGCGCCAAAGTAGTCCAAGGTATCGGGATGGTTGCGCCACTCGATCCCACTCAACGCTTGATGTTTGTCCAAAAATTCGGCCGAGCGGTCGAGTGCTTCTTTTGCGGCGTCGAGATCCTCCAAGAACATGTGACAATCGGCTTCGTGCTGCCAAGAAAGAGCCAAATTAAAGAGTGTTTCAATATTCTCTGCATCCGCCTTCAGGACATCGCTCCAGACCGAGCGCTGCTTTTGATACAACGTCAACGCATTCTGAAAGTCTTGCATCTGAAACGCAGCATCGGCCAAAAAACGCTCGAGCATTGCGTACTGGACACGAACCCCCAAAGGTTGTGGCGACTCTCTCATTCGCTCTTTCAGTTCCGCCATGACGGGCAACAGCTCGGTGAAGAGTTTTTCAGTTTGGCCCAGTTTGATCAGCAGGGTCCCTCTTGCGATCCAGATCGACTGCAACCAATCGAGTTCTTGTGAGATAGTCAATGTCTCGTGGGTGGAGCGTTCGGTGCGGGCTGCTTCCAATTCCACAACCAACTGTTCCAGTTTTTCGAGTTGTCCCTGGCGACTGGCCAGTTGTACCTCGGCCAAAGACAGCGTCGTGAGCAACTCTTGATTTCGCGGGTTGCTAAATTGTGGTTGATGTTTTTCGAGCAACGCGCGCGCTTGTTCCAGACGCCGAGCCCCCGCTTCGGTGTTCTCCGATTGGAATTCAATTTCGGCTTCCCGAATCGCGGCCAGGATCAATAGGGCCGTTTCGTCGGTGTTTCGGTGAGGCACATCGGTCGGAATGGCCGCTTGGATTCGACGGAGATTCTCGCGAGCGGCTTCCCAATTGCCCAACGTCATCTGGAGCTGGGATAACCGCAGTTGAGCGTCAGCAATCGTCAACTTCAGCGAAGGGTCCCCCGCCACTTCACGGCTCATATGGTTAAGATACTCTTCGGATTTTTCCGCCAACTGTCTTCGAAGTTGGGTAAACCCCTCATCTCCTTCCAAAGCGGCACTGAAGTCGTAGAGCAGCCAACGACTAAACTCACGGCCGTTGTCCACCATCCGCTTGGTTCGTTCCAACTCGGCCCTCAGACTCACGTTGTACATGCTGATTCCGGCCAAGGCACCGATCACCAACAGCAGACTCAGCGCCATCGCGGTTGTCAGGGTGGGATGTTGTTTGATCCAAAACATCGCCTTGCGATAACTCGGGATGGGTCGCGCGTGGACGGGTTCGCGGTGTAAAAAACGTTGCAAGTCCGCCGACAATTCCGCACAACTGGCGTAACGCAAACTGGGCGACTTTTCCAGACACTTCAAGATGATGTTTTCCAGATCCAGTGGGATGCGAGGAACGAGGCTTCGCGGGGCAACTGGTTGATGGCTCAAGACCATCAAGATGGTTTGCAATGGTTCGGGAGAAGTGAATGGTGGGCGCCCTGTCACCAACTCGTAAAGTACCGCGCCGGCACTGTAGACGTCCGATCGGGGACTCAAGTTTTTTACCACGCCACTGGCCTGCTCGGGGGACATGTACGCCGGAGTGCCCATGACGTCGCCGGTTTTGGTCAGGCGACTGCGAGCTTCCTGACCGGTCAACCGAGCCAAGCCAAAGTCGGTCAACTTCAACATGCCTTCGCGCGTCACCAATGCGTTGCTCGGTTTGACGTCGCGGTGAACGATTTGTTTTTCGTGGCAGGCATGCAGGGCCAGCGCCAATTGGCTGGTGAAATCCGCTGCCACTTTCACGGCCATTGGGCGACCGCCAGCCAATTCGAATAGCGTTTGGCCATCGATATATTCCATCGCCAAAAAGGGACGTCCCGCGGCGATGCCCACTTCGTAGACTTTGGCGACACCGGCGTGGTCGATCGAAGCGAGCAGTTGGCCTTCGCTGTGGAAGCGAGCTTTGGCTTCCGGGTTCAGTGTTTCCGAAATGACCATCTTGACGGCCACTTGTCGTCCGAGTCGCAGGTCGTCGGCTAAATAAACCACGCCCATACCGCCTCGGCCTAGAATCCGAGTCAACTTGTAGCCCGGAAGCGCGGGAAAATCTGCGATGTCCGTCGAGTCTTGAGGCGGCGACGACAGCCGCATGGTCGATTCCGGGTGCTGTGCCATGCCGACCGTTCCGCGATCGGAGACCGCCAAATGTCGACCGCCCATCGGCAACATCGGCGGCAGTTCGTCCGCGTCATCCTGATCTGTGGGGTCGACTTCACCGGCTGAATCCATCGTGTCGACGGCCAAAGCGGTGGCTTTCCTCAGCGATTCCATCGACGCCGATTCGGCCGGTTTTTCGGTGTTGTCAGTTGTCATCAGTCGAACCTTGAGTCGGTCGGGTAGTGGCGCACCTCAGCCATGATCGACCGGGGCTTCGACATCGATACGCGGCAGTCCTGTCATTGTGACACCAAAACCAGAGAAATTCCATCGACCCTCGATTTGCCGTAAGCAAGCCCCTGAGCGGCGACGCTTCGCAAGAAAAGTTGCGACGCCAATCCCGACTCCCGAGTTGCTCGAGTCATGTCAACCAATGTTACGGTCGCGGCTGCGAAACTTTCTGTAATTTTAAGAGGACATTTGCCGTACCCGGCCCGCTGACAAATTCCGATGGTCGGGTGCGGTCCTTTCCGTTGCCGTTGATGCAGACGGAAAGTTGTTCCCCGTCGACTTCGTAGATCCCGCGAAACTCCAAGAGTTCATCTTTCACAAAAACCGTTATTTGCTTCGGAAAAGTGGTTTCATTGACCACGACCTCTCCGACGGAACTAGACTGGCCGTGTTGGATGTGATCACCTTGAATCGACACGGGCTGCTCGAAGGTTTCCATCCAACTAGAACTCGCATTTTCACGTTGGATCTCGAAGCCCTGTATTGTCATGGACCGAAGTTGCCAAGTTCCATCCAATAACGATGACGTGGCAACGTCTGAGTCTGAAGGTGTAGAGTTTGTCGGTGTGGAGTTTGTCGGTATTCCGTTGTGCGCCGCTGTAGTCGCTTCAGCGGCCGCCGATTGAAGAGGATTCGTTTGCCAAGCTTCGTTGCCTGAGGAGTCGGTTGGCACACCGAGCTTGGTTGAATTTCTAATGGTCTTCCGAATCTGGGCGGTATTACTGGTATCGACAATAACTAACATCTCTGGCGTGCATTTGATTGTCGCGACTGGATTGGGGTCTTCCAAGATAAGTGCAACTTCCAGAGCCAACCAATACTTGCCATCCGCCATGACTTCGAAGTCGAAGAACTTGCCATCTGATGGGCAAGTGGCCACCTTGCTCCAGTTCGCTCCTGCGTCGGTTGACGCAAAAAGTTCGAACGAACGAACTAGCTTGCGACTTTCGTCATCCAAGGTCACCGGCACACGTAATTGTCGTGAAGACGTCCGATATTGGACGATCGATTGGGGCGCTTCCTGGATCGAACGGGTTTCGGAAAGTTGCCCGACCACGGGCGTTGGTACCAAAGGCAAAATAGCAACCATGGTTGCCAGAACCGGGTAGCTCCACCACGGCAACTTATGGCTGACTTTATTACTAGCAATCATCTCAAATCTCCATTGGGGTGATGATGTTCCTACGAACCTGCTGGCCAGTGCCGGGGATAAGGTTCGTTCGGAATTCAAAAAATCCATTACTTGAAAAAGGGTGTCTGCGTAGACTTTGCGTGACGTATTCGGGCGACTGATCGCGAGAGCATCGCAACAGGCTTCTTGGGTCATCTTCATTTCTCGCCGAGCCCACCAAGCTACCGGGTTCCACCAAAAAACCGCCACGAACAAAAGTGACATCGTGTTCGTGAGGTGGTCGCGCCTTACATAATGTGCCATTTCATGGGCCAGGATACACTCGAGTTGCTCCTCGTTCAGTTGCTCGATCAGCGATCGCGACAACACGAACTTTGGTCCAGACCAAGCAACCCAAAGAAATGGCGTAAGCGCCGAGTTAACCAGATAAACCGGAGTCGCACGGTTGATTCCGAAACCATCCCCTATTTGACGAGCCTTATCACTAAGTGTTGCATCAATAACACCGGCGAGTCGTATTGCCTTTTGCAAACGTACGACTTGGCTGAAAACGTAGCCAATGAACATTAGGCTTCCGACGATCCAAACAATGATCAAACTCCAATTGAAATGGAACGCCGCGTGGTCGCTCAACGCATTCGCCGTGACTCCCTGCTCTGTCTCTGACGGTTTGGTAACACTCGCTATCGGGTTGGCTTGGGAGTGTTGGTCGGAAACTTCGCCAAGATCTGTCGTTCGTGACTGTGACTTCGTAGGTGCGTCGCCGTTTCGAACATGATTCTGTGACTCGTTGGGTTCGAGCGTGTCGATGGGATTGCCACGACTGCCCACTTTCTCGTTCCAATCCGGGAGAATTGCCAATTCGACCAACGGCGGCGTGACCAACTTGAACAACACGAGGATCCACAAGCAATGCCGAAGTTTCGGCCGATTGCGCAAGACAGGCAGTGTGGCGAAGAGCCAAACGACAATCGCAAGCAAAAATGCCGTGGCGGTGTTGATCAGCAGCATCTCAAGAAACAGTCCCATGCCTTCGGTCCCTATTGAATTCCGTCCACGATTTTTCGAATCGCGTCTCGCTGCTTTTTGCTCATTTCTACACGATCAATCAACGTCAACAACATGGGTGTCCAGGCCCCGTCGAAATGACTATCCGCCAGTCTTTGCAGTTGTTGCCCGACGTACACGTCGCGGGTCACGATCGCGGAAAACTTGTGAGCAAACTTCGACGCATCGGACTCTACAAACCCCTTCTCACCGAGCCGATCCAAGAGACTCTTTACCGTTGTATGACGGGCTTGAGTGTGTTCTGGATAGATGGCCTCGACGATCTCGCGGATCTCGCACGACTCTCTGGCCCAGAGGACTTCCATGATGGCAAGTTCGGTCTCGGTAACATTGGCGGGTTTTCTAACCATCACTGGCCTCTTGATTTCCTAAGGTGATTCGCCTTAGATTGTAAGGCAGAATGCTTTAGAGTCAAGATCGGTTTCGATATTTGCGCGGCGTGATTCTGTTGTGTTGCGGCTTTCGGTATACTGACGGACCGGACAGCGAACTTCCGAGTCACGCTGGTACCGACGACAATGTTTCCCGGCAATCAGTTGAATGACGTGATCATGAGTGACGACGCCTTTGCTCCTAACCTGGACATGATCGAAACCCGTTGGAGCATTCTGCGCCGCGCTTACCAACCGGACGCCGCATCGGCGGCGGATGCGCGCAGTTTTTTGGTACTGCGTTATGCTCCGGCGATTCGCGGTTATGTCCAAGCCTTGACGCGGAATGAAGCGGACGCAGACGAATTGGCTCAGGATGTGATTGTTCGTTTGATCCAAGGTGATTTTGCGGGCGCGGACCCGAATCGCGGTCGCTTTCGCGATTTGCTCAAGGTCTCCGTGAAGAACATGGTGCGATCGTTCTGGGATAAACGTCAACGACGTGGCGCCATTGACAAGCGTCTCGCCGAGGAATCCGCTCGTGAGGAATCGTACGAACAGGAAACGGACGAAGCTTGGTCGAATCAATGCCGGGATTCACTGATCGAAACCGCCATGGGGCGGCTAGAGGAATATCAGAAGGCCAACACCGGCAACGTTTTTTACGACGCCTTGCGAATTCGCTCGACGTTTCCTGAACTCGATTCCGCTGGATTGGCCGCCGAACTATCGAAACTTCACGGTCGCGAGATCAATGCGGCCAACTACCGTCAACAACTCAAACGCGCGCGGACTCGTTTTGCCGAGTACATCGTCGAAGAAGTCGCGCAAAGTCTGGACATGGCCAATGCCGATCGCATCCAAGAGGAGCTGATCGAACTGGGACTTTACGACTACATCAAAGATGTTCTACCGCCGAATTGGCAAGTCGCTTCTTAAGTGATTTTTTTGTTGACAAAAATGCCGGGTCGGCCTGGGTCGGGATCAGTCTTATTTGGACGACGTCGGATTTTTCTTCGGCGGCATGGGCTTGGCTTTGGGATTGGGCTTTGCGTCCAACGGCCGCTGCGACAACTCCTTGAGGGCCGGCCCCAGAATCTCTGTTGCTTGGGTTTGTTGTGAAGCGTTCAAACGCGTCAGCAGCTTGAGCCGGGCCGAATATTCGAGTCGAGCGATCTCCAGCGCGATTTCCTCATTCAACTTGGTCTCAAATTCCAAGAGATCTTGGGCCTGTTGATCCGTGACTTGGAGAGTTTCTTTTAGTGGATCTTCGCTCAAGAGTGTTGCCAAACTTTTTCGGCGAAGCTGTTGCTCCCACAGAGCTTGCTCCAAGCGTCGTTGCTGATGGGGGAGTAAAACCGAACGCAATGAACGCTCCACTTCACTTTGAGACGTCGAAATCGAGTGCAGGATCGCCGACAGGTCGGAGCGGTCGGCCGATTTTAGATCCTTCCGCGCGCGGGCCGTCCAATTCTCTTGCAGCGTCTGCAGCTCTCGATATTGTGAATCCGAAATATCCAACTCTGCCCGAAACGACTCGTTGGCCAAAACGCCAATTCCATCACTGACCAATCCGAACCGTTGTCCTGTCGCGCCCAAAGGCTGTCCGGTCATCAGGTCATTGATCATTGCCACGCTGCCGTGCAGTTCAGGGTTCTCGACGGCGGCAAGTTTGAGCCCACGGATGAAATCGTCTTGTTCGGCCCGATCCGCAAACCACTCGCGATTCCAATCGTCGGAGCTGGCTTGTTGGGTCTTGTCCTGCCATGGGAAAGCCATGCTCCATGACTCGCTATTGTCCAGGCATAGACCTAACAAGACGAACGCCTGACAGACATATCTGAATGGTCGTTGCAGAGCGCTCATCGGGGGTTTCTCCCAAGTGTCCAAAGTTCTTCGTGATCGATTATGATGACGGGGTCACCGCAACCGTATTGCCGAGGCTCTTGATGTTAACCGATGCGATCGCCAACTTGAAGCTTGGCCGTGATTTGACCGCTTCCGAGATGGAAGCCTGCGTGGACCAATTTTTTGCGGGGGGAATTCCGCGCGAAGTCATTGAAACGTTTTTGACCCAACTTCATCTCAAAGGCGAGTCCGTCAGCGAACTGGTCGGAGGTGCTCGAGCGCTGCGCAAAAACGCGGTCCCTGTTCGATTCACTCAACCGATTCTGGTAGACACCTGCGGCACGGGCGGGGATGGAGCCGGGACATTCAACATCAGTACCGCAGCGGCCCTTGTTGCTGCAGCCTGTGGGATCAAAGTCGCGAAGCACGGGAATCGGAAGATCACCAGTTTGACGGGTTCGGCCGATGTATTGGTCGAATTGGGAGTCGAAATCTCCTGCGATGCGGCGACGGCGCAAAGATGTTTGGACGAGTCGGGGGTTTGTTTCTTGTTTGCTCCCCAGTTCCATCCGGCGATGCGGCACGTTTCCGAGGCTCGAAAAGCTCTGCCATTTCCCACGATTTTCAACATGTTAGGGCCCTTGGCGAATCCCGCCGGGGTGACTCATCAAATGTTGGGGGTCGGGAAAGCGGGGGCCTGGGACTTGTTGGTCGGGGCGATGGCCCAATTGGCGACCGGAACTTGCCTGGCCGTTCGTGGGCTCGACGGCCAAGGCGAACTGTCGGTGCTGGCCCCGAGCCAGGTGGCGATTATTGAGCCCGTGGACCGTCCAAATCCCGAAAATGTGCTGGCTGCCGTCCGGGAGCAGGTCTGGGACGCCCGAGATTATGGTCTGGCGGGCGCGAATTTGGGGGACATTCAGGTGGCCAATCCGCAGGAAAGCGCGGCCTTGATCCGCCGAGTGTTGGGGGGAGAGCCAGGAACGGCGCGAGATACGGTCGTTTGGAACGCGGCGGCCGCGGTTTGGTTGACCGATTCCAGCAAGGATTTGGGGAATGCTGTCGGGCGTTGTCAGGCGGCGATCGACTCGGGAGCGGCCCAGGAAACCCTTCGAAAATTGGGGCAGGCGTCCCAAATCGCTTGATAATTTTCCGGAAACTTTGGCCGGAGCGTCCGTTCTGACTGGACGAGTCCCCGCTCTCATGTGTACAATCCGCGATCCCGAACTTCGACCGACGGCCAGATCGGCTGCGGTGGAATCGTCGCGAGATGCAAAAACAGGAAGAATGTCATGGCAAAACCACATCGTAAACACAAAAAGGCGAATCACGGCAAGCGGCCGGCCAACGCCAAGGCTCGTCGTTCGAAGCGAAAAATCCGCACTCCGTGACCCGTCGACCCAATACTCGGATTGATCCCTCGGTTGACCTTTCGTCGCATTACAAGGTCGTCGAGGAGCTTTCTGAGCCTCTGTCAACCCTCAAGTTATTCGGGGCCGAAGGTCCGTTGGAAGTGGAGGTTGGCAGTGGCAAGGGTTTGTTTTTGGAGACCCACACGGCCCGGTATCCGGATCGGTTTTATGTCGGCAATGAGTTGGCATTTGGTTACGCCAAGCTCGCCGCGTTTCGCATGGCCAAAGCCCAAATCAAAAACGGGCTAATGATCCAGGGCGATGGACTGCGTCTGTTCCGCGAATGGATTCTGGACAATTCGTTGGACGCGGTGCATGTTTACTTTCCGGATCCGTGGTGGAAAGAACGGCATCGAAAACGCCGCGTGATGCAACCCAGCTTTATCGCGGACATTCAACGTACGCTCAAACCCGGCGGTCGTCTGCATTTCTGGACCGACGTGGAAGAGTATTACGAAACAACATGTTCGTTGATCGCCGAACATAGCCATCTTTCGGGGCCTGTTTTTGTGCCGGAACCGCCCGCCGAACACGATCGCGATTTCCGGACCCACTTCGAACGCCGGATGCGTCGAAACGACCATCCTGTCTTCCGCAGTTACTTTGATAAACCGCTTGATTCGTAATTGAACCTAGTGCTTTGTCATCATTTAATTTTGGGGTCGGTCTGGTAACGGGGTCAGGAGTCAATTGCCGGAACGGCCCTTCGGGTGCTTCGCACAATTGACTCCTGCCCCCTTTACCAGACCCCAAGTTTTGGTTGAGACAAGGCACTAGTGATTGCTGGGTTTTGCTGTCGCTACGCGTGCCAAAGCGTGGAGATTTCTAGCAGAAGATCGGTTTCCGAATCCGGCCACGATCGGGCGAACGTCGCTTATGTTCTACGGCGATTTGTCGGATGTTGCTGCGGCCAACGGATGACGATGGCTTACATGGTCGTTACGACCCGCTTCTTTTGACAAATCATGCTCGGAGGTCCAGAATAAAGGCTCTCGCCGCGAGAAACATTCGTTCGGTCGTGGGCAAACATTCCGATGAATAGTTCGGGTCAACGAGCGAGTGAGATTGATTGTGGCCGGTTTCTGATTTTGGACGTCCATGGACCACTTCCCGAACTTCTGCCAACGACAACTAAAAACACAGCGGAATCTCCGTTGTGTGGCAGGTCGGGTTTTGCCGATGGTGGCGGTACTGATGGCTCTTGTTTGGCAAGACACCACTCAAGCGAGCTGCTCCCATTATGTGCGTGATCGGCTGCATCCGGTGGGGGCCAGTGAATCTCTCCTGGAATCGCGTGGCTTGACCTGGGACTTCGCGCACCGCCAGCCCATCAAGCACGAGCCTTGTCGTGGCCCTGGGTGTCGGGCCCCAGAGCTTCCCGCGACTCCGACAAGCATGTCGGTCGTCATTGTTCCGGAGTCCACTCGTACCTCTGCGGTACCTGTGGCCTGGAATTTTCACTATGCGGGTCCCACCCGACCAGTATTCGCCCGTCCCAATTCCGAAGGTCTTGGTGTTGCTCCGGTTGTTGGCATCTTGAAGCCGCCGTGTTAGTTATCTCTGTCTGCGGGTCGCGTTAGCGGAGACTTGTGTTGCGCCTTGGTTGTTGGCGCGGTCTCATAAGACCCGTTCTACCTGCGAGACTTTTATTGTTTTCGCTTGAAACCGTACTGTTGCCCTCTCGATTACTGCTGCCAGGAAACTTCCTATGTCCGATGCCTCCGCGACAGATCGTCCGTCCGCTGATCGTCCTGCTTCCGATCGTCCCGCCCGCGTCAAGAAGAAATATGTTCCGGCGGTCACGCCTCGGTTGCGAATTGTCTTGATCGCCGTGTTTGCCTTGTTTGCCCTGCTTTCGGCGAACTCGGTTTATTTGGCGGGCATCACATTCTTCGAATACACGACAGGCAAGGGCCTACAAGACCAGTTCTACCAATGGATGGTCTTGCTGCACTTGGCACTGGGCCTATTGTTGCTATTGCCGTTCATGGCCTTTGCTTACTTTCACTTGGTCGCGACTCGCAAGCGCAAGAATCGGATCGCGGTCCGGGTCGGCTACAGTTTGTTGGCGGTCTGTCTGGTGCTTTTGGTCTCAGGACTGTTGTTGTTCCGCATCGATGGCTTGCCAAAGCTACAAAGTGTCCAGATGCGAACACTCGTTTATTGGGCGCACGTGATATCGCCGTTGGGTGTGGTCTGGTTGTACATCATTCATCGATTGGCTGGGCCGCCGATCAAATGGCGAGTTGGTTTGTCTTATGCCGCCGTGGTTGCGGTTGTCGTGGGAGCGTTGGTCATTTTGAAGTTGCAAGACCCTCGCGATCTTTATGCCGTGGGGAGCCCCAAGAGCAAAGATTATTTTGAACCCAGCTTGGTGCGAACTCGTGGTGGAAACTTTATCCCCGACCATTCGTTAATGAACGACCAATATTGCTTGGATTGCCATCAGGATGTCCATGCGGATCATTACACCAGTGCTCACCACTTCAGTTCCTTCAATAACCCGGCGTATCTGACCAGTGTTGATGAAACTCGCCGAGTGGTCTTTGAACGCCATGGTACGGTTCAAGCATCCCGATTTTGCGCCGGTTGCCATGATCCCGTGCCGTTCTTCTCTGGGAAATTCGACGACCCCAACTTTGACATGATCAAAGACCCTTCGGCCAGCGCGGGAATCACGTGTATCGTGTGTCACTCGATCACCAGCGTGGGGGACGAGGAAGGGCACGTCCGAGGCAATGCGGATTATTCGATCGAAGAACCGATTCACTATCCGTTTGCTTACAGTGAAAATCCGTTCCTGAAATGGGTCAACCATCAGTTGATCAAGGCCAAGCCAGCGTTCCATAAGCAAATGTTCTTGAAGCCCGTGCACAAGAGCACAGAGTTTTGCGGCACCTGCCACAAGGTTCACTTGCCAGGCATCTTAAATGATTACAAGGAATGGCTCCGCGGGCAGAACCACTACGACCCGTTTTTGTTGAGCGGCGTTTCGGGCCATGGCTTGGCCAGTTTCTACTATCCGCCAAAAGCCGAGCAGAACTGTAATGAATGCCACATGCCTCGAAAAGAGTCGGAGGACTTTGGTGCCTTACTCAATTCCGTGACGAACAAGACGGAAGTGCACAACCACATGTTCCCATCAGCCAATACGGCCATGGCTTGGTGGAACCATGACGACAAAACGATCCAAGCCCACAAGGATTTCAACAAAGGCGTGATGCGACTCGACATCTTTGGGGTTACCGAGGACGCACGGATCGATGGCACGTTGCATGCCCCGATCGGCGAAAACGTGCCGACGCTAGCGCCGGGCAAATCCTATTTATTGGAGACGGTCATTCGCACGGCCAAGATGGGGCACTTGTTCACTCAAGGCACCGTCGATTCGAATGAAGTATGGGTTGAATTGACGGCGATTGAAAACGCGAAGTTTGCCGAAGATGGCAAGTTGGTCGAAGGCCGAGTCATCGGATCAATTGGCGGTATCGATAACAAAGGCGAAGTGGATCCTTGGTCCCACTTTATTAACGTGTTCATGTTGGATCGTCATGGCAATCGCGTCAATCGCCGCAACGCCCAAGACATCTTTACACCTTTGTACAACCGGCAGATCCCACCCGGTGCCGCGCACGTTTCGCACTACCGCTTGGATGTCCCCACAGACGCTCAAGGTCCGATCACGGTGATTGCCAAGCTCAATTATCGCAAGTTTGACTGGGACTTTTTGCAGTTCATTCACAAGTTCCATCGCGAGAAGAAGTTGCCGTTGCGAGGTCTGCGCGACGATGGAATTGTGGTCAACGAATTGCCGATCATGTTGATGGCCGAAGACAAGGTGACGTTCCCCGTGCAGGAAGGTCCAACGCAGATGGTTCCTGCCGCTCCGCTCAACGGCGAAATCAAGAAGCCCGATCTGTGGATGCGCTGGAACGATTACGGCATCGGCTTGATGATTTCGGCGGAAAGCGTCAACGCTCGTGGCCAATTGCGACAAGCGGAATTTGCCTTCCAACAGGTCGAAAAATTGGGACGGTTTGACGGCCCGATCAATCTGGCTCGGGTCTACGAGTCCGAAGGATCGTTGGATCTCGCAACGGAGGCCTTGTCGCGGGCTAACGAAATGAAGGGCGACGGTAGCGAAAAGGACGCGTTCCCGTACTGGACGCACGCGTGGCTAGCGGGAATGGTGAATCGCCAACAAGGCAACCTGCGTGAAGCGGCCAAGAACCTCCGACTGGCATTGGATTTTACGTCCCCCGCCGCTCAGGCTCGCCAGTTCAATTTCACGAAAGACTATCGAGTTCGCAATTTGTTGGCGCAAACGATTTTTGATTTGGCCAAGCAGTTCCCGGTGGAAGATCCAACTCGCGGTCAGTTACTGGATGAAGCGATTGCCGAGTACCACAAGACTCTGGAGATCGATGTTGAGAACGACATTGCTCACTACGGATTGTATTTGATTTATCAATTCCAAGGCAATCAAGAAAAAGCCGCAGAACATGAAGCTTTGCACGCGAAGTACAAGTTGGACGACAATGCCCGCGATGTCGCGGTCAATGCGGCTCGTGAGAAATACCCAGCGGCAAATCATGTGGCGGAAGCCGTCGTGATCAACGAACTGACGCCGAAGCCCGATTTGCGCACTTCGGTCCAAGGATATCTGCTCGGTGAAGGGGTAACCGCCGAACAGAATCACTCGCGGGCGACAGCTCCCAAATCGACTGGCGCACCAGCCCCGGTGACGCAAGCGAGCGACAACCCCAAGCCGACCGATCCCAATCCGACAGCCACGGAAAGCCGTCCATGACCAACAAAAAGCCCGTCACCAAGAAACAAGTTGTGTCGGAGTCGGACGAAGCCGAAGACCAAGCGACGGATGCCGTGGTGGGTACGGCCGTCTTTTGGTCGCTCGTCGTGTTGGTGCCTGTCCTGCTGCTCGGTTCGGCAATTGCCTATTGGTTGACTCGAAAGCCCGAAGTTGTCGTCGAGAACCGCTCGAAAGAGTCCGTACTCTCGACCCTCCGCGACACCAAGTCCGTCGAAATTCCGCAATACCAGTGGGCCGATATTACGGCGCCGGCGGGATTGGACTTTGTGCATTGCAACGGCCACAGTCCCGAGAAGCTCTTGCCCGAATCGATGGGCGGTGGCGTGGCCTGTTTCGACTATGACCGCGACGGTCATACCGACGTGCTATTTACCAACTCCTGTTATTGGGACGAGGGTAAGAATCAAACCGAGCGTCCTTCGGTGGCTTTGTATCGCAATCGTGGCGACGGCACATTTGAATACGTCACGAAACAAGTTGGGTTGGAGGTGATTGGCTATGGAATGGGTGTCGCGGTGGGCGACTACAACGGCGACCGATGGCCGGATGTGTTCCTCAGCTATCTTGGCAAGAACCGACTCTTTCGCAACGAAGGCGGAAAAACATTCGTCGATGTCACTGACGAAGCGGGGGTCGGTGGTGAACCAACGGATTGGAGTACGAGCTGCGGTTGGTTCGATGCGAACAACGATGGTCAGTTGGACTTAGCCGTTTGCAACTACGTGGATTGGTCGCGCGAGAGTGACCTCAAGTTGGGCTCGACACTCAATGGAATCGTCCGGGCTTATTCTCGACCGGATAGTTTTGGCGGTCGGCAGCCTTATTTGTATATCAATCAGGGAAATGGCAAGTTTCGGGAAGTGGGTGCGGAGGCAGGTCTGCACATTACCAACCCGGCTTCGCAGGACGAGAAACCAATTGCAGTTCCCAAGAGTTTGGGGTTGGCGTTCTGTGATATCGATGACGATGGTTGGATGGACATCTTTATTGCCAATGACACCGTGCAAAATCTACTGTTCCGCAACAAGGGCAACGGGACATTTGAAGAGATTGGCATGAAGGTCGGGGTCGCGTTTGGCAGCGAGGGTCGGGCGCGCGGTGCGATGGGGATCGACGTCCGCTTTATTCGGCGTGATTCGCAACTGGCCACGGTCATTGGCAATTTTGCGAATGAACCCGTTAGTTTCTTTGTCCGGCAGAACTTGTCGGGGATCAACGTCTTGACCGACGAAGCAATGTCGGCCGGAATTGGTCCGCCGTCCAAGTTGGAGCTGACCTTTGGTACGTTGTTGCTTGATACGTTTTTGGCTGGGAGGTTGGACCTAGTGACTGCCAACGGACACTTGGAAACGGAAATCGAACAAGTTCAACCGAATCAACGCTACCGCCAATCGCCCCATTTGTTTTGGAATAGCGGGGAACGTGGCGCGGACATTAGCGAGTTTGTCTCTGTACCTCAGGATAAAGCCGGGGCGGCGTTTTCGGCGCCCATGGTGGCCCGCGGGTCGGCTTATTTGGACTACGACAGCGACGGCGACTTGGATTTGGTGCTGGTAGGATTGGGTGAAAAGGTCCGGTTCCTGCGCAACGATCAACAGGCGGGCAATCACTGGTTGCATGTCAAGCTGAGTGGTCCGGCCGGGAACCTGGATGGATTGGGGGCCATGGTTACGGTTCGAGCCAGGGACTTGGTACAAAAGCAATGGATTTCACCCACCCGGAGTTACCTCTCCCAGGTCGAACCCATCGCGTACTTTGGGTTGGGGAAAAGTGCCAAGGTCGACAGCATCGAAGTCGTTTGGCCGGGCGGTAAAAAGCAGCAAGTCAGCGGAGACCAGGTCAAGCTAAACTCGCGTCATGTCGTCGAATATTCGGTTGAGGCCGCAGGCCCGTAGTCGAGGTGGGCCTGGATAGGTCGGTTACACCTAATTGTTCGGAGTCTCGGATTCTTCGGGCTGAAACCATTTACAAAAGCCGGGTAGGTCTGCTAAGATGCTCGGCTCGCTACTCCGGGCCTTGCGCCCGGGTTATGCCATGAATTGGTGCATTTACCAGTAAAAACGCTAGGATTTTCGGATGTTCGACTCGTTACAGACCAGTTTACGCTCGGCGTTTAAGACGCTGACCGGTAAAGGTCGGTTGACCGAGTCCAACATGCGCGAAGGCCTGAAACTGGTCGAGAAGTCGCTGTTGGAGGCGGACGTCAGCATCTCGGTAATCCGAGATTTCATGGACTCTGTCACCACTAAAGCCTTGGGCGAGAAGGTTTTACTAAGCCTAAAACCGCACGAACAACTGGTTGCGATCGTTCATCAGGAACTGATCAACCTGTTGGGCCCGGTCGACAGTTCGATCCAACTGCGCGAAGGCACGACCACCGTCATCATGATGTGTGGTTTGCAAGGTTCCGGTAAGACGACGACCTGCGGGAAGTTGGCCAAACTGCTGTTGCACGAAAAAGTTCGCCCGATGTTGGTCGCGGCCGACTTGCAGCGTCCGGCGGCTATCCAGCAACTACGGGTCCTGGGGGAAAGCCTCGGGGTTCCGGTTTACTGGGAGGAAGGCCAACAAGATCCGGTCAAGGTTTGCCGTGATGCGGTCGCCAAGGCGACGGCCGAAGGCTACAAGATTGTGATCTTGGATACAGCCGGGCGATTGGCAATCGATCAGGAGCTGATGCAACAGCTCCGCGACATCGACAAACAAGTCCAACCGCACCACGTGTTCCTGGTTGTGGACGGGATGACCGGGCAAGACGCCGTCAACAGCGCTGCGGCCTTTCATGAGGCCTTGGAGCTGGACGGCGTCATCCTGACGAAGTTGGATGGTGACGCGCGGGGCGGTGCGCTATTAAGCGTCAAACATGTGACAAGCGTTCCGATCAAGTTCATCGGAACGGGCGAAAACATGGACGCCCTCGAGCCGTTCAATCCCGATGGGATGGCCGGACGGATCTTGGGGCTCGGCGATATTGTTGGTTTGGCTCGTGAAGCCCAAATGCTGATGGACCAAGAGGAGCAGGAAAAGCTCCGTCGGCAGATGGAAAAAGGTCAGATGACCTTGGAGGATTTCCGGAATCACATCCAGAAGATCGCCAAGCCTGGCTTACTTCAAAAGATGGTCATGATGTTGCCTGGCATTCCGGCAGAAGCCCGCGATATGCTGAAGCAAATCACCGGATCGGCGGAAGGCGCCAAGGCGATCAAGCGTCAGGTCGGCATGATCGACTCGATGACGCCGGAAGAGCGGCGGAATCCGAAGATCATCGATTCGACGCGGCGGCAGCGAATTGCGCGGGGGTCCGGTGCAGCCCCGAACGAAATCAGCGAGTTGATCAAACAGTTCGACTCGATGAAGGGCATGATGCAGATGATGGCGGGCGGCGATGTCATGGATCGGCAGGCGGCGTTGCAGCAGATGCAACAGCAGATGCTGAACCCCAGTGCCCAGATGCCTAAAAACAAAGGTACCACGGGCAAACGATTGACGCCGAAAGAGCGGGAAAAGCTCAAGAAGGATCGTGAGCGAAAGCTCAAGCAAAAACGCAAAGAGGGGTAGTTTTTTAATAAACTGTTCGGGGATTGATTTAGGTTCGTACGTTGAGGAGTTTGGTGAAGTGGCAGTTCGTATTCGATTGAAGAAATTGGGCCGCAAGGGTCGTCCGTTTTTCCGCGTTTGTGCGATGGATCAAAGGTCCCCGCGCGATGGTCGGGCGATTGAAGAGTTGGGAATTTATGATCCGATGGTGCCGGAAACCGACGCCCGCGCGATCTTAAAAGGAGACCGCATCAACTATTGGCTGAGTGTGGGCGCTGTGCCTTCGCCAAAAGTTGCGGTCTTGATCAAGAAGTACGGCTCGAACGGCTCGCATTTGCCTGCTCAGCAGGACACGTTGGCTCGTTTGGGTGCGCGTCGTAATCGCGCGATCAGCCGAGCGATGGAAGCTGCTCAAACGGCTCCTCGTGGTAAGACTCCGGCTGAATTGGTTGCCGAAGCCAAGGCAGCGGCAGAAGCTGCTGCTGCAGCGGCACCCGCGGAAGCAACAACGGAAGAAGCCAGCGGCGGCGACGCTTAAGGCCTAACGCGATAGGCTGGCGCGATGCGGATCGATGTGTTTTCGCTGTTCCCCGAACTATTTTCGGGTTTCTTGGGCGAAAGCATTTTGAAGCGAGCGTTGGATCGGCAGTTGTTGGACGTTCGATTGCACAATCCCCGGCAGTGGACGGAAAACAAACACGGTCGCGTTGATGATCGGCCATACGGCGGCGGGCCAGGTATGGTTTTGTCACCGCAACCGATTGTCGACGCAGTGCAAGCCATTCGCAGCGAGATGGAACAACCGGGGCCAATTTTGCTGTTGTCACCGACCGGCAGAACTTGGAACCAACGGTGGGCAGAAGAGTTAGCGACCGAGCCGCACTTGATGATGCTGTGCGGTCGTTATGAAGGGTTCGACCAAAGAATTTTGGATATCCTTCAGCCGATTGAGGTTTCGATCGGTGATTACGTGATCAACGGGGGCGAGGTGGCAGCGATGGTCTTGATCGAGACCATGATGCGGTTGCTGCCTGGTGCCTTGGGCGACGAGCAATCGGCGTTGCAAGACTCGTTTTCGAGCGAGAACCGAATATTGGAGTTTCCTCAATACACGAGGCCACGCGAATTTCGCGGGTTGACGGTACCCGAGGTTTTGTTGAGCGGCGACCATCCAAAGATCGACGCTTGGCGACGACAAGAAAGTGAAGCACGGACCCGGCAACGGCGTCGTGAGCTACTGGATGAATAACCGATTTTGCTTCGGCACTGAGATAGCGGTGTCGAGCGGAACGGACAACGATAGTTAAACATTGGAACGCAAAGGTAAAACGCCATGAGTCAAAAGATTTTGGAATTGGTCGAGAAGTCGAGCTTGAAGGCGGACGTGCCGGTGTTTGACGTCGGCGACACGGTCGATGTGCATTGCTTGATTTTGGAAGGCGACAAGAGCCGCACGCAGATTTTTAACGGCATCGTGATCGCTCGCAGCGGCTCGGGTTCAAAAGAGATGTTCACGGTTCGCCGAATTGTGTCGGGTGAAGGTGTGGAGCGCAAATTCCCGATCCACTCGCCCAAGGTAGCCAAGATCGACGTCAAGCGTCGTTCGGTGGTTCGCCGCGCCAAGCTGTACTTCTTGCGGGATCGTATCGGCAAGGCCGTTCGTCTGAAAGAACGCCGTTAGTCACAAAGTATGCAGGCGGTCGATCTCCAAACTTTCTGCTGAACTTGTGACGGAGGTCGCGGTCCAGTAGACTTGGAGGTGGGTTCGTTCGGTGGAAGCACCCGCGATACGAGCAGATCATGTTTAGGGCAAACCAGAGTTATCTTTCGAGCGAAGTCTTTTGGGCGGCAGTCCACGAGATTTTGTTTCCGAAGGTACGGGCTGTAGCGTAGCCTGGTAGCGCGCAACACTGGGGGTGTTGAGGTCGCTGGTTCGAATCCAGTCAGCCCGATTAGTTTGTAGCATGAAGCCCTTTTCGGCGAGTAAGGCGAATTCGTTTTTCACACAAGACAGGGGCAGTCCGGACTTAACTGGTGCAGTAGGGGAAGTACGCCGTTACGTCCGTAATTGTCGCAGACATTTACTCGATTTCGCGAACGGTGCGGGTCCCCCGATGGCAACCGACTTCTGTCGGCGAACGTTTACTGCAGAAGCAAGCTGGAAAAATCTGCTCAAATATGACCGGTGCTAGCACTATCAGCTCCTTTCCCGGGCGCATGGATACATCCTGAAGTAGTTTTGCATAGAATAAAAGAGGCCCACGCGTATCACAGGAAGCAAGAAGCACTTGCGGTAGGATGGTTCGCTGGCGGAGGTTGCAAGCAAAAGGGTTAACCGAAGGCGGCTCCGATGAAATATGCGTATGAAGACCTTAGTGATAGCCAATTTGAGAAACTTGTCTGCGTTTTATGCCAAGAACTTCTTGGTATCTCCGTCAGCGTATTCTCCGATGGTCCTGATGGGGGGCGAGATGCCAAGTTTGTAGGCACGGCAGAGCTTCATCCAAGCACGGCACAGCCCTGGGTCGGAACGACTATCATTCAAGCAAAGCACACGAATGGATACAATCGACTGTTCTCGGAGGGCGACTTCTACAACCCGGCGGCTAAGACATCGGTTTTGCGAGACGAGATTCCACGGATCAAAAAGTTGAAGGAGTTGGGCCAGTTAGATCATTACATGCTTTTCGCAAACCGTAGATTAGCGGGAAATGCAGAAAGTGAGATACGGGCTTACTTGTCGCGGGAATGCGGAATAAGCGAATCATCTATCTATTTGTGCGGAATCGAGCAGTTGGAATTGTGGATGAAACGCTTTCCAAACGTGCCGAAGATTGCAGATCTGGACCCATTGGACGGCCCCTTGATCGTCAGTCCAGATGATCTGGCTGAAGTTGTAGTCGCGCTTGCTCAGCAAGGACCGATGGTTAAGCAAATCATGGATCATCCGCCTACTGAGCGCGTATCCTATGACAAGAAAAACACGCTCAACAACATGACCGCCGAATACGCCGAGGCCCAACGCAAAAGGTATCTAAAGGATACTGCTCAAATTCAAGCTTTCTTAGCGGCACCTGACAATTCTGATGTACTTCGGCAATACGAATCGGTCGTGGAGGAATTCCAGTTAAAGATAATTGCTCGCCGCAAAGACTACCAAACATTTGACCGAGTAATGGAATATCTGATTGATATATTGTGCAACCGCGATGCCTCGTTGCGGCAACACAAGCACAAACGATTAACTCGCGTGTTGCTCTTTTATATGTACTGGAATTGCGATATCGGAGAGGTCGAAGATGCTGCGTCCCAGTAAGCATTCTCATCCCGACCAGACGGTTGTAAACGTTGCAACTCTTCTCCTCAAAAGGCTCAAAAAGCATCGTTTGGAGGAATGCGATAAGCTGCGCAGTTATGCCAAGAAGGCCGCAACAGGAGGCGATGCCTTGTATCTGCCAGCACTGAGCCTACTGTATCTTCTCGGCCTTGTTGACTATCGCCGCAAGACAGATTCTATCGAATACGTGGGTCCTAATGAAACTTTCTAAACTTTACTCAAATCGGTCAGATATGTTTGCTCCAGTGAGTTTCACAACTGGGCTTTGTGTCGTATTGGCTGAAATTCGTCTTGCGGAGAACTTGCGAAAAGATACTCACAATCTTGGTAAGTCAACTCTCGGAACGCTTATCGATTTTGCCTTGCTCGAAGGTCGTGACCCAAAGTTCTTTCTATTCAAACACGAAGCTTTGTTCGTGGACTTTGTTTTTTTTCTCGAAATTGAATTGCTCGATGAAACCTATGTCACCGTTCGACGAGGCGTGCGAGATGCGACAAAGATAAATTTCAAACGGCATTCATCGCGTCATCAGGACTTTTCAGATCTAGACAACATCGACTGGGATCATGCGGAGGTTCCTTTCGAGCGAGCAAAAGAAATGCTCGATAGCATTCTCGATTTGGCAGCCATTCAACCTTGGCATTATCGCAAATGCTTGGGCTACTTACTAAGGTCGCAGGACGATTATAGAGATGTTTTTCAACTGGGTGGATACAATTCTAAACATGCATACTGGAAGCCATTTTTGGCACATATTCTTGGATTCAACTCACTACTAATTGTTGAGCATTACGAGAAGGAAGAGGAACTTTCGAAGAAGCAATTGGAAGAAAAGACCATCAAAAACGAGCTCGGAGGATCAATCGAAGATATTAGCAAGATTGAAGGTATTTTACTACTGAAGCAAAAGGAAGCCCAGAAGAAGCAGAAGTTGCTTGATGCGTTCGATTTTCGCTCCGAGGATAAGGCGACAACTAAGCAAATCGTGGACGGTATCGATGAGCAGATAGCCGCTTTAAATAATGAGAGATATTTTCTGACGCGAAATCGCAAGAAGATCAATACTTCCCTAGAGGACCATCAGATACTGTTCGATCCCGACGATGCCCAACGTTTGTTTCAGGAAGCCGGTGTTGTCTTTGGGGGGCAGATCAAGAAAGATTTTGAACAGCTCATTTCTTTCAACAAAGCAATCACGGAAGAACGGAAAAAGTACCTTGCGGAAGAACGCGCTGAAATAGATACTAAACTGAAGAATATTAATGCCCAGTTGACTGAACTTGGGAAAAAGCGATCGGATGCATTGGCCTACCTTAGCGAGACTGATGTGTTTGCAAAATACAGGCAATACTCAAATGAAATGGTCACTTTGAGAGCAGACATTACTTCCTTGGAGCGACAAAGGGAGTTCTTGCATTGCCTTCAGGGGCTGCGAACTGATATTCGATTACTGGCTGAAAAGCGAGTATCCACACAGACTCAAATCGAAGCAAATGTTGAAAAACAGAATTCAGACAATACGAGCTTATTTTCACAGATTCGTTTGTTTTTCAGTGAAATAGTCGAAGCTGTAATCGACAGGAAGGCATTACTCAGTGTCTCGCCAAACAAAGAGGGACATTTGGAATTCAAGGCGGAAATACTGGATGACGCCAGCAACGCCACGAGTGCTGATCTGGGACATACTTATCGAAAACTGCTTTGTATTGCGTTAGATTTAGCGGTTCTACGCGCCCATCTCGACGTGAAGTACCCTCGCTTTGTTTTTCACGATGGTGTGTTTGAATCTTTAGACGATCGGAAGAAGCAGAATCTACTCTCAGTGATTCGAGAATACGCAGGGCTGGGTCTTCAGCCGATTATTACATTGATCGACAGCGATTTACCATCACGAGCATCGGGTGAGAGCGAGACTGTTTTTGAAAAGGACGACATTGTACTGTTGCTTCATGACGAAGGAGCGGATGGTCGCCTATTCAAGATGAAGTCTTGGTAATCGTGGAGTAAGCCACTTTAGTTGGGAAATGACTTCTAGTTCGACTGTCTGCGAATGCAAATCGCGGATTAATTTTGAAGATAGGTCAGCAGATGGCTTTTTGTCCAAGTTGTAACGCCAAAATCGACGCCAAGGCAGTGAGGTGTCCGGAGTGCGGCTACGATTTCCCTTCCCCTACGCCCAAGAAATCTGGGATTGCCTATTCGTGGTTGGCAGATCTGGCTCTGTTTGTCGGTTGCTTTTGTGCCGGTATCTACTGTATTGCCATACTTGTGGGCATCGTCGTGAAGACACTTCAAGGCGACTTTTTCGATGCCTTCGTGACGGCTCCGTTAATGTTCTTTCTATCGTTGGCGATGCTGGTGGTATTCTTGCGAATGGCCGATCAGGGAAGCGAGTGAACAACCGTGGGTGGTGCGGTTCCTGAACGATTAGAAGAAATTCAACAGAAGTCGCAGGAATCCAGTCGGTCCTCAAGTCCATTCGGAGAGGTTTGCGTTTATGATAACTCAGGCGAGGTGGGTACGCGGGATCGGACTTGAGGCTAACGCAGATGTGGAATTTTTCAAAACTTGAATTCTCGGAACGATTGTTCGATTCGATCCGATATTGGGAACTTCGACGCGTGGTTTACAACCTTGTCCTGCTAACGCTGGCGGTTGTCTGTTGGGGACCTGAGATGCTGTCTGGGCGACCTATCGATTTTTTCGCCGGCGTCTTGGTTTTAGTGGTATTTGCGGTTCCCGCGAACTTGCTTTATTGCGCGGCCTATCCCGTGGATCTTGCATTGCAGCTAACGCCTTGGCGTGGCCTGTGGACTCGGTGTCGTTGGCTGCTGTTCTTGTGCGGGACGGTCTTGGCTTCCGCGATTGCCATTTGGGTCATGGTCGGCGACCATATGGCCTAGATTTGCCCATCAAAGGGTCAGTCCTTTGGTTGGCTCCCAATACCCCGAATAACATGACATGATCGGAGAGTGCCGGCTCCCATTTAAGTCAAGCCGCGTTGCGACGGGCCGCCGATCATGGAACAGGACTCCGTAAAGGACGTGATGGTCCTTTTGCGTTGTCCAACGTGATGGTAATTGATTGTTCGAGAAACCGACTAACGACACGCTGGGTCATGCTCTCCCGCAAGAGGTCGCCCCGCGTCCTCGCTAAGGACCATGAATGGCAGTTGGGAGACCGCAGGGCAAAGCCGCACCTGGTCAAAAAGAACCATTCCAAGTTGGAGAAGATTTCGATGCGCTATTTGGAACAGTGGATGAATGGGTTCCTAAACGTCGATTCTTGCAAACCCCTCGGTGCTTTCTGGTGGAGCTTCTTTTCTGGTGTCGTAATGGCGAGCTTGGTTAGCAAGGTCGATGCGCAAAACCAATTGGAAGATGTCCCCAGAATCCCTCCGAAGAACGTGGTTCTGAAGTTTGTCGACTCCAACGATGAGCCGATCGAAGGAGTTACGTTCACGACGAACTCGCTGGTCTATCTCGACAATTCGGGTGTGAGCTTTGGGGCAACACTCAAGAATTCGAACGGCGGAGCACTGGTTTCTTCAGTCGATGGTACCATCGAATGCGTGGTGCCTGACATGCGTAAGCGTACACCGCCGCGGCCGCTTTTTTGGGGGCCTGGCGCGGGGGTTACTGGGCTTGTTTTAGCTGCTGGCGGCACTTGCGTTTGGCCGACTCTAGTACGGCGGTATCGGCCTTGTACCGTCGCTCCTCGGCACGATA
>JBGSJV010000015.1:0-91211 GCA_041741535.1 Pirellulaceae bacterium
CCTACCCAAATTGCTCAAACAAACAAAAAAGGAAACCGATCACGATGTCTAAAAACTAAATCAATAACATGATTTTCGAAAAACTCTTTCGAAAATCGTACCGATCATCCAGTCACACCCTTTTTCAGCACCCTGCTAGGCCCCCGGTAGGATCGAACCAAGAACCAGCTTCCATTGAGCTGGATTTTAACACGACTTGTTTTCACGGCCGAATTTCCCAGAGCCGATGCTATCGGGAGGGGAAGCCCACTCCCGCAAAGTTAGGTCCGGTTAGCTGCCACTGACGTACCGGCTTTAGACGGTTTTTGCCCAATAACGCCCAATTAAGGCGTGGAAGGGTTCAAGGCGATGGCTGGCAATTGGCGCCAGTCACGGCTTGTGCGAGTCACGGGCCTGGGCAGCGTCCTGCCGGTTGAATTCCATGGCTGCGGATTGTTGAACATGCGACAACCCCTACAACCAGCAACCGTTGATTCTTCCTGTGCGACGATTTGCACCCCTGGTTTTTAGTGAAAGAGTTGAATCATCCTTATTGGGGTGTAGAATATCGGGGCTTGTTCGGGGCCCCCGCCTAAAACCGTTTCTTGGAGTCCGTTGCTCATGGTTCGTCGCTGTTTGTTGGTTGTTGCGTTCGGCTGGTTGAGTTTGTCGGTGACAACCGCCAGTGCTCACACCGAAATCAAGAACATGTTCGAAAAAGAAAACCCACACTTGAAGGTCACTTGCAACGCTTGCCACGTCCAGGGCAAGGGCAAAGAAGTTCGCAACGAGTTTGGCGAAGCGATTCACGCAAAAGTTGCCGATCAGGATTTCAGCAAGAAGTTCAAGGAAATCAAGGATAAGGCGGAGAAGAAGAAGTTCATGGACGAGACGATCCTGCCCGCCGTGAAGAAATCCATTTCTGAAGTCGTGGACAAAGAATCCAATAAGGCCGGCGAGAAATGGGCCGATTTGATCAAGAACGCCACCCTTCCAGGCGTGACGCCCAAGAAAGACTGATCAGCATGGTCCGACGGATCGGTCAGATTCGACCGATCCGTCAGTTTCGACCGATCTTGTCACCGCATCTGCGCTCGAGCTTTGGCGGCTTCGGCGCGGTGGATATACGCTTGATCCCGAGTTCCCTCGAAGGCACGTTGATACGTGACACTCATCGCGACATGATTGAACGGGTCGTTGGGTTCTAGTTCGACCGCTTTTTCGCCATGGGCCACAGACTTCTCAAAGTCTTGCAGATTGTAATAGACGACGGCTAACGCCAAATGGGCGCGCACGAAGTTCGGGTCTTTGCGCAAAATCGCTTCGTATTTTTCAGCTGCTTCGGCATGTTTCTTTTCCGATCGCAGCTGTTCGCCTTCATTTTCCCAAGTCAAAATCTCTCGGTCCATTGTAGTATTCCTTGGCAATCTTATCTGGGTCTATCAAATCGAGGGCAGTTCGATCACGCACCGCCCGCTATGTCGATTTTCGATCAACGCGAACACTCGGTCGGGGACCTCATCCAACCCAATAATTTCCAACTCCTGCAGCATTTGTTGGGGCAGCCAATCGCTGGCCAAGGTTTGCCACATCGCGGTTTTTTCGGACGGTGAGTACCGAGTACAATCGATACCGTACAGGATCACGCCCCGCAAGATAAAGGGGTAGACCGACAAATTCAAATCCGTACCGCCCGCCATTCCGCACGCCGCCACACACCCAGCGTCGGCTGTCGAACGAATCAGTGTTTGGAGTCCCGTGCTGCCGACCGTGTCGATGCCACCGGCCCACCGCATCGATAGCAGGGACCTGGTTGTGGTGTCCTCAAAGTCCGCTCGCAGCAGGACCGACGTCGCTCCCAAATCCAATAGTCGAGCTTCTTGCGAAGGCTTGCCGGTTACCGCGGTCACTCGTTGACCAAGTCGTTTGCTCAAAATCTCGATGGCAAACGAGCCCACCCCGCCCGACGCGCCGGTCACCAACAAAGGAAATTCGCGGTTCAAACTCCCATGATCGAGCAAGGCGCGGACGGACCAAGCCGCCGTAATGCCCGCCGTTCCTAACCCGCAAGCCTGAGCAGGCGTTAGCCCAGGCGGGATCGGCAAGAGCCACTCGCTTGGAACCCATGCCATTTGCCGCCAGCCTCCATCTTGAGTCGTGCCAAACGCTTCGTCGCTGATCATCACCGAAGTCCCCTCGCTCCACCGCGAGGATTTCGAGGCCCAGATCGTGCCCGCGGCATCAATCCCAGGCACCAACGGGAGTTTCCTTGCCACACCAGGATGAGCGACAGCAGCCAAAGCATCTTTGTAGTTGATCGACGAATGGGAAATCGCAACCAAAACATGTCCGTCAGGGACGTCGTCCCGACCAGGGACTGGCAATTCGTGTACGCGTTGCTGGACAATTGCGTCAGGCTCGGTGCGATCCGTGTTGACTTCAAAACAAACCGATACGTGGGGAATTTGACTCATGCGACGTTGCAAATGTTTCTAAAACTTCCGAGCGAATAAACTTCATCGATTTCGACGGTAGCCAAGCTCGCCAGAGCGTGGACGTGTAATGAACCAGCTATCACGGGCAAATGATAGCAACGAATAGAAAGATAACAGAGTTTCTGCTACGATTCGATGGTGGCAGAAGTTTCCAAGGACTGAAGAGATGCGACCGATTCCACGAGCCTATGACCGACGAATGCAACTGACATTTGTCGCCACGTTTATCTGCCTTTCATTTTTCTTGCCCGATATGGTGATGGCGAAATGGCAAGTGCTGCAGCGTCCGCGTTTGTTGGATCGTTTGCGGCAGCAACAACCACCGCAGGACGGTCCGGGCCAAACACAAGAAGGACGTCCTCGCTTGCTGCAACCGGGTGGACTGCTTGGCGATCGCCCGAACTCGGATCAACCACTTGGGGATCGTTTGTCGAACTTGGTCGATGCGGTTGAAAAACGCATTGAAATGGGACAGCGAATCGCGGGGATGTTTGGTGGAGCTCCTTCCGCCCAAGTGGTTTCTGCGGAGGCGGTCATTGGCCAGACGTACAATGTTGGTCACGTGGTTTACCGTTTGACTCCGGAAGACTCGTTGCGCTGGCAGGCCCGCGCGATCTTTGTTAGCGACCCGGAAAATCGCGTGTTGTACCCGAGCATCATGCCGACATTTTTGCAACGACTTGGTAGCCAGTTCACAGACAAGCCGACCGACCCACCGCAAGATATCGATATTTGGTTTGTCTTTGTCGGTCGCCAACCGATCCATCTGACGATCCACGCGGCGCAAGATCATCGACTGACGATTGAACCGGCCAACGTGGGACGAGTGCGTCAGAATTCGATGATGCAGACATGGTGGCGTCAATTCGAATTGATGCTGAAAGAACAAGTGTCTGCCAGCGATTACCCGCCCCTCGCGCAGGCCTACTTGGAAACGATGATTCAACAACGCATGGGGTTGGCCGACAGCGGCATCTTGCCTCCGAAAACCGAGTCCAAGATCAATCCCCTGACCGAGACTTGGAACCTGCTTACCTCAGCGGAATCACTGCAAGTTGACAATCTGAAAGCGATGATGCGAGATCGCTCGTTACAGCTCGAACCAACCAATCAACCGTTACCCGCCAATATCGCTTGGCAACCGCACCAGTTCACTCAGATCGATCCTGCCGTCGCGATCGAACCAATCGCCATGTGTGTTCCGCGCGAATGTTTTTACTTGCGGTTTGGCAATTGGGCGAATCAAGTTTGGCTCAAGCAGCTGCTCGATGAACATGGTGGCGATTTGGGGCGAATGGTTCGGCTGCGTGGCTACCAGTCTTTGGTCGGCGATCTATTTCGCGACCAATTGGCCATGGAGTCCAGTCAGTTGGATGACTTATTGGGTGGCACCTTGATTCAAGATGTGGCCGTGATTGGCTTGGATACCTTTTTGTCGGAAGGTGCAGCGGCGGGGTTGGTTTTGCATTCTCGCAATGGTTTGCTGTTGTCCAGTTTGGCTGGGAAACGCCGCGATTACGCGGCTAAAAATGCGAACTGGGGCGTCACGCTCAACGAGATTCCCATTGGCGACGCCACGGCAACGATTCTTCAATCACCCGACGGTCGAGTCCGTTCGATCTTGGTGAGTGCGGGCGACTTCCATCTCGTGACAACATCCTACGCCTTGGCTCAGCGATTTTTGCAATCAGCAGCGGGCCAAGACTCGTTGGGGCAATCGGCCGAATTCCGCCAAGCGAGAACTCAGATGCCTTTGACTCGGGACGATACGATCTTTGCGTATCTCTCGACCGCTTTTCTGGAGAACCTGTTGTCGCCGCAATACCAAATCGAACTACGGCGCCGGCAACGCAGCATCACGGAAATTCAAATGCTGCAAATGGCGACGTGGTCAGCCGCTGCCCATCAAGCACCCGTGCCGGGCGGCTTTGCCGATTGGGAGCAAGTTCCGTTAGAACAACGGATTCAGGCTCTCAAAGAATCTGGTTTTTTGCCTAACAACTTCAACCGCCGAGCGGATGCTTCGCAAGTTGGGTTATTGGCCGTTCCCAAAATGAACTCGACCGAGGTAGCACCGGGCGAAATCGGCAAACCGGACGCGCCGGATTCGATTGCTCCCGATGCCGTTTCCAGAGAAGAAAGCAGCGACAACTTGTTGAACTCGGTCGTTGGCAACTTTTTCGGAACTCGTCGCATCGACAATGCCAACGATGGGTCCGCGGTCCAACCGGCCAGTGGTGCGGCAGAAACCGGTGACACACAACCCAACGAGGCCACACCAACTCGCAAAAACCAACCCTCGGCAGCCGGAATCGCGCCTCCCAAAGTACTGTGGCAAGAACTACCTGTCGGTGAATTCTTGTATGGCGACACGTTGCGCGGCGTGCGCGGATGGATGATTCCGGTCGCCGACATGCAAGTCGAGCGTGTGACGGCTGAAGAAAGCCTCTGGTACCAAGACCGAGCAAAATACTTCGAAGCCGAATGGCGGCAGACCGATCCAATGATGATTGGTGTCAAACGATTTGCCATGGAAGACTCGCGCGAACGAGTGGTCTTCGATGCTCGTGTGGCTCCATTCGCCAGCCAGCGATACGGATGGTTGATGGATCGGATTGGTCCGCCACTGACGGTTCGCCCAGCCCCCAATCCCGACGATGTGATCCGTTTGGAGTTGAGCATGGCAGCATCGTCATTCTTGCAGAACATTCCGGCTCATCAGCTTTTTGCGGCGGTACAGCGTGATGCTCAACAATTGCAGAACCTGGACCCTTCCGAATGGTGGACCTCACTCAAACTGTTGCAATCAACGCCAGGATACATCGCGACATGGCCTGCTTCGGGCTTGCTCGATATGTTCCCGATGTTGGCCAGCAAACCGGACGAGCAAGGATTTACGCGGTCGCCGGCATTGGGGATTTGGCGTCTCCAACAGGAAGGCTTTAGCGCGGTGGCTGCCGATCGCGAGCGATTGGAGCGACTCAAACCTCATTTACAAATGGTGGAATCCGAGACGCCGGCTCAAGCGCGGTTGGAGATAGGCGATTTGGCTCAATCGCAATTGGAAGCTTGGGTCAACACCTTGTGGCGTCAACGATCGTGGCAAGCTTCGTTGGCCAACACTCGACTGCTGCATCTCTTGATGCAACACTTTCACTTGGAGCCCGGAACTGCCAAACAACGAGCCCAATCGTTGCTGAACGCGGAGCTAGTTTGCTCGCTCGATGGAAACTACTTGTTGTGGGGGCCTCAAGGACCCGTTGGCGATATCGCACCCGAAGCCTCGTGGACAGCGTCAGTTTCACCGGATCCCGCGGATGAATCACGCAACTTCGAAGCTTTGCCGGCACTTCCACCACCGCCTCCGCAACCGGACCCCGGCGTTGGCCTGCATCCGTTTTCCTATTATTGGATTAGCGATCGCTGGCCAGCCGACAGTCGCGTGGCTGCCCAAGCTTGGGGTGAAGAAACCTCGCCGCTGCTCAGTTGGTTCCGCGGTGCCATGATTGAAGTGAACCAAGAAGAATCGAAGTTCTTGCTGCACGGCTATTTGGATATCAACCGCCGTGAGAAAGACACCGCGGCGTTGCCCAGCTTCAACATGTTTCCGGGATTTTCCTGGAAGTAGCCGCTTCGCCGCACGTAACGACGTTCGCCAGAGCGTGGACGGCGGCATGTATTTGACTACAGGTTCTCCACGTTCTGGTGAACGTGGTTTCGAACTCTTGAAAGATACGGAATGCAACTACCCCAGTCCCTGTTGAATGACGTGATCGAGTTGGCTCGTGAAGCCGGCCGTTTCCTCTTGGCTCGTCGGGCGAGCATCACGATCGCGGAAAAAGGCGGCGCGCACAATCTGGTGACGCAGGCGGATTTCGAATGCGAGCAATTGGTTTGCGACCGTTTGGCACAACTGTTACCGAATTCGCAGTTCTTGCGCGAAGAAGGTGGAGCCGCGGGAGATCCCTCGTCGTCGGCACTGTGGGTCATCGATCCGCTGGATGGCACAAACAACTACGTTCATGGCATCCCCCAGTTTTGTGTGTCGATTGGCTTGGCATGGAACGGTGAACTGGAATTGGGTGTCGTGTACGATCCGAATCGAGACGAGTTGTTTGCAGCTCAACGCGGCTGCGGAGCCTTCTTGAACGGACAACCGATTGAGGTTTCGGATCGACCGGACTTGCAGCATAGTGTGATCGGAACCGGCTTTTATTACGACCGAGGCGATCTGGTCAAACGGACCTTGGCCGCGATTGGTCGCTTGTTTGACGAACCGATTCGTGGCGTTCGTCGTTTTGGCAGTGCGGCTTTGGATTTGTGCTGGGTTGCCTGTGGCCGGTACGATGGTTACTTCGAATACCGCTTGGGACCGTGGGACTACGCGGCCGGTGCGGTGATCGTGCGCGAAGCGGGCGGACAATGCAGTGATCGCGATGGCAAGGCACTCGAAGTCCTCAGCGGCAATGTCATCGCCTCGAGCCCACAGATTCACACAGATCTCGTCCGAGTCGTCCGATGGCAATAGCCAGTCACAGGCCCAGTGCAATTCTCAGCGGAGGCAAGACAAACGCCCGGTGCAATTCTCATCGGAGGCAAGACACAGGACTGGAAGGCCGACAGATCCTCTGCCGGGGTCGCTAGGCCCCGGGTTGAGATGGCAGCGCAACAAAAAGGCCCAACGGGCCGACACAAGTAAGAGTGACGATAAAGAACAAGTACAAAAACTTTATTAGCCCTCCAACTCTTCTGAGCTGTGTGGCCACCATCATAGGCACCAGCCCTCCCAACGAACCACCTAAACCACGGGATCACCTTTTCCAGAGTACCAAAAAACAAGAGACGCCGACCTTTGTTCAAGGCGGCGTCTTGCTTGGTGGTTCCTTTGGTCGATCGCGTTGCATCAACTCTTGCATCGCTTAGTAGCCATAGTCTTCCTCGATTTGGCGTATCTGGCCTTGGCCAGGGGTTTGAGACAGGATCGCAATGATCCCTTCTTCTTCGCTATAGTCCAGGATCAAGACATTGCCTTCGACTTTGAAGGGGATGTAAGTCGATTGTTCATCGGATTCAAACAAGATCTTACGACCGCGCATTTTCCAAGTCCCTTGCTCCGAAATTTGGTTGTTCACACGGCCGTTGCGGATATTGATCTGGGATTGGTAGTCACCGTTAGGAAGAATTTCGACTTTGCAGTCCATTTGGAGTCCTTGCACTATTCCGGAACCGTACCATGTCCCGACGACGGGCGCCATCGCTTCAGGTTGCGGGTTCGGATTCGGGACATTGGGACCTCGGCCCGGAATCTTGGGATCACCGGACGGGCCGCTTTCTGGGCGTCCATTTGGACCAACCGGCCCAGAGTGGGGGCCAACAGGTCCGTTGCTTGGCGGAACATCCACTTGGACACGAACCAGGGTCAGGTCCGCGCCACCGGGGGCCATCCGCTTTAGGACCAGCGTATTGCCTTGTAGTTCAAATTCGTTTCGTTCGACCGAGTTATCGGCTTCCACGGTAGTGACCATTTCTCGCCCTTCCACCTTCCATCGGCCGCCAAACACGTTGGAAGTTGGTTCCGTTGGTCCGTTGGGGCCTGGAGCCACTTCGGTAACAATGCGGGCTTTGTAGGTTCCGTCCGGAAAAACCATCATTTGCAGCGTCATGTTTCCTTGGGGACCTTGGACACCACCTTGCCAAGCACCCACCATTGGCGAGACAGCCGGAGCCGACTCTTGGGTAGGCGTAACATTCGCCTCAACCGGCTTGGGGCTGTTCTTGAGGGCCGAAAGTTGGGCGGAAGCTGGGGTCGCAGCCAAAGTTGCCGCCACTGCAGCCAGGGTCAATGTGGCGATGGACTTGCCGAAGTTATTGAAAAATCGTTTCATGGTCGAGTTCCTATGGTTGGTGTGGTTGGATGGGATTTGTCGGTCTGACACCAACCATACAGACGGGCAGGAACCCTGTGACAGGAAAAAAAGAGGATCACAGCTGCGAGGGGCACCGGTTCCGCATTAGCTGGTCATAAGAATGGTTAGGAACACGACGACGGTCAGCACCGGACAGACCCAATCCAGGTTCGGCTGCCAACGAATGGACGCGTATCGGCAGAGCCACCATGACAACGGCAACACGCATAGAACCAGACCCAAATAAACCACCGCTGGCCCGTAACCGTGGTTATGGATCACCCCAGCAAAGAGCATCGCAGATAACAGGAAGCCCGCGCCGATCGCAAACACGGCAACTTGCCATGTGCAAAACGTTTGACCGGCTAACTGGCAAGCGACGCTAAACACATGAATGCCGACAAATAACAACAGAGCGAACTCGAAGGATTGCTGGTTGGAAAACCGAGCGAAAGAATCGGAACGATCAATCGAATCAACGACACCCATCAGATACAACACCCCAAACAGAAAAACCGAACCACCCACACAATTAGCCAAGTAACGGCTCCACCATATTCTTGTCGGCGAAATCCCACGCTCCGCCAGAAAACACTCGGGCTCACCCGCTCGTTCGCCGTGAAAACTCCAAATTGCACCCAAGGCGATCAACAAGCTCAAAATCAGATAGCCAATTGGGGATAGCAAGACCATCAGACTACCAGGCGTATACTGGCCTATGTCCCCGACATAAACGAGAACGCCCGCCAACGGAATGCCCCACACCAGCCGGTTCTTTCTCCAAGCCAACCACAATAACGCGAGCAGTGGACGCGGTGCTCTCCATGACATGGGCCAAACAATAGAATTGCTAGACACTGGCAATATCGATCCGGGCCATAAATTTATGGGCAGAACATTCGAGTACATGCCGCGGTACCATCGCCACCGATACAGTCCGGCCGCGCGCATAAGAAACCCTACTCCCGTCAACAACGGCAACACGAATGCCCAGATTCGAAACGTGGGCATTTGGTCGCTTTGCGTAAGAAAACCAAAGCCAACTACCCAACAAATCAATGCCGGAGCCGTCAAACAAAATGCGAGCGAAATACCAGTAGCAGAGTTGCGACCGAGTTGAATGCAAACCAGCGAAATGGAACAGATTGCAAAGGCGACGCAGAACACCATTGGAAAGTAGGTTTCGAACAGCGGCGCGAGCGTAGATTCCTTCGCCAAAAGCACGACCGTGTCCGGTTTGGAATACAAATTGACGATCGCGTCGGCCAAAATCAGAGCTGGCAACCAAGATACCACGGCGCCCAACAGCAACGCCAGGAGCTTGCTGCTCAATGCCAGCGCCCATGGAACTGGCAAGGTCGTACACCGTTGAAAACCTGGCTCATCGCGTTCGCTAGAAAAACTCGATACGATTGCCAAGAACAAAAACATTAGTGGCGCAACGAGCGTCAGACAGTACAAGAAAACGATCAAGTTGGCGTGCGGGGGCCCGATCGGATTGCCACTCAGGAGAAACGCGAACATGCCCATCAGACCCCACGTGAGCCAAACGGAAGCCAAGCCCCACCAACGCATCATCCGCCATTCTCGCCAGAGCAAATACGGAAATTGCCTGCGGAAGCTGGCACTAGATTCGCTAAATCTTCCTGCAACACTTTCGGATCTTGCATGCGACTTCTGGTCTGTCGAGCTTTCGGACAATGCAACGCTCATTAGGCCACTCTCTTCTTTCAAGTGTCTCGCACCAAGTATTCACGGTTTCTGAAGCCCTGGGTTGCTTGATCATAGGAGCAAACGATTGAATTGGCCAACAAAAATTTCCTGCAAGTTACCGTCTCACCGGTTCTCGAATATTTCTGGTAGTTGAGCCATCCGAGCTTCCAAAACGGCCAACGTTTTCCATTGGCGGTCCCAATTCAAGACCTGCCCACTCAGGTCGTCCATAAAGCAAATACCGCCGAGTTCCAATTCTTGATAAAATAGCCCCGGCGCAACTTCCCCGGAACTCAAATAACGTTGAAAGTTCCGATAAACAAAGCTGACCTCCCGGCGAAATCGTTCCTCTTCCAAGTCGGTGGCAAGTTCGAAGGGCAGGACATCGATATGCATCCGGGCGGTTTCCCTATACCAACTCCCAAACTTCGTCTGCGCCAGCCAAGTGTCGCTTTCGAGTAGGGAATCATTTGACCGAGCGACCTGCGTAACCTTGCCCTTAAGCAGGTCCCTCGCATTTCGATAGAGGAACGAAGCCTGTGCTTCCATGGAATTTTCCCACAGTGTTTTTGCGGATTCAGGAGCATCGGACAGTAGTGACGGATGTTGGCCCAGAAGTCTCTTGAGTCGTTGCAGTGCCTCGTCACTGGCGTTTCTTTCCAAGCCTTCAAGAAACTCGGATTGAAGCGAATCAAGATCGCAGATTCCCGAAACCGGTCGCAAGTCGGTTAGGATCTTGAGGCGAAGTTTCAAGGCCAATTCGGCGGTCTCCATATCACCGATCTCGAGCGCGGCAAACGCGGTCGGGCCCAGCGAATCGAAGTAGGCTCGCGCGTTGATCACGTCGGAATCCTGAACCTTGTGCATGGGAATGGACGAACGATGAGCTTGCTCCAAGCATTGTTTCAATTTTGGGCGTAACTCGTTCGCAGCACTTTGGAGTTTGTCGGCACTTGTTTTCGCGAACAACGAGCGTATATCCGTCCAAGCAAACAACACTTCCCGACTCAATAGTGGTTCCAAATCATGTGCTGGCAAGCTCGGGACGTTGAACGATGGGATCGCTCGACCGACGGCCAATGTGGTGACTGACGGTGGGAGAACCCATACCCTAACCCACGGAACCATGAAGACGCTCCCAATCACCACGATTGTCGCAAACACTGGGAAAACCAAATCCAAATTCGGTTGCCAACGAATCGCGGCCCGCTTGGACAAATACCAAGACAAGGGAAGTCCCGTGAAGGCAAGTCCAAAACAAAGCAGTCCACCGACATAACCACTTGTCGCGATGGCCGAACCAAGCAAGAAACAGAACACGATCACAGCAAATGCAACGGCAATGATTGCTAATTGCCAGCGACGGAAGGTCTGCCCGGCCAACAGACAGACTCCGGTAAATGCGTGCGCGCCCACAATCAGCAATATGACAAACGGTCGATGCTGGCTCTCAGGAACAAACAGTATTGATTCGCCGCGAATCAGCGAATCCAGCACGTGTAGTGCAAACAACGAACCGAGAAACACCAGCGTGCCACCAACCGTTGAGATCAAATAATGACTCCACCAATGCCGGGACGGAGACACGCCCCTTTCCGCCAAAAAACTTTCCGCCTCTCCACCCCTTTCACCATAAAAACTCCATACCGCGCCCAACCCGATAAACGACGCCAGCAGGAGAAAGCCGAGGGGGACCAAGAAATAGAGTTCCACGACGGATTGGCCTCGCATCAGCACTCCCAGCAGAATCAGTGAAACCAAAATTGGCATCCACCACCACGCCTGAATAGCCTTCCGCCACGCCAACCAAAAGAGGGCCTGTTGCTGGCTGGGAACGCGCCAAGTCAATGGCCAAGTGTCGACTACAGACAGTGTTTTCTCTTGCCGCTCCGCCAGGAAATTCTTCGGAGCCACCGGAGAGTACATTCCGGCATACCATCGCCATCGATATAGGTAACTGGCCACCGCAAGAAAAAGGCAACCACAAATCAACGGTGAACCAAAAATGGCGACAACCGTGTAAGCGAACGAATTCCCTCGCGGTCCGTAACGTTCTGCAATCTCTCTAAAGCCAAAGTACCACAGGGTCAGGAAGCCTATCGACAGGCACAAAGCGAGAAAAACACCATTGGTTGCTTGTCGACAAAGTTGAATGCCGATGAGTGACACCGAGTACGTTACGAAGAAAAACGTAAAAACAACCGAAGAAATCCCCCCAAATAACACCAATCTTGCGTTTATCGGTTCGTCGACGGCGATCGCCTCCGATGGTCGGAGCGATTCATCAAACAAAGTGGACAACATCAGCGCCATCACCCAACACACTACCAAACTCACCACAGCGCCGGCACACGCGCCAAACAACTTGACCGTTATAGACTGGGCCCAATGAACTGGCAGCGAAGTACACCATTGAAAGCTGATATCCTCGCGATCTTGGGCGAAACTGGAGGACAAAGCACCGATCAAAAACGTACCCGGCGCGATAAGCGATTGCGTGTACAAGAGCACCAAGAAATCGCGATAGAGTAGACCTTCGGGGCCAGTCAGGAATACTGCGGATAGCGTCATGGTCGTTAAAGTCAGAGTCACCGCAGCTACTAGCCACCAGCGTAGAATCCGCCATTCGCGCCACAAGAGATGCTGATACTGCCTCCAGTTTACCCAGCGTGAATTAGCTGAGAGCCGAACGTCGCCCGAATGACCGTGGTGCGATTGCGGTTCCTGCAATGTTTCCGATATGGCGAGGCTCATCTTGCCGCTTCCTTCCTGCGTGTGTTTGCCCAAGCAATCACGATTTGCATGTTCTTCGCGCGGTGATTCTTCAGTTGACGGGGTCTTCAGTCCGTGGGTTCAACTACGCGGTTACCGCATGTCCATTCAATGAATCGCTGCGGATCCATGTCGAATGTTCACACTTGGGATCTACATAAGCGTGATACAGATCCTCCAAACTGGGACGACGGACTTGAATCTCCAACAAGTTAGGGTCACTGGCGAATTGAAGTGTGTGGGCGTCCGTCCAACCGCGTACGACACACTCCCATTGCCGACCGGTCCGAGTGGAAGACAAGACCGTAATGGTCGTTGGCATTTGAATCGGGAGCAAAACGTCTCGTTGCGCAAAGCTGATCACAGAACAAGCGGCTTTGAGATCTTCCAATGGCGAGGCCACTTGCAACTTGCCGCCATGAATGATCGCCACCCAATCCGCCACTCGCTCCACCTCGTGAATCTGATGACTACTCAGCAAGACCGTTTTTCCGCCCGCCGCTCGATCAACCATGCTCTCCAAGAAAGATCGCCGCACTGCCGGATCCAACCCAGAAGTGGGCTCGTCCATAATCAATAGTTCGGGATCAAACGCCAACGCACAGGCCAAGGCCACTTTTGCTTTCATGCCTTTGGACAAATCGCGGATCTTGCTTTTCGGCGGCAGATCAAACTCTTTGGCCAACTGCACAAACCGATCCGCATAACCAACAGGATAAAATCCCGAAGCGAACCAACCCACTTCTTGCACGGTCATCCATGGATACATGCCCGGCTGATCCGCGACGTAACCCACTCGACGTCGAATTTCCAAAGGCTGCTTTGCGGGGTTCATTCCCAAGACATCAATCGAACCCGATTGCAGTCGGTAATAGCCCAACAAACTGCGAATCAGCGTCGTCTTCCCCGCACCATTTTCGCCCAACAAGGCATAAACCACCCCGGCCGGGACCGCCAGCGAAACGTTGTCCAAAGCCAATTGTCGAAAAAACTTTTTCCGCGCTTCAATAACCTGAATGACCGAACTCATAAGTTGCTCCTGGGACAAGTGAGAACGTTTTTAACTAGTGTTTGAGGGACGATACGTATCGTCGCACCACCGCTTCAAAACTCTCGCGTAATTCGGCCGGTTCCAAACCCGCCTGCAACGCCTCTTCAACAACCAACGCCAAACGTTCTTGAATCATGCTCGCTCGCTGGCTGGTACATGTTCGCTTGGCCCCAGCACTCACGTGCTGCCCGCGCCCACGTTCCGTTTCCAACACCCCATCACTCTGCAAAAGCTGATAGGCTCGTTGAATCGTATTGGGATTGATCGCCAAAAGTTTTGCCAGTTCACGCACCGAGGGGACTTGCTGGCCGGAGACCAAAGTCCCGTTGGCGACGTTGTATTTGACTTGGCGAACAATCTGTTCGTAAATCGGAATCCCGTTGCTGGGATCAATGGCAATCAGCATCCAAAAACCTCCTTTCGAATCCAACCGCATAGTGTTCTGATGAAATAGTACACGTGAACACAGATCAAGTCAAGCCGTTTCCTGCGCCGGATTGAGCAACCAACGACGAACCAGAAACAACAACCCCCACGACCATCCGAGACACAGTCCAAGAAGACCGAGAAAAACAGAACTGGGCAGAGTCAAGGCCACAGGCAAAGTTAGATGCACGGCGGCCCAGCCGAAGTAACCAAAGCTCACGAAAAACTCTCGCGATATCGTATTGAAACTCAAGTCAAAAAAGCCGCCGCGCAATCGGGCATTCAGCTCATTCCACCACGGCAAGCTGCGAACACACGCGACCGCGGCAACCCCAACATTCATCGCCAAAAAGACGACAAACAGTTTTTGCCACGAGGCGAGCAGCGACAAACGATCGAACCACTGCAGGAGCGGTAGCCAAGTCAGACTCAACAACACCAACCAACGACCGCACCACGCCATCGATCTTCGCAACCACCATGCCCACAGCCAATCGGCGTGCACCGGAAGATTCATGACCAACGGCAACCATTGCTGCGACGTGCCCCAACGATCCCAGTTGGGCCCGAGGATCGACCAAGCATGCAAACCAATCACTTCCAGGACAATCAACAAATCGTACTGGGGGACATTCCTGACTCGTGCTAATCCAAGTAAAGCCAACACCACCAATACCGCGAAGCACCACGTTGTTTGTCGCCACCGTCGGTCGTCCAAGGCCCACGAGCTATTTGACTGCACGCTATGAGAAAGTGCAGGGAAAAAAACAAGTTCGGCCGCCCCAGTGGTTTGCTCCGAAAAGCAAGTCCCACCGGCAGAGGGCAGCGAAACTTGCGATTCCAGACGAAGGTTGTGCACCTTTGCGGTTGGCCTTTCTGACGTGGACAACATGTTCAGTGACTGCCACGATCCCTCCGATTCCGATGTTACTTCGGACGTTACCGGTTGTCGTTCGTCCAACGGAATGGCTGTCGGGTTCGGGTGTGAATCCATGGTCAGTTGGTACCAATAAAACGGACCCTTTCGCCAATGCAAAATCAGCAGCCCCGCCACGGGAACAACTGCAAGTAATCCCCAACTCCGAGGTGGCATCAAGGTCATTTCCACGATGCGATTGACCCACCCGGTTGGGATGAACATCTGAAACAAAAAACAAAGATACCCGCTAAAGGTCCCGAAGATCGCTTGAGGATCGTTTGGATCGACAATCAATTTTGGCAAAGGTCCTGGCATATAGAGCACGCTAACCAAAACCACCGGCCATAACAAAATCGACCACCGAGCGGCGTTTGCCAAACGGCTCGCGAAGGAAACGTTCACGGGGCTTGCAAACATCCATGTCGCACAGAACAAATGCCAACTCACCAAAAACTGAGCGACACCTGCGACCGTCCCCCCAAGAATGGGTTCCCATCCCCAGCCTCGTTGATACACGCCTAACAAGTGAACGTAACACGTGATCAACGCGACGATTGCTCCGAGGATAAGATTCTTGCCCACCGTGCAGCGACATAACTCACGCAAGGCACCGGTGGGGTCCAACGGCATTCGAAGGTAGAAGCTTGCGAGCGAGCGGTAGCATGCTCGAGTATCCGGATTCGAAGGATTCTCGGCTTCATGACGACTTGGTAGCACGTAGGCCAAACTAAACACTGCGGCCGACTGCACAATCGTCAACACGAGCAGCACACTTCGGACATCCGGTAGACCGCGCGGAGCGACCAAAGGCAAGACGTCCAATCCGTTGGCAAACGCAAACGCCGAACTTGAAAGGGCGAGCCCTCCTAGCAGCCCGAGAAAAATCGCGAAGATTCTTCCGCCATCGTTGAACGAGGTCGCCAAGTCGTACTTGAGCGCTTCCCAGTCGGACATTCGACTCCGCAGCAAACTGCCAATCGCGATCTCAAATTTCTCTTGCGGTGTGCTCCACATAAAGGCCTTCTTATCTCGGCAAAAGACCAATCTCAGCTTGTCGATGTCGCACTGGAAGCATTGCGAATCAATTTCTCAAAGTTCTCGTCGAGACTTTCCATGCTATTTCCTTGCAAGAGTTCGATGGTGGGAACGCTGGCGACGATCCTTTGCTGGTGAAGAATCACAACGCGATCTGCCGCGCGAGCGGCAACCTCGAGGTTTTGCGTCGTAAACACGACGATTCGCTGACGCTGTTCGACGGCCTCCCGGATCGCAACTCTCAACTGGCGAATCCCCAAAGGGTCCATACCTGCGGAAAAAGGTTCGTCCAATAGCCAGACCTCCGGATTCACAGCCAGCAAAGACACGATTTGGACTTTGTATTGTTGTCCACGCGAGAGACTGGTCCACGACTGTCGAACCAACTGCTCGATTTCAAATCGAGTCAAGAGCTCAACAATATCTTCCGGGAGCGTTGTATGGGTGGAAAGCGATTGGCCGAAGGCGGCTAAAGTCGAACCGAGGTAGGTCAACGGTGTTCCAAATACGGGCTCGGGAATGCCAGGTAAATAGAACAATCGTCGCCTGAGATCAATCCGTTGGCGCTGAATGAGTTGATCGTCAAGCATGATTCGCCCCGAATCCGGCAAACGAACCTGCGCGAGACATTCCAATAGGGTCGTCTTGCCAACGCCATTCACGCCAACAATCGCCACGGCTTCGCCCGCCCGAAACTCGGCATCAAGGTTCTTCAAGATACACTTGTTCCCGTAGTTTTTTGTCAGTTGTTCAATGCGAAGTCGCATAAACCAAACCCCATCTTATTTTGGGCCTCCGATCGAAGTATACCAAAACCAGGAGCCAAATCCGATTCGCCAACACTAATCGCCGCCTTCCCAAACCAAATGGAGCCAGGAGAAACTTAATAATCGCGGCTAACTTCGTTCTATTTTTGAGCAGAAGCGTATTTCATTGAACTCCCAATGCAAAAAACGCCAGCGGAAGGGTCCGTTGGCGTTGAGAATATTGGCGTCTTAAGGCCAGCGTTTATCGACGGCAGCACGCGGCACGCAAACCAATGCCGACCAACGTCAAAGTGGCCAGGCGCCTCGGCTCTCGAGCGTCAGTCACGATCTCGGTGTCGATCCGTATCTCGGTGTTGCGACTGGCCTAATGAAATGGGCGTGTCACCGTGGACACCGAGATCACGCACAGGTTCGCTTACCGTCGTTCAAAGTTGTAATTCGAGAAGACCACGTCGCGGATTTCGCGTGTCTTGAGCATTTTGCTCAGATTGCCAATGATCTCGGACTTGAGCCAAGCTTGGTGGGGGTCCGTAATGTTGTTTGTCGTGAGGGTCTGGGCCGACGCCAAAATCATGTCCCGGATTCGAGTCTTGTATTCTTCCAAAAGAGGCTTGAGTTTTTCGGCGGTGGCCTTGGGGGCGATGGCCGCCGCATGAAATTCGATCCGGTATTGATCGACACTGTCCGGAACCGGGATTGCCACATCAAAGTCACCCAAGTCCAGTTCAACAAAATCGTAGGGATGATGTCGGGCAGCACTGGTCTGATGGTCCGCGAACAAAGCCAACGGATCCAAGACGGTGTCCTGCGACTTCGAGCCACAACCCAGGCTCATCAAAATCAAAGCCGCCAACACAATTAGTCCCCAACCTTGCCCGTATTTTCTCAACCAGGCCAGGTTCTCACCGAAGCAACTACAGGCAGCAAACTTGGTAGACACAGGACGAACCTCCAAACAACCCTCACTTGTATCACCTTCATCTAGGTCGCCAATCGCCCGCGACAATCAAATGCAAGCTCGGCACCGCCCGGTTCCTTGTCGCTCGCGACCAGCGATGCCGATCCTAACGGTTGTAATGAATAGGCTTCTCATCAGCCAACCTTTGCCTGGCCGAATGGTATTGCGGTCAACGGTGACGCAGAGCAACGCGGGTCGGAGGCCCCACTTGCCCAATTGTTGATGCATGTCGCCCAGCATTGCATCGCCGAGCATGTGGCTAGCGAATGCACCCCTTCGCCGAACGGTATTGCGGTATATCCACACGGAGAGAAAACGGATTCCGCCTTGGCTCTTTTAAAGTAGAGCAACAAAAAAGCGTGAGCGCCAATAACTTGCACGCTCACGCTTCTCAAGCAGCTAAACGCCCGCGACGCGCCCGGGCGTTTGGCTTGCTATTACAGTTCGGCCAAGAACCGAATCAAGTCCGTCGAGGTCACAATGCCAACCAGCTTGTCGCCATCCACAACTGGCAAAGCATGAAAATTACCTTCGCCCAAAATTCTCGCAGCATCACGCACCGTCCCGTGTAAGGAGACCGATACGGGGTTCGCCGACATCAGGCCAGTCACGGTGTAAGTGTGATCCAAGAGCGCGTCCAGTTGTCGACCGTCTTGATTACCAAACTCACCAAACGACACTCGGAGCAAATCCGACCAACTGATTATCCCAACCAACTTGCCACCACTGACGACCGGCACGTGATGAATGCCTTGTTCCTCAATGATCTTTTTAACCGTCGACACCGGTTCACCTTCGTGGACGCTGATCGGCGAGGTGCTCATCACTTTGCTAATGGGTTCGTTCTTTTTCATTCGAGCCTTTCTTCAATTCGGAAATACACGTTGGGTCACAACACCAGCACCTACGTGCAATTCCAGTGCCAGGAATGAACATCTCGTTAGTTTGCAGTTTTTACCGCAATCCAGGCGGCATGGTGGGGATGCTCGTGTCTTCGCTGGCGCGATACGTGCGGAAACGCGCGATAGTGTGCGGTGGCAGCATCGTCCGCGGCCCACCAGCGGTTTCGACGAGGACACCATCTACTTCAACAACAGTTTTGGCAGCCACAAGCTCAGGGCTGGGACATAGGTCACGATCATCAAGGTCACAAACAGAGGCAGAAGGAACGGCAGCGTCCCCGTAATAACCCGCTGCACGGACGTGCCCGTAACGGAACTGAGCACAAACAACACGAGACCAACGGGCGGCGTTAGCAGCCCGATCACCAAATTCAAGATCATGATGACCCCCAAATGCAAGGGATCTACACCGTACTCGCGAGCGGCCGGCATGAGAATTGGCACCATGATCAACAGCGCAGCGACCGGCTCCAACAACATCCCGACCACCAACAAACTGATATTCACGAGCAACAGAAATACATAAGGATTGTCTGTCAGACTAGTTAATAACGCGGTCACTGCCTGCGGCCCTTGCTCGCGCGCGATGATCCAACCAAATAGACTGGCGGCGGCCACAATCAACATGATCGAACCGGTCGTGCTGGTGGTCGCTTGCAATGATTCGCGAAGGGATTTCCAAGATAACGATCGAAACAGGCCGCTTAAGACGATGACATACGCCGCTGCTACCGCGGCCGCTTCAGTTGGCGTCGTCACACCGCCCAAGATTCCACCCAAAATAATCACGGGCGTCAACAATATCGGTGCTGCCTGATACGCGGCACTTGCCAGCCGAGTTCCTTGCACCTCATCCGTTTCTGGCAACGGGTGTCGCGCCGCGTAGATTGCGACCGAGACACATAAGATCGCGGTCAATACCAATGCCGGGACAATACTAGCAAAGAACAACCCACCGACCGAAACACCAGCCGCCACCGCATAAATGATTGCCGGGATGCTGGGCGGCATCATCGGGCCAATCAACGACGACGCACCTGTCAAACCCAGCGCGAAGCCTTCGTCATAGCCGCGTTTCTTCATCGCGGGGACCAACACGGAACCCAAGCCCGCCGCATCCGCCACCGCCGCCCCACTCATCCACGAAAACAACAAGCTGCTAATCACATTGACATAGCCCAAGCTGCCCGGAACTCTCTTTAACAAACAGAGCAAAAACCGAAACAAGCGATCCGCCAACCCGCCGGCATTGCTCACATAACCAGTCAAAATAAATAGCGGCACCGCCAAAAGTGGGAACGAATCCAAGCCCGACATTGTCCGTTGCAACGCCACACCCAAGGTGATATCCGGCGAGAACGAAACATACAACAAACACGGCAGCAACATACTGAAGGCCACCGGCACTCTCAGAAACAACAAGACCAACATGCCCACAATCAGCAGTCCCAATGTCATTGTGGACCTCGCTTGGCAGATTCGTCGCCCCGTCGCTCATCCCAACTCAGTTGCAGCGTCTCGTCGATCTCGGTCGCGGTATCGTTCTTCATCACTTGTCCCGACCAAACGGCCCAGGCATGAACCAACGAGTGGAACGCCATCAATAGGAGCCCCAGGCTAACGCCGCCATACCAATAACTCTTTGCGACTCCCAAGGCGGGCGAACCCACGGGATGCACAAACCACACAAAGCGCAAGCTGCCCAAACACAGGAGCAAACAGGTCGAAGCCACAAAGACATAAACAAATAGATCGGCTCGTGCACGCCACACGGGGCCCACGCGAGTCGACCACAAGTCAACGGCCAAATGTCGACGCTGGGCCATGATGTAAGCCGCCGCCAAAAACGTCATCCAGATCAACCCCAAGCGACACAGTTCCTCGCTCCAGGAAAACGGGGCTCGAAAAATGTAGCGAGCCACTACCTGCGCGAACATCGTGCCCAAAATCCCGACCAGGATCAACACTGCCAACAACTGCTCCAGCCAAATTAGACCGCGATTCAATCGTTCCATGTTCACCGCGATTCTGCCGGGGGCGAACTGATAGGAATGTTGGCAGTTGCCGGGTCAGCGGCATAAGTTGCCTCGGCCCGCATCGCCGAGATTTCGCGATACAAATCGCTGAACGCATAACCCGACGAAAAATGATCGCGACAGCGAGTACGAAACGCGGCAAGATCAACATCGTCGACAATCTTCATCGTTTGATCGACGCGCCATTGGGCCAACAACTCCGCTTCCTCGGCCAAGCTCTTGCGATGGACTTCATCGCCCAATTGAACAATCACCGTTTGCAGAGCCTGCTGCTCGGAGGCACTCAACCGATCCCAAGTTCGCTCGTTGATCAAGATCTGAATGGACGATTGGATATGACCGGTGAGGCAAAGATAGTCCTGGACCTCTTGGAAGCCCATGGTGCGAATCACGGCGATGGGGTTCTCTTGACCATCAGCAATCCCTTGTTGCAGTGCCAAATACACTTCGCCAAACGGAACCGGCAAAGGCCGCGCTCCCAAGGCGCGGCCGGAATCCTGCCAGATCTTTGCACCAGGCAAACGCAACCGAAAATCCGCCAGGTCAGCCGGTGATCGGATGGGCCGATTTGCCGTCACGTGTCGCGACCCATAAGCCCACGTATCCAACACGCGTACACCGTACTTCAGCCGCAACTGCTCCCAATGCGGAGCCATGATCGGGCCTTTCGCGACCTCCAACATATGATCCAAGTCACGGAACACGTAGGCGGCATCAAAAACACCAATCGGTGGATGCCACATGCCTAAGAATGAGGGGCCCGCGATCGCCAACTCCAATTCGCCAGCCACCAACTGCTCGAGAAGCTCTGCTTCATTCCCCAATTGGGCCGCTGGATAGACCGCGACCCTCAGCGGCGTTCCCGCCGCTTGCAACCGTTCTTGCAAGGCGGCTGTGCCGTAGTGATGGGTTGGGGAGTGCACCTCGTAGACATGCGCCAACTTGAGCGATGGCGCACCCGTTTCGGAATGTTCGGTGTGGCAACCAAACATCATCGAAACGATCGACGCCACTGCCAAGCATAACCAACCGCGCGGCTTCATCAGTGGTTATTGATCGCGTGTCGCCAACGGACTGCGCACCGTTCCCGCAAACACTAGGTTCATCGGCCCTTGCTGACCAGCGCCACGGGCCGCCATTGGCTGAGCCCAATTAAATGAGAAACCGCCGACCTTACCTGAATTCCCTTCGGCAACATAAACCACACATTGAGCTGGCCGCGCGTTCCCAGCTTGCCCCGCGCGATTTGGCAACATGCCGGTCGTCATCACAAAGTCGAATTCACCATTGATCCCCAAACCCAATTGGGCCGGGACATTCGTAGCGTACTCGGCCATCAGCCCCATCGTCCTGGGATCCAACACCCAACAGAACATGGTGCCCGTCTGATGATCCAACGCAAAGATTCCTTCCACGCCATCACTGATCATCCCGGACGCCAGAGACACCTTGCTGCCACGCGAAGCCGAATCCAACCAGGCCGGCGATGAGGCGATGCCGGACGATTCGACCACGTTCAACAACCGGTTGGAGTCCACGACCGCCGAGTGCTTTTCCGACTTCCCACCGAATTGGGCAATGCCATAACCGCAGACCAGCCCGGTCAGGACCAAGCCCCAAACCGCCAAGCGACTTTGCCAACGAGCCGAAAGTTCCAATTTCATCCAAGATCTCACTTCGTAATAGCGTTCCAACAAGCAAACATCCAACCGCGCCGAGTCGCCGCGCCCCCTGAATTCTATTTCCACGACATTCAAAATGCAAGTTCGAGCAACGAATGAGCGGAAGCGATGAACGGCAGCTTCGGTGTCATGGTCCACGAAACACACAAATGGCACGAAAACGAAAAAAGAGAGAAAAAATCGCCACCCCTGCCAACCATTCCCCTGCCAAACCTTCCCCTGCCAACGCCACCTCACCTCACCGACGAAAATCCGTTGGTGACGGCTTGGGCTTACGTGCATACGGCGGTGGTCCCGAATCGACTTCGCGAAAAGTCGTCACTTGGAGCTGAAGCGATTGAAGGTTCCCCAAGCCGAAGTACACCCAATAGCCCAAGCAGAAATCGCACTCCTCCGCGCGGAATTGGCCGAACTTCGCCACGAAAAAAGTGCGAGCACAAACACACAAGGCCCCTGAGTCGCAAGAATGCTGAGTTACAGGAAATTTGAGTCGCAACGATCGCGACCCGGCAACCCTCGCGAGTCTTCAACAAGCATCAGGGGAGGTTCCCGAGAATCCCTGCAGGTTTTCGATTCCTACTTTCATTTCAACGACCGCTCCTCGCCTGTCTCCAGAACCTTTGGGCACTGGCATGATCCACCACTCGAATATCAGAGTTGGTTCGATACACCGAAACATCTTCCGCAGTGATAGTTTCATTGTCTGCCAAGTTCTTGTTGGTTCAGGTCGAATCAAAATCGGCGAGCAGCCATGGCGAGTTCAATCGCAATGGGAGCCGATCTGAAAGTCTGATCAAACAACGTTCTTGGCGGAGCTGCCAACAGTGGTCCCGTTGTCGGTTCGACAAATACGGTTTGTCGAACTGACGTCTTCGGATGTTTGAAACTCGAACACGGATGTTTCGCTCCTTCTCGACGTGATGTGCATGTAAATGAACTCTCGTTCTGTACATCGCAATGTCGGCTGGGAGAAGACCATGACCAGGAAGAAAGTCGCCAGGCGTATGTTGCGCTTCGGGACACGCACGACAACAGCTAAATGAGAAAGTAAACACGAACCAATGATCAACCAACAAACGCTCCAGGGAAACTGGAAAGAGATCCAAGGAAAGTTAAAAAGCAAATGGGGTTCGCTGACGGACGATGACGTGATGGAGTTTGACGGCAACGTTGAGCAACTGATGGGCCGGCTCCAAAAAAAGACAGGCGCTGGTCGCGAAAGCATTGAAAAGTTCTTCGACCAATTCGCTTCCAATGGTGCTTCCACCGTTAGCCGTGCCGGTGAAGCGGTCCGAGAGTACGCTCAACAAGCGACCGAAGCTGTCCAAGAAACGTCGCAACAGGCGTTGGACTCCGTTCGGGAAGGGTATGCCGAGGTCGAAGGGATGGTGCGGCAAAGCCCCGCTCAATCCATGGCGTACTGCTTCGGTGCAGGTGTGCTGATGGGCGTCGTGATCAATTTGTTTTTCCGCTGGCGTTAGTCAACCACTGGAATGAGTCGGAACGTGGGCCGGCGATGGGTTGTCGCTTTGCCCACAGTGGTCTCGCTGGCCACGCCTCAAGTACGAATCAACAACAGTCTGAGAAAGTTAAGAACATGAATACGGAACAACTAAAGAGACAGGCCACCAAGTCAGTGGCTTCGGCTCAGGAGAAAACTGCAGGAGTTGTCTGCGACTATCCGATGTCATCGGTGCTGGTTGTCTTTGGGATTGGAATTTGGGCTGGTGTCGCGTTGGGTAGCTTCATGCTGGGACCTCCAGCCCCACCGACGCTGGGCCGACGAACAGAACTCGCTGCCGAGCAATTAGGGCGACAAATGCTGGGCGCGATCGCTGGAGTGTTGCCAGCGTCCTTGGCGAAACACATTGCGGTCTAGCCTTGGTGACCAAGCGTCAACCGTGGAGTGTTCCATGCAGCAGGATTCGCCGGAAGCCACAGCCCTCCTTCGTCGGATGGCGGAAGTGCGGGCTGATTTGGACGATGGTGCTCAGGAAATCGCTGAAAGCGCCCGGGACTTGGGCGAGTGGCGTCATTACGTCAAGTCCTATCCGTGGGTCTGCATGGGCGTTGCGTGTGTTGTCGGGTACTTGATTGTTCCTCGGCGTCGCGTCGGACCAGAAAATGCCCAACAATTCATGGCGGAATGGATCGAGCAGAGACGCGAGCTGGCGAATCCCCCGTCGACGCTTGGAGTACTTGGTGCCGTTCGTGCAGTCGCCGGCAATCTACTTTGGAGAAGCGCGGTGTCGTTTGTTGCACGACGTGCGACCCAGGCGGTTGCAGCGGCGCTCACTTCACCTGCGAAAGAGTCCTCATGAAGAATCGTATGGCGAACGAACCGTTCCCCGAGCATCCACAGGGCCCCGCCCCGCCTTCCAAGCTCGACGCGTTGCTGCCCGCCGCTCGTGAAATGGTCAGGGAAGGTCGACGGCAAGTCGAGATGTACGTGCGGGAGAACCCCGTCATAGGAATTGGTGCGGCACTTTGTCTAGGAGTTGTCATCGGATGGATCAGCAAGCGAACGTAAACGAACGCAATGGCTCGGCCGGCGCGACAACGCATGGTTTGGCGTGGGACGTCGGCTCGTTTGCCAACGATGCCCTCACTTTGACGGAGCTACAAACGCAGCTTGTCGCTGCCGACATGCGGGAATACGGACGCCGTGTTTGGTTTCCGAGTCTACTTTTGCTTGCTGGCACGGCGCTGGGGTTGGCGTTTTTTCCAATCGCGCTGGTGACAATGGCGTTAGCCTTGGTACATTTCCTGGCCATGTCCTATTTATTGGCGTTTCTGGTGGTTTCCGTGATCGCGGCGATTGGCAGTGCCGCGTTATGCATTTTCGGTTACAGGATGGTGCGCGAGCGGGCTGCCGTGTTAAGCCGATCAAGGAACGAACTTCTGCACAACCTTCGGTGGATCAAACGAGTCCTCACCCGCACCCGCTTTACCTAGAATCCACTTTGGCATAACTGGCAATCACAACGACCAACCTAATCCTGCGGCAATTCCACGCGAGAATGCCATAGGTCGCGGTACTTCTTGGCCAAAAATGCCTGTTTTTTAATGTTCAATTTCGGACTGTTTGCCACCCAAGCTTTCAACTGTTGCTCGGCTTCCAGTGTTTCCAAAATGGCGACCAAATAAAAGGCACGGCCTACCGCCCACACCCGTCGATTCATTTGGTCACGCAACGACTCTAGATTCTTTATCCGCGGGTCGTCGTCCTCCAACGTCGCGTACTTTTCACTCAAAGATTCTTCGATGGCAAAGAGCGTGCCCAATCCCAGGTCAGCCAACTGACCGGACTCGGCTTCCCCTAACACTTCGTTGCGATCCAATCGCTCGACCAGGCTTTCGATCGTCGCGCGATTGTCCGACTCGAATGTCGCAAACTGTTGTTCCACGCTGGCGACAATCGCCGGCAATGCCTCATCCGGGCGACTGGCGAGGTACTGAAAAGCATCAAACGCAGCTTGGCCGTCGTCGCCAAACAAATGGACTGCGACCTCTCGGCAATCGGCGTCAGGCGACTTCGATGTTTGGTTCAGATCCCAAACATAGTTGACACCATCCGCTCCCCCAGTAAGCAACGTTCGATCGTCTGGCCCGAATTCGATATTGTAAACACTTCCACTATGGCATTGGTGAAGCCACAATTGCTCACCGCTGTGGACATCGATGACCGTGGCATTCCCGTCCATTTGCCCGACCGCCACCCAAAGTCCATTTTTCGAAAAAGCAAAACAATCGTAGACCGGGCTTCCTTCAAGTGGGATTTGCCGAATGGAATTCAGTTCCAGGTCCAGGATGGAAACGCTGCTGGACATGTTGAGAGTCGCGATCCGTTGTTGATCGGGAGAGAACTTCACGCCATACATCCGGGCGTCGTCTCTTTCCTGCAGTTCGTGTTTTCGCTCGTGGATCACCTCACCGGTCTCCAAATTCCAGAACCGAACCATCGAATCCCAACCGGCGGTCACCAACTGCTCGCCGTCCGGGTGCAACCCCAGTCCGTAGACACTTTGATGATTCAATTCAGCCATTTGGCGATCTGACGGTAAATCGAACACGAAACACTTGGATTGCCGGAAGACGGCCACCGCCAATCGTTTGCCGTCTGGGGTCAAGCTCATCGAATCTACCGACGAATGGACGTCGCGCCCCTTGGGCCATTCCCAACGGTGCAGCGGCTCTTCTTGATCCAAATTCCAAACGAATACAGCGATACTCGACTGTGATGATCCACCCGCCGCCAAAGTCTTGTTGTCGGCCGCAAATGCCATCTGCGAGAAGTTGAACGGATCAACGTGAATCGTCCGCAGCTTCTTGCCGGTTTGCGATTCCACCACGTGTATTTTCCCTGCATCGTCGCCGTACGCTAACAACCGACCATCCTGGGTCAACGTACACACGGATGAAGCGCGTTCCGAATTCTCAACTCGAATTTGTTCTCGCCGTGCCACGTCCCAAACGCGAAGGACGCCATCCCACCCCGATGAAAACAATCGCTTGCCATCGCTGCTGAAGTTGACTCGCCAGGGCTTCCACGTGTGGCCGGTCAAAGTACCAACGGTCTCGCCATTGGCCGGGTCCAGCAAGTGAATTCGTTGATCCTCGCCAATCGCGGTACCAACCGCCAACAGATTCTCGACCGGCGAAAAACAGATATCCGTTGTGTATCGCTCGTCCAATCCTGCGGGAGAGAAAACTCGCTCCCAAACCAAGCTTCCCGATTCCAGATCATACAACCGGGCCGCAATATCCCGCTCGGCTGTCGCCAATAGACGCCCTCCTGGAGCGAAGGCAAACCGAACCACTCGATCCTTGGCCTCGATACGTTTTAATTCGCTTCCGTCTTGGGCGTTCAGGACTCGAAGCGACTTGGGTGTTTCACTGTTCACCAAGACGAAAGTGTCATCAACGGGAGAGAAGCGCGCATAACTGAAGTCGCCGCCAAACTTCAATCGATCGTCGCCATTGCGGTCTTCGTTGAGGGGTTTCTCGGGGTTATTTTTTATCTTGAATTTGGTGGCTCCCGACGCATCACAAATCAACAGCTCTTTTGGAGTCCCAATCGCATACAGTGTCTCGTCGCGGTGAACATCAACCGTGCAGATTCGGTTACGTGCTGCGGCCTTGAATGCGAACTCCGATTTTCCGGTCAAGAAATCGATCCACTCAAAATTACCCCGGCCTGCGGGGAGCAAAAACCGATTCGATTTTGGCATCCGGACCATTGGCTGAAATCCGTAACTCGCGGCCGAGGTCATAAACGCCGTTTCGAACTGTTCGCGTTTGGTTTCCACGGACCATAACCTTTGGCCCGTCGCCGCATTCCAACCGATCATTGGCGAACCAAGACTCACCACGACTTGATCGTCCGCGGACAGAATTGAATCAAAGATGCTGCCCGGCGAAAACCGCACCGTGCCCAATCGCAATAAGGCTCCCGCAGGCAGCGGATCTCCTAAATAGTCAACCCGCGGCGACTCGTCTTTCCGCTCCGGATCTTGCTGCCCTGGATCTTGGGCGAAAGCACGAACAACAAGTAGCTCAACAAATAGCTGCGCGATAACCGACAACAAAACGCCAGCACCAATATTTCGCCAACCACTCTTCACGACGCTCTCCTGCAACCGTTCGACAGAGATTTCCGTCACCGAGCCAATTTGTGCGGCCCGATGGATGCCATTCCACTAATAAACTAGCTCCGGCCGAGGTGGTCTCGGTTCAGCCAATGTTGTACGACTACAGCCCGGAAGACCACCCCAGATCGGACAAACGAGCAGAGCTGTCCGACGTAGCCGACCAGTCATCGCTCCTTTGGCAGATAGCCAAAGTTGTTAACGGAATCTAATTGTTACTGACTTTCCGGATCGGGCCAGCCACAAATCCTCGATGCTGTTGCACAGCAACTTGAGCAGCAGCTTGGCTGTTCGGGGCCGAGACAACCACAGTCATCGGGCGGCCCCGAGTTCCAGGAGCTGGCAATAGCGCGACTTCCCAGATAGTCGTCACCCCGGCCGCAGAAGCCAGGAGATTGAGTTTCAGAATTTCCATCTGCTCATGTTGCATCTGCCGTTGTTGCATTCGTTGATACTGAATGGCTTCTTGCCGAACCAGAAAATCTTCGCGGGCCCGAGCTTCAGAGTCCTGTTCGCCGGCCAGCCACGCTTCCCAACCCGAACGCAGGAGTTCGAGGTCTTTCTCACTGAACATGAAGAATGGAACGGGGACGTGATCTTTACTTTCCAATTCGAGCATGACACCATCCAAGGTGTACTGTTTGGGTTCGCCTTTAGATGAACCCGTCAACGCTCTCACGTCCGCTTCGTTTTCGATGGCCTTTCCTTCCAGTTTGGATAAAACCGCCAGTACCAACTTTTGTTGCAACATGTCAAGCGAACTGAATGCTTTTCCGTTGATCGTGACGACACCTGACTTGCGATCGACCACCAGATCCTTTCGTCCGTAAGCCAACACTCGGCCACGAATCTGCCAACCAGCTTGTGAAGTCCATGTATGCCAATCCTCAGCCGGGGACTCCGCCGCGTCTTGCTTATCTTTTTCCCGTTTGTCCGCTACGAACTTTTGATCTGGTTCGGAGAGCTCCGCAATCTCGACAGCGACAAGCTTTTCGCTGCGGTCTCGCTTGAGCACGACCGTGTTATCGTTGTAAGCAACCAGCACCCCCTTGATGGAGTACTCGGAACTTCCCGCCTTCCAAGTCCTCGACTCCGCATCCTGAATCGTTGGAGCGAACAACAATGACACAAACCCAATGACACTGAACATGAACATCATCGTAAAACCTCCTGCGGTAAGGCGCAAGCACCCGGTGTCGGGGAAAAACTTCTAATTCGCGAACGGTTCGTGATGAACCGAAAACGGTGAAAATCTGAACCACTCAAGTTGGCCGCCATAAAGCCTAATCTCCCCAGAACAGGAATCAAGGTGAGCGACGGGAGATCAATTGCCCACCGCATGGGTTCGGAGGGTATTTTGATTGCCAGCGGTCGACAGGGGCGAGGTACGATGCGGACTTCGTTGCCATCGAGCGAGCGAAGTGCCGCCGTGCCCTGCTTCGGCAAGTCAACACGAATGGGAAATCGCGGCTAACCGACCATGTCTTCCACGCGGAGCGTCCGTTGCTCGACGTTCGCATTGTCGAGCTGTCACGGATTGTCGCGGTCGCGCGAGCCGTTGGCGATATCGTCAAAGACGATAAAGCAGCCGACCGGCTCGGTCTTTCGGACGGCAACGGGCTGGCCATCAACCATTGCCGTTAAGGCGTCAGCGAGGTCGTGTGTCGTCGCAGCCACTCGTTTTTTGCCATATGCCGCGTACAAATCGCTGATGCGCCCCTGATACACCGCTTCCTCACTCGGCTTTACAAACACGTGCGCTTCCGGTGTGACGCGGGCGCCCACTCTGCGGGCGATCGATTGATTGTGGTCGACGACAATCGGTACCGCAATTTCGAACTGCTTGGCGTGTTCGGCAGCCCGCTCAGGTGTTGTATCAGGATCAGGATGGATCATGAACCAACGGACGCCCTGAGCCATTGATTTCTCCGAAAGCTTTCTTAATTCCGGTTGGTACGCGTTGGCGATCGGGCAATCGGTTGAAATGAACACCAGTACAACAGCGCGCGTCGTTGGGTCATCAAAGGGTACGTGCTGATTTCCAGCGATATCCGTCAGCTTCCATTCCCGAGGTTGCTGAGCTGACAGTCCGTCGAATGTTCCCAGTTGAAATAAGATCACCCAAGCGACGTACCAAATTCCATTTATTGACTTCAACATCTTGGCTTTTCTTTCCGTCGGTAATCAACAAACTTTCGTCTGCAAAACAACATCGCTTCCCCGCAAGGCGACTGATCTTTAGTTGCGGGCCCCAAAACGTTGCATAAGTTCACGCAATCGACCTAATTCTGTCGAATCTAGCCCCCCATCGGAGTCTTGATCTAGCATTCCAAACACTCGGCCACCCATCCGTGGCGGTGCTTCGGACTCTTGCAGCTTGCCGTCGCCGTTTTCGTCGAGTTGCAACAACATTTGCGTGACACCCTCGCCTTTCGTAAATCGGTCGGCTATTGACGATGTGAAGTAAGCTCGTAAGGCAAGCTCCAAGTCTCGGCGCTGACTTTCGTCACTCGCAACCACCAACAACGTGACGCTCCCCATTTCATCGTTGGACTGTCGGCCCCAGCGAATCCGTCGCGGTGGCTGGTAAGGATTTTCCGGATTGTCGGCAGAGTTATCGTACACGATGTCCGTGGTAATCACGGTTCCGGCTGGTAAATTCACCGGCTCCGCGAACAAGTAACGGTCTTGCCAATCCAAGTCCCAATCGTCGATTTGCATCAAGGTCACATCTGTCCCATTCGGCGTTCGCGCGGTCATCTTCATGGTGCGACAGATGTAATGAGCGTGCCCGCCGACGCTAACTGCTTGAACGTCGATCGGTAGCGTGAAGGAGTCGGCCACTCGAAAATTCTTTTCGCCAGCCGGAATATCGATGTTGGCCCCAAAACCGAACATCGGGGGGACTTGGATCGTTACAAGTTGCTTGGAGGGGGCTCGATCGGCAAAGTACAACGCCAACTCAGCCTGCTCCGTTTCTCGCTTGCCCGATGGATGAAAGTGCGTTTGCATGACGATGTCCGAGCCTTTGGGCAATGCCATTGCCAAGTCCCCCGGCAGCTTTGTCGGCATTGCTCCGGGCACGTATCCGCCCAAACTGCGAGCCAGTGTATTATCAATCCGGCCGTCTTCGTTCCCGGCGGCTTCGCGTTGATTCCGAAGACCACCGAGTCGATTCAATAGTCCACCACGGCCCAACGCATTCCCACCTGCGGCACCGCCAAAGTCAGCCAAAAAGCCCATGCCCTCAATTCCTGCTTTGCCATCCGAGCCATCCATCTTCCGTGCATTGCCAGAAGAATCAAGAAAAAACAACGCGTGATGCATCGCCGATTGTGCATTCGATCGCAACTCGATCGCCTTGACCCACTTGTCTTCTGGCAATTGGAGAGGAAACACGAACGATCGATAAATGTCCGGGCCATCCGCAGGAACTTCGCATTGTCCGTTCATCTTCACGATCAGATCGGGCTTGCCGAGACTCCACCCATCGGGAAACTCGGGTGGCTTTGGCGTCGCCGCCCGATCCCCCTCCGGACAACCGGCGGCAATCCAACCTTTCAATTTATTTTTTTGCGACTCGCTCAAACTACGATCGTTAGAGAACGGAACATTGTGATTGACCGGTTTCCACGGCGGCATGTAGTCGTTTTCAATGACGGCCTCAATGGTCAACGCGTGCTTCCGTACATCATCATAAGTGATCAATGAAAAAGGCCCGACTTGACCGGGACGGTGGCATGACGTGCATTTGTCATAAACGATCGTCGCAATGTCACTGGAGAACGTCACATCTCCCGAACGATTGGTTTTCGTTGCGTCGGTCCGGGACTCTTGACTCCAAACGCAAGGTAATCCGAACATCGCCCAAGCCAATGCCAGCACGACGTGGTTGCGAGTCCTGCTTGAATCAATGAAATTCGCAACCGTAGAAAATCCAAATCTGACATGATTCGTGTTCATTCGTTTTCCTTTTTGTCGAATGTAATTTTTCCGCGAGAATCTGCGTAATGTCCTTCCGCCTCAAACCAGTCGTCCGGCAACTCCGTTTGACCGACGAACTCAATGACAACTTTTTCGCGACCAGATTCGAACTCGGCGAGCGACCAGCGAGCTTCAATTCGTTGAGCTACTCCAGACTCAGCGTCCGACCAAAGTTCGATCATCGCGGGCAGATTTTGATTGGCTTCGCTTCTTAGTTCACCGACAACGTGCCGACAAACAACTTCATTTCCGGCAATCGAGCGAATCGTCGACTCACCCAGGTTTCTCAGTCGGTAGCCACGCGACATGCGTTCCAGCACGGTTGTGACATGCAGATACGGTGTCGACAACTGTTCCTGTGAACTCAACCATCGACGGAGCGCGAGGTCATTGCCTGTTAGGACCGGTCCAATCGCCGGGACGACCCACGTCTCATTTCCGTTCTTGCCCAGCCACAAATCAGCCCTCGATACACGTGCTGGATGCCGCAGCGCGAACCGATCATTGCCTTGGACGTACAAGTCGTTTTCAACCTGACGGGATTCACTACCGTCCTTGAAGGTGACCGTAATTGAGTATTTTCTCGCGACTTGGTCCGCCGCAGCCGCTAAACTCTGCTCGATCGCCGCCAACGCTTGCTGAGTCGGGCCAAAATACTGCATTCCGAAAAAAAACACACCAAGCAACGAGGCCGCGATCGCTACAGAAACCCAGCGACTCCAGCTTCTGCGTTTCGCGGGAGCGGCTTCCTGAGTCGGTCGACGGGATACGTCTTTTTCACGTTCGATCTGTTGCATTACTTGGTCGACCCTGCTCGATACGGTCGCTTGTCCGTCGCCATAGGCAGCCAACAGCAGCGAGTCGATGAAGGCTTCACGAATCCCGTCTGGAGAGCCGGGAGAGTCTGGAGAAGAGTGCTCGTTGTTCATGTCCATTCACCTACGGCAGCCAATTTTCGTTCCAGGCACTCGGCCAAGCGCAGCTTCGCCCGCGTCAACCGTTTCTTCAACGTCTCTGCTGCCAATTGCAACTTATTTCCAATTTCGGACAGCGACTTCGAGTCGGCATATCGCATCTGAACCGGTTGTCGATATTCTTCCGGCAATGCCTGCACACAATCGCGAAGCGCCGAAAGTTTCTCCCCCATCGTATCGCCGGCGAGCACTTGGAATTGAGCGAAGCGAGACTCGACCCATTCCATCGCTGCTTCGTCCAGCGGTTGATCTCGCCCGGCTCGCTCACGAAAATGGGCGAGGGCCAGATTTTTGGCAATGCCGCGCAGCCAGGTCCCAAATGGTCGTTCACGATCGTAGCTCTCAAGCTTTCGCCAAGCGACAAGCATCGATTCTTGGAACAAATCATCGACTGCATGTTGATCGCGAACCACCGCTCGCAGGTACGCCAACAGCATGTCCGCATTTTCCCGCATCAGTATTTCGAAAACTTGCTCTGGGTTCATGTTCCAGCCGTGGAAGGACCTCTCTCGCCAAACAGTCGTCATTGCTTAATTGCGCGACAACCCGGAAAAGGGGACAGCAAATCCGGAAACGTCTTGAAAAAATCTAAGAACTCACCGACCGACAGGCTACCCATAGCGGTTTCACAGCCTTTCCCCGCCGGTCCGGTGAACTCTTCCAGGACGTCTCGGGAACTCGCGGCCCGAAAGATCAATTACCCACGCGAGAATAGACTGAAACTTTTTCGAAAATATTTCCAATCCGACGTTCGGGTTTTGATTGCAGTTGTCGAGCAAATCTCGCTCCCGGCACGCGCTGGGCAATCGCACGCCTACCCGGTGCGAGCCGAATTACAGGCATTCCTCGAATCGCATTCAAAACATGAGGTTCGGGCGATTCTCCGATTCTGGCAAGATCGGGGCGCCCATGCTACTATCAAAAGAGTCTCGAAAACATCACGATTTGCAGCGTCTAAACATTCCGCCAATGGGCTTGGTAGCTAAGGCCGAGGTTGAGGATGCGAGCTAGGAGCTCTTCGTATTCTATGCCGTCCGTTTCGGCGGACTCGGCGAAGTCTTCACCAAAACTCAAGTTCGGATTTGGGTTGGCTTCCAAGACGTAAACCTTGCCCTCTGCATTGCAACGCAAATCGATCCGCGCGTAACCACTCAAGTCCAACGCCTTGTAAACGCGTTTGCACAAGGTGATGATCCGTTCACGAAGTTCGTCCGGCAATTCCGCAGCGCTGGTCTCGACTCCTAGTTTCTCCTGGGTCGCCGCATCCCATTTGACTTTCGCCGTCGCAATCGTGGGCTTCTTGGGCGCTTTGGTAAACTTCATTTCCCAAATCGGCAAAACTTTAAGTCGTTGATTGCCCAACATGCCGACATAGAACTCGCGGCCCGCAATGTACTCTTCCACCAACGCGTCGCTGCGCAACGTCTCGTGCAAATAGGCCACTTGTCGATTCAAGGCTTCTTCGTCGTGAACCAACGACGATTCCGAAATCCCCAACGAGGCATCTTCAATCACGCTCTTGACCAACAGCGGATAATCCAACTTGCCGCGATACCGGACTCGCTTCCCCCGCGGGATCACCGTAAACCGGGGCGTCGAGATACGATGATAGGTCATGATCTTTTTGGCCAAGTACTTGTCGTGAGACAGCATCAGCCCCCGCGGATTGCAGCCCGTGTACGGCTGTTTGCACAGTTCCAAATAGCTCACAACGTGTTGGTCATACGTGCCCACGCCGTGAAATTCTTCCAAGAGATTGAAGCAAATGTGCGGACGGAGTTCCGTGATGGCGTCCCGGATCTTGCTCAAGTCATCCGAGGCTCCGACCGGAGTCGCCTCGTGCCCCATGTAACGCAGCGTTTGCACGACGTCAAACTCGGTCTTCCATTCCATCATCTCGGCATCGCTCACGCCGTCCAACGAATCGGGCGGGATCAATTCCTGATGCATCAAGACCATGATTCGCCGTTTTCTCATAAGGCCACTCGATGCAACCCGCTGTGGAGATAGTTCATGGTTTGAACCGTAATAAAAATCGTGACATCACGCACCAGTCGCGATTCACAGCCGACGGCCCGCAACTTGAGCTCTCGGCAACGATCAATCACTTCGCGTACGACCAAGGAGACGGTGTAGCGGTTCTCGCCGGTCCAGCTCGTGACTTGCCGCTCGATTTCCGTCTTGTGTTTTCGCAAAAGTGCCGACGCTTGTTGCTCGACAAAGTCTTCCAACTTGCCTTCGTGCCGCCGCACTTCCTTGAGGGCCGACTCGTCGTTCTTTTCGGGGAAGAACAATCGCAAGAGATCTCGGTCGAAAGGCGACGGCAGGTCCATCTCGTACCGAGCCCGGCGTTGTTCGTAATGTTCTCGCAGCGTGCGTTTGATTTGCCGCAGGGGCTCGATGGTCTTGCGCGATACTACTTTGGGTTTGGCTCCGACAATCGAACCCATCAGTTCGTCGACATACTCCAGCTTCTTCAACGCCGGCCAGCCACGATATTGGGTCCGCCAGCGTCCGCCGGGCTTGAGCCACACCGCAAAGGTCTCGGCAAAATCTTCCGCCGGATGACTCTGGGCGTACCAGGGCTCCAAGTGCACAACATAACGCCGGCTCTTGGGATGCGGGCGGTAGTATTCGGGATACGGATCGCTGTAACTGCCAAACACTTCGCGATACCGTTTGCGGCGGTGCAGCCAAAAGGCCGTATCAAGCGCATGCCCGGTCTCATGCCGCAGGATCTTCATGCACCATTCGTCGGAGCCGCCCTCAACCTCCAACATCAATTTGCGTTCCAATTGGCACAATCGCGGATGAGCTAAATAAAACGGGACCGCGATCCCCGGAATGCCATCCGGTGCGAACCATTCGTCGCTCAGCCAGAAATGGGGCTTGAAGTCCAAACCGCGAGCCGCCATTTCCTCGTAGAGTCGCTCGATCTTGGCCACCAGCGACGACTTGTCCAGCTCCAGCGGCAGATCACACATCCGGCAATCCAGTAATTGGTCGTCGGACAACTGGTCCCAATCCAGCTTCTTGCCCGCGGTCCACCACGGATCCAGCTTGCCGTTTTCGCTGGTGCGGCGACCGAGCGAACTTCCGCTGGCCGATGTTTTGGTCGATGGCTTCAGGGCCGCCACGGCGCCATTGTTGGAACCAGAACTGCGGGGCCCCGAACGTTTTTTCTTGGACGCGGACGCAGCCACACGCGGGCGACTGGCCCGCTTGGGCGACGCGTTGCTAAGTTTCGGCTTCCGTTGCGACTTGGCCACGCCAGGACTCGTTCTTGGTATAGGAACATCATTGAACCTCTTGACTCTAGCACGTTTCGTCGAGAATTCAATTTGTCGTCCAGTAATTTGTGGGGATTGCGAAGACGCGTCGAATTGCCAATTGGCGGTTTCCCCTGAAAATCGGTCGGTTACAATAAGTCGGGGTGCTGTAAGTCGCGATGACAGAAGTGAGGGAGCTTGAACAATGGTTCAAAACACAATCAACACCTCAACGGCCATATTGGTTCGTGCGTTCAATACGGGACGGGCGGAAATGAGCCCGGAACTTGCGGCCTATTTGCTGACTTTGAAACTTGATCCCGCCGACGCGGAGCGGGCGAACCAACTAGCTCAGAAAGCTCGCACGGGCACGTTAACACCCAGTGAAGAATGCGAGATCGATGAATATCGCCGAGTTGGCCGAGTTATCGAGACACTAAAGCTACGTGCTCTAAATGCCATAAAAGCCTCACGATGAATCAGGCCTTGTTGGATTTGATTTACCACCGAGCGGGTGGTTTTTGCGAATACTGTCACACATGAACCACGAACATGAAATCTGGATGCGGCGGGCGTTGAGCTTGGCGGCTCAGGGACAAGGTCGAGTCGAACCGAACCCGATGGTCGGATGTGTCCTGGTCCGTGATGGCGAATTGATTGGCCAAGGATTTCATCGACAGTTTGGCCAAGCCCATGCCGAAGTCGATGCCATCATCGACGCGAAACAACGGGGCCACGATCCGCGCGGCGCGACCGCTTACGTGACCTTGGAGCCGTGCAGTCATTACGGCAAGACGCCGCCGTGTTGTTTGGCATTGATCGAGGCCCAAGTCCGCCGCGTCGTGGTAGCGACCACGGACCCCTCACCGCATGTAGCCGGCCAAGGAATCCACCAACTACAAACGGCCGGGATCGACGTGCACGTCGGGGTCCTCGAGGAAGAATCACAAACGCTATTGGCTCCATTCCTGAAGCGTTTGCAAACGGGCTTGCCGTGGGTGATTGCCAAGTGGGCCATGAGCCTGGATGGCAAGATGGCGACGCGGACGGGACACAGTCAATGGATCAGCGGCCCTCCGGCCCGAGCTCTTGTGCATCAGTTGCGCGGCCGGATGGATGGGATCATGGTCGGCATCGGCACGGCTTTGGCGGATGACCCAGCACTGACGGCTCGTTTGGAAAACGGCAAGCCACCGGCCCGCGTCGCGACGCGAATTGTGGTGGATCGCCACTTGCGATTGCCGCTCGAATCGCAGTTGGTCCGCACCGCTCGTGAGGTCCCGGTATTGGTGGCCTGTGAATCCGGGGCGGACGCAAGTCATCGCCGACAACTGGAAGCAGCGGGCGTGGAAGTCTGGGCAACTTCCACCGCAGAGAACCGTGAGTTTGATTATGCCGCTTTCGTGCGAACGTGGCTGGCCGAACTCTCTTCACGAGGGATGACCAACATCTTGGTCGAAGGGGGCGCGGCCTTATTGGGAAACTTGTTCGATCAAGACTTGGTTGACGAACAATACGTCTTCGTCGCCCCGATCATCATTGGCGGAACCAACGCCATCTCCCCCGTCGGTGGACTCGGGCGCGAGACCGTGCGGCACACAGGCTCCGTCAACACGAAGCCCCATCGAGTATCTCACCAAGTCATGGGGAATGATGTGTTGATTCACGTTGTCTAGTGGTAGACTTGTTCAACCATTTGTCACCGGTCAAATCGACGTCTAGGAGTAACAAAATGTGCTGCTTCGCGCAACAAGTTGAGTTTGTGGAGGCGACCAAAATATTTGCTCGGCTGACCGATCGCTCGACGCAATACCTTGTTTACCAGATGACGTTTTCCACAAAAACGCCCAATGCCATGATTCTGCCGATTCCGGTTCGCGCACCGGCGCGGGAAGGATCGGTCAAGTTCATCAATCTGGAAAATCATCCAGAGTTCTTCGAAAGCCTTGCGGCAATGTTTCCCAGCATGTATCGCAAGTCGGCGGCTGGCAGCATACCGGTCCATTCAGTTGGCGACTACATCGCTTCCTTTGTTCCCAGCATCGATGACTTCAAGAACCTTGACCCGGCATTTGTCATTCCCAAATCGACTTGGGATCAGATCCCGGGCTACGTGAACTTTGGCTTCGCGGTCTTTCAGCTAACCAAGTTGCAAGGAACTCCCCATCCCATGGCCTTTGAATTCGAGACGCAAACTCCCGATGAAGTTTTCTTTCCGACCTTGCACATTCACGACGGGCAGGTTCACGAAAACGAGGAATTCGACCACCAGCTTTTCGTGCAACATCCTATCTTGGATGAAGTCGCCGGGAGCTACGTCGACTACGACTATGTCGATCCGGCTACCGGATTCGTACGATCGAGTCATGTTGTCGGTAATCAGTTTGCCGAATTGCCCGAACCAATCGTCGATCCGAAGTTGCTGGTTCATCGAATGCGAGTCGACGGATTTCAGAAGAACCAGGACTACACGTTCTCGATGACACGATTGGCATCTCTGGCCGGACAGATTCGCAAAAGGCTGCCGTGGCTGATCGGCGTTCCGCTGGTTCTGGCGGGATCCGCGTTCGGTTGGTTGCACTTTCGCCGCAACAAGTTAAGAGGAGCGAAGAAGCAAGTCGACTCCGAGCTTTCGTTGCCGCCGGAGAAGTAAAAGCTGGCCATAGGATGAACCAACATCCCCTCCCAATGCTCATGCCGCTCGATGTTCTTGGCTCGTTGTTCGTCGTTGATCTTTGCGGTCCTTCATTGCTTTTTCACCAAATCTTCCCGCGAGCCTCACAAGAATTTTGTATGCTTCTGGCCTCGGCAATGCCAGCCGACTTCCAAACACCTACCGTCCGGGAACGAAAATTAGCATGAATCGCAACACGAAGCCGTTTGGACTGTCCGTTTTGGGCTTGATCGTCGCGTTGGCTTGGTCGGCGACCGGAGTTGCGGCTCACGATGGTCCGGATCCGTTGTGTCATTGGACGTTTCGCGCCGAACAATTGGATGGGCAAAAGCTCAAATCTCGCTTGGGTCCCGATGGGCTGTTCTCGCATGCTCCGGAAGTAACACGAGATCCTTGGGGACAATCGGCCTTCTTTTCCGGGCGGCAAACCCAATGTGTGATTACAGAAGATTGGACGCAGATCAAAGACTCGTTGCCGGTCCAAAGTATGACGGTGGCCACGTGGGTGGCAGTCGATCGACCCGAAGAATGGGGTGGCTTGGTTGGCACGTTCCAAGATAACGGCGACGCCGAAACCGGTTGGGTATTGGGCTACAACCAAGAAGTCTTCACGTTTGCGATCTCGTCGCAAGGTGCCAACGACGGCGATGGCAAAATGACTTACCTGCAAGGCAAAACCAAATACGTCCCCGGCAAGTTCTATCAAGTGGTCGGCGTGTACGACGGCGAGACAATGCAACTGTATGTCAATGGACAATTGGACGCCGAATCCAAAGAACAAAGTGGCGACCTGTTGTATCCCACGTCCGCTCCGTTTGTCGTCGGAGCCTATCGCGACCAAGACGAGTTCAACTCGTTTCGTGGCAAGCTGCGTGAAGTGGCGATCTACAACATGGCGGCCAAAGCCAAGTGGGTCGCTCATGATTTCGAACACTTGCAAGAATTGGCCAACGCCCAACCGGTCGTTGCCCAACAGGAACTGGACTTCATCGTGCGACCCTTCTTGCAATTCGGAACGCCGACTGGAATGAGTGTGGTCTGGCAAACCACGATGCCGGCCACCAGCGAAATCCATTGGGGTACAACGATCGAGTGCGACCAAGTCGCCCCTACCACAGCCAACGGCGAGATCTACACGGGGCGAATCGAGGGACTGGAACCCAACACCCAATACTTCTATCGGGTCGTTTCTACGACAGCCGATGGGAAGAAACTCGAATCCGACCCCTCGACGTTTCAGACCGCGTTTGGGCCCGGTACGCCAGTAACCTTTGCCGTCATCAGCGACACGCAGAAGAACCCAAAGGTAGCGGGCGCGATTGCCGAACATGCTTGGGCCCAGCGTCCGCATTTCCTCTTGCTGCCCGGCGACTTGGTGGATCAAGGCAAGAAGGACTCGGATTGGCGGGAAGAGTTTTTCCCGTCACTGAATCCGTTGATTTCGCGGATTCCTTTGTTCCCGGTTTTGGGCAATCACGAACAGAATGCCAAGAACTACTTTGATTACATGGCCCTGCCGGACCCCGAATACTACTACTCGTTTTCTTATGGCGATGCCGACTTCTTTGTGATCGATTCCAATCGTAAGGTCGATCCGGAGAGCGAGCAATACCGGTGGCTAGAGGAGAAATTGTCGGCTTCAAAAGCCACGTGGAAATTTGTTTCGCATCATCATCCGCCGTATTCCTCGGACGAGAACGATTACGGTGATTTGTGGAAGACCAACCAGAGCACACGAGGCGACTTGCGCGCTCGTCAACTGGTACCCTTGTACGAAAAGTACGGCGTGGACATTGTGTGGACCGGACATATTCACTCGTACGAACGAACCTGGCCGATCAAAGACGGTCAAGCCGTTTCCAATGGCGGAACGATTTACATGATCACCGGTGGCGGCGGTGGTGGCTTGGAGACACCTGGGCCTTATCGTCCATTCTTCCAAAACAACGTCCGTCGCACGCACCACTATGTCATGGTCCACATCCAAGACAAAACACTCGAACTCCGCTCGTTTACATTAGAAGATCAGTTGTTTGACACTGTGCGATTGCAGAAGCAGTAGACAAGGTTCCTTTAGTCGCCTTGAACCCGACCTTTTCTCGCGGAAGTTGGCGCTTATCGCGCTAGGTTCGCCACGAGCCTAAAAAACGCTCGTAACCGTAGCCGGATCGGTCGGCTGTGCACAAATTTCTTCCCCACAATCTTCCTAACGTTCCTATTTCAGCAATCCTGAAGCGACGAGTTGACTTTCTAAACTCGGAAGTTCAGAATTCGGCTGGTCGAGGGACGTGTTGTGTTTTCCGTGTCCTCTCGTTGAATTCTCGCGAGGTTACAACTGTACCGCGACACCACCGGGAAGTCATTTGATTTTGGTTCCATGCTGGATGGGCTTGGACGATTTCTAAATGTTGGGGGTGAGCATTTGTTTGTGAGGCGAGATCGAGTTACCCATGGGGTCAGTGGATTCATTCCTCCGTTGGCAACGCTTTTGGGTTCGGAACAGCGACTGGATGGCGTGCTGAGTTGGCATGGAACAGCCGATTTGCTGCTTTTCGACGCTGTAAAAAGCGAATTGAAACTGCAAGAACCACAGCTCGTTGAATTGGAGAAATGGCGAGTTGACTTGTATCGAGAACACCCTCTGCCGACCGAACTAAAAATCGGTTTTCGAGAACGCGGTGTTCTTTTCGACGCTGAAGCTGGGAATTCATCTTCAGAGCAGAACTCTTTACCAGAAGTAACACCGAGTCGCGAAACGGAGGTGTGGGACGGACAACAAGCAGAGACTCTCGCACGAATCTTGGATAGCAAGCAGCGAGAACGCCTGCGACAGATCAAGAACCAATTTGTTCTGCGTATGGGTTGGAAAGAAGTTCCACTGGCATTCCCGGATTGGCCATCGTATCTGGAACTGTCCGAGTCGCAGCGTGAAACTTGGCAGGAGATCCATCAGGATATGGAAAAACGCTACTGGGAACAAATGGAGTCACATGCTAGCGCGGTTCAAAAACATTCTGAGCGACTCTATGGGGTAAACGCAATCCTGAACGACACCCAACGCGCGAAGCTCGACCTGATATTTGGTCCCTTCGCGAACGAGCGTTAATGTTGCGTTTGTTCATATGAAAAGAGACTGGCGAGAGCGTCCAGGCACGTAATCTTTTTTCTCAAGTCGCGGCGGTGGCGGCTTGGTGACACCTGGTCCCTATCGTCCATTCTTCCAAAACAACGTCCGCCGCACGCACCACTACGTCATGGTCTACATCCAAGACAAAACACTCGAACTCCGCTCGTTTACATTAGAAGATCAGTTGTTCGACACGGTGCGATTGCAGAAACCGTAAGTAAGTTTCCGCGAGACTTTTTGAACCCGCCAGTCGCTAACTGAAACTGGCGTTTTTTTTCGTCAGTTTCGGTAGGTATTGGAGAAACGCCAGGCGATGTAACTGAATCGTCTTGAGTCCCACGATCTTTCTGCCCGTCATCTTCCTGCCACCCCGCGCGCGGCAATTCTGGTGCGACGGACCAACGACACGACGAGTGAATTGTAGGCAGGAAAATGCGGGGCAGGAAAGGTTTCCGATCGCCAAGCGCTTGCGGCGAAAACAAGTCGCTGGGAAACACCAGGTCGATACGGAGCTTTCTTCCAAGACATTGTTGCACATGCCTCTTTCCCATGTTTTAATGGGGTGCTTGCAAGAAGTCTCGATTTTGGCGGTTCGGTGTTTGATGATGTCGTCAGAATTGCCAAACTTTGATTGTTGCGGCAAGTTAGCGAAACAATTCAAACACAGAAAGAGCAATCACATGTGGCGCAATTGCATGACTTGGGGATTGGCAACCGTCCTAATGGCTGGGACTTCTTACGCGGCGATTCGAATGGCGGTGGACGAATATAAGAGTGGAGTGGTCTGGCCGGAACCTCCTCAGGTGACGGCGGGGGGAGCGAGCGACAACGCGTTTCGTTTGCCGCCGTCCGACGCCATCGTTTTGTTTGATGGCACGAATCTGGATCAGTGGGTCGGTGGAGATCGTTGGGAGCTCAAAGACGGTTACGCGATCACTCGTGAGGGCGACATTTCCTCCAAGCAAGCTTTTGGCGATTGCCAATTGCATATCGAGTTTGCGACGCCGGACAAGGTCGAGGGCGAAGGGCAAGGTCGCGGGAATAGCGGCATCTACTTTATGGGCCAATACGAAGTCCAGGTCTTGGACTCTTGGGAGAACGTCACGTACTTTGATGGTCAGTGTGGTGCGGTCTACAAGCAAAGTCCGCCGATCGTCAATGCTTCAAGGGGACCGGGCCAGTGGCAAGAGTACGACATTGTGTTTACATCGCCGCGGTTCCATGAAGATGGTTCGTTGAAGTCACGGGCGTACCTCACTGTGTTCCACAATGGGGTGTTGGTGCAGAATCATTTTCCTTTGACTGGCAAGACCTTGTGGCATGCGGCGCCGTTTTATGAGGCCGATGGCGACAAGCTGCCGATCAACTTGCAGTTTCATGGCAATGAGACTCGGTTCAGAAATATCTGGGTGCGCGAGAATGTGGTCAATATGGTTGGAACGCCACCGCAGGGATAGGAGTTAGGAGAGACTTGTGTGTCGCCCGTTGGGTTGGCGGGCGATCATCGGGTCAACTTGATATCGTTGGGGCATCTCTAAAGGCTCCCTAGTCAGAGTCAGCTAATTGGGTGGGTGCATCCCTAAAACGCGCCAGTAGGATCGAACCTCGACAAGTTGCGGGCGATTCATTTTGAGAAGTTCAAGGGTTGCAGTGCCCACGTCTGTTAGTCCAACGATAATGGTACCATTGATCGACCAGTCAAAATGATCCAGCCAAACATCCAATTGTGGGTGAAAAATTCGAGTTTCAATTCCCGAGGACGTTAGCACACTGACGCGGTTGGATTTATGGCGATTGCAGCTCGGGCAGGCTAGGCATAGGTTCTCGAATTCGGCTTGTCCGCCTCTCGAAACCGGGATAATGTGCTCCACTTCGAACGTCACTACAGAGAGCGACTCACGCGACTGGCAATACGCGCATCGTTCTTCAAATCGTTTACGAACCTTCCGTCGAATTTCAACGGCAATGTATTCGCTCACGAGCCTTCTTCCGCATGCAAGCTTCTTAAGGCGACGATAGCTCGGGCCTTCACAAGATTGAGTTCATCGATTTGCTCGAGGAGCCGATCCAGTTCTCGCCGCTCGTGGGCTGCCAGCTCTCCGGCAGAACACTTTTCCAACAGTGCATCCAACTCCAGTTGACTCTTGGGTGCAATCGCCATTTCGACGAGCGCTGACAACCCGCCCGTGCTGATCGACAGATTCACTTCGTTCGGCATTAGACCGTCTCAAAAAAAGGGGGGGGTAACTCCAAGGCTAATAATAACGAGTGCAACAAGGCATTTCCAGATTGGAAGTGGCGGTGCACAGCCCAATGGAACAAATGGCACATCCCCTGACTTCGGCAATGGGCAACGTCAAGCTCCCTTTCTAGCTGCATTTCCAATTAGATATCCCCAGAGCTATCACACCATCAGGCCGCCGATTCATACCGCATTTCTCGCCGGAGAATCGCTCCCACTATTACAACCCGAATCTCGGGCTACCAGGCTGCTGAGACCTCCACTTCAGCAACCGATTAAGGAATAGAAGGCTACAAACTTTTCGCATATTTTTGGCCTACCCATGCATCCCTTAAGCTAGAGTCTCCCGCTCCCCCTTATCTCAGGATTTCCACCTATGTCCTCCTGCAGTGCTTGCTCTACCGTGATGGCCGCTCAATCCGAGGCCCTATCGCAACAAATCAACTTCGCGGTGCTCCGCAAACAACAAGATGCCACCAAGGCCCAAGGTGACGCTGCGGTCCAACTGCTCCAATCTGCCGCGGCTGCCGGCAAAGCGATTGGCAAGGGCGGTCAGTTTGACGCGATTGCCTAGCTGAACATGCTGGTGATTTTGTGGTTCTCGTGAAAGTAGATATTGAACCCGTAGTTGGTGTGAGCACTCGTAATCAATGCCACCATGCGGGTCGCCGCTTCGTGAGCCATCTTTCGCGGCGATAGTTTGTGTTTGCGGCGGCTGCGATTTGCCAGATATTGTTCGGCTAACTTGCTAATAAAAACCATGTCGATCGCGCTGCCATCGATCCAATCGACCGCACGGGAATAACCCGCGACCCACTCCAGTTTCGTGGCGGGCTCTTGCAACAAAAACCGAGCCGTTTCCGTGTTGCCCGTGTGGCAAGTGCCCAGGAACAGCCCTTTGATCTGGCCACTGGCATTGCAATTCTTGAAGATGTTCCGAAACTCGGTGCGACTGATGGCGGTGGTTGGTGTTGGCGAGATGCAATTTGCATCCCCATGGCTGGCGACATAAATCACTTCGGAAACACCATCTTCGGAACGAGCACGGAGAACCGTTTCCAGCGACGAGCGGTCGGCGAACATGTCGTAGTAAATTGCCGAAGGGTTCTCGTAATGGATTGCAGCAACGGCTTCAAATAGCTGACGCACACCATGGTTCCCGGTCCGCCACCACCGCGATTCCACCACTGCAATCGGTCCCATAAAAACTTTCTGCAAACACCGCCAAGCACTCGATTCCCGACGATTATTTTAGATCAGAAAATTGTGATTACGAGCCAGAAACACACGGTTTGCGATGGTCTCGACAGGGTGATTCCAACTGGATTAGCCTACCGTTTGCAGTCCTGCAGCAACGCCATTGACGGACAGTGTGATTGCTTTGAGCAATTCGTCGGTACGCGATGGATCGGTATTTTCGCGAAGCTCGCGCAGCAAGGCGACCTGAATAATGTTCAAGGGGTCAACGTAGGGGTTGCGGACTCGAATCGAATGTTGCAACCAGGGCTCCGTTTCCAGGACATGCTTCGAGTCGGTCACAAACAAGACCAAACGTCGCGTGGCTTGAAATTCTTCTTCGATGAGTTTGAATACCTTATCCGCCAGTTCACCGGGGGCCAGCCCCGAGTACAACCGGGCAATTCCCATATCGGCTCGGGCCAACCCCAAATGCACGTTGTGCAATAGTGTGCGAAAGAATGGCCATTGGCGATACATTTCGCGCAGCTGAATCAGTCGCTGCCGTTCATCGGATGCGACCCACTGCGAGATCCCGCTACCCACGCCATACCAACTGGCGATATTGGCTCGCGTCTGTGTCCACGCAAAGACCCAAGGAATCGCGCGCAAGTCGTCCAACTTCATGGTTGTCGACCGACGTGATGGCCTAGAACCGAGCTTCAAATGATCGATCAAATCGATGGGCGTGGTCGCTTGGAAATAGTCGACAAAACCAGGAAGTTCGACCAAGTCGCGGTACTTTTTGTAGGCATGCCCCGCCAACTCTTCCATCACTCCGAACCAATGGGGCTGCTTCTCGAAAGTCGGCCGTGTGCCCGTCGTGCAGATCACGGCATGCACCAATTGTTCCAAGTGGCGGTGGGCAATCGCCGGTTCGCTGTAACGCGAGCTTACCACTTCGCCTTGTTCGGTGATCCGGATTCGACCGCGAATCGAATCAGGGGGTTGAGCCAAAATCGCTCGATTGGTGGGTCCACCGCCGCGGCCCAACGAGCCGCCGCGGCCATGGAACAAGGTCATCTTGATCCCAGCTGCTTTGCAAACTTCCGCCAGGGCCTGTTGTCCCCGGTACAACTGCCAATTGGCTTGCAGATAGCCACCATCTTTGTTGCTATCGCTGTAGCCGATCATGATTTGTTGTTGATTGCCACATTGACGCAAGTGTTCGGCATATTCGGGGATCTCGAACAATTGCTGCATGAACTGGGGGGCGTCGTGCAAATCCTGAATCGTCTCAAACAAGGGCACCAGATTCAATTGCCCGAACAGGCCAGCGTCCTTTGCCAACAGCAGAACTTCTAGGACTTGGCTGACATCATGGGTCATGCTGATGATGTAGTTGCGAATCGCGCGCGGTCCAACGACTTCATGCACTTGTCGGATGACTCGGAAGAGCTCGAGGGTCTCGTTGACTGGGGGGCTAAATTGAAGCCGTGAGGTCAAAGGCCGAGGACTGTCGATTTCGCGGCAGAGGATCGCGCGCTTTTCCGCTTCAGGCATTGTTCCATAGTTGTCGGCCAACTTGTACGCAGCGAATAGTTCCGACATGGCCGCGCGATGGACCGCCGAATGTTGCCGAACGTCCAACGATGCCAAGTGAAACCCAAACACTTCCACCGACCGGATGAGCGTTTCCAACCGCCCCGTCACCAATCGCAGTCCGTTGTTGGCCAACAAGCTGTCGCGAATCATCAACAGGTCGGCCAGAAATTCTTCGGCCTGGCGATAGGCGCGTGGATTCTCCGTCGGTCGGTCCCAGGAACCAGAATTCTGTTCGCGAGTCGCTCGGAGCCGCCGAAACATGATGATCAACTTTTGCCGGTACGGCTCTTGATCAAAGCGACTAAAGACTTCCGCTTCCGCGGCCGGAATCAGTTTGCGATCCAGTTCCAAACTGGCCAACAATTCGTTACTAAACCCGGTCCGTGTTCGCGAGGGACTTAGCAAGTGGTACAAATAGTCCACTTCGTAATTGTAGTGCTTGAGAATCGCCTCGCGTTGCTCCCGCAGGGTATCGCGAGTCACTTCGGGGGTCACAAAAGGATTGCCATCACGATCACCACCGATCCACGAACCGTATTCCAGGAAAGCCGGAATATCAAAATGATGGCCAGGGTAATACGTGGCTAGGGCCGCTTTGAGTTCTTGATAAATTTGTGGGATCACACGGAACAGCGTATTTTCAAAGAAATACAGACCGCTGTTGCGGACCTCGTCCATCACGGTTGGTTTGCGTTCGCGAGTCTCATCGCTTTGCCACAGCAGGACGATGTAGCCGTGAATCTCGTCGTGCAGTTGGTGTTTGACTCGTTGCGAGTGGCCGGGCTGATTCAGTTGATGCAAACGTTCGGCGATTTCTTTGAGAATCTGCCGGATCGTCCGGCGTTTGGATTCTGTCGGATGCGCGGTGAACACGGGCATGATCTGCAATAGATGCAGATTCTCTTGCACTTGCCGGGCGGTCAAGCCTTCGTGGTGCAGAATTCGAATGGCATCGGCAATCGTCTCGCTAATCGGCACGCCGGCTTCATCGGCTTCCGTCATTCGTTCGGACAAAACGCGGACTCGATGTTGTTCTTCCGCCAAGTTTACCAATTGAAAGTACGTCGAAAACGCCTTCAAGTTCGCGTCGGTCATCCGCAAATCTTGCAGGACTTTGGGAACCTGGTCCAAAAGTCGTTCGAACGCTTCAGGATCCCCGTTGCGCCAGGCCTTGGCAAGGCTGCGGATTTTTTCTTCTTGTTGGTAGACCTCAGGTCCCGCCTGTTCCATCAGGACTTGGCCCAACAAACCGCCCAACAACCGAATCGTGCGACTCAGATCGGGCGGTGTTTCCAAACTTGTCGTAGCATCCATGTCGATTACTGATCTGATTCGGCGGGGACGGGACTGGAGATGGCCGGATCGGGTTTGGGCAGAATCACGCCGACAAAGAACCAGCCGTCCGATTCGGTCTCCAAAGACCAGCCACTAATGCCCAGATGCGGAGCGATAACGTTCTCAAAGTCTTGCGGCAGCTTCGAACCATCCACTTTGCGAGTGACACCACCCTCTTGCATTTCTTTGAGCATCCGCGCGAGCAAACTATTGTCTCGCGGGACTTTATTCTTTCTTAGCAGTTCATAAATAAATTTGATCGAACGATCGACCCGGCCAAATTGCCGAATGCTATCCGGCGCCGGGGACAATTGATCCAGTTTTTCGCCGATGAGTTTGAAATCACTGGCGTCGGTCAAGGGTCCGGCTTCGCGATTGGCGACCTTCTTCAAAAACTCCACATTGTTGGAGAAGAAAATGTTCCCGTTCGCGACAACCACAAATTGGTCTGGGAATAATGGAGGCTCGGTGGCAACTGGGGCTTCTTCGGTTTCTTCCCCTGAAAGCAAGTCATCCAAGTCGATTTCGTCTTCGGACTCTTCAATGCGTTCGGCTTTCCAAATGGTGCGACCATCTTGGAACGGCAGGGCCTTCCATTTACTTTTTTGCGGCTTGAAGAAGCCATCCAAATCGTCGGCGATCCACTGTTCGTTTTCGGAGCCTTCGGCGATCTTGAGCCCGACAACCATCCGTTCGCTGCCTTCTTCGATGGGTTCTTCGAAGTCCGAAACGAAGGTGATTTTGCCGTCGAGGCGCTCGGCGATGCCCTTGATGTCGAACTTGATGCTTTGTCGTCCCTTCTTCCAGCCATCGACCATGGTTTCCCAATTGCCGGGCTGAGTGAACTCGTCGACCAACAAGCCAACGGAATCAATACCCGTGGCGAAATTCCAATGAAACGTTGCCGCGGTTGCCGCATGGTCAGGAACCCATGGCTCCCATTTCACTTCTGGATGCGGATTGGGGAAATCCAGCAACTGCGCGGCCTTCTCAAAGCGCGGGCCTTCGGAGTTTCCAGGCGCGTAGATGAAAAACCGGTGCAACATTTCCATGTTATTATGAGCGAACATAAAGTCGCCCCCAACGGCTTTGGTGGCTCCGAACCCTTGACGCTGCAAAATAGCGGCAATTTCTTTTGGTTCGCGAGCGTTCGGATCCAAGCGACTCGATCGGTTTCGTTTGGCGATCAAGTCGGACAATTCGACGTACCCAAACGGTTCAATAAACCAACGGATTTGTGGTTTCCAATCGTCTTCCGCTTGAAGGCAGCGAGCGCGAACTTTGCTAAATGGCTCGTGTTTACCCAGCACGTTATCCAGTGGTTCGGGGCTTAAGATCGAAGCCATCACTTCGCTCAAAATATCCAAGTCGTCGCAGGCGATCAAACGATCCGCGACTCGCGTGAAGTAGACACTTTCGCGCACTGCAATCCCACGCGGTTTTTCAAACTCCCAACGAGTAACCTTTTGTTCCAACACATCGAGTTCTGACGGTTTGGCTGCGCGGGAAGTCAGATCCGTTTCGATGTCGGACATCAGCTGTTTGTAGTCGGCCTCGTGACCTGCAACATCGACCATGATTACAATCGCATGGTTGGCCGCCTCGCTTTGACCTTCCTCTCGATTCAAGATAGCGGCAAAGCAAATTTCCCCTGTGTTCAGTTTGCTGACTTTCTCCATGTTCATAGCAAACTTCAAGTTGCGATTGTCCAGCCAATCGGTAACCTGGCTCGAAAAGCTTTCCACGACCGGAGCCAAATCGGGATCTTGCGCCAATTGGCCCATTTTCGTGCCGTAAAGCGCGGCTTCCAGGTCTGTGATACTCGACACACTGACCCAAGCTCGCGTGGTAGCTGGCAAATAAAACTCCGAGGACATTCGCGCAGGCTCTTGAGCAACCGCCACTCCGCAGGTCATCAGAACAATGGTCGCAGCCAACACCAAACTGGTCGACAGCTTGCCGAAAAGAAAATCTGCTGGACGCACCACTCGCAACTCTCCCTGTAGTAACCGAACTGCCTATAGCAACCGAACTGCCATTCGTAACGGAACGGCCATTCGTAACCGAACGGCCAATCGTAACCGAGCGGCCATTCCTAACCGAACAGCCATTCCTAACCGAACGGTTTGTGAAACCCCAACCGGCGTTTGGGGCACCGCTTCCCATGGCTCAGCGCCCCGACAACATTTTAGCCGGGTGAACGTCAGTGCCTTAAGTTACCAGATCGACAAACGACCTCCTAGATGGATCTTGCCTACGTGCCTAAGATAGCCGAACTTGGCTTTTGGCCCCAAAAGGGCCGGTTATTAGGCCCCTCGTTCCAACCAGACCGGCAAAGATAACTCGCGAGCAGCTACCGCATGTCCCAGCACGAAGTGTACGAAAACCCCCTGATTACCCGGTACGCCAGTTCAGCGATGGGGAAGATCTTCGGCGACCAAGCCCGTTTTTCCACGTGGCGGAGACTCTGGGTGGCCTTGGCAGTTGCCGAGCAGGAACTGGGGCTGGACATTAACGATGGCCAAATCGCTGAAATGCGGGCGGCGGTTGATTCGATCGACTTCCAGCAAGCGGCAATTTTCGAGCGGAAACTACGTCACGACGTGATGGCCCATGTGCATGCCTTTGGTCTGGTGGCTCCTGCGGCGATGCCAATCATTCATTTGGGCGCCACCAGCTGCTATATCACCGACAACACCGACCTGATCTTGATGCGTCAGGCAATGCAGCTCGTCCGCCGAAGATTGGTGGCCGCGATTGTTCGGCTGGGGAAAGTCGCCGCCGAGTATCGGGCGCTTCCGTGTCTGGGCTACACCCATTTCCAACCGGCTCAGCCCACGACCGTCGGCAAGCGAATTTGCCTGTGGATCTACGACCTGGTTTTGGATTTGGAGGAACTGCAGTTTCGACTTGGGCAACTCAAGTGTCGCAGTATTAAAGGAACGACGGGTACGCAAGCCAGTTTTTTGGCCCTGTTCGACGGAGATCACGACAAGGTCCGAAAACTGGAACAACGAGTGGCCCAGGAGATTGGCTTTGACGGGATCTATGCCGTGACCGGCCAGACCTACACGAGAAAAGTGGACGCGCAGATCCTGGACTGCTTGTCCGGGATTGCGCAGAGCGTCCACAAGATCGCCACCGACATTCGCCTTTTGGCCAATCGAAAAGAGATCGAAGAACCGTTCGAAAAGGACCAAATCGGTTCGTCGGCCATGGCTTACAAACGCAATCCCATGCGGAGCGAGCGGATGTGTTCGCTGGCTCGATACGTCATGAACCTACCCGCGAACATGGCCCAAACGGTTGCCACTCAATGGCTCGAGCGGACCCTGGATGATTCGGCCAATCGCCGAATCGTGATTCCGCAAGGTTTTTTGGCCATCGACTCGATCCTATCGCTGCTGATTAACGTCGCTGACGGTCTGGTAGTTTATCCCAAGGTGATTGAAAAGAACTTGCGAGCCGAATTGCCGATGATGGCAACCGAAAACATCATGATGGCGGCGGTCAAAGCCGGCGGGGATCGTCAGCATTTGCACGAACAAATTCGCTTGCATTCCGTAGCGGCAGGAGCGAGAATCAAGCTAGAGGGGCTCGATAATGACTTATTGGAACGAATCCAAGCCGATCCCGCATTTGGGTCGGTTGACGTCGCCCAGATGCTGGATCCGATCAACTTTGTCGGCCGAGCCCCGGAACAAGTTGACGAGTTCCTGGACCAACACGTGCAACCGCTGATGGTCGCGTTTGCCCACGAGCTCCACTCCGGCGACGAGGCCGAGATCAAGGTGTAACCACTTCGATGTTCGAACATCCCCTGTCGCACGAGGCACCGAACGGTATTTCAGGAGTTCGTGAATCGCGTGTCCAAGCTCGGCGCCGGTTCCTCCGAGGTTGTGTGATGAGTGGACTGTCGGGCTTGCTCTTGAACCAGGGTGGATGTTGGCAAGCGAGTTCGGATGGTGTGATTCTGCCAGACAAGATTTATGGCAAGTTTGGCTACGGCCCCGGCCAGTTCCAAAAACCTCGCGCCATTGCGATCGATCAACAGAATGAAATCTACATCGTCGATATGACCGGGCGAATTCAGGTCTTCGACGCGGAGGGGACGTTTCTCCGCGTTTGGAAAACTCCAGATGTCACCAATGGCCGCCCCACGGGTTTAAGTGTCGATGCGGAAGGACTCCTCTGGGTTGCGGACACCCACTATTACCAAGCCCTGGCATACTCGCGGACCGGCGAACTCGATCGCAAGCGGTCCATCTTTGGCGAACCCGGGATCGAACCGGGTAAGTTCGGGATGCTGACGGAAGTGGCGTTTGATTCGCGCGGGCGGATTTTGATTGCGGAGTATGGAGAAAACGACCGGATCCAAGTGTTTTCACCGGAAGGCCAACTGCTATTTCAGATCGGCTTGCATGGAACCGATCCCGGTCAATTCATGAGGCCGCAAAGCCTCACGTTGGACGAGCAGGATCAAGTTTGGGTGGCCGATTCAGGCAACCATCGCATCCAAGTTTTCCAGCTGCACGACGACCACGCCTCGTTGGTCAAAACCTTTGGGCAAGAGGGAGTCGAACCGGGTCAAATGCGGTTCCCCTACGACTTGTTCTTTGACGAGCAGGGAGATCTTTATGTCTGTGAGTTTGGCAACCATCGCGTGCAGAAGTTCAACCGCGACGGTCAATCCCTGTGGATTTGGAAAAGCCCAGGGTCCGGGCCGTCGGCCTTGTATCAACCCTGGGGCTGTGTGATCGACCAACAGCGGCGACTCCATGTGCTGGACTCGTATCACCATCGAGTCTATCGCGTCCCGGCCGTCTAAGCCACGCCTTCTGAGCCGCCGTGCCAGAGCGGGGCCATCTTCGCCAAGCAACGCCGACCAACAAGGTCCGCCACGATTGACCACCTGCGGGGTCTGTGCTATCGTCAGCCGCACCCGATGCAATCGGGAATCGTCTCGTTTCAACGCAGAAAGATCGCATTTATGGCACATGAAGTCACGCTGATTACAGGGGATGGTACTGGCCCGGAACTGGCCGAAGCCTCACGCAAGTGCATCGACGCGACCGGCGTCAAAATCAACTGGGATGTCCAAGAAGCGGGCATCGATGTCATGGCGACCAAAGGCACTCCAATCCCGGACGAGACGATCGCTAGTGTTCGCCGTACCAAGTGTGCGTTGAAGGCTCCGATCACGACTCCGGTCGGAACGGGCTTTCGCAGCATCAACGTGTACCTGCGACAGGAACTGGGGTTGTATGCCTGCATTCGTCCGTGCAAGCAATACAAAGGCGTGCGCAGCTTCTTCAGCCATTTGCCGATCGACATCGTGATCGTTCGCGAAAACACCGAAGACCTATACGCCGGCGTGGAGTTTGAAGCGGGCAAGCCGGAAACTCAACAGTTGATTGACTTCATCAACGGGCTACCTGCAGATCGCAAAATCAAAACCGCAGGCAACGAAACCGGCGTTTCGATCAAGCCAATCAGCATCAGCGGCAGCGAACGAATCATTCGTTGTGCCTTCGAGTACGCGCGTGAGAACGGACGGAAGAAAGTCACGGCGGTTCACAAAGCCAACATCATGAAGTTCTCGGATGGATTGTATTTGGCCACCGCCGAACGAGTCGCCAAAGAATTTCCAGATATCGAATTCGAAGAACGAATCGTTGACAACATGTGCATGCAATTGGCGCAAAAGCCGGAACTCTACGACGTTCTAGTGCTGCCCAACCTGTACGGCGACATCATCAGCGACTTGGGGGCTGGGATCGTTGGCGGTCTAGGCGTTGCACCGGGCGCCAATTTGGGTCCTAACGGAGCAGTTTTCGAAGCCACTCACGGCAGCGCACCCAAGTACAAGGGTTTGAATAAGGTCAACCCAACGGCTTTGATCCTTTCCGGGATGTTGATGCTGAAGTACTTAAAAGAAGAGGATGCAGCCATGCGGCTGGAAAAAGCCGTGGCTGATGTCATCGCCGAAGGCAAGTACGTGACGTACGATCTGAAAGACGATCGCAACGATCCGACCGCTGTCGGGACGCAAGAAATGGCCGCCGCAATTTGCCGCCGTTTGCAGGGCTAGCGTCCAATCCAACGTGAACTGGCTGAAGCCGGCGAGGAGGGTGAAAAGAGTCTTTTCATCCTCCTCGCCGGCTTCAACTCGTTACGGCTACTATCGGCAATTGAAGATCCAGCGAGTTTTCTGAACTGGCGTATTGGACAATTCTCTACACGCGCTCCTCAGCTGTGAACTCACTCCACAGACGTTGGCAGCTGAAACCCGAAGTGCTGGCAATAACTCTGCCGGCCTAGGTGGAGATTCGATTTCCAGTTCCGTTTTCCGTGGCCGACTTCACTCCCTCACTGGTGGAGTTACCGGACCGCAATGGCTGCAACTGAACCGGAGACGGACGCAATCGCATTTCTGGTGTGTCGCCAAGGTAGGGTTTCAGCGATCGCATCACTGGCGGTTGATCAGCAACTGATCCGGTAGTCGCTTGGCCCAAAGTCGAAGAGTCCGCCAACGTCGAGCCCTCGGCGCCTGTCGGTTGGCTCATGGTTTGACTGACGGCGGGCTGCCCAGACGCGGTCGTGGAGGGCGTTGCCTCGCGGTACAACGAACCGCCCAAAGCCACGGCAGTCCCTGGGACAGGGTTGCCCCATAGGTCGAGTTCTTCACGAACCCAGACCGTCCGAGGAACATTCCGCAGTTCCTTGGAAGGCATCAAACTTCGGCGAACGACAGGTACTTCTTCCGTGCGAGTTTCGGGAATCATCTCACGAACTTGCACATCGTAAGGCTCAACCGTTTCGACTCGTTGCATGACCGTGCGTTGGACCGGAACTTGGCGCTCAACGACCCTCTCTTGTTGGACGGTCCGTTGTACCGGAACGGTTTCTTCCACCATCTTGGTGATGGGCTTGCGAACCATGTAAGGAACTCGCTGAGTCACGATCTCGTTTTGCACTGTTTGAGTTGTGACCGGCACTTTTTCGGTGACCACTTCATCGACATACCGAGTGACTTGGACAGCTTCGGTCTGCATGGTCGTTTGTGGCACAATCGCCGTTTGCTGGACTTGCTGGACTTGGTAGTTTGGGACGTAGGTGGGCACCAGTGAAGCGGTCGCTGGCTGACCTTGGTTGGTCCAATAGAAACCGGGCCGGCGATAGACTTGTTGCATCGTGGCCGGGTCCGTGTAAGTCGTCCGCGGCAAATACTGCAACCGATTTCGATCGTAGCCGGGTTGTGTCACCAATTGGTTGACAACCACGCCTTGGTCGACCAGTTGAGGACGGTACTGCGTCACTGGAACGTAGGAAGTGACCGGTGTTTGTCGATATTGGGTTTCCGTAATCGGTCGGCGAACGACCGTCTGACGATCTTGATATTGAGTTTGTTCGACGACCTTGGGTACAACAACCTGCTCTTCCCGATAGTGTGTTTCTTCAACGTACTCGGTGACTTGACGCTGCCGAGTCTCATACGATGTTTCGGTGACGGGCTCGAACACGGAATAGCGTTCGGTCTTCATTTCCGTTTCGACCACCGGTTTGAGCACCGTATTCCGGCGTTCACGAGTCTCCGTGCGGACAACGGGCTTGAGTTCCGTGACTTGCCGTTTTTGCAGCGAGGTCTCTTCGACCTCCTTAAATACCGTCACTTCTTGGGGCTCAACCACCGTTTGTGGTGTGAGGCGGAACGATTTGGTGGGTTGGGTCATGGGCGCCCAAGTGGGCGGACAAACCTGGGCAGTCGCCGGAGCTTGCGACGAGACCCATGCGAACAAACAGGACGCGACAACGAACCCCACTTGCGGTACGCAACGACACGTTCCATGAACCAAATTAGGCATGCTTTGACTCCACAGGACTTTTCCGCGGTCAACCGACCGCCGAGAAACCAATTTCGAAAATTTTCGATGTTCTCCTCAAGTTTGTCCTATGATCGGTCGGTTTGCAAATGGATTCTTGGTAGGATTTAACGGCAAGCCCCCAGAACTCTCGGCTGGCCAAGGACTTAGAATTCGCAAATAATGTCCAGCCACTTGGGGAAGAGTGGGTGCCCGGACGAAGAACGACACAAACAACGGTCTTGAAAGTGGGACGGAAGAATTGGAATTTTCGGAATATGTCTCCCCGCGTTTCTCCGAGAACTTGGCCTTCGACGAGTGGTTGCTGGCGAGGGCTGTCGAACGACGCGACGGCACGGAAACGCTGAGAATTTGGCGACCGCCGGCTTATGCGGTCGTGATCGGGCGCGGTTCGAAATACGGCGACGAGGTCAACGCGAGTTATTGCGAGTCACGCGGCATTCCGGTATTCCGCCGACATAGCGGCGGCGCTGCGATCGTTACGGGGCCCGGTTGCTGGATGTATTCGGTCGTTTTGGACCTGATCAAGCGACCAGGACTTCGGGACCTCCAGGTCGCCCACCAAACGGTCATGACTCCGATACGATTGGCCGCTCAAGTATTGGCTCCGCACACCAACGTTCAAATCCAAGGGACCTGCGATTTGACGATTGACGGCCGAAAATGTTCGGGGAATAGCTTGCGGGTCGTTCGTGATCACTTGCTGTACCATGGCACTCTTTTAGTCCATTTCGACCTCCCGCTGTTGGCAAGTTGTTTGTTGACACCACCGCGTCAGCCCGACTATCGACAACAACGGCCCCACGAGCAATTTGTGGCCAATTTGGCTGGCGACGATGCCGCAAAGGGCGAAGTTCTGTGGGACATGTGGCGGCAACAGTTGCAGATTGGGTGGGAAGTCGCCACCAAACAGCCGTTGACCGTGACAACCGAAGACCAAATTGCGGTTGCTCGGTTGGCGACGGAGAAGTACGAATCGTCCGCTTGGACGCTGGCCCGTTAGCCGCCGCATGCGTCGGATCGCCTCCGGAAGGACCGTCGCAGAAAATCCGAGATCGCATTACAATGCAGGGCTCCCCAGGGACAACCACTCTGGGGCCAGTAGCCAAGGATTCCTAGTATACGGCTTCAGGCTGTTGTGCTGGGGCGTGCCGTCACTTGTGTTTGAAGAATTGCTTTGTGATCAATAAACCAAATCAAGACCGACCATCGGAAACGCCAAGTTCTGCAAATAAAGGGCATGAGCCGTCAAACGCCAAGGAGCCAACTTCGGGCTCGGCCATTGGCAAGAAAGGGCGGCCGGGACAAAGTACGGAACAGAAAGGCGAGAGTCGCCCTCCCACCAGTCCGATGACGCTGCTCATGATCTTGGGGTTGCTCACGATCGTGGCTTGGTTTCTCAGTTCCGCGTTGATGCCAGTGCCCCATTCAGAAGTCAGCTACACCTACTTCTTGAAACTCCTGAATGGTGTCGATTACGCAGGCAATCCAATCCTCAATGCAGACGGCAAGCAGGTTACTAATTCTTTGGGCAAGGGTCCTGATGGGACCGAGAAAACTGTCCCGTCCAACATCATTGAAGTAAAACGATCCGGTCTTTCATTGCAAGCGTTCTGTCAGGTTGCCGCCCCTGCCGAGCCAAAATCGTCCGCTGAAAAATGGCGACAGCCCATTGGACTCAACGACAAACCACTGGAACTCTATCTCCGCGTGACTCTGGACACTAGCGACTTGCGTGACGGAGAACTCAATCGCTTGTTGGCCGACCGTGGTGTGCGGTTAGTCAACGAGAAACCGACGGATTCCAGCTGGTTGCAAACCATGTTCATCTTGGGAATCACGGTCGTGATGATCGTCCTCATGTGGTTCATGTTGCGCCGAACGCAGAGCCAAATGTTTGGCGGCGGTAGCTTTCTTAACAGCTTCTCCAAAAGCACGGCCAAGAAATTCGAAGCCGACGACAAAGTGACCACCTTCGCCGATGTCGCGGGGGCCGATGGCGTGAAAGCGGAACTAGAAGAAATCGTCGACTTCTTGAAATCACCCGAAAAATACCAACGACTCGGCGGCAATGTCCCCAAAGGCGTTTTGCTCAACGGGTCCCCCGGAACCGGGAAAACCCTGTTGGCCAAAGCAGTGGCGGGCGAAGCAAATGCTCCGTTCTATAGCGTCAACGGCTCCGAATTCATTCAAATGTTTGTCGGCGTCGGCGCCAGCCGCGTGCGTGACCTTTTCCAAACCGCCAAGGATACTGCCCCGAGCATTATCTTTATCGCCGAGATCGATGCCGTCGGACGACAACGGGGCGCTGGCCTGGGCGGCGGTCACGATGAACGTGAACAAACGCTGAACCAAATCCTTAGCGAAATGGACGGCTTTGGCGGCGGTGATTCCGTGATCGTGATCGCAGCAACCAATCGCCCGGATGTGCTGGACCCCGCCTTGCTACGACCGGGTCGATTCGATCGACACATCACCGTGAACCGTCCAACGCGCGATGGCCGCCTAGCAATCTTCAAAGTCCACGTCCGGAAAGTTCCTTTGGGAGAAGATGTCGATTTGCGAGACTTGGCATCGGCGACCGCGGGAATGACCGGGGCCGACATCAAGAATCTGGTCAACGAAGCCGCGTTGCACGCCGCCCGCGAAGGATTTTCGACCGTCAACAAACGGTCATTCTCGTACGCGCTCGACCGAGTCCGCATGGGCCCACGGCGCGAAGAAATCCTCAATCCGGAAAACAAAGAAAAGACCGCCTATCACGAGGCCGGACACACTCTAGCGGCCTGGTTGCTACCCAAAGCCAACCCCGTGTCGAAAGTGACCGTTATTCCGCGCGGTCGTTCGCTTGGGCAAACGTTCATGTCACCGGCTGAAGATCGATTGGATTACTCTCGTTCCGAAATGGAACAGTTGTTGGTCGTGATGCTTGCCGGACGTTCGGCAGAAAAGATCGTCTACAAAGAAATGTCCGCCGGAGCCCAACAAGACTTGGAACAAGCAACCTCTTTGGCCCGACGAATGGTGACCGCTTGGGGCATGAGCGAACGCTTGGGACCCGTCAGCTTCAAATTGTCCGATGAAGATCCGTTCTTGGGCCGCGAGATGCACCAAGCTCGGCAATTCAGCGAGCACACCTTGGAAGTCATCGACGACGAAATCACCAAGATCTTGCGTACCGCCAGTGAACAGGCCGACCAGCTGCTGGAACGTGAGCGTGAAAAGCTCGAAGCGATTACTCGTGCGCTCATCGAACAGGAAGAGCTGGACCATCACGAACTGGTGGCTCTCATTGGCCCGGCTGCCCAAACCAATAAGCCGTTCCTCCTCGACAATCAGACCGCGTAATTCTTGAACTTGATAGGCCTCCGCTGCGTAGGACATGCAGCGGAGTAGCCGGCCTGCGGGACATCGCCGCTAGCAGACCGATTAATTTGCCGTTAAAACGCCATTGTTTTATTGACAAGCGACCCCGTATCGCTCACAATCAAACAGTCGTTCACGGCAGCCGCGTCGTCAACGATATCCGTTCACGGCAACCACACACGGAGGGAACACCATGAACACGGAACTTCTAACATCTCCTTTTTCTGGCACGTCGGTGGAAACCACCGAGCACCACGCGTTTGCCACGGAACGCTTGGTCGATCATGTAGCACGAGAATTTCGCGAAATCTTATCAGCAGCGCCTTACCTCGACATGCGACAGGTCACGGTAGATGCGTTGGGTCCCCGGATTGTTCTCAACGGAATCTTGGAGTCTTATTACCACAAGCAATTGGTGCTGGAGTCGATTCGCTACGCCATCGATTTGGTAGAAGTGATGGACGACTTGCGAGTCACTTCGATTTCATAGTTAAACGCCAATTCTGATGGGTCTCGAACTTGGCACCGAATCATTCGACGACCCTGGAACGAAGCGATCGCTTGTGAGTCACGAAGTACCGCAAACTTTTCTTCGCCCAAATTCTGCGGCAACGACGTTGGAGCAGTTGCCCGTCGGCACGACATTTCTCGAATCGCAAGCGGTTGGCTTCAAAGTTTGGGCTCCTCGATGCCAGTCGGTTGATTTGATCCTGTTTCCGAATTCCATGGCAGCGACCTTTGCCAATCGCGCCCACCAAGCTCCATGGTCGGCCGCCGGAGGATTGGTGGTTCCTCTGACGCCGACGACTCTCACCAGTGGCCGGCCGCAAGAACCAACATCCCGGTCCCCGGAATATTATGCCGGGATCGTACCGGACCTTGGCGAGTACAGCTTTTATCTATATCGATTGAATCAGCGCGACGTCCGCCCTGACCCTCGGAGCCGCTTTCAACCCTTTGGCGTTCACGGTCCGTCGCAGTTGGTGGATCACTCCAGGTTTGCGTGGATGGATCAGGCATGGCCAGGGGTCGCGCGCCGCGACTTGGTGATTTACGAGTTGCATGTCGGCTGTGCCACGTCCGGCGGGACCTATCGAGAACTTCTCGATCGGCTGCCACGTTTGCGCGAGCTGGGTGTGACGGCAATCGAGTTGTTGCCGTTGGCCGAGACACCTGGTCGCTGGAACTGGGGATACGATGGCGTGCACTTGTATGCGCCCAAAGCCGCTTACGGCACACCCGCGGAGCTGAAGGAATTGGTCAACGAGTGTCACCGACAAGGTTTGGCAATTCTCTTGGACGTGGTTTACAACCACTTGGGACCCGAGGGAAATTACTTGCGCGAGTTCGCTCCGTACTTCACGGCTAAGACTCAGACGCCATGGGGCGAGGCGATCAACTATTCGGGGCGCCGCAGCCACGCGGTCCGGGCTTGGATCTTGGATAACGTTCGCCAGTGGCTGCAAGACTATCACTTTGATGGCTTGCGATTGGACGCGATTCACTACCTGTTTGATTCGTCACGACCAAGCATCACGAACGAGGTAGCGACGGTTGTTCGCGACTGGGAATCGGCCGCGGGCCGACCGATTCATTTGATCGCCGAGACCAACGTGTTTGATCCGCAGTTGGTGAATTCGTATTCCGCTCAGTGGGCGGATTGTTTCATGCACGCCGTATATTCGGTGGCAACGCCCCAGGTGAAACTCACCAATCGCGACTATCGAGGCAGCTCCGATGTCCATTTGGCATTGGAGCACGGCTTTGTTTATCGAGGCAGCACGGCTCGAGAGTATGCTCGCTACGAACCAACCGAGGCGAGTGAAAAAGTTCACCCCCATTTGGTCGTTTCCTTGCAGACGCACGATAGTGTGGGCAACCATCCTCACGGGCATCGCGTCCATCAATTGGCCAGCAATGACTTGCAAAAAGCAGCGGCGGGGCTGCTGTTGCTTTCACCAACGATTCCGCAGTTGTTCATGGGCGAGGAGGGCGCGGTGGACACGCCGTTTTGTTTCTTTACGGACTTCCGCGACCCGGGGCTGCGTGCGGCGGTGGACCGTGGTCGGCAACACGAGTATCCGCATCACGATTGGGCGGGGGCTCGGTTGCCGTCCGATCCAGCCGCGTTTTTCGCCAGCCGCCTGCCGGATTTTGATTTGTGGGATCATTCGATGTGGCACTGGTATCGGTTGTTGCTGAAGATCCGTCGCGAAGGATTGATCAGCGGTTGGCTCGAACCGGACAACGCGCGATGGTATCACGATCCATTGCAGCACTACTATCGCTTGGACTATGGCACGATGGAACTGGAATGCCGAGTGGAGAGTTGGCTACGACCGCCGGGTGAATCGCAGCGGCTGGTCGAGAATCAGCAGTCCATTCCGTCGACCGCTGCAACAAGCAATGACGAATCGAAGCAGCCCGAAATCGAGTCCTCGATCATACATCAGTCGTGGACCGGGATCGAACCAACCACCTCCCGCTGTCGCATTACCCTGCGATCAGCGGTTGCCAATCCAGGATAGTGTCGCATACAACAGACTGCACAGGCCCGCAGGGCCGACACAACCTCTGCCGGGGTCGCCAGGCCCCGGTTGATGACCCAGCGATTGGAGAGAGGTCCGCAGGGCCGAACAGTCACCACAGGCCCGCAGGGCCGACACAGCCTCTGCCGGGGTCGCTAGGCCCCGGTTGGCGACTTGGCGAGCGGAAAAGGCCCGCAGGGTCGACACAACATTATTTGCCACCAACAGAATCAACACCCCAGGTAATCCACTTCATGAAAACCATTTGGACCATCATCATTGCCTTTGTGGTCATTATCTCGGGGATTTTGATTTCAATAGTCTGGGCAGCAAAACTGGACTACCAAGCTCAGGCTGAAAGTGAGATAGCCGCCCCGGCAGACGAGGTCTACCGCCAATTTGCTGTCTTGGAAAACTGGACCCAGTGGTCACCGTTTGTCAGCCAAACGGCCTCGGATGTTAGTTTGATGTCGGACGAGAACGGTCCACTCTTGCAATGGACGGACCCCCGCGGTGGACTGGCACAATTGCGATTGGTCGGAGCGGACGCCACCGCCGGCACGGTCGAGTACGAATTTCTATCGCCGATTTTTCCCCCGATGCGCGGGACTCTTACAGCAACCCCCAGCACGCCAACAACATCCAAAGTCCAATGGACCGCCACGGGGACTTTGCCCAACACTCTGTTCTACCGACTGATGTCGGGCAGCTACGACCAAAGCCTAAGCATCCAACTGCAACAATCACTCGATCGCCTAAAAGCCCGCTACGCAGCGCCGCCAACCAACCCCAACGGAGCGGATCAATAATCTACTTGTTGTCTCCGCTCGCCGTGTCTTCCACTTGCTTTTCAAACACGTTTTGATTTAGCAGTTCGTCCAGTTTTTTCTGGTCGCTCAAGAGATCTTTCTGAAAAAACTCATCGGTAAGCTCCTGATTGAGCGAAAACCAATGGATATCCACGGCGACCTCATTCTTCATTGAATAGTCGCGAGATCCAAAACTACTGCTATGGGCGTTCATGAATCGACTTGAGACCGGTACAGGCAGTCCGTCAATTTCGCTCCACTTCGCGGACCCTTCGCCACCCGTGGTCCCATCTCGATCCGTTCCAAACCAATACCCAACAGGTAGATTCCTCGAAACATCCCATTGAGTCCGAACGGAGACACCTTCGATCGGCGCTTTAGTTCGGATTTGATAGACATCTCGCCCAACGTGTGAAATTTCGTGAATCGAATCGGCACTTATATCACCTAACTTAGTTCGCATTCGATCGCAGTTCCACAGCGACACTTGATTCCAACCCAGGAAACGAATATCCGGGACGCCTGCAGCAGATAATGCTCTCGAAACAGTATTCGCTTGTTTCGAGTTGTACATTTTTCCGTCAGGGCGTATTCGCAAAGCTCCCAACTGAAGATCGTCGAGTAGTAGTACTTCCTTCTTCTTTCGAACAATCGGCTCCATCGCAACGTCCAAGGCATTAAGAACCGTTGCCACTTCACGGACGTTCCCCACAACCAAGCATCGCTCCGAGTCGAAGTCAAAAACCACTCGGTACAGCAAGTCGGATTGAAAGTCCACCGTGCTCGCATCGGCACCCTCGACAAACCGAATTTTGTCGTCCACCTCCATGTTGTCTTGATTCTCTTCCCATCGAAAATAGCGGCCACTTCCGGTTGTTGAGACTCGGACCAAAAAGTCGCCTGTCCGCCAACCTTCTAAACTTAACAGGTGCGCACCCACAACGCCCGCCAAATGTTCCTTGTCGACGGAAAACACATCCTGTGAGTATGCTCGTGGGTTCGAAACAAGCAAGGCAATCAGGCAAACCATTTTCAATAAACGCCCGAACATTATTCACCCTCCCGAGTAGTGCCTTCACCTGATTCCGATTTCTGGTCCGTCGAGTTCTCGATGGAACTTGGCAAAAACGCATGCGAGTTAATGACTCGTTCGACTCCGTTGAAAGTAATCTTCCAACGCAGACCTAATCTTTCCGGTGGACTTTCGTCAAACTGTTTGCGGAAGTGAACCGTGACCCTGTAAATGCCACTATTCCCCAATGGCCGAAGCGCGACATTGGCCTCCTCGCCTCCAATGGCTAATTCGACCTGAGGCACCGAAACTATCTTTTCCGCCTCGGGCTCCTCCGCCCTTTCATCACCCTTTACCTGTAAAGCTGGAATCCGAAGCATCGCGACCGCCGAATAGGAGTTTGCTTGGCGTCCACGAGTTAATCGCAGAGACTCCGGTCGAAGCGTTAGTGGCTCGTGATGAAAAATGCGGATCTCAACTTGGGACTTCACGCCAGTATCAACATTGCGGAGTGTTAGCTCGCCAACAACTCCCGATCGTGGAATCAAGCTGGGCACTGCTTCAACCATCACATACGGCAGCTCCGAGTTCTCACCGTCCCCTTCAATCCTGAAATTTACTCCGTTCAAATTCTCCGACCAAGACAACTCCAACTGCTCCATGGTTATCGGTTCAACAAAATGAAATGGCACTCGCAGGTTAACGTTCTTTTCATTTTCAGGAATTTCCATCTCCACTCTTCGCTGTAAAAACGCAAACACATTGTTTACCTCGTAAGTGTATCGAAGTGTCAACGCAACTTTCGAAGGGTCTTCTGCACTATGAAACAAGACCGATTGGGCCGCCGCTCTATGCAGACTTGCTGAAACGTCAAACTGAATGACACACTTAACCTCACCAAGCGCTGGTATCTCCTGGAAATCCCCCGTGAATTTGCCACCGATGCCACTCATCGATACGATTGAAAATGGAATTGGCTCTGAATACGGGTTCACAACGGTAATGTTGGCACGATACGTTTTGCCACCCTCCAGCGTGGGCAATTCAATCTTGGCGAAAAAACTCTTGCTCTCGGAACCCGAGTTGAGACGCTTCAACACGGCCCGGCCATCAAGATGAACCTCTTCAACAACACTCGCGGTTGTTCCGTCTTTGTCTATCACGTCCTGTTTGAAAGAAACGTGAGTACCAAGACTTGGCTCGGAGACAAGCAAACTCGCCACAAAAAACATCGTCCAAGTTAGCACAACCAAAATCCTTTCCAACACGAGTTCATGAAATACAACAAGCTAACCATACCAAAATACAACAGCCGCGGCACAACTTTGCGAAAGGAACTGACCGACAAATTGTACTGGCAAACGTATGATACTGTTCGGTCATTTTGCTTCACTCGTGACACAGAGTCGGTGTTGACGTCACCTGAAAGGCAAGAAATCATCCTTTTGTGTCGCAGGTGCGGCGACGGACTTTAAAGGCATTTTCCCATTCGGCCTGGACAGTTGGTTGACTCTTGGCGACAAATCGGCCCCTCAGATTCTCTGACAAAACAAAACGAGATCATTTCCGCTACAATTCGTGGGTTCGACGGCAGATCCAATAGAGCGACGTTCCATGCACGATCAAGAATTCTCCACATTCATCGAACGAATCCGACGAGGCGACGCCAGCGCCGCCGAGGAACTCTTGCGACAATACGAACCGCTGGTCCGTCGACAAGTACGAATGCACCTGTCCGATACTCGGATGACGCGATTGTACGAGTCGGTCGATTACTCCCAATCGGTCTTTGCCAGCTTCTTCTTGCGAGCCGTCGATGGACAGTTTGATCTCCACGAACCGCAAGATCTCATTCGGTTGTTGGTCACGATGACTCGCAACAAGATCGCCAGCAGCGCTCGGAAGTTCTTGAGCGACAAACGAGACGGCGCGCGACGCGATGCCGACACACAGGTGTTTCTTGCGGAGACAGACGCAAAATCATAACCTTCGTAACCGAACTCCAATTCGACTAATGCGTCAAGCGATTTACAATCCTTGAAAATTGCTCACCGTTTCAATTGATCGCGGAACTTCATGCTCCCGATTTGTATCATGTTGTCATTATGCAGCACAAATGCTCGGAACCAGTCAATCGGATCCGTACTACGCTGAAACTTCGGACATTTCTTCTCGATTAGATTATCGGCTAACCCAATCGTGTTGAGTACACAACGGCGTAATAGGTACGCGAACGATACCGTTTCATTGAACTCCGGTTCAATGAATTCAATCAAAACAGAAGGATCCAACCCACCATCCGGAAGCATTGCCAATGCAAATTCAACTCCCAACGCGCGTACATCGAAATGCGTTTGATAAACCAGTTGCTTGACACTCATCCCCTCAGCAAACAACTGATGGAATTCAGAGGGAACAACGACATCTTTAGACATTTCATGAGTCAATTTTTCCACTACCTGCATCAGAACGTAATCAGCACCGGTACAATACGGCAAAATAAACAGATTCTCGCCCGACTCGATCATTACAAGTCGTATGCCCGAATTACCTACATATGCCACGCGGCAACCATTCAATTTCGTTTCTGCGAGCACTGCGAGATCGTCATCCACTGAACCGACCGAACTAGTGGGAATCTCTAGTTCTTTTGACACAGAGCACTGCGGAAGGGCCTCGCGAGGCCACTCAACCCACCAACGGGCCATTCCTTCGTCCTTAAAAAGCTGAGAAGTTGAAATCTCATTCTCTGTACAATAGTCCCTAAACTTACGAAGCATGTCTTCAATATTACCAAATTTTGAATATCGAATCATCACTCCACGATACACATACCAACAACCGTTACATTGCTCCTCGAATGCCAGATGATCGATCCGAACTCCCTCGCTAGCAATCACCCCTTCAATGATAGAAATAAAATCCAAATTATCTTTGCTCCACACCACGCTCGTTTCAAACTTGTTCCCAAGAAATGATAAAGGAAGTGGACTCAGTCTATTGTATTGCTCAGCAGTTGAGATCGAAGGGTGCGAATGCAAAAGACGAACGGATGCCATACGATTAACAGTGGACGGAAGTATGATCGATTTCGGTATATCAACATCGCCAAACTCTGCATGAACGGCGTCGATCGCCTTCGGTCCGGGCTTATAAAGAGGGTTCGCAACAACATACTTTAATGACCTACCTTCACTACTAAATTCGAACCTGCAACTATAACACGCATAGAAGTCGTACGGAGAGCCAAGCGGTCGTTCAACCTTGACCGCCTGCTGAGCAAATTGCAGGTTCAATGAACTAGTTCTTTGAGATATACGGCTAAAAAAATCGTTGAAGCTAATGTAGCATGAGATGCCTTTGATCTTCTCATTAAAATCGGACACCCCATTAACAGCTCTTCGAAATCGACGGTCACTTCGAAGTGTATCCCAAGTCGGTTGCCGCCCCTCATTGAGATGAATGGCACGCATAACGTAGATAGGCGTTTTCTTGAGCTGTCGCTCTGCTACCCCATAGATGACATCGCCAATTGAAAAGACGTACCAGCCTTCATTCGGCAAATGAACTACTTCAACACCAGAAATCGTTGCACTATCATCGTCGTATCCGTACTGCTCACGCTGGCGTTCCGCAACCAGACGAAACTCGCGCATCCAATCGAAGACCTTCGGGTCGTACTCAAAGCCAAAGACCGTTGTTCGATATGGCTTAAAGTCTTCTTCGGCAATAAACAGCTTTCCGGAAAACAACGCGGCAAACGCACGAACTACCTCGGCTTCGTCATACGCAGTGACCCGACTTGGATCTTTCACCAACTTATCTGCAATCGGACGCCAAACGCTCTCTAACTCAGTGCCCTTGGTCGCGATCGAATCCACTGCTTTCATCAACCAATGCCCTGGACGCCCTTTCCGATTCACATCATATAGAACCGAGCCCTCGCTTCGCGGGCATTTGAGCTCGCCGAAATAGTATTGAGTTGTCGGGGTATCCAATGGTCGCAATACGCCCTGTTCTCGATATTCTCGGTAAGCTTGGTCAAAAAACGCCTTGCCTTGCACAATTGTGGCAGGTAGGTTTTCGACAACGGCTAACATTAGGCATGTTTCCGACAGTAGCAAATCCGGATCGGGCATTTGCACTGCGGTTGCTTGCGACGGCAAACATAAACTACTTAAACACAGCAGCGTAACGACCCAAACGCGAGAAATCACTTGACCTAACATGTACAAAACCGTCCCTGCAAACTGACAGCGGCGAAATTCGACCCAACGCCACACCAGCGTTTCAACATTCCGAATGAACAGTAATCGTTCGCACGCAAGACATAACCTGCGCCAGCCGTGCCATTGTGCCCGCCGTCCCATGAGACGAACAATAGCAATCCGGAACGAACAGCACGAACGACGGCAAACTGTGAGAATTTGCGGCCAGAGTGGCCAAAGAATCGAAAAGCACGCCGGAAAAAACAGGCCGACGAAGAGGCGTCTAAAAAGCAAAGAGCTACGAGCCGAAGTCCCCGAGCTATGTTTTTGGTCTGCCGTAACCATCAACCATTTCCGCGAAATCACATCATTGCGACGCCGAATTTTCGGACCGCTGCTGACACTGTCCCTTAATTGGGAAGGAAGGTCTCGCAAATGTCAGGCCGTTTAATTTCCGGATTTTTCGACATCAACAATGGCGCTGTCCGCTATCAACTCTCCGTGGCCCACCCGGTTCCCTATTCCCGACCAAGCGTTTCAATCATCAGCCGATCGCCGGAGGCAGCCTGCCTCTCGCAAAGAAGAATTACTCGATCGTCCAATCTTCCGTTTTTATGTCGGGAACTCGGTTGAATTCGCGATTGTTGGAAACAAGGATCAAGCCGTGTGTTCGAGCGATTGCCGCTATCATCATGTCATTGGGACCGATAGTAACGCCTCGCGATTCAAGGTCGTCGCGGATTTCAGCGTAGTACCGAGCAGCAGCGTCATCAAATGGTAGTGAAATAAATGGCGACAATGTCAGCTCCACACGAGCAACTCGTTCTGCTCGCTTCTCATACTTGCGAGCGCCATGCAACAGCTCTGCGAGGACAACCGAACACACGGCAGTGTCGCTGGCTGAGGTGTTCCTTAAGCGATGACCGACCGAGGAAGACGAGTTCTTTAAATAGAATATCCAGATGTTTGTATCCAAAAGATACCGCATCACCATTGCTCGCGTTCTTCGGGCAGCAATTCAGGCGGACATTCCAGCGGCTCGTTGACGAAACTCCCCTCAGTGGCCTCGAAGTATCCCAATGGATAGCCTTTCGAATCGGTATCCACGTTTGTGGCACGTTGCTGAAATGCCATCACAGCGCTCTGTATAAGCAAACGAAATCGGTCTTCTTGCATGCCAGAATCCAGTAACGTCAGTTTGAATGCTTGAAATGCCGCGAAGTAGTAGTCGGCAGCCCCAGATTCCTTGGAAATTGCTTGTTCGGCTTCTAAAAAATTAATTTCAAAGTGTTTAAGGAACTGGCGAAACCAATCATTGACTGTTTCGGAAATTTCGCCAGCACTGGGTTCAGGCTGCTTTTCGACGGCCATCGCTGGAATCTGTTCTCTGCACTTCGATCGCCAGTGCCTGTGCAGCTAGCACTGCCGCTTGCCGATAGTGGGCAAGTGTGATGAGTCCCGGAGGAGTGCTGTTTTGCGCCAAGCCCCTTGCTTCTAGAGCGACCTGTTCGGCAAAAAATGCCTTCCACTCGGCGAGCGCCCGAGCCGCGTCCGTTTGAATTCGAAAAGTTACGTTGTCATCCATGCTGGCCTCGCTGTCATGCTCCTGCAGCCTATTGTAGCAGTGGGCCAATGAAGCGCAAATATCAGTCCGTCGATGACTCGAAGGGGGGAACAACGGGTAACGCATGGCGGTGAGGACCGTTACCGCAGACGGGCACCTATTCCCGACCAAGCGTTTCAATCTTCGGCCGAGCGCCGGTGGCGGCATTCCACTGGGCTTTCACTTGGCCACTTCTTTCGGTCGTCGCGAACGGCTTTTCTTCCGTCGGCCGCTCTGCGGCGTCCAGCAATTCTATTCCACATCAACCATCCCCCCGAAATCAGATCTAGCTGAGCGGTTTGTTTTGCAACAAGAGCTCGAAGATCGTTGATTAAGTGGTCTCGACTGTCCATTTCCGAACAGTGCGAAATTCAGGAAAACAATGCATTGGCAATTTGCAACCGTGAACGGTTACGTATTAAGCTTCACCAGGCCTCTCTTGGCCAAACTACGGTTCCTCCCGTACCCACCTGGCATTTTAGGTTCTCCTTAGGCGAAGGAGGCACGCGTGAAGGGACGATTGGATCGAGTCTTTCGGTAACTGATGGGCTTCGGCCAAAGCTAAGGCTCGATTATACAACTCCAAAGACTCAAGTTCTCCATCGCAAAAATCCGCTTCCGTTTCCAACAAGACCGGGTGCTCGCCGTACTTGGCTCGCAGTTCGCCCAGCACGGCCTGGAGCTCCACAAACCGTGAAGCCATCAAGCTTGGATCATCCGTTGCACTGGCGTTGACCAACTCGATCGTTACATCTTTGACTCGCGCCCAATCATCCGGACAAAAAGGAAACGGTTGCATACGCTGCATCTTGCCCAAGTGCTGGAGGAGAATTGCCGTTAATTTGCTGGAATGGCTTTCAGCTGAAACGAGCCCTCAGCAGCCATGGTGATCACAATAGCAAAGTGGCCACCCTCGGTAAACTCGTGAACCAGAACCGCGTCGCGACTTTGACCGCTGGTGGTACTGGCCAGTTCAACGCCATTGGCATTCAAAATTCGGATAACGGCTTGCTCTTGGTCGCTTTGTAGGTGCCAGAGCACTTTCTGTCTGGCATTGACACTCAACGCATAAAAACCCGTTTCGCCTGCCGCTAATCGTCCCGCTGCTTTCACGTCCAACTGCAACTGCTTCGGCGCTTCGACCTCGGCCTGCAATCCGTACGAACCGCCGCCACCATCACCACGTGAAGAAACGGCGAGTATCAATTCCGACTTAGCAAACGGCATGTAGCGAATCTTGGCGTCCAATCCACCGCCACCATCATCGTCCCATGCAAGCACTTGCCCGTTCTTGTCGTAGAGTCGCAGGTAACTGTCGAAACTTGAGGACCGACTTGTCAGCGTCAAAGATTGCCCCTGTTCGGTGACCATCTTGAAGAACTGCGTCGCGCCGACCGGCAGCACTTGATCGGCTGGCTCTCCAGGTACGAGATTCTGTCGTGGGTCAAAAAAACGAATTTGGACATCGGCGCCTCGCTCGGAAGCCAAATGCAGTTGATAGGTCTCATTGCCCTTCCACACCATGGCGTAACGTCGATACTTCCCTTTGCTGGGCACTTCCAGCATTTGTGGGCCACGTTTGGATTGCATGGCCTGAGCTTGCTGCGTCGATTTGGGACGCGTCGGCAGGATCAACCGAGTCGCAAGATCGCCTGAGACTTCCACCTCGACAAAACCAAACGAACTTTCCTGGCCCGGAATATTGAAGACGCTCGCTGACTTGCGATTCAACGATTCGACAACAACGGCGTCCTTTTCCAACACTTGATGTTTCGCGAGATGAAGCTGAAGCTCAAACCGTCGGTCGCGTGCCCCGTGCAGTCGGATGTAGTACTCCCCGGCACTCTCGAGCCGAACCATTCCCGCCCACGATTCAATCGGCAAGCCTTGCGAATCACGGGCTTCGTGATAAGCACCACCACCGCCCACAAAATCAACAGTCACATAAGCATCTTCTGCGTTGTTGAAATACAACCACGCGGTTCCTTGTTCGTCAAACGAACCGGATGTCCGTTCTCCAATGGCCGTCGGAGACACTTGGACTTGTTCCAACGACACCGAGTAATTCCCGCCCCCTTTGAACTCGAATCCATGCACCAGCAACTTGTATTCGCCGTCCGCCGGCAGTCGAAAGGCCAGATTTGCGTTGCTACCTTGGTCGTCGACTTCGCGTAAAGGATGTTCGTTACCATCAATAATTTGCACCAACTTGAGCGTGGCATCAAATTCGTTGGTGGTCACTCCAGCAACCAATAACTGCCCCTGTACGCCACTAAATAACCAACGATCCACCATGCCAGGTGTAAGATGTTTGTTGAACGTTCCAGGTTCGTCGACGTTGGTGTTCGATTCTTGAGCCGATAGCTGGCTGCTCGACGGCGATGTGTCGAAGCAACAAACACCCACAAAAGTGAGAAACGCCAAAACACAATTTGCTCGCCATGAACCCATCGCTAAACCTTTCGCTTTCAATTGCCCCGCGTCAACTCATCTTTGGCAAACTTAGTAAGCCGGGAAGCTGCATTTACCAAAACGCGGATATTCCCAAGTGGCACCACGCTTTGGCAAGCGTTGCCACGCCAAAACGGTGGTTTGACAAACCACTAGGCTTTGTCTCCAAAGGGGTCTGACCCTTTGGAGGGCATGTAAAATTTCGGAAAAAAAGGCATGACCGGAGAGGATCAGCCCCCTTTGGAGACAAAGCCTAGTTTAGTACGAATGAGAGCCTGAAATATTTCGCAAATCTCAATATTTTCAGATCCCTAGATTGGATGTTCGCCGAAACCACCCCATCGGCTACAATGGAATGGAGGAAACGTATCATGCCATTGTTGGACCATTTTCGACCGCCGATTTCCAGCAAGGGATCCTGGGAAGGATTTCATGGCATGTGGCCGGCTCTGATGGTGATGGACCTGTGCAAATCGCTACCGGACCGGTATGTCGCCGAGCCCCGCGTTCATCTGGGGAAGAACTTCGAAGTTGACGTTTGTACATTTGATGTCGTCGGCGAAAATTCAGCTGGAGCAAGCTACGGTGATACTGGACGAGCGACTACAACTTGGACTCCGCCGAATCCCACGCTAACCCTGGATTGGGACCCAACCGAATTCTATGAATACGAAGTTCTGTTCTTCGACCAACAACGTGGCCGGGAATTGGTCGCGGCAATCGAGCTGGTCAGTCCCGCCAACAAAGATCGCCCTGAAACGCGAACCGCCTTTGTCTCCAAGTGCGCTGCCCTAATTCAGAAAAGAATCTGCGTGTCCATCGTCGATCTTGTCACGGTGAAAGACTTCAACCTCTACTGTGAAGTATTGGACCACTTCCGCCAATCTGATCCGGCATTTTCACCGGAACCGCCGGCGACCTATGCGACGACTTGTCGAAGCCACCCGTTGGCGACACGCTGGCGGTTCGAATCATGGGCTTACCCGATGGTTATTGGGCAGCGATTACCTGTACTGCCAATCTGGTTGGACCATAATCTGGCCATCGCTTTGGACTTGGAGACAGCGTACCGACAAACCTGCGCCGCCCTGCGGCTGATGTGAAGTTCGACGCTCGAGTTTCGAAGCCCTGCGGAAGTTCTCGCTGATTGTGCGTCATTCCTGGGTTACCTATCATGCGGGGGGGGACATTTATCGAAATCACTAACAGAGGTCCAAGTGCATGTCCAATTTCCGTAATGGTCATCAAGTCCGGGCTTTCTTCGTTACTCTCGTTGGCTTGTTGACGAGTTTGATTGGTTGTGGAGCAAGCGTTGCGCAAGAAGCAGCCACGACCGAAGGAACGCCGCTGAAACCGGACGTCACTTGGCTGATTGTCCGCCATGCCGAGCGGGACGGCAGCCACGATGCATTAACCGAACTTGGGCACGAACGAGCCAAACAATTGGCCCAACTAGCCAAGGTCCTCCGCGTTTCAGCGATCTATTCGACGGATCTCCAACGGACTCGAGGCACTGCCCAACCGACCGCCGATGCGCGAGACCTCGAAATCCAAAAATACCAGCAGGTCACTGCGGACTGGATAAACAACGTTCGCCAAGCCAATGCCGGCGGTGTCGTTCTGATCGTCGGCCATTCGAACACGGTTGGTCCCATCGTGAGCGAACTAGCCGACGTCGAATCCTTTGAAATTCCGCACGATCAGTACGACTTGTTGTACATCGTCAAAGAACACGTCACAGGAAAACCGTTGGTTCAATTAAACTACGGTGACTCAAACAAGACGCACAATCCTGCCACACCACAACAAATGGGACCAACCAAATAGGCTGGGCTAAGCCAGTTCCGAATGAAGCGGGCGGGCCGAACGTACAAAAACGTGGAATGCGAAATGAAGCTCGATGCGATGACGTACCGAACTCCATTGATTATGCGTCCAGATTCACCGCCCCGGTTGCAAATGACGTCCCTTGAGTCCTTCCCATTCGGCAGACGATCAGGGCTTCGCGAGTTTATACATCTGACTGTTTTGCCCCAATTCACATTCGAATTCCGGACGTTTATGGTGAAGCCGAACTTCAGGATGAATGGGGTTGAATTGGGTGTGGAGAATCGCTGATCCATCCTTGGGAATTTCGAGTTCATAGAGATGCCGTACGACCAAATCGCCTAGGTGGAAATCCAAATGAGCTTTGCTGCCTTCGACAAGTACTTTCCCTTGCACTCGCCCTAATTCTTCGCCCACCTGCCATGTAATGAAGATCCGATCACCTTGAATCCGTAGCGTTTCTCGACCATCGTAACTGACCCAGTTCCCCTGCAATGCCTGCAGATCCTTCGGCAACACAGGAGCGGTAGTCGGGCCAGGTTCGGGTGGAGTTCCAGGACTGCCGGGTCGCTGTGATTCAAGGCGCCGCAACTCTCCTTGCTGTTGCTGGATCTCGAATGTTAAGCGGCTAATCCGGGACTCCGCACGACGTTTTTCGCGTAGGGCGTCGGTGGCCATGAACTGTTCCGTGGCCGGCGTTCGGCCGATTTCGATAGCCTGTTGGATGTCTCGCTGGGCTTGCTCGTATTGTTGTTCGGCCATGGTCTTGATCGATTCCTCGCCATCCATTTCTATGCGAAGGCTATCGATACGACGTTGGATCAACTCCATTTGCTCTTGCCAAGAATCCAGTTGCAAATCTTGACCGAAGATCGGTTTGTTGAGCACCAAATGACAGCACAGACAGATTGCCAAAACCAATTGTTTCGGGCATAACTCGACGTGGGAAAAAAAGCGTTTCGACATAGCATTACCTCGATAAATTCGTTGGACGTGGTGAAGGTTACGTGTCCGGCGGAACGAAAATCGCTCAGATACGCAGAGGAGATAGCGGTAGAACCAACGGACGACGGTCAAAGAAAATACACTTTTTCCCAAACTTATCGCGCGCCAACTCGAGCTAAAATGCCAATTCGTTAGCGATGCCTGTCGGAGGAACTTCATGAGCGACCCAATACCTGTTGCAAATTCTGTCGAAAAGTTGGCCGAAGTCTGGCGGAGATTTCGTGACGCGTGGTATGAGGAGCCACCTCGGAAATTGTCTGTGCAAGATTTGTGTCGGCTGGTCCCCGATTCGCCGGACTGCCAGGAACAAATCGCGGCCGAATACGCCGACCGTCTTCTGGCGTTCCAAAAAACCGACTTGGAACTAGAGATCGAAAATGCGTTCCGTGACGACCGGGTCCCGCAAATTGATGAATTGGTCGGCGAGAATGCCGATTTACGTGACTTTGCTGCAGCGTTGTGCGCCCGTGTCCATTCGGACAGAAACACGTTCATCCTTGAAGAAGCGAAAGCCGGAATAAATCTCCGCGACTACTCGGGCGTCCGAGTTCAGTACGAGCGAATACAACGAGCATTTCCGACCAATCACAAACCCATCGAGCGTGACTTTGAGCTCCTCGGCATCGTCGGCCAAGGTGGCTTTGGAGTGGTTTTCGAGGCTTACGACCACGTTCTACAACGGAAGGTGGCAATCAAGACCTTGCTGCCAACGAACAAAACGGTGCCTGGTGCCCAAGAACGGCTGGAACGAGAAGCCATGATTCTTGCGAAATTGGAGCACCCCAATATCCTGCCCTTGTACAACGTGTTATTGCCGAACCCGGTCAATACCGAGAACACAGAACCGGCAATAGTGATGCGACTGCTGCCACAAACCTTGATTTCGTCGCAGAATCAACGTGTGGTAAGACGTTTGAAGGACGCCATCATCGACTATCACAAGGAGCAAGTTTCGTGGGATCATACACCCGAACGTCGAGTCAACTTTCGTCAACTGTTGTCGCAGTTTGTTGATGTCTGCAATGGGATTGGGTTCGCACACCAACGTCGTGTCATCCATCGCGACATCAAGCCCGGCAACATCGTTATTGGACCGCATGGCGAAACGGTGATCATCGACTGGGGCATTGCTCGCGTCCTGACGGATGACATTTTAAAGCCCGACGACTTGTCTCGCCCCGGCACGGAAATCGATATTCGCGGGAACCAATTCCCCTTGAATGGTAGCGGCACTCCGCAATATGCCAGTCCTGAACAATGGGGCCAACATCCACGCTTGAGCGACGAATCGGTGAGACAACCGACGGATGTTTACTCGCTCGGAGCCGTGTTGTGGGAGATCATTTCCGGTCGTCAGCCCACGACCGCGGTACCCCATCAGGAAAGATTCCGCTGGTTCCCAGCCGGAACGCCCTCGACCTTGGAAGCGATTGTCTTTCAAGCGACCGCATTTGATCCCTGGGAACGATTTATTGGGGAGCGCGAGTGGCAGTGGTTTGCCGAACGAGTGCCTGGGTTATCTCCAGAATCCAAGGCCACTTCGTTTACGGGCCGGGGATCTGGCGTAGAGCAATTAGGCCGTGCCGTTCAAGCCTGGCTGGATGCCGAAGCCGCCCAACAAATGACCAATCCTCTTCAACGTGAATTGGAGTCTGCTAGTCACGAACTTTGTCAGCTCAAGGAAGACATCGCGATAGCCGCCAATGCTCGAGTCTTGTTCGAACAGGAGAAGCGGCTAACGCTCGAGGAAAAAACACTCGTTGAGACGGAATTGGTTCAGAAGCGGGGTGAGCTGGAACAAATGCTGGTGACCATCGTTGCTCAACAGTCACGCGCGCGTCTTCTGCAGCACACGGTTAGCGCCTTGACGGCCGTGGCCCTCGCGATCGTTGCCTTCGCTGGATTGGCCTGGTACCAACGACAACAGCAAATCGAACAAAACGAGTCCTTGACGACGACCAACCGCGAACTGGAAGCGAAGAATGAGTCCCTGCAAGTCCAAGCCGCAGAGTCCCTGGCCGAGTATAACCGGAGCCAACAGCTTATCATTCCTTTATTGCAGTCATTCGAAGCCGCCACAACATTCATGGGCGAACTTGACGAATCTAGCTCAATGGTAAAGCTGCAAGCCGCAGACGCGTTCTTGGCGAAGTTGCCGCAGTCGTCAACCAAGGAATGGCCTGCTGTTCTCCGATTATTCTGTTCCTTGCAGTTCAGTCGGATCGAAATTCTTCAACGACTAGCCCGACTGCCGGAAGCAGTCGTTGCAGCAAACGCCGTTATCAATCAACTAAAAGAACTTCCAGTTGCACAACAAGGTCCACCAGAAATTAAACTTTTAGCCAAGGCTTACTGTAAATTGGCCTCGATTTATGCCGACCAAGGCGACATGGTTGGTTCGAAAAACGCTTGCGAATCAGCCGAATCGGTATTGAACCAGCCTTCACCAATGGCGGGGGATGCGGAATGGTCTTTGCTTCGATCGCACGGGAAACAAGTCTTGGGCCACTACTACGACAACATTGGCAATTGCTGGCTCGCTCGAGACGCCTATCAGGCGGCGTTGCGGGAGGCCGAAATAGCCTACGAGTTGGCACCGAACGCCGACTCCGAACTAGAGATTTCTCGTGTAAAACGATTGTTGGCCACCAACCTTGACACTTTGGCCAACCACACAACTTTGAACCGGGGTCTGCAACTGGAAATGCAAGATCTCTTCGAGGACTCCCAAAGATTGATCGAACATTCGCCAATTAGAACCATTCGCGCCCTGGAGCACCGAGAAAAGTTGCTGGGATTATCGGCTTCTATTCACGGCCGGAATGGCGAGCTTGCGTTGGCAGTTCAAAAACGCGCAGACGCCAATCGCGTGTTGGAATCGATGGCATTGCTCGATCCGGACAGCCCGAAATTTCGACTTCGAATCATCGGCAATGAAGCAGAAAACTTCGGCTTGAAAATTGGATCCACGGATGAAGTTCGAACGTGGGAGGAACAATTTGATTCCTTGCGAGAGCCGTTGGAAAAATTGGCATTGGAGTATCCGGCAGACATCGATCTTCAATCCGAACCATTTGAGTTTTTGCGTGGCTATTCGTTGTGGCTTTCGGTCGAACGCTACCCAACAGCGGATGATGCTTGGCGGCTGCAACAAGCTGAACAGTCACTGCTCCATCACGAACTCGCCCTGCGCGGAGTTCTCGAGAAAACACCGGATCTACATCGCTTGGCCTTTCGTTTAAGCTTGGTGTTGCAGTGTCGCGCCAAAATCGCCAAGAAATCGGGCGACCAAGTCTTGTTCAATGAGCTAAACAACAAATCTTTCGAGATCATGGATCAATTCTATCGAGCACAACAAGATCGCGAACCCGCTCAACCACAGTGGAAGTACTGGCGAGCTTCGATTCGCATGGACCGCGCGAAGGCGTTGTACCAAGATAGCGAAACAAGCAAAGCCCTCGAATTGATGGAAGCAGCGATTCATCTTTTCGAGCAAGCCGGAGCACCTCAATCTTCGGAAATCAGTTGGATCGCCGACTATGCAGAGGCGTTATCGCTTAAGACAAATTGGACCGTGGAAATACCTCGACCTTTTCCGCTCGATGATTCTCAGGAACGAGAATTTCGTCGGAAACAAGTTCGCGACAACGTGCAGGTATTGACGCTAAAGCAGAAGTTATTGGGAATGGTCTCGACCGCCGATCGAAGCGCGGCGCAGGCGCTTTATGATCACGCGTATGATTTGGTCGCAAGATCCATCCGGCAAAGCCTCCGCTTTGGGGCAACCCTAGAAACGTTGAATGCCGACTTGCCCGGATTTGGCAGCTACGATGGACTTCGCCGCAGTTGGATGAATAGTCGGAGCGAATTTCTGGCCGCAGACTTGGCGTCTTCACCGTTTGCTCCAGAATCGAAAAATCAAACGGCTGGTCAAGTTGCGACCTCCCATGCGGAACAGTTCGCGCAGTTTGATCTCCGACAACTAGAATACGTCGCTTACCTTTGGCTGTTCGATCAGTTTGTGCAAGACGAGGTGATTATCTCACACTGCGTGGAGCGACTGCGACATCGACGCGAGTTTTCAAAAGATCGAAGCGAACGGGATTTCGAACGACTTCCAATCGAAGACATATGGATGCTGCGTTCCAGCCAAGCAGCCTTAAAACGAATCCAACTTCGTGGCGAACGCGGTCGATGGGTAACGTGGGTCCAGCAAGCGTTGAATCAAGAGCTCGAACCAATCAATCCACCAGCCGCTTTCCCTTGGCTCCATTCGGAGCCGTCTCGCCAAGCGTGGCGAGGCCTTGATTTAGCCGAATTGGCTCGAATCGCCAATGACCAAGGGCAGCTGGATGAGTGGCTGGGATTCATTGAATTGGAATTCGCGAGTGCGGCGCAGTTGGATCGACAAAGCACAGAATCAGAGTTGGGGGCCATTGGTGATCTGGAGCCATTCAATCAAACATGGGGCAGTCGCGTTCTCACTCGCCAATTGATTGATGACTTTGTGCTGGACGAAAAACTATCGGATGCGGTTTTGGATCGGTTTTCGGTTTCAATCGACCAAGGCAAGACTTGGAGACACGAGTTAAAGCAAGCCATGGCCGCTCTCGCGTGGCTAACCAATCATGTGGAACAAGCTGAGGAATGGTCGCCGGGCACAAAATGGGAGCTATACGAACAAGCTGGACTGCGGATCATGCATCACGGAGTCATGACCCGTCAATTTTCCGAAACGCTCAACTTCTTGGAGCGATTTACACCTCGAGTCGCTGCGGAACTGCAACTTGCCTGCAACCTGAGTCGGCTCCGATGTCAACTCGAACTCGAAGACTTCGGTGCTGCAACTATCCAGCACCAGGAAATACCCAGCGGTACGCCAGGTTGGGAAGGTTGGCGATTGCGTTTATTGCTTTCCCAGTCAAAAGGTTCGTCGACCGAACAACTCTTGGAGAACCTGAACAATATACCCAACCTATCCATTGATCAGGATTTCCAGACGGTCGTGATTCAGAACTTGGCGGCCGTGTTGCGGGCTCGCGACCGGAATGCGGCCGAGCAATTGGCCCGCCTAGCCATTGATCCAAGGTGCGACGACCCGATTTGGGTTCTGGAACTCAGCGGAGACGCTTGGAATGCAATCGGCGATTCTCAGCTTGCCACCTCTGCCTACCAATCGGCCTTGCAGTCCTTTCCACCGCAAACTCTCCCAATCGACAGTACCCAGCAACGCCTCCTCAAAAAACTTAGCGGACGGCTAGAATAACAACAAACTCGAAAATATTTCTGTCCGTGGCTGGTAACCTGTCTCGCTATATCCACGAACGATGATCGCGGCGGCCAGCAGACATGGATCAAATTGCAACCGAAATTTCGGTCGCGATCATTCCGTGGCCATCTGCTCCGCGAGTACTGTCGACGCGATAATCACCAACCACTTCGCCCTTTCGATTGAGGAGAATTCCTGATGAGCTGGTTCACCCCCCCGTCAAAACCGTCAACAACGACGAACAATCCCCCGCCACAACCACCTGTTTGTGTCGTCCGACAAGTCGTTTTGCCGGCCATTGCTGCCACCGTTGCTTCCGTGGCATCCCATGCGATCATTGGTGGCGACGTCACCGGAAAAAGTTAGTTTGTGCCGCACTTGAACTGCGACGGTCCCCAACTAGGCTGCTAGTTGGGGACCTGCCAGGGCAGGAGCATTTGATCAAAATCGTGGCAAGTTGTTGCTTCCTACCGCACCAACTTTTTTCCAGGTCGAAACGGACACGATACTCTACTCCAATGGCAAGATGGCGACGATGAACCAACCAATTTCAGGATCCGATGGTCAACCCGGCTTAACGACGAAAGTCTCCGATTTGTTGCCCGAACTTCGCGCGGGAAACATGGACGCCATCGATCAACTTGTTTCTCTGGCTCACGAACGATTACTGCAAATCATTCGCGGAAAAAAGTACAAATTTTCGGGCGGCGTTTCGCCGCGTTACTATCGAGATGACGAACAGACCGGCCACATTTTTAGCGAACTTTATGCTCGTCTACGCAAAGCCGTCGAAACAGAGAAACTCACGGAACTTCACCATCCTGCAGGATTCTGGAAAATCGTCGCGGATCATGTGCGCTACATTCTGCTGGACTTGGCGCGTCAGCGGAAGCACGAACGAATGCGTTATCAGCAATCTTCTATGCGAACGGTTGAAACCGAACTTCCTGAAATAGGGCTGGCAACCCAAACTGCGGGCTCCATCGATTCCAATGTGATAGCCCAACAACCCGAACCCAACGATATTGCTGGCGGAGACCCTACCTATCGGACCGAAGTTTCTCAGGTTCACTCGCTTGATCACGTCCCAGATCATCGTCACGAGACCGTCGACAACCTACTTCTTCGCCTGGATCTGTTGGGGGCCATTGGCCAACTTGAAGAGCCGCACCAAACGGTCTTTTCGATGTACTATCTCTTCGGCAAACGGCAAAGCGAAATCTCGGAACTGTTGCGTCCTGAAATGCCGGACCTTTACGAACGAAAAGTGAGCCGAGTCCTGGCGGAAGCTCGCGACTCGGTTCGCAGCATTCTCGGACAAACAGCTGCCGAGTGGTTTGATTGACCGGCCATCAAGGACGTTTTCGGAGTTGAAACTCCAAGAATTGAAAGGCTTGTTCATTGGCCTCCGGCGTCGGGGCGTGTCCATTGCGAATCGTCATCGCCACTCGGTTCTCAAAACCGAGCAACCGATTTAATCGAACCGAGTGGTTCAACGCGACCCAATGTTCGAGCTCGTCTTGACCTTCACTGCCACCACCCGAAACCAAGAACGGGCGAGGAGCCATCAAGGCGTGCAGCTCATGGAGATTTCTCTTTTCATCAATCAAGCGACGATAGGCTCCCGTTCGAGGATTTTCCAAGTTGACTATTCCCGGACGGCGTTGCTCCGATGGTCCTCGTTCAAAGTCGTAACCCAAATACCACTTCTCCCAGTAGTTTCCATTCGGGTCCGTCTCCTTCCAGACGATTGCGGGATCGCCCCAGACTGCACAGGCGAAGTCATCGTGCAAGCAAGCGGCAAACATCGCCCACTTGCCGCCAAAGGAATGCCCCATGATCCCGATTCGTTGTCTATCGACTTCAGGCAAATTCGCCAAGGCTCGCTGAGCATGGGCAGCGGTGTATGCCAACAACGACAACGGCTGGACGGGCGCGAACAACTTTGGATCACGAACATCCTTGATGTTCAGCGTTCCGCCCAAACACAGAACCACAAATCCACGCCGTACCAACTGGGCACCAAAATCAAACTTCCCCACATCCTTCGGATTCAAACCAGCACTATCCTCGGCGTTGTACCACGGAACGACCACGGCAGGAAACGGTCTCCGACCAGGCGGAATCAAGAGATAGTGGGGCTCGGAAAAAACTCCAGGAGCAATCTCTAGCGACACTTGATGCTGAGCGTACTCCGATAGCACTTCGGATTCCAAGTACTTCAGTCGCGGGGCTTCCATTAAGTCTGGCCACGGACCGAGCACCTCTTTCCAATCATGTTGGAGCTCCTGACGCCGACGCCGCCAATCTTCCGGTGACTGAACGCGCGCGCCGCTATTGAATCGCAACACATCGCGGTAATCTCCGTATTGGCCATCGTACTCCGCTGGGGGAGCAAAAAATCGGATGTCGAAGGCCGACTCACTCGGCGTGGCATTTTCCTGCGTCAATCCGTTTGACGCAGATACTGAAATCAACATCCCCACCAAAAAATGGCGAACGAATTTCCACATCGTTGCTTCCAATCCCACTATGTTTTGTTGACGCCGATTTCGATAGACCCCATAATGATCGCATTGCCTCCTGCTGGAGTGATCACTGAGAGATTTTTTTGGGAGCGATCTGAAGATTGTACTAAAGGCGATGGACGATGAGCAGTGCTGAAAAACTTGAATGGATGGATGTCGCCACGTATCTGCGGCTCGAAGCCACGGCTCCGCACAAATCCGAGTACGTCGATGGCGTGCTCCGGTCCATGGCCGGAGCGATCAATCGCCATAATCTCATTGCGACAAATGTTTCAGGAATCTTGTTCGGCCAACTTCGCGGCAAACCGTGCCGAGCCTACAATTCCGACACCAAAATCCGCATCCGACGGCGTGAATCCACTTGGTTCTATTACCCCGACGCATCGGTCATTTGCTTGCCCAACGAGCCCACCGATGCGTATCAAGATCGACCGGTAATAGTGCTCGAGGTCCTCTCACGTAGTACTCGGGGCACAGACCTGGATGAGAAATTGAGCCACTATCTTAGCATCCCATCACTCGAGTATTTCCTGGCTCTTGAACAAACGGCGCCACAAGCAATTCTCATGCGCCGCGTCGATAAAGGGTTCCTCCGCGAAACCTACGAAGGCCTGGACTCGGTCATCCACTTACCAGAGATCGGCTGTCACTTGTCATTAGGCGAAGTTTATTCGGACATCGACTTCTCTCCCGAAGCTATTCGGGAAGAACTGCCAGATTACGCTCACGCAACCAGCGAGATTGAGCCCACTTGTCATGATTAGTTATCGGAAAAAACACTGGTTGTGTATATTTTTGGTATTCTTGGTAATCGACTGGCTTTTCGAATCACCGCCGTCATTGGATGGGCAAGAGCCACCGAAAGTTTCGCCTGCCACGGATTATTTTGGCCTCCGAGCCCTCGATCAAGAAACCGGCCGCGGTGTGCCGTTGGTCCGTTTCAAAACGACAAGCAACATCGTCTTCTGGTCCGACAGCCAAGGTTACGTGGCGTTCAACGAACCGGGCCTGATGGATACGGAAGTTCACTTTGAAATCGATTCGCCCGGTTACGAAGCTATCGCGGATGGATTTGGATTTCGCGGGATTCGCGTTACTCCCCAAGGCGGACAAGTGGCCGAAATTCGTTTGAAACGCATCAATTTAGCCGAGCGTATCGGGCGTCTCACTGGACAAGGCATCTATCGCGACAGCGAACTGTTGGGCTTGCCCGTTCCACCCAATTCCCGATCTCTCCAAGCCGGTGTGACCGGCAGCGATTCGGTGCAAATGGTGCCTTATCGCGGACGTCTGTTTTGGCTATGGGGTGATACGAACTTGGCTTATTATCCGCTGGGGAATTTTCACGTGACGGCTGCGACCAGCCCATGGCCGGGAGCTGACTCGTTCCCGACGGTCGATGACGTCGCGCTCGATTATTTCACCGATCCGACGACTGGCCGAGCAAAAAAGATGTTGCCATTGGAGTCGCCGGGGGCGGTGTGGTTATTCGGCTTGGTCAACCTGACTTCAGGAGATCAGGAGACCTTGGTTGCCCATTACTCGCGACATTTGCGATTGGGGGAGATGGTCGAACATGGGATTGCAACCTTTGATGATGCGAGCCAACAGTTTCAGATTCAAACCACGTTTGACTTAAGCAATACTTGGAGAATGCCCCGTGGCCAAGCGTTTCGGCATCAAGATGCCGACGGTGACTTCGTGTACTTTGCAGACCCATTTCCCGTGACCCGAGTGCCCGCCCAGCTGAAGTCGTTCTGCGATCCGCAGCAATATCAAGCTTATGCCTGGGATCCTTCGTCGCAAATGTACCGATGGCAGAGTACCGAGGCGCCAACCAGCCAAGCGCGTGAGAAAGTACAAATTACCGAACAGAAAATACCTTCAACTTCAGCACGCTTTCAAGTCGTCGACCGTGACACTCGTCGCCCGGTGGTTATCCACCGTGCCAGCGTCAATTGGAATCATTACCGTCGGTGTTGGATCATGATCGGATGCGAAATCAATCCCAGCGGCGTGCCTAGTCACTTGGGCGAAGTTTGGTACGCGGAATCTCCTGAGCTCACTGGGCCGTGGACCACGGACGTTCAGATCGCTACGCATCCGGGGTACTCGTTCTATAATCCAAGGCATCATGTCGTTTGGGATCAAGTAGATGGACGTTACATCTATTTCGAAGGAACGTACACACAGATGTTTTCGGGCAGCCAGACGCCGACTCCACGGTACGAATACAATCAAATGCTGTATCGCTTGGATCTAGCAACCACAGCCTCTCACGATTCCACCGACGAGTAACACCCATGTGAAGAGTTGGTAAAAGCTGCGGACTGGCGGCTGAGAATGTGGTTCGCCAGACTCTGGCGGCCGGCCCCAGGTTCCAACTCACTTACTGTCTTAACTACCACCACAAAAACAAACGAATACAATCAATAGTAAGCGAAATAACCCAATCGTTCACACCGGATACCCCACGACGCCCAAAACTAACAACAACGCTGTCCAACCGCGGGCCGCTAGCAGACTGGCGACCCAAAGGACTGGTAATTTTCTTTGGCGGATAGAACCGGCATTTCCAACTCCTCGAATGGGAAATGCCAAAGTAATCGCCGGGAACTCCCACAAATAGTCACAGCAGAAGCCCATTTGGCTCCCGGGGCGGACCAAAGCTTTCCCGAAATTCGGTAGAATCCAGGAGACAATGAGCCGCGGTCCGTATCGACCGCAAATCGTCGGAAGACGATGGACCACAAATAACGAACACGGCGTCCCCTGATTGAGCCGTGCCCGACATGCTCGCTGCGCGTGAGCAAACTAAATGACCGCGAGACGTCCCATGATTGAAAAAACAACCGACTTTTCGCTGTTAAGGCAAGTGCGACTTGGACAGCAAGATGCCGCCACGGCGTTATACTTGCGGTATGCCACACAACTGCGGCGGATGGCAGATCGCTCCATATCCGCAGATTTGGCCGTTCGAGTTTCCGGCGAAGACATCGTGCAAAGCGTGTTTCGCACGTTTTTTCGGCGTGCTTCCAACGGACAATACGACATTGGAGACGCGGATGGCTTTTGGCGATTACTGCTTGTAATCGCGTTGAATAAGATCCGCGCGTGCGGCAATCATCATCGCGCGTCCAAACGATCCGTGAGCCGAACGCAACCCTTGGAACATGAACTGGATTCTCCGGTCTCTCGGGACGACGAAGAATCAGCCTTTCAGATTTTAAAGCTAACCATTGACGAGCTGATCCGATCCTTGCCGCCGGAACATCATGAGATAGTCTTTATGCGTATCGAAGGCCGTGAAATCAACGAGATCGCCGAAAAAACACGGCGAGCGAAGCGCTCGATCGAACGTATCCTCCAAGTCTTTCGCAAGCAACTCAGCGAAACGCTTGAGGGTCAATCATGAGGTCCATTTCACGTCCTGCCGTTTCGCGGCCGGCGACTACGTCGATATTGTCGAATGAGGCGGAGCAACTCTTGCAACGGTTTGAACTGGAATGGTCCAACAGCGATGGAACCGTGCCTTCAGTGACGACCTATCTTTTGGACGAAAACCATGCTCATCGATCGGCGCTACTGGAAGAATTGCTGCGAGTAGACTTGGAGTTCCGCCATTCGCGCCAACTGCCCTACTCGGTCGATGACTACCTGGCTCGCTTTCCTGAACTATTGGATCAGCCGGCTGCCGTCGCCCGAATTCGGGCCGAAGCCGAACGTCAAGCCGTGTTGAGCAGCGGATGCAGGCCGAATGACTTTCCCTCACCCAACGCGTTGTTCCTCGGATTTCAGTTGGTGGGGATTCTTGGGCGGGGCGCCTTTGGCCAAGTTTACTTGGCACGTCAAGACGACTTAGCAAGGCGATTGGTTGCGTTGAAGGTGACGCGTGGGCAAAACGCCGAAGCGCAGCGGTTGGCTCGTTTGCAGCACACCAATATCGTGCCCGTATTTTCAGTTCATCAGCAAGGAGAGTTACAAGCAATTTGCATGCCGTTCCTGGGCATCATGACACTGGCGGATTTGCTCGCGGAGTCCCAACACTTTGGCTCGACACGATCCACGGGGCGCGAACTCATCCAAACCATTGCCGATCACAAGGCCAAAACACTACCCGATTTGGTGTCGCCGAAACTCAGCGATTTTGTTTCGCAGCCATCAACGACATCGAGCGAGTCGCGATACCTGGCGCTTGGTGACCGAGCTCCCTTCCAGTCGCTCGCATGGATCTGGCAACAGTTGGCAGAAGGGCTCGATTATGCTCATTCCCTTGGAATTGTTCATGGCGACGTCAAGCCCGCCAACATTTTGATAAGTGATGCCGGTCGACCATTATTATTAGACTTTAATTTAGCGACCAGCCGAGCAGATGATGCCGTGCAAGCGATTGGTGGTACATTGCCGTACATGTCAGCCGAGCATCTTCAATGCGTCAAAGACGGCGGCTTCGCATCGCCGGATTCCGATCTGTATTCGTTGGGTATTGTTTTTTATGAGCTATTAACCGGGAAACGTCCGTTCCCGACTTATGCGGGTTCCTTCGATGACCAAGTTGAGCGGCTCCTGCAAGATCGAAGAACGACGGTTGCGCCGATACGCCAAACGGCTCCACAACTACCTATCGACCTGGCCGCCATTGTTGACAAGTGCTTGTCGAAAACCGCGGAACAGCGATATCAATCCGCCGTGGAAGTTGCGGAAGATCTTGAACGCTTTCTAAATCGCAAGCCTCTGAGGTTCGCTCAAAATCGATCGCTGCGCGTGAGGTTTCGCAATTGGTGTTATCATCATCCCCGCCTGACGTCGGGAACATCCGTGGCTGTCCTGGCGGCCGTTTTACTCACCGCTCTGACTGTCGCATTTTTGGCTGGTCAGCAACAATTGACGCGATGGGAAAACCAAGCCGCAGTTCAGCACTGGAACCAGCAGCTTCTTCAGGCGCGCCTACCGCTCATGGTCGTCGATCTTCCGACCGCTCAAGTCGAATTACGAGCAACTGCATTGCTGGAAGTTTTGGATCAGGCACCACAAGTAATCAAGACGTGGGAGTCTTCTCGAGTTGGTATAGATCCGCGCGAGTCCTTAGGCAACGGAAGCTGGGTAGATGATATTGTGGCCAGTCGTCTCACATTGGCCGGTGCGATGCTGCGGACCGTAGCCAGCATTGAGAATGTGGATCAACGCCGGCTTAAGCTTGCCGCCGTCGAGTCGCAGCACGAGTGGCTAACTTCTCATATCGATAAAGTCGAGGAATCCCCCGCGTTTGGTCTACAAAAGAGTCGTCATGCCCAACTCGTTGGCGACGCAAACAATTTTGCCAAATGGCGAGAGAATGCATTGGCTCACCCGGCAATTTCAACAACCGATCGTCGGCTATTGGCCAATGAATGGTACGTGGAAGGCGATGTCGATCGAGCCATGTCGGCACTTCAAGGCGTGATTCGCGACGACCCGCTTGACGCGGAAGCTTGGCTCTTGTTAGGAAACACGCAAGCAGCCGCAAACAACCTGCCCTCTGCCGAAGCCAGTTATTCGGTTTGCATCGGCCTGGACGCTGATTCAGCAATTGCATGGTACAACCGCGGGCGAGTGCGATATGACTTGGGTAATCGCTTGGGGGCACTGGATGACTATTCACGCGTCATCGCCTTGGAGCCCAACGATCCCGCTGCGTTCGGCAACCGAGCGTTGATTCACATGGACCAACAAGATTGGCAAGCCGCCGAACAAGATTTGTCACGGGCTATCGCCTGCCGCGGAAGCGAAGCTCGCCTAATTTATTTGCGGGCACAGGTCTATCAAGCTTTGGAAATGACCGCGGACGCCGAACAAGATTTGGACACGTTTTTGCAGACCGAGCCGGACGACGAAGAGAGCCTGTTGACGAGAGGCGTTCTACGAATACAACGCGGCGACCGGGAAGGCGGCCTGAGCGACTTTTACACGGCCACTCGTAGGTTCCCAGTGTCGGCAACCGCGTGGAATAACATTTCAGCCATCCTCGCGAATTCAACTGAGGAAACGGCTGCCGCCATCGAGGCCATGGAGCGAGTTATTGCGATCGAACCACAAAATGCGACCGCGTATGCAACCTTGGCGGTCCTGCTTGCGAGAAATGGGGATCGAGCTCGGGCGCTGGAAATTGCCTCACAAGCGTTGGATCTGGACGATTCTCCGGACACGATGTATCGTATCGTCGGGGTTTATGCACAAACGTCCATTCTGAATGCCAGCGACGCCCAGGAAGCTCTGGCAATCCTGGCCCGTGTCGCAAAATCATCGCCCGAACTGGTGTTGCAGTATTGGGATCGCGACCCTGACCTGGAACCGTTATCGGGTATGAACGATCTTCGTCGTTTGCGTGACGCACTTCAAACAATCCAGAATTTATCTCAGCCAGATTCGAACCGGACCGGAGAACATCATGAGTGACGTGGCATTAAATCCCTCGCACGAACCCAATCTACCGCTATTTCGCAACAGCCTTCCCGGAGCCTTGACCCACAGTCCGGATGGTGACGCAAATGATACGCTGGCGATTCCTTGGTTATCACCCGATCGCCTGACCGTTAGCTTTGCCCCGGACGGCACCAAAATTTCCACGTATTCCAGCAACTTGTTTTCGGCTTTTGCGAACACGATTGCAGCGAGTGAAATTGAATCCACGATCCTGAGGGCTTTTCAGCAGTGGTCGCGCGAGGCTTCGATCAATGTCGGTTACCGCTCGGACGTTGGAGAAGCGTTTGGAATCAGCGGTCCGACGCAGGGTGACTCGCGATTCGGCGACATACGCATTGGTGCTATCCCCATGGCCAGTGACACGTTGGCGGTCACCGTACGGCACGATCCTGTCGTCTCCGGCACATGGGCTGGCGATATCTTATTCAACTCCAAGGCCGTTTTCCGTAACGTCACCGAGTTGTATTCCGTCGCACTTCATGAGATCGGACATGCACTCGGGCTATCTCACTCCACGGCAGCAGCTTCGGTGATGAACCCGAGCAGTATCAATTCTCGATTGACCGCGCAAGATATCAGCGATCTACGAGCAATCTATGGCAACCGCTCCTTGGACCCGGCAGATCTACCTGGAAAAAACAATGACCAATGGGACGCTGCCACTCGCATTCGAAACACGGGTAGCGTCGGCGGACGAGTACCGTTGATTGTCTATGGCGATTTGCACTCCGCCACCGATGTCGACTATTTCGAACTGCCGCCGTTGTCGGACTACAGCGGACCCATCGAATTTGAGCTGATCACGGCAGGAATTAGCCTGGCCCGGGTGAATCTCCGTGTTTACCGGGAAGATGGTTCGGAGGTCGGGTCGGCAGTCACAACAGGTTCCCGAGGCGGACGAGTCGTTATCCGAGTTCCGTCCGCAGCGGACGGTGAAAGCTATTTTGCCCGCATCAACTCGGCGGACCAATCGGAGTTTGCAATTGGTAGTTACGCATTAAAGACAGTTCTATCGGCCAACAATACCGCTGGGTCGGAATTGACGGAACGAGTGGTTACGGGAAAGTTTTGGCAATTGAAGCAACAAGACGTCCAGAACATTTTTTTGCAGCCAAGCAACTACTTTTTCAACGAAGAGTTGTCAATGAACGACACGTTTGCGACTGCTGAGAAAATGAAGGATCGAGCGGGGTACACTCGGGGTAGCCATTTTGAAATCTACGGCAGTTTCTCGTACGTGAATGATCGAGACGTTTATTCGTTCCAAGCGCCGCGGAATATTCTGCGGCAATCTGCAATGACATTGCAACTCATGACTCTGGAACGTTCGCGACTGGTTCAACGGTTGGAAATATTCGACTCCAACCAAGTTGCAGTGCCGTTCGAGATCCTTGTCAACGGCAACGGACTTTTGACGGTCCAAATAAGTGGAGTCGTCGGCAAGCAAAACCAATAAGGCTTTGACTTCGCGGAGCGACGGTAGGAGCGGAGCCGAAGGTCAAGGCCTTTGTTCAAGAAGCCCGAGGGCAATTGCCTCAGATCACGATCTCTAACCATTTTGACTATGGGTTTTTAAATCTTGGCA